>JACRLC010000082.1 GCA_016235425.1 Chloroflexota bacterium | reverse complement strand
TTGCACCAGTTCAGGAAATTCCACCAAAGGTAGCATGTTGCACCTCCAGAATCGGGATCGTTACGAATTGTACAACTGCTCCCCCTTTTTGTCTGGTTGTTGGAGTATTTGGCTGGTAATGTGCTGCAAAAGTCGAGTTATATCAATGAAAAAAAAGATCTCCTTTCCTGGATTCAGGAAAGGAGATGAAGGTCCATGCGATAAAGCCTTTTCCACCTACGGTTCGCTGATCTTAACCCAGTCAAAATCCACGCGGATAGGCAGGCGATCAAATGATGACGCTCCGATGCCCACTTTACCTTCGTGCAGTTTGAACAGGCTCTCATTAACGGTCCGGGTTTCCTGGCCGTTAATGAAGAGGGATAGAGTACTGCCACTGCAGATCACCGTGTACTCATTGGAGGTCTTGCCCTGGTGGATCGCATTCGATCCCCCGTCTTCGAGCAGGGTGTAAGAGGCTTGAGTACCGCTGGATTTCCACCTTCCATAGAAGATATCGTAGAGGCCGCTGTTGTACATATTGAATTCGTACCAGCCTCCCTTTTCATCATAGCGGCATATGACGCTGATGTTGTTGGTATTATCACCGCGGTTTTCCGCCCGCAGGTCAATTCGGACGTCCCCATAAATTTCAGGCTCATACAAAGAGTAGACATACATATCCCTCCCGCCCAGATCGAAGACCCAGAAACCATTCTTGACATACTGCTCGAGGACACTCTTCTGGCCACTGGTCAGGAAAGTAGTCCAGTTTATTACATCCGTATTGAATTCTTCTGTAAAAAACCTTTGTGCCTCTGCAACCGGTGTTGCAGCTGCGGTGGAGGACGGCAAAGTTGGTAATGGCTCGGATGAGACAGTTGGCTGGATGGGAGGCGGTTGTGTGGGTACAGCCTGTGCGCCAACAGCGGCTTGTGTCAATTGCAATGACATGGCCGTAGCCTGGAACTCAAGCGCGGCCACCGTGGGATCGTAAGCTGGAGGGTTATTGGGAGTTGGGACTGATATGGAACAGGCCAGGATGATCGCAAGTGTGGCGGGTAGAAAGAAGATTATTCCCCAAGGACCAGTATGTCTTGACATGGTATCCTCCGTAAATCCTTTCGGGA
The DNA here is from genome assembly GCA_016235425.1 of Chloroflexota bacterium. Classification (GTDB taxonomy): domain Bacteria; phylum Chloroflexota; class Anaerolineae; order Anaerolineales; family Villigracilaceae; genus JAKOVF01. The sequence goes on along the minus strand of JACRLC010000082.1, from coordinate 63,585 downwards.
AGGGATTCGACGTAAGCCGCATAAATTATACAGTGAATTGAAGTACCTGCGGAATGGGTGAATCATTGAATTATTCAGTTGGCTTGCTTACTTTAAACCATTCAAAATATGCGGTGACGGGTACATTCTCGAATACCGCCGCGGCGATGCCGACTTTTCCACCCGTTAGTTCAAAATGGGATATGTCCAGTTTGCGGAAGAGTTTGCCGTTGATGTAAAGCCAGAGGGTCTTTGGCTCACAGGTAATGCCGATCTCGTAATCGGTTCTTTCCGGTGTGAGATATTCAGAGCCATCATTTATGACGGGTAGATATTGGGCAATCCCTGTCGCAACCCATTGGCCGCGCAGAATATTGTAGGTTCCATCAGTGGAAAAATTGTATTCAAGCCATCCGTTTGCTTCACTATAGTTACATATCAAGCCGGTGGTTACCGGCTGGTTGCCTGAACTGTTGAATTTTGCGTCCAGGTGAGCTGTCTCGTAATCGTGCGCGTTGTGAATTGCATAAAACCAGGTGTGAGGCGATGAAAATGCCAGTTGCAGGGAACCGTTTTCAAAGCCAATTTGTGGAGATGTCTCGCCGCTGGTGAGGAAGGAAGACCACGCGCCGAGCGTTGAGTCAAATTCATCGGTGAAATATTGTGGGACGGGGGTTGGGAGAGATGTTGGGGTGAAGGTGGGAGCAGGGGGAACGGTGGCAGGCATGGTCGGAGTCTGAGGCGGGGCGGTTGGGGTGGATTCAGGCGCGAGGGTGGATGTCGCTGTTTGGCAGGCGGCTGTGAGGGCGAGAAGTCCAATCAGGAAGATTTTTTTCATAATGCTCCGTTTAAACGATTTCGACCAGCAGTTATACTGCTGGTCGAACAAGTGTGGAGATGGCGGGAATCGAACCCGCGTCCGAAAGAATCGACCCTCGGAAATCTACGAGCGTAGCCTGCCGAAGTTTGTCACCACTGGGATCTCGGCGGGCAGGTAACCCAGCAGCCATCTGCTGGTCTTAGGCGCATTTAGCAGAGTCATGCGCGGCACTCCATCATTGTTTCGCCCAGTCCGTCACCGGGTGGAGAACGGGGCCGGTGGACGCAGCCTCATCGAGGAGACTGTACTGTTATGTTTCGCTTATGCAGCGAGGGGCATAGCAGCGTAGGAAGTGCGGTTGGCACTTAAGGTTTGCGCTGATTTTACGAGTTCGGCGCGCGCTCGGCTCGCATTCCGGGACCAGCCTCTCCCGTCGAAGCCTGTCATCCCCGGAAAGCACAGGGACTTTTCCCGTGCTGGATTTGCATTATAGCATAGGACGATTGACATTTCGTTGGAAATCTTGCCCGAAACTGACCTTTGTGCTAGACTGTACACAACCTATCGAGGCAAAAATGGCCGAAAAAATCCTTATCATTGATGATGATCTTGATACTCTGAGACTTGTCGGTCTGATGTTGCAACGGCAGGGGTATCAAATTAGCGCGGCTACGAATGGCGAACAGGGGCTGACCAAGGCGCTGGAAGAAAGACCCGATTTAATTCTTTTAGATGTGATGATGCCGGACATGGATGGTTACGAAGTGACCCGCCGTCTGCGAAAAAACCCGGCTACCGTTTCCACACCGATTCTGATGTTTACTGCTAAAACGCAGTTGGACGATAAGGTGACCGGCTTCGAGGTGGGGGCGGATGATTATCTTACCAAGCCAACTCATCCCACCGAATTGCAGGCGCACGTCAAGGCTTTGCTGGCGCGTGCAGTTCCAAAAGATACCGAGATTACCACAGCGACGCTCGAACAGCATGGTTTTGTGATTGGTGTGCTGGGTCCACGCGGCGGGTTGGGTGTTTCCTCGATTGCGGCGAACCTGGCGGCCAGTCTCTTTACCCGTTCGCAGGCTGATGTGATCCTGGCTGAGTTGACTCCGGGACAAGGCACATTGGGATTGGACCTCGGCGCGCCGAATCAAAAATCCTTGACCGAGATTTTGCAGGGAAGCCCGGTGGAAGTGACGCGTGAAAAGGTACAGGCGTCATTATCTCCGCATAGTTCGGGATTGAAACTTTTACTGGCTTCTGAAAACCCGCGTGAAGTTGCTCTAACCTCGAAAGTGAACAATTACGAAGTGCTGGTGACGCGCCTTGCGGCACTGGCTCGCTTCGTTGTCCTGGACCTTGGGGTTGGTCTGCCGCTATTTGTGCAAAAAATCCTTCCGATGTGTCACGAGCGTATCGTGGTTTTGGAAGGTGCGCCGAACACCATTCAACAATCCAAGTTTTTGATCGATGAGATATCCGCGATGGGAATCAACCGCAAGGGGATCATCGCGGTGCTCAACAATCGCGTCCGTTCCGAAGCGCAGATGCCCTGGGGCCAGGTGCAGGACAGGCTTGGGCATTCGATTTCCATTACGCTTACGCCCGCGCCCGAATTATTCCTTCAGGCGGCGCGTATGCAGACACCGGCTGTTGTTTGCCAGCCGACCAATATTACCTCCCAGCAGTTCCTGAAAATTGCAGATTTGATCCTTGAGCGCGAAAAGGCGCGATGACTTTTTTCTCTCCCCAGACGCAGACTGCAATTGAGTTTGCGGCGGACTTGTTCCGCCAGGCCAAGCGCGCTGTTGTGCTGACGGGCGCCGGTCTTTCCACGCCTTCGGGGATTCCCGATTTTCGTTCGGAGGGGACGGGTCTATGGTCCCGCGATGAGCCGCTGGAGGTTGCTTCGCTCAACACCTTTCGCATCGCGCCGGAGAAATTCTTTCAGTGGTTTCGCCCGCTGGCAAGTCAGATTTTTTGTGCCCAACCCAACCCCGCGCATTTTGCGCTGGCGGAACTGGAACAGGCGGGTTGCATCCAGACGATCATCACACAGAATATAGATGCGCTTCACCAAAAAGCAGGTTCAAAAAATGTAATAGAAATGCACGGTACCATGCTCACACTGACCTGCTCACAGTGTTATCATCAGGTGGACGCGGCTTCGTACCTCACGCTGTTCGTGGAAAAGGGAGAGATCCCTCATTGCCCAAAGTGCGGGAGTGTGCTCAAGCCTGATGTGATCCTTTTTGGCGAGCAGTTGCCGCAATCCGCATGGCTGCATGCCCAGCGTGATGCCCGCCAGTGCGACCTGATGCTGGTTGCCGGTTCGTCTCTTGAAGTACTGCCTGTGGCAGGCCTGCCGATGCAGGCGCTCGACCGCGGCGCGCACTTGATCATTGTCAATAACTCCCCCACATATTTGAATGTGCGCGCGGATGTAGCGATTATGGAAAACGTAGCCGACATCATTCCCGCAATTGCAGAAAGAGCATTGCATGGCTGAGATCAAAACCGAGCGGCTCGACGGTTATCGCCGCCTGATCGATATTGCCCGCGATCTTGCTTCCACCCTCGATCTGGATGTCCTGCTTTCGCGCATTGTCCACGCCGCGGCTGAAGTGAGCGGTTCCGAGGCGGCGTCAATCCTTTTGTACGATGACGCCGCGCGCCAGTTATATTTCCAGGTTTCCACCAACATAGATGAACCGACGCGCCGCGGGATTATCGTTCCGTTGGAGGGGAGTATTGCGGGATGGATCTTGAATAATCGCAAGCCGGTGCGGATCACCAACGTGCATGACGACCCGCGCTTCTTCGGTGAAGTGGAGCAGGCCACGGGATTTTCCACTGAGTCCATTCTAGGCGTGCCGTTGATCACGAAGAATAAGATCGTGGGCGTGCTGGAAACCATCAACAAACAAAAGGGAAAATTTACCGACGCCGACGAATCCCTGCTCCTGGTGCTGGGGGCGCAGGCGGCTGTGGCGATTGAAAACGCGCGCCTGTTCCAGCAATCGGATTTGATCTCGGAATTTGTCCACGAGTTGCGTACGCCGCTTGCCTCGCTGAGCACCGCCACTTATTTGCTTCTGCGGCCGGAGATGTCTCAGGAACAGCGTGACCAGATCATCAACAATATTCACGGGGAAACGATGCGGCTCAATGCGCTGGCTTCGTCATTCCTCGACCTGGCAAGGTTGGAATCGGGGCGCGTGCAATTCCGCAAGTCAAGTTTCAGCATCGCGGACTTGATGTACGAATGCAAGGATGTGATGACTTCCAAAGCAGTGGAAGACAATATCCAGGTCCGAATTGAATCGCCGGAGGGGCTTCCCCTGCTCGAGGCTGACCGCGACAAGATCAAACAGGTCCTGTTGAATTTAATCAGCAATGCCATCAAATACAACCGTCCGAATGGAACCGTGATGGTGCGGGCCGAAGCGACCGAGTCCGAAATGTCGATTTATGTGCAGGATACGGGCGTGGGCATTCCTGAAGAATCACTGCCGCATTTGTTCCAGAAGTTTTATCGGGTACGCGAGCACGAATCCAGGGCCCTGGGCACGGGGCTGGGACTGTCCATTTGCAAACAGATCGTTCAGGGACATGCCGGACGCATGGAAGTCAAGAGCAAAGTGGGGGTGGGGACGGTTTTTACAGTGATCCTGCCCAGGCACACCAGAACGCAAACGCGCCGCGATTGACCCAACACTGGCATCCCCAATTTGTTGGATTTGACTTTTTTGCATGAAGCCCTTAAACTAGGCAAAATCACTTTTGATTTTGGAGGAGAAGATGTCTCAGTTTCAATTCGTGATGCGGTCAGGCCCCACGCCCGGTGTGACCTTTCCTCTGGAAGGCGATCAGCTTACCATCGGTCGTGATTCATCCAATGGTGTGGCGATTAACGACGCAGAAGTTTCCCGCAGGCATGCCCGCCTCACTTTTCAGGGCGGGAAATACGTACTCGAAGATCTGGGTTCCACAAACGGCAGTTTCGTAAACGGACAACGACTGGCTGGGCCGGTGGTATTGAAACCTGGAGATGTTGTTTCCCTTGGCGAGCAGATCGTGCTGATGTATGACGCCATCAATATGGACCCCGGCGCCACCATTGCCTCCTCGCGCAAATCGGCGCGTGTGGCTCCTCCTCCTCCGCCTGCTCCTGTGCAGACCGCCAGCCCCGGTTACACACCTGCTCCTGCCGTTCCTGCGAAGAAGACCAATATGTTGCCCATCTTCATCGGTGCGGGTGTGCTTCTATTCATTTGTGCCTGCGTGGGTTTCTTCTCCTGGGTGGACGCGACCTATCGCTGGTGTGTGTTCTTCCCATTCATTGCAGGCTGCCCTTAGCCGATATATTCCATACCCCGCGAGCAGAACTCGCGGGGTATTTTTGTTTAATATTGTAAAATCAATCATCTTTGGCTAAAATCAAATGAGACAACTTATACGGACACATTAATATGACTGAACCACAAACACCGGGTTCCCCATCCTGGGGATCAACCACAAAACTGGTTATTGCGCTGACCATTGTCGCGGTCGTTGCCGCCCTGCTGATCAAATTCCAGTTCATTATCAGCCCGCTTTTGATCTCGCTGGTCCTGGCGTATTTGCTTCATCCGATTGCCGGTTTTCTCCAGCGCAGACTGCATTTTTCGTGGAATGCTTCCGTGGGCGTGATCTATTTATTGATCATTGTCTTGTTGCTTGGTCTGCTTACACTCGGCGGGGTTGGATTGGTCCAGCAAGTGCAAAGTGTGGTTACCATCGTGCAGGACGGCTTGAAGAGACTCCCGCTATTGATCGAGCAATTCTCCGGGCAGGTTTATCAATTCGGCCCGTTTAGAATTGACTTTAGCGCTCTCGATCTAAAAGACCTCAGCAGTCAGGTGCTTGGCATGATCCAGCCGCTCTTGAGCCGCACCGGGACTTTACTTGGCACTGTAGCCGGGAGCGCGGCCAACTTCCTCGGTTGGATGCTCTTCGTCCTGCTCGTCTCTTATTTCGTAATGGCTGAAAGCGGAGGATTACGCGACCGCATCATCAACGTTGAAATCCCCGGCTATAAACATGATTTTGAACGCCTAGGCCGCGAACTTGGCCGCATCTGGAACGCCTTCCTGCGCGGGCAGATCATCATCTTCTTCCTTGCAGTCAGTGTTTACACCGTCCTCTTGAGCGTTCTCGGTGTGCGTTATGCCATCGGCCTTGCCTTCCTGGCGGGGCTGGCGCGTTTCGTGCCGTACGTTGGCCCGGCGCTTAACTGGCTGGTTCTGGTTCTGGTGGCCTATTTTCAAGAGTACAAATTGTTCGGCCTCGAACCGCTCTATTACACATTGCTCGTCCTGGTCCTCGCGCTCATCGTGGATCAAATCTTCGATAACTTCGTGTCCCCGCGCATTCTATCGAGCGCCCTCAAAGTGCATCCCGCGGCGGTCCTGGTGGCGGCCATCGTTGCGGCCAACCTGCTGGGCATTCTCGGCGTTGTAGTAGCCGCGCCCATCCTCGCCACTGTGGCGCTCTTCTGGCAATACACCATGCGGAAATTGCTGGACCTCGACCCGTGGCCCGAAAAGGAACTTCGCCAACCGCCTCCGCCTCCGGGATCGCGTTTTCTCGTTCCCATCCGCCGCTTCCTGAGGACCCTTCGCCTGAAGCGCGCTAAAGATAAATAATCCACCCTTTTGTTATTTCCGTTAAAACCCACCAAGGAGAACCCCATGTCCAACAATAACAGCGAACCCCGTACCGAGACCCTGGCCGAGACCGAGAACTTTCTCGTTTGGAAAGCCGAAGAACCCGATGGCGAGACCACCTATCACATCGAACTCAACAACGTCACCGTGCATTTTTTTGAAGAAGAATGGACTGAGTTTATCGAACTCGCGCGCAGTTTGAGATAGACTCTGGAGTCCGAAATCTCCAGATTTCGATCCAATGTCGGGAGATATTGGACTCCAATATTTCGCCATGAAACTCAACAACTCCATCACCGACGTACCCGGTATCGAAGTAGGCCACGCGCAGGATGACGAAGCCCTCACCGGCTGCACGGTTGTCATCTGCCGCAAAGGCGCGTCCGCAGGCGTGGACGTGCGCGGCGGCGCGCCCGGCACGCGCGAGACCGACCTGCTCGACCCGGTCAATCTCGTCGAAAAGGTCCATGCAGTGATGCTCGCGGGCGGATCGGCTTACGGCCTGGACGCCGCCTCCGGTGCGATGCGCTATCTCGAAGAACACAAGATCGGATTCAACACGGGCGCGGCGCGCGTGCCGATTGTCCCTTCGGCGATTCTGTATGACTTGAGCCTTGGCCGCGCGGACATTCGTCCCACGGCAGAGATGGGCTATGCGGCTTGCGCGAACGCCTCGAAACAGGCAGTGGCCGAGGGCAACGCGGGGGCAGGATCAGGCGCGAGTGTGGGAAAGATTTTTGGGCAGAAGCAGGCCATGAAGTCCGGGATTGGAAGCGCAAGTATTTCCATCGGTAAGGGGCTCATCGTTGGCGCGCTGGTCGTGGTCAACGCGTTTGGCGATGTCGTCGATCCAAAGACCGGCGGGATCATCGCGGGTGTGAGGTCCGCAAAGGTTGGCCCGATGCAGTTTGGCGCGTCGAATTATTTCGCCGACACGATGGAATTGATGAAAACGTTCCTCGGACGCACGGTGCTGAACTTTGCGACGAAGGCAAATACAGTCATCGGCGTGGTCGCGGTCAACGCGTCGCTGAATAAGACCGAGATGACGAAGGTCGCGCAGATGGCGCAGGATGGCATCGCGCGCGCCGTCCGCCCGGCGCATACCATGTTGGATGGCGATGCGGTTTTCGCGCTCGCCACTGGCGGTCACCAGGCCGACATTTCAACGGTCGGCGCGTTCGCGGCGGAGGCGTTGTCACAGGCTATCGTGCGCGCCGCGCGCATGTCCGCTTCAGCGGGCGATTTGCCGGGGTTATATCAGGCGGCGAATGAGAATTGATTCTATGCCCTGAAGAAGTCGAAGGGCAATTTGGAGAATTGTTGAATGAAAGTGCTGCAGTTTGCGTTCAGGGCGGGGGTGAGTTTATTTCTCGCGCTTATCGCCAGTTTTTCCGCGGCGGTCATTTACTTTGATTATTCGGGTTACAAAACACTCAGCGACCGCGCTTTTCTGGTGGCAGTGCCCGCGCTTGCCATCGCATTTATTTTGTTCCAGGCTTTCCCGGCAGTTTGGAATTGGCTGAAACAGAGACAGGTCGGTGTGCTGGCCGCTTTCGCTCTGGCGGCAGTGCTCGGCGCAATCGTGGCTGTTTTACCGGGCGCGGTTTCACGCGTGTATTATCTTGGCATGTTTGCCGTGGCGGTGGTGCTTTGGGGATTCATGCTTCCCGCCGCGCCCGCCGTCGAACGGATGCGCGCCGGGCACTCCATGACACATTACCTGATCGGGTTCATCCTGAGTTTGATCTTTGCCTATTTATCGGTCGGCTTTTTGGACGGCGTATTGGTAAAGCCGTTCAACGTGCTTCTGTTCACCGTGCTTTTGACCCTGGCAGGCAGTGTCTGCGGATTTTATCTCGTCCGCCGCGCCGCGCATTCTTTTCGTGACGGTTTCCTCAGCAGTGGATTGAACGTTTTGCTGGTATTTGCCCTGCCTGTATTCTTCGTCGCGATCGTGTTTGCCAGCGCGCAATTCCCATCAGTGTTTTTCATGGAGTATATTTTGATCTCCGCACCGTTGACCGGTATCTTCTTTGCCGGAGCGCTGGTGGCGGGCGCGTGGGGATTGGCCGCCCTGGAGCAATTCGAAGCGCGTGGGCTGTACGAGTCTTTCAAACAGACGCGCGTTTTCACCTTCATAAAAGAAAACCTTCCTGGCCTGTACGCGGCGGGCATGTTCTTCCTTGTCAACCTGATCCTTGCGCGCGCCCTCAACCACCCGACCTTCAGCATCAACAGCATCGTCTTTGAAGCGGACGCAGGCCCGTGGATGTCCATTCTCGGCCTGCCCGAAGGGCATGATGTCAACCGCGCCGTGCATCCGCTGGTGTTGATCACCCTGCGCCCTCTCGTCGCTTTTGTGGGATTGTTCATGGCCGATAAATGGTATCTTGCGCCCATGATCGTCATTGCCGCGATGAGTGCGCTGTGTGTGTTAATGGCATGGATGTTCATCAAGCGCGCCACGCAAAAAGAGACTTACGCCTTCCTCTTTGCATTACTCCTCGGTGCAGCTGCCGCGCACCTGCTCTTCGGTTCGCTTACCGAGACCTACGTCTTTGGCATGACCTCGCTGATCTTCTTCCTGCTCCTCGTTCAGGCCGATGAAAAACGTTTTTCCGTGCTTGTGCCTGCCGGCCTGCTTGTTTTCGGTGTCACGCTTACCAACATCGCGCAAGGCATGATCGCACTGTTCTTCAAGAAATTCGGTTTTTGGAAGCTCGTCTATTATGGCGTTGTTGTCCTCGCGGCAGGCATCGCGCTCACGGCCTTTGTCAGCGTGCTTTATCCCGGCAACCAGACCTTCTTCTTCGTCCCGGCAGACCTTGCCTTTGAAGCGCGCTTTTCAAAACCCATTTACAAAGACTCGCCGGAACGCATCGTTGAAAAAACGGGAATCGTCGGGCGTACCATGTTTCTCTACGGGGTTGTGGCTCCCACGCCCATCGAAGATTACACGCGCAAGACCACCGATCCCATCATTGACCTCAAGACCTACGACGCCCACGACCACATCTACGCCTGGTACGACGGTCTCGCGTATGTCCCCCTTGCCCTCTGGCTCCTGTTGCTTGCCGGTGCCTTTTTCCAATTCTTCAAAAACCTGCGTTCATCGCCGCATTTGCCGCTCATGTTGGGCTTGTTGGGCATTCTCGCATTCAACTATCTCCTGCACATGAACTACGGCACGGAACTCTTCCTCTACACACCCTACTGGACGTACGCGCTGGTTTTCTTCGCGGCGCTCGCATTTGCAAACCTCGCCGGGAAGCGCTGGTTTGAATCTGTTTTGACGATTTTCCTGCTGATGTTGATGGTCAACAACCTTTGGTTCCTCTTCGTTGTCATGCGCGGACTCGCTCCCTTCTACGGCGCTTCTTGATCGGACCTCAAACCTGCTTCCGTTTCACAAAATGAATCTCCCCCTCAGGCTTTTCCTCAGCACCCTGATTGGACTGGCGCTGGCCTTTGCGTTTAATATCCCCTTTTTGAATCTGCTCGAACGCCCGCTTCCTGATCAAATTCTGCTCGTCTTTTTTCCCACCGCCGCCGCCGGTTATTTGACCTTTGAATGGCTTGGATATTTTCGTCCTGAGCGGACACTGAGCTCGTCGAAGCGGCAGTCAAAAATTCGTCCTGAGCGGACACTGAGCTCGTCGAAGTGGCAGTCGAAAATTCGTCCTGAGCGGAGCGGAGCGCAGTCGAAGGACGGTTTCATACAATTTTTAGCTTTGCAAGTTACACGCGCTTCGACTACGTTTGGACGGAGAACGCGTCCTCCCTCCGCTCAGCGCGAAGCCATCCATCTTGAGCGGACACCGAGCTTTTCAAAGTGGCGATCGTCATTTCTCCGTGAGCAATGGCCCGGCCTCCTCCTAGCCTTGGGTTTCATCATCGTTTATACCTATTTCGGCCTGCGTTTCAACAACCCCGCAATCGACACGGTTGACAACTACCTCGACGCCGATAACTCCTCCTGGATGACGCGCATCTCCGCCCCCGATGGATACGAGATGGAAATGCGCGGTCCGCATCCATTTGCGTATTTTGTCTTTCGTCCGCTGGGTTGGGTGGTCAATCTCTTCACGCGTAATTTTGCGCTCACAGCCATTCTGCTCAACACCCTCGCGGGCGGGCTGTGTGTCTTCCTCGCCTGGGCATTCATCAGGAACCAGTTTCAGGATCGCGTCTATGCTTTCCTGGTCGCCGCATTGCTGGGACTTTCCACTTCCCACCTTGTCTTCGGCTCGATTGTCGAATCCTATATCTTCTCCGCCGCCGCGTTGATCGCGTTCTTCCTCCTGCTCCAAACGCACAAAGAAGCGACCGGTCCCCTGGCTGCCCTTGGCTTGTTGACCTTCGGCATTACGCTCACAAATTTCATCCAAAGCTTCATTGGCTTTGTCGTTTCCCGTCCCCGCTGGAAGGACATGATCCGTTTTGGCGGGCTGGCCGTTTCCATCGGTGTGCTTCTCAGCATGACCCATGCCGCCTGGTATCCCTCCAGCAGGCTTTTCTTCCTCCCGTCCGATGCGCAGGCGGAAGAGGAATTTGCCATATCCATTTTTCAAGACCCGGCGTGGAGGGCAATTGGACGCGTGATGCTGCTCATCCGCACGATATTGCTTTACAGCGTCATTGCGCCGCGTCCGTTCGTCTTCACTGCCGAAGTGGGAGGAACCTTCCCGCGCTTCAATTTCTTCAAGATTTCACCGGATGGTTTTCTGTTCAGTTCCTACAACGGCCTCGGAAATATCCTTGTGATGGCTTGGGCTGTGTTATTGCTCGTTGCAGGGATTTTGTTCGCGTGGAATCTCACCCGCACCCGCAAAGCGGACCTCGCGCTGGCATTCGCGTTGTGCCTCATCTTCAACTTCGCGCTTCACCTGAACTACGGCTACGAACCATTCCTCTATTCGCCGGATTGGACATACGCGCTGGTATTTTTCGTCGCGCTTGGCCTTGCTCCACTGGCAAAGAATCGCTGGTTTCAGGCGGGATTATCCTTGTTCCTAATTTTGCTGGCATATAACCAGTGGCAGTTTTTTGCTTTTATCCTTGAAACGGTTTCCCCGTTCATTTCTCAGGGCGGCTAAAATTGAGATCGATGAATCCTCGTTTGTCCCTGGCGTGGGCGTTGGTTATCCCCATCAACTTTTTTTTGTCCGGATTTCTGGGTAATTTTTATGCCGCGCCGCTTGAAATCGTTTTGCTCGCGTTTTTATTCCAGATGGGTGTGGGGCTGTTTTTGTATCACTTGCTTGGCCGGGCGGGATGGCTTGCCAAAAACCGGCGCGGTGATTTTTCCCTTGCGCTCATTTTATTCAGCGTTCTGCTCGTCTTCGTTGCTGCAATGTTTGGGATGGCGGGCCGGTTCCATCGTTTGTTTGACGCGGGATATTTTCTGCTGGAAGAAAACCAATTCGCAGCTTTTGGGATCGGCAGTCTTATTGCCCTGCCCGCCCTGTCCTGGACGTTGGGCATGGTCAAACAGAGGGAAATAGAACGAACGAGGCTCTTCAAATTCCTGGATGAAAATTTACCCGGCCTCGCCGCCGCGGCTTTCTTCTTTTCTGTTTACCTGATCCTTGCTTCCATTTTCAACCGCCCCGTCTTCGATGTGGACGATATTTTCTTTGATTCAGATGGTTTGCTCTGGCGTTTGCGTTTTACCACCGAAAACTGGCACGATTATTATTGGCGCTCGGTACATCCCTTTGTGCTGTTGTTGATCCGCCCGCTTGTGGCGTTTGTTTCATTTTTTTTGAAGGGAGACAGACTGTCCGCCGCGTTTCTCCTCGCCGCGTGGGTGGGCGCGCTGTGCGTGTTCCTTGCCTGGCATTTTGTGAAGAGAACGAGTGGTAATTCATTGTATGCCTTATTGATCGCCTCCATTCTTGGCGCTTCCGCCGCGCACCTGGTTTTCGGCTCCCTGATCGAAACATACATCTTCCTCGCCGCTGTGCAGATATTTTTCTTTGTGCTGTTGCTGAAGCCTAAAGTCGATTCCGGCGCAGGCCGCGGCCAATCGTTGCTTGCTTTTGTTCTCGTGGGCCTTGCCGCCATTGGGATCACGCTCACGAACTTTGCCCAAACCATGATCGGCTTTATTGTTGTCAAACGCGATTTTAAGCGATGGATCAAATACGGTCTTCTCGTTGCCCTCTTTACCATCCCGCTTACTTTGCTGAACAATTTCATTTACCCGGATGCAAACCCATACTTCTTCGACCTATCCAGTTTGAATGCCGAAGCGGACAATACTTTTTCTCCCAGCGTGGATCGTGCCCTGGCGGTCGTACGCGTGATGGCCTTTCACAGCATTGTCGCACCCGATCCGCTCCTTTTGCAGGAGGAAATTCCCTTCCTGAAAGTTTGGATATTCAAAGCGGATCCCCTGCAATTGAGCGAATATGAAACCCTGCCTGGGTTGGTCGCCGCTTTTTTCTGGCTGGCCCTGCTTGTCCTCGGCGGCTTGCTTTTCTTGAAGAACTTGAAAAAGGAAGACAATGCCTTTCCCCTCGCTTTCATCCTGATCGTTCTCTTCAATCTTGCTCTTCATCTCCGCTACGGCAAAGATGTATTTTTGTATTCGGCCAACTGGACATATGCCGTTGTCTTTTTTCTCGCGCTTGCCTGGAAGGAACTCTCTGCTCACAGGTGGTTTCAGGTCACCCTGCTTGTGTTCCTCTCACTTTTGCTGGCAAATAATTCCGGCTTGATTTACACAATGTTGGCTGCCTCGGCTTTGCACATTAAATAAAAAAGGTGACAGCATCTTTGGAATGACTGTCACCTTTTTGTTTGCTGTCTTTCCTTTTACTTTCTCCCCTTCAACTCGTCCTTCAAGATCAGTGTGAGAACGATGCTCACAACGCTGACGACCAGCCCGCCGAGGAACGCGGACCAAAACCCATCCACCGCAACACCGATGCCGAAGGATTGGCCGATATTTGTAGTGAGCATGAAGATAAAGGTGTTGATCAACAATGTGAACAAGCCCAGGGTCAACACGATCAGCGGGCAGGTGAGAAGTTTAAGCAGGGGACGCACCAGTGCATTCAGCAAACCCATGATAAGCGCCAGCCACAAAAACCCCGTCCATTCGCCGGTGAAATCAATTCCGGGGACGATCAACACTGCGATGTAAATCCCGATCACGTTAATTGCCCAACGCAAAAAGAATTTTGTCATTCTATCTCCTTTCGATAGTAATACGCAGAAGAACTCACGAGGTTGCTTTACCGGTTTCCATCCAGATCAATGTTCGCATGGATTTGAAACCCGCCTTTTGGATGGCCTGGTCGAATTCTCCTGACGGAAATTCGAGCGACAAATATCTATTGTAGAACAGGACGCGCCGGATGTGCAACAGCAGCGCAGTCACCGCATCGGGGTCGGACCGTGGGCCTGCCGCGATGAAAATGGATTCTGCCCGCCCCGAAGGGACCCACGAAAGCGCGGCCTCCAGCTTCTCTCCTTTTACCGCCGCCCATTGACAGATGTTCATGTCCACGAATAATAAATAGAACCAGTTCCACAGACCCGGCCGAAGGGCGTTGAAGCCCCAGTTACGGTGCCAGGCCAAATGGTCCGGGTAGAGGCGGGAGAGCCAGTTTTGCTGGGTGAACCACCAGCGTGAATGCCGCTTTGTGACGGAAATGTCGGTCTGCAGTTGAGGCGCGGTGGCGTCTCCCGAAGACTGCCAGGAGGTGCGCCGCGCGCGTTCGACGAAGCCGAGGTCCGTATAAAGTTTGACCGCGCCCGGGTTGTCATCGCGGACGTGAAGCCAGACTGAATCCGCCTTCTTTTCGCGGGCATGGATCATGGCGCGTTCGGTGAGGGCGCGTGCGATGCCGCGGCGGCGAAAATCCGGGTTGACGGCCACGTTGGCGATGAGATAAACGCGCTGTTTTTTGTGCTTAAAAGGAATGAGGCTGGCGTTGCCCACGATTTTGCCGTCTTCCTCCCAAACATACCCGGTGAGCGGCAGGGAGGTGGTTTCGGCGGTGCGGCTGATCCATTGCAGGTATGAATTGTCATGCCCGGCGCGGCGCATGTCCTTGATGTATTGCTGGCTCTCGCTGTCCATCGTGGATGAGAAGCAAAGCTCGATGAGATCGGCCACGTGAGGCAGGTCGCGCAGGATGTTGAGGGGACGCAGGTTGGCGTGAGCCTCGCCGCGTGCCGGGATGCTGATGGATGCCATGCGGCAATTATAGCCGTTAAATCTTACACTTCTCTTATGCCCCGTAGACAATCTGCCAATCCCAATTTTGTTATAATGCCCGCATGTGTAGGACAAAACCCGTCCTGAGCCTGTCGAAGGGTGTCATTTTGTCCTACGGAGGATAATCTTATGATGCGATTTGATCGTTTTACCGAGAGAGCGCAGGAGGCCGCCCAGCGAGCGGCGGAAATCATCCAGCGTTACGGACACAACCAAATAGACACCGAACACATCCTGCTGGCGTTGATCGAACAGCCCGGCGGGGTGATTCCCCAGATTCTGGAGAAACTTAATGTAAACGCCGAGGCCCTGACCGAACGCCTCGACGCCACCCTGCGCGCCAGCCCCAAAGCCAATATCTTCGGCGGCGGCGCAGGACAAATCTTTATCACGCCGCGTGTGAAGCGAATTATTGACCTTGCGAACGAGGAAGCCAACCGCCTCAAAGACGAATACATCTCCACCGAGCACATCTTTCTCGCCATCCTCACCGAGCGCAACACGCCCGCGGCGCGTATTCTGGAGTCCGCCGGTCTCACGCGCGACCGGGTCTTTGACGCCATTCAGGATTTACGCGGCGGACAGCGCGTGACCGATCCGCAGGCCGAGACGCGCTATCGCACGCTCGAAAAATATTCGCGTGACCTGACCCAGCTTGCCCGCGAAGGCAAACTGGACCCCGTGATTGGCCGCGACAATGAAATCCTGCGGCTCATCCAAATCCTTTCACGCCGCACCAAGAACAACCCGGTGCTGATCGGTGAGGCGGGCGTGGGCAAGACTGCCATTGCAGAAGGCTTGGCCCAAAAGATAGCTACAAACGATGTGCCTGAAATTCTCTCCGGCAAGAAGGTGGTGGCGCTCGATCTGGGCTCGATGATAGCCGGGTCACGCTTCCGCGGTGAGTTTGAAGAGCGATTGAAAGCCGTGATGGAGGAAGTGCAACGCGCCAAAGGCGATGTCATTTTGATGATTGACGAATTGCATACCGTGGTCGGCGCGGGCGCGGCGCAGGGCGCGATGGATGCAAGCAATATGCTCAAGCCCGCGCTCGCTCGCGGCGAACTACAGTGCATCGGCGCGACGACATTAGATGAATTCCACAAGCACATCGAAAAAGACGCCGCGCTCGAACGCCGGTTTGCCCCCATTTACGTGGAAGAGCCGAGCGTGGAAGATACGATCAAGATGCTGCAGGGCTTGCGCGACCGTTACGAAGCGCATCACAAAGTCCACTTTGCGGATGAGGCGCTCGTGGCCGCGGCCCGCCTGGCGGATCGTTATGTCACCGACCGTCACCTGCCGGATAAAGCCATTGACCTGATGGACGAAGCCGCCGCAAAACTGCGCGTAGCGCTGTATTCCATGCCGCCCGATCTCAAAGCCATGAAGACGGATGTTGACCGCCTTCATGCGGAAGAGGAGCAGGCAGGCCTCGAACGCGATTACGAACGCGCCGCGCAGAAAAAAGCCGAGCGTTTGCGTCTTGAGCAGGAATACACTGAACGACGCGACAAATGGGAAGTGGAACACCAGCTCGATGAAGTGGTGGATGTGGATGATATTGCATCGGTCGTGCATCAATGGACGGGTATCCCCGTCACACAGATGATGGAGACCGAGGCCGAGAAACTCCTGCACATGGAAGCGCGTTTGCACGAGCGCATCATCGGCCAGGAGGAAGCCATCCATGCCATCTCCGATGCGATCCGCCGGGCGCGTTCCGGTTTGAAGGACCCGTCACGCCCAATTGGTTCGTTTATCTTCATCGGTCCTTCCGGCGTCGGCAAGACCGAGTTGGCGAAAGCGCTGGCGTGGTTCATGTTCGATGATGAAGAGGCCCTCGTCCGCATTGACATGTCCGAGTATCGCGAACAGCACACGGTCTCGCGTTTGTTCGGTGCGCCTCCCGGATACGTCGGCTATGAGGAAGGCGGCCAGTTGACCGAAGCCGTTCGCCGCAGACCCTACCGCGTGATGTTGTTCGACGAGATCGAAAAGGCCCATCCCGAAGTTTGGAACGCGCTGTTGCAGATTTTGGATGACGGACGCATGACGGATGGTCAGGGCAACGTTGTGGATTTCCGCAATACGGTTCTCATCATGACCTCGAACCTGGGCACCGAATATGTGAAAAAAGGCGGCACCCTCGGCTTCCTCACCCAAAAATCGGATAACGAAGAGCGCGAATCGCACGATAAGATCGAAAAGGCTTTGAAGGGCGCTTTCCGTCCCGAATTCCTCAACCGTATCGACGAGATCATCATGTTCTCGCCGCTTTCACTGGAACAGATGGAACAGATCGTGGTGCTCCAAATGAAGGAAGTACAGGACCGATTAAACGAGCACGACATCACGGTCCAATTGACGGATGCGGCGCGGGCCTGGCTCGCCAGGGAAGGGTATGATCCCGCCTTCGGCGCGCGTCCGCTTCGCAGAGCCGTTCAAAAGCATGTCGAGAGTCCGCTTTCGGTGGAGCTGCTCGGCGGCAAGTTTAAAGAAGGCGCGGTTGTGGTCGTGGACGTGGGCCAGGAAAAGATCGTTTTCCGCGTCGAGAAGCATGCGAAAAAAACGAAACAGCACGTGGACGCGTAACATTGAGACGGCAGAAATTTCTGCCGTCTTTTTTTGCATCCTATCGAAGCCGCTTTCATCCAATCCATCCAAATTCCTAACCCCATATTCATACATTTGCGGTACGATTGGAAAATATTTTTGCCAGGAGGCGATATGGAAAGTTCAAAACCTGCAATGACAGCGCTCGTAGGCGGCATCGTTGTGGCTCTGTGTTGTATCTGTCTTATCGTTGTTGGGCTTGGCGGGTACATCTTTTATTCCTTCAACCAGGCTGCACCGACAGCCGATGCCCCCGATTTTCCTTTTGACGAGGGAACGGCTACGCCCGCGCCGGCTTTGACGCGTCCGCCGATTGACGCCAATTCAATAGGCACGGTTGAAATCCTTGAAAATACGATCGTCCCTCCGAATGAACCGGCCGAACTTGCCTGCCGTTTGGAAGGCAAATGTGATATTCCAAAAACGCTGGCCGCGCCTGCCGCGCCGCGCACGGTTGATGAAACGGATACGTTCTGGGTTTCCAATGTTGAAACCAATGAGAATTTTGAAGTGAACGCCACCCTGCGTTACGTTACGCCTCACGTGTATTTCTGGGTGGAAGACGGCGTGACGTACGATGAGGGCGAGTTGAAGTCGCTTGCGGATGCCTTCGAGACCAAAATTTATCCAACCAACCGTGAGTTCTTTGGCAGTGAATGGTCGCCCGGCATTGATAGTGACGAGCACATTTATATCCTTTATGCAGGCGGGCTGGGCATGTCGATTGCGGGATATTTTTCCTCTGCGGATGAAGTCCACCCGCTGGCGCACGAATATTCCAATGCGCACGAAATGTTCCTGTTCAATTCCGATAACACCAATCTCGGAGATGAATTTACCTACGGCGTGCTGGCGCATGAATTCCAGCACATGATCCACTGGTCCCAGGACCTCAATGAAACTTCGTGGTTGAACGAAGGTTCTTCCGAACTGGCCGCATTCCTGAACCAGTATGATCCCGGCGGCTTCGACTGGCTTTATATTTCCGATCCTGATCTGCAGCTCAACGACTGGCCGAATGACCAGAATGCCACAACGCCTCATTACGGCGCAGGCTTTTTGTATCTCACGTATTTCCTCGACCGCTTCGGCGAGGATGCCACCAAGGCGCTCGTGCGTGACCCGGCCAACGGCTTCGATAGCGTGGAAAATGTCTTGCGCGAAATTGATGCGGTTGACGCCCTGACCGGACAGCCGATCTCAGCCGACGATTTCTTCATGGACTGGGCAGTGACCAATCTCCTGCTGGATGACTCGGTGGAGGATGGACGTTACATTTACCATAATTACCCTGGGGCCAACCGCGCCACGGCCACCGAGACGATTTCCACCTGTCCGCAAAGCGTGGTCACACGCAACGTTCACCAATATGGTGTGGATTACATCGCGATTGAATGTCCGGGCGATTACACCTTGTCCTTCACTGGTTCCACCATCACCAATCTTCTGCCGGCGGATGCGTATTCCGGCGACTATGCCTTCTGGTCAAACAAGGGCGATGAATCGGACATGACCCTCACGCACGAGTTTGATTTCACACAAGCCAGCGGACCGGTGACGCTTTCATTCCGCACCTGGTATGACCTTGAAACGGATTACGACTATCTCTATCTCGAAGTCTCCGAGGACGGCAAGACGTGGCAGATCATCACCACGCCTTCCGGCACGTCCGAAGATCCATCGGGAAATTCCTTCGGCTGGGGCTACAACGGCGTGACCAACGACTGGATCGAGGAGAGCGTCGATCTATCCGCGTACGCGGGCAAAAAGGTGTTTGTCCGTTTTGAATACATCACCGATGCGGCGGTTAACGGGGAAGGCTTGTTGCTGGATGATGTTTCAATTGACGCGATCAACTACAAGTCCGATTTTGAGGCGGACGATGGAGGCTGGACCGCCGACGGATTCGTGAGAGTCCAAAACGTTCTCCCGCAGACCTTCCGCCTGTCTCTCGTTCTCAGCAGTGATTCAAGCGTTCAGGTGATCCCGGTAAACGACGACCAGACGGCGGAAATCCCGATCTCGCTGAAGAGCGGCGAAACGGCGTTCCTTGTGGTGAGCGGAACAACGCGCTTCACGCGCGAGAGCGCAACTTATCAAATCGAAATCAAGTAACACTAGCAGGTCACGCTCAAAGTGTGACCTGCTCACTTTCAAGAAGGAACTCATGTCAACTCCACCGAAATCACAAGTTTTGCGCCTGGCTGAAATGGCTGGTTATCAGGAAGGCGCGGTAGTCAGCCGCCAGATCACCAAGGCGGACGCGGGCAATGTAACGTTGTTTGCCTTCGACAAGGAACAGGGACTCAGCGAACACACCGCGCCATTCGACGCGCTGGTACACGTGTTGGAGGGCGAAGCGGAGGTGACGATCTCCGGCCAGCCTTTTATTCTCGGAACCGGCGACGCGATCATCATGCCTGCGAATGAGCCGCACGCTTTAAAGGCGCGGCAAAAATTCAAAATGTTGCTCACGATGATCCGGGCATAACATAGGATGCCCTCCTTTGAAATAAAACCTGCCATCGAGTTTTCCATACCCGCTCTCGCGAACCTGTTGACGCGCGGCTTTGAAGGTTATTTTGTGCCGATCCAGATCAATGAAGCCGCGTTGTTGACGATGGTACGCCGCGATAGTGCGGATCTTTCCGCGAGCCGCGTGTTGTTGAAGGATGGCGAACCGTCTGCTGTGGCTTTGATCGCGCGCCGCGGCTGGGTCAGCCGGCTCGCCGCGATGGGCATTGTTTTCGGCGCGCGCAATCGCGGCGCGGGAACGTGGATGATGAGTCAATTGATTGGCGAGGCGCGTCAGCGCGGAGACCGCGGGATGACACTGGAAGTGATCGAGCAAAACGACGCGGGGGTGCGGTTGTATCGCAAGAGCGGGTTTGAGGTGGTGCGCCGCCTTGTGGGATTTGCATCCGTCGATCCACAGGTCATTTCCGGCGAGCCATTGAGCGAAATCAATCTTCATGAAGCAGGGCAGGCGGTCACCTGTCACGGCATTCCCAATTTGCCGTGGCAACTCTCCGGTGAAAGCATCGCGCAGCATACTCCACCTGCGCGTGCATATCGTCTGGACGCGGCTTATGCTGTCATCACCAATCCCGAACTGAAAGATGTGACCCTCTATTCCCTGCTCGTGGAACAGCACGCGCGTGGAAAAGGAAATGCCATGCGTTTGTTGACATCCCTGTTCGCGGCATTCCCGGAAAAGAAGTGGCACGTCCCGGCAATATTCCCGGAGGAAATCGGCGGCCTCTTTGAACGTGCCGGTTTCCAGAAGGAAAAACTTTCGCAGTTTCAAATGTCATTGCGGTTGTGAAAGTGAAATAATTCTGCAATCCCTCTTTACGAAACTGTCATTTTTAGGCGGTGTTACCTGTCATATAATTCGGTATACTTACCAGAATGGCATCTTCAAAAACATCCTCTCATGAACGAAAGACCGTTGCCGTGTTCAGCGCACAGCTCAGCCGCATGTGGGGTTCTGAATTCATCTCGGGTGTGCTCGATACCGCTGAAGATTTTGACGTGAACGTTGTTTGCTTTATAGGGGGAAAGCCTGTGGCGATCAGTGCGGACGGCCAGGAAACCTCATACGGGCTTTATGACCTGCCCCGCCGCGGCCGTTTCGACGGCTTTTTGTTCACCGCCGATATGGGATACGAACTTTCGCCCGAAGAGATCCAAAAGTTTTGCGCAAATTTTGCGCCTGCGCCCATCGTATCGTATGCGGTCCAGTCGCCGGGGATATCCACCTTCCTGGCCGACAACGTGGGCGGGATGCGCTCGGTGATCCGTCATTTGATCGAAGCGCATGGCTGCAAATCCATTGCTTTTATCCGCGGCGTGAGCGGACAGGTGGAAGCGGAGGACCGGTTCAGGGCCTACCGGGAAGAACTTAAGGCTCATAAAATTCCATACGACGAAAAACTGGTGGTGAACGGTGATTTCTCGCCTGAGAGCGGGCGCGCCGCCGTGCAGACTTTAATTGACGAACGCGGCCTCCGTTTTCAGGCGATTGCCGCCGCCAATGATCGCATGGCCTTCGGCGCGTTGGAAGTCCTGCAACAGCGCGGGATTCAAGTACCTGATTCGGTTGCCCTGACAGGCTTCGATGATGTGCGCGAAGCCCAATTGATGGGCGTGCCGCTGACTACGGTCTATCAGTCTTTCTACGGGGCGGGGCGGAAGGTCTTTAAGGCGTTGATGGAACGCATCGAGGGGGAGGATGTGGAACCCATGACGGTTTTGCCCACCGAATTGGTGGTGCGCTGGTCATGCGGATGCCTGCCTGAAAGTGTACAGCGGGCAGTGGTGCTCCCCAAGGAAGTTGCTCACACGGGACAATTGCAGAACAAACGCGCTGCCGCCATCAGCGCCTTGTTCAACGCGGCGGGTATTCAAGAGCTGGATCGCGCCGCCGAGCAGTATCGCGATATCTTTGGCCGCACCTGGGATGTGTTCCTGGCGAGTCTGCGCGATACCGACAGCAGTGACGCCTTCCTCAAGATGATACAGTCCATGATCGAAGTGCTTCAGCGGAATGGACACGATATGACCGCGTGGAATAACGTCATATCCACGTTCCGCAAATATGCGCTGGGTGGAATCGCCAGTCACACGACCATGTTGCGCGCCGAAAATCTTTTCCAGCAGGCGCGTATGCTGGCGGGCGAATTATCCCAGCGCGCGCAGGCCTATCGAAGACTGCAGCTCGAACAGCAGGAAGATAAATTGGGCGCGTTCGGTTTCTCAATGGCTCCCGCCATGAGTCTGGAGGAGATCGGCGAAGCCATTTCCAAACATTTCCCGGCCATGGGCATCAACAGTTGGTATGTGATGTTCTACAGCGACGTCAGCGCGCCGGGTTCGATCTCCTCGCCGCCGCCGGAAAGTTATCGCCTGCTCCTGCAATACGATGACAGCAATTTCAACATCCCGCGCGAGAAATCCGCGCTTGCAACAGGAAGATTGGTTCCACGAGGGAAAACCCCCGAAGATCACCGGTACACCGCCATGGTCATGCCGCTCTCGTTGGCGCGTAATCGCTTTGGTTTCATGTGGACCGAGATGGGCCCGACCGATTGGGACGTGTACGTGCGTGTGAAGAATCTCGTCTCCAGCGCGCTTTTGCGAACGATGCTCGTGCAACAACGCGAGCAGGCGCAGATGGAAGTGGAACGATTGTTGAGCGAAGCGCGTGAACGCGCCGTGGAGCTGGCGAAAGCCAGGGATTTGGCGGAAAAAGCCGCGGCGCAAAATGCAAAGCTGTTTGAGTCCGAGCAGGCCCGGCGTCGGGCGGCGGAGGCGTTGACTCGTTCGTGGCGTCACCTCTCTTCGCTGAACACCGTCGAAAAACTTCCACAACAAATCCTCGAACACCTGCAACAAGTCCTGCCGTTCGACCGCAGTTTCCTGTTCATTGAAGATGTCAATGGCAGGCCGCGCATCACCGCCCAAAGCGGACTGCCCGGCGACGAGCCTCGTTCCGAATTGAAACTAAAACTGCGCGGCTCGGACTTTTATCAAACCGTGGCGCGCAAAGGCGAGACCCTGCTCGTCAGCGACGTGGGATCAACGCAGGGCTGGCTTCAACCCGAATGGCTCCCGCGCGATAAATCGTGGCTGGGCGTTCCGCTGTATTCAAAAGATAACGTCATCGGTATGCTGGCTTTGAGCCGCGCCGAAACCGCCTTTGACGAAGATGATGCCCTGCTCGCAACCACCTTTGCCATGCAGGCGGCGGTGGCGCTCGAGAACGCCCGTCTTTACGGCGAAGTGACCGGCTTCAATCAGATGATGGAACGCATGGTGGCCCAGCGCGTGGAAGAACTCAACAACGCCTACCAAACGCTCGAAAAACACGACAAGAACAAGTCCGCATTTATCCAGGTCGCCGCGCACGAGTTACGCACGCCGCTTACGGTCATCAAAGGCTACCTCGGCATGTTGAAAGCCGACGCCTCCGTTCAAAATAATCCGATGCTCTCGCAGGCTGTTGTCGGCGTAATGCAGGGGACGAACCGCCTGCAACAGGTGGTCACCAGCATGTTGGATGTGGCGCGGCTCGAAAACCAGGTTGTGACGCCTCACATCGAACCCGTGATCCTCGCCCCGATCCTGCGACTCATTCAAAAGGATTATGCGGAAGACCTCACGCATCGCAGCCTGACCCTTGAACTGGATCCGTCCATCCGAATATTACCCCCGCTGATGGCTGATCCCGAACTCCTGCAAAAAGCGCTCGATCACGTCGTTGTGAACTCCATAAAATACACACCCGATGGCGGCTCGATCCTCGTGTCTGCCGAAGCGGTGCTGGATGAACACCTGGGATTGTGCGGCGAGATACGCGTCAAAGACACCGGCATCGGCATTGACCCGGCCAATCACAAGATCATTTTCGAGAAACTGCACCAGCTCGGGAAAGTGGAATTGCATTCCTCCAGCCGCACCAATTACAAAGGCGGCGGCGCCGGGCTGGGACTGGCAATCGCGGCCGGCATCGTCCGCGCACTGCAGGGACATATCTGGGTGGAAAGCCCCGGCCAGGATGAGGAAAAATGCCCCGGAAGCACCTTCTTCATTCGGATACCCCTGGTGAAGGAAAAATAAAAGATCCTGCGTTGAGTATCCAACGCAGGATCTTTTGTCTCCCGTTTAAACTATTCAAAGCCGTTTCCATTGCCGTCAAAAATACCATCAATCCGTGCCCGCAGGGATGCAAGTATCCCGATGTGCATCAGCATGAGCGCAGAGATAAAGATCATGACGAAAAAAATGGCAATGTCCCCGAAAAGATACAGCGGCTTCTCAACCTCCGTAAAGACGTAGCGAAAGACGATTACGAACAATTGCACCACGCTGATGATCAACGGCGGGATCGCGAACGGGCGCAGGTCGTGGCCTTCGATCAACAGGTGAAGCGCGATCAGCACCGTCAGGCCGCCCAAAAGCATGAACAGGTAAGCCCAAAAATGCAGGGGATCATACTTCTGAAGGTATAGTTTTTGGATAATCTTGATATACAGGATGCACACCGCGCCCAGGCATAACCAGGCATAGATTTTGATGATGATGGGATAAACCAGGTTGCCAAAGCCGCGAATACTGACCAGTGCCACCCCCCAGCCGAAGACAAAAGCCATGCTCAGCGGGATGAGCTTGGCCCATACCCCGTTCATGCTGTTCACCATCCCATCGTTGAAAACATCCAATACCAATTTCGCTGCGCCGCCCATGGATACGGTCAACGCGCCCATGCTGATGATCATCATGCCCACGCTGAGCAGGCCGCGCATATCCACTCCATTGTGACGCGGAGGATCGGGATCCTTTTGAATGAACGGAGGAACTTTCGGTAGGGAATCTTTTGGAGCCGTCATTTTCTCCGACCCGTGCTCAAGTTCATTTTACTTCAACTGTTCGCGGAAGTCATAAATGCCGTCGCGCACCGCCCAGCGGCTGTTGCAATGACTGCATTTCAAATGATCGCCCATGTCAATTAACTCCGTACCTCCACACTCTGGACATTTGAAAAACGCGGCTGGTTTTTCGGGGATAACCATGGAACCTGACCTTTGACCCTTCGATAAACTCAGGGCATCGCCTTTGACCTTTGACTTCACAAACACACTCGGCGTCAACTGAAATAGCCTTCCCGTCGGCTGGAACACTCCGTCCAACGCGGCCAGTATTTTCGCGGGGATGACCTTCTTCAGCAGTCCAAGCCGAAAATGCGATACGGTGAGTGTCTTTTCAATCGAGAAGCCCAGCTCTTCGAGCCAGTTGCGGATCGCTTTCGGGTGAAAGTCGAAGTTCAGTTCCACAAACTCAACCGGCTCCAAGGCAAACGGACTCCACTTCTGCCTGCCAAGCAGGTAACGGAAGATCGCCTTCAGGTTAAGTTTGTTTGCGAATTCAAGGATAAAGACTGCATTCGGCTGTAAAACGTTCCGCACCTGTGCCAGGGCTTTCGGCGCGTCGGCCATGTGGTGCAGGGCGCGGATCATCGTGGCCGCGTCAAACAGCCCGTCCAGGAAGGGGAGGCGGTAAATATCTGCCGCGGCGTAAATGTAGCGGTCGGATCGTCCGAGCCGTTCCTGGGCCTGTTGAAGTTGAGTCGTCGAATAATCCAGCAGGACCACGCGCTCGAAACCGGCGTAGCGCGGCGTGTTGCGGCCTGCGCCCGCACCGAGTTCGAGCATGAGATTTCCGCTTTTGGGGAGCATTCGTTTCAGCGCGATGGCTTCGGCCTGGTCTTCGTAGGCGCGTCCGCCCTGATCCCAGAACGAGGTCTGGTAATCGGAGCCTTCATAGTTGCAGACGGGAGGAGTAGTCATGTGGTTAATTAGTTAGGTAGTTTGATGGTTGGGTAGTTTGATAGATAGATAGTTGAGTGTTAGGCGGTTGGGCGGTTGGTAATTATGTGGCTGAGTAGTTTTATGGTGGGGATTTCAGGCAAAAAAGTTGGATAGCCAGAGTATTGTACCTGACTATCCAACCACTCAACAAACAAACCACAAAACGTCAGCCTGTAAAACTATGGAACTACCCAGCTACAAAACTACGGAACTAATCCACATCGTACCCGCGCCCGACGCCGCGATAAATGAAGCCCATCGCTTTCATCATGGCCGGGTCGTAGATATTGCGGCCATCGAAGATGACCGGTTTCTTGAGCAGGCTTTTGAGCTTATCCAGGTCGAGTTGCTTGAACTCGTTCCATTCCGTTACCACGATCAGCGCGTCGCAGTCTTGCGCCATCTTGTACGGGTTATCGAAGAACTCAACCGCGGGCAGGATCGAGCGCGCCACATTAATGGCGACGGGGTCATAGCCGTGTACTTTTGCGCCCGCCGCGTTCAATTCCTGCGCGATATCAATCGAGGGCGCGTCGCGCATATCGTCCGTGTTGGGCTTGAAGGCCAGACCGAGCAGGCCAACCGTTTTGCCTTTCAGACTCCCGCCAAGCAATGCTTCCGTATGCTTGACTGCGCCTTTGCGGCGCTCGTAGTTTATTTCCATCACGCCCTCGAGTATCTTGGGATTGAGTCCTTTTTCCTTAGCCATGTAAGCCAGCGCCTGCACATCCTTCGGGAAGCACGAACCACCCCATCCGAGACCGGCATCCAGAAAGTGACGGTTGATGCGCGCATCGTAGCCCATGCCTGCGGCCACTTCCTTCACATCCGCACCGAGGGCTTCGCAGATCTCGGCCACTTCGTTGATGAATGAAATCTTCGTGGCAAGGAACGCGTTGCTGGCGTACTTGATCATTTCCGCGGTGCGCAGGTCGGTGATCAAAATCGGCGCACGCAGGGGCAGGTGCAGTTGCGCCACTTTGTTCGCGGCCTCCTTGTCCAACGAACCGATCACGGTGCGGTGCGGGCTCAGGAAGTCACCGATGGCTGAACCTTCGCGCAAAAATTCGGGGCATGAGACAACTGAAAATTCGATTGGCTTGGGCTGGGCGTCTTTCACAATATCGGCCACCCAGTCCCCGGTCCCGATCGGAACCGTGGACTTGTTGATGATGATCAGTGGGGCAGTCATATTCTTTGCAATCGATGTAGCCGCCGCGGCCACGTATTGCAAGTCTGCTTCACCGTTCACGCCTGATGGAGTTCCAACGGCGATGAAAGCATATTCAGCGCCCTTCAGGGCGTCTTTGTAAGATGTGGTAAACGAAATCCTTCCGGCCTTTACGTTGCGGGCTACGAGTTCTTCCAGTCCCGGCTCGTAGATGGGCATGATGCCTTTCTTCAAATTTTCCACGCGCTGTTCGTTCACGTCCAGCGCTATGACGCGGTTACCCAGGTCGGCGAAGCAGGCCGCTGTCACAAGCCCAACGTATCCAACGCCAACGACACAAATTTGTTTCATAATCAAAATCCTCGCATTAGTTAGTGTATTTTTTCACAAGTTGAAATAACTGTATCATAAAACTTTTGCATGGCAGGTGTATCTCTGGCTGGGAATTCAACACCAACCTATTCCTTATTCAAAGCCAGGTACACAGCCCTCACCAGTTCCGAAAGATCCATCGGTTTGGAAATGTAATCGTCGCATCCTGCATCGAGCGCACGGGCGCGGTCGCCGGGCAATGCGTGGGCGGTGACGGCGATCAGGGGAATGGAATCAGTTATCGGGTCCTGTTTGATGCGGCGTGTCGCCTCCCAGCCATCCATTTCGGGCATGGCAAGGTCCATCAGGATCAGGTCCGGCTTCTGCATGCGCGCCGCGTCCACCCCATCGCGGCCATTCATAGCCAGGAAGGTCTCATACCCATTGAATTCCAGAATAAACCGCATGAGCTCATAAGTATCCATATTATCTTCGACAATGAGAATGCGCCCTTTGCTCATGCCGCAAATATACTACGGCTTAACCATACGGGCAATGAGTATAATGACCCCATGCGCCTGCTCTTTGTTGCCGATGGACGTTCCCCGATTGCCCGCAACTGGATCCGTTATTTTGCCGAACGCGGCGACGAAGTGTACCTCGCCTCCACTTTTGAATGTGATGTGGACTTCCCGCTTAAGCGGCTTGAATTTACGCCTGTCGCATTCAGCGCGATAAAGAAAAGCTTCTCCATCCCAGGCACCGCCTCCTCCCGGACCCTCGGCCTGCGTACCGCCATCCGACATTTTCTCGGCCCTTTGACAATTCCCCGCGCCGCCCGAAAATTACGCGCCTTCATTAAGGAGACCCAACCCGACCTCATCCACGCCATGCGGATTCCTTATGAAGGCATGTTGGCAACTTCCGTGTTCCCGAAAGAACGTCGGGACGATGTGAGCGAAGCGAGGAACGCAGTCGAAACGCCTCCGCTGTTGGTCTCCGTCTGGGGCAACGACTTTACCCTTCATGCTCCCTCCTCACTGCCGATGAAACGCTGCACGCGCAGGAGCATGATGATCGCCGACGCGCTTCACGCCGATTGCGCGCGCGATATTCGCCTCGCGCATGAATGGGGATTGAAAGAGGGCAAACCGACCCTGGTCACGCCCGGCAACGGTGGCATTCGCACCGACGTGTTTTATCCGCCCGAAAAACCTGTGACCGAGCCTGTTGTCGTCAACCCGCGCGGCTTTCGCGCCTACGTTTGCAACGACGCGTTCTTCAAGTCCATTCCACTCGTGCTGGCAAAGAGGGCAGATGCGCGTTTCGTTTGCTCTACAATGGCGGGGGAGTCACAAGCCATCCAATGGACGAAGGAATTGGGGATCGAACATGCCGTGCAGCTAAATCCGCCCATGCCGCACGAGCAAATGGCTGAACTATTCCGTGGCGCGCAAGTGGTGGTTTCTCCAAGCATTCACGATGGCACACCGAACACCCTGCTCGAGGGTATGGCTTGCGGATGCTTCCCCGTTGCCGGTGATCTTGAGTCGATCCGCGAATGGATCACGCCCGGGCAAAATGGCCTGCTTGTGGATCCCAATGATCCGCAGGCCATCGCGTCGGCCATCCTGATTGCCCTCGAACGCGAAGACCTGCGACGCGAGGCCGCAAGTCTGAATCAAGCTATGATTGCTGCGCGTGCAGAATACACGCGTTGTATGGGGTTGGCGGGGGAGTTTTATGAGGAAGTGATTGAGCACGCAAGTAAACAAGTAAACAAGTAAACAAGTGTTACGTGTGTACCTGTTTACATGTCTACGTTTTACTTGACTATGCCTGCCCCTCGCGCGGCGCGCGCAATGTCTCCAGCCTGTTTTGCAGTTCAATGCGGCGTGAATCGGCCGCGTGGCGCACGTCGCCAAGGAAGCTTTGTCCGCGCTCGCGCAATTGATTGCGTAGGTTTTCTCCGGATTCGGGAGCCATGAGCAAAGCCACTGTTGAACCAACAAGCGCGCCTACCAGAATTCCGATTAAAAATCCAAACATTCGTCGCATTGCGTTTCTCCTTCACTCAAGTGTGATGGGTTATTGGAATGATGTTCGTTCAAAATTATTATACTGCTTCTTGTGTAAAACAAAAATATTGGCTCATGTGTAATCTGTGCGCGAAGCGACGAACAAAGCTTCGAAACGGTGGCCGCATGAAAGTAGTCCTGGTGATTACCCACATCTTTTGTCCCCGCCAATTCAGAGAAGAAAGCAAAACCTCAGCCGCGAATTTCACGAATCCTTCGACAAGGTTTCCCTGGCCCGAACACCAGGACGGGCGGCAGGCTCAACCCAACGGCTCAGGACAGGTTTTCGCGAATTGGTTTTAAAAATCCGCGTGAATTAGCGGCATCGTACCCGAAGGGTAAATTCGCGGCAAAATGCTCTGGCTTTGAGGTTTCGAATGACGGATACGGACTTGTGGGTAATCACCAGTAGTGTCTTGCTGGCGATATTATCGGTTCATTGTGGGTGAGACAACCGGCGAACGGCAAGCAGTGTAATATCATCAAACTGTTCCGCTTCCGCAATATATTCATTGAACTGTGCGTCCATGCCGGCTAAAAGAGTTTCAGCGGAAGTATGATTGTTCAGTAATGAGATTAAACGCTCCCGGCCAAAGGAGATCCCCGCAGGGTTGAGGGCATCTGGAGCGCCATCAGTGAACGCGAAGAACAGTTCGCCGGCATGCAACTGAACCTCCTGGACAATAAAATGCACATCCGGGATCGCGCCAACCGCTGGACCAGTCTTTTTCAGGCTTGCGGACACCCCATTGGAGTTCACCACCAGCGGGTTTTCATGTCCGGCGTTGATATACGCGAGTGTCCCGTCAACGGGATCGAGCAACCCAAAGAAAATAGTGGCGAACATACCAGTCTCGCCATGGGTATTGGCGATGTAATTGTTGGTCAGGGCCGCAGCATATTTCAGCTTGGATGCGGAAGAACGTTCTCCAAAAGTGTGAGTTGCCTCTATCGTAAAGCGGAGCAGACTACGGAAAAGCGTCATGAAAAGAGCCGCGCCAACGCCCTTGTCGCAGACATCGGCAATGACGAGACAGATCTTCTGCTCCGATTCCAGATAGAACGCATCATAGAAATCGCCCGCCACCTCTTTGGCAGATTTGAGCGAGGCGGCGATCTCCCAACCAGGGGCATGTGGCAGGTCGGCAGGCAGGAATCCCGCCTGAATTTCGCGTCCGATTTCCAGTTCCCTTTCCAGGCTCTTAAGATAGACCTGTTCCTTATCCCTTAGATGTTTCTTATCGAGACTCGCACCGATACGTGCTCGCAACAGAACGGGGTTGAAGGGTTTGGGCAAATAATCCTCGGCTCCCATTTCAATACAGCGAACGGCGCTTTCGACTTCATCCACCGATGTGACCATGATCACCGGTATGTGACGCAGTTGAACATCCTGTTTCATGGCGGAAAGGACCTGGTAGCCATCCATTTCCGGCATCTCGATATCCAACAGCACCAAATCGAAGTGGCTGGTTCGCAGCAATTCGAGCGCCTCGCAGCCGTTCACTGCGGAGACGACGCAATGACCCTGCTCCTCCAGGCTGTGGATGAGCAACATACGGTTGACTTTATTGTCGTCAACGACAAGCAGATGATCCGGTTCAGTGGTCATGTGCGCAATTTCTTCAACGCTCCGGCAACACGCCCAAACGCTTCTTCCAGGACCTCGAGCCTGCCACCGATTTCCCCCAGGCGATTCTCTCGTGCCATGAATTCCAATTCCTTTGCCAATTCGAAGAGACGCGTCGCGCCGAAAGTGGCGGCGTTGGATTTGACCGAATGCGCGGCACGCCGGAAGGTTTCCATATCCCCCGCAGTAAGAGCCGGTCGGAGTTGAGCGATCAATGTGGGCGCTTCCTCCAAAAAAGCGTCAACCAGTTCTGCGATGTAATCTGTCCCGACCGATTCCTTCAAGCCGTCGAAAACAGCCCGGTCAATCACAGACTCAGACATGGTCTCCTCCTTATTACTCACCTTATGCAGTGTCATGCTGAGCCCTTCGACTTCGCTCACCTGTGCCTGCCTGTCCTGGCGGCCAGGACAGGGCGCCAGGTGCAGGCAGGATAAACTCCGCGAAGCATCTCGTATTTCAGCGGTAGGGACCCTTCGCTCCGCTCGCATCGTCCCGATGTCCTTCGGGAGGGAATCACGATTGGGGTGTAAGGTGAGTTAATCATTTTCGCGCCTTAACCTTTCCCAAGGCCTCCATCAACTCAGGGACGCGAATGGGCTTGGCGACGTAGTCGTCCATGCCGGCGGCGAGACACATCTCACGGTCACTTTCCATTGCATCCGCCGTCATGGCAATGATGTGGGGACGATCCTTCTTCTTCGGCCAGCGGGCAAGTACCCGGCGGGTGGCTTCCAGGCCATCCAACTCCGGCATTTGCACATCCATCAAAATCACGTCATACGGCTGGCGGGCGACTGATTCGAGCGTCTCTTTTCCATTGGAGGCGATATCGGCACGATAACCAGATTGCTCCAGAATGCGAAGAGCCACTCGTTGGTTGGTGAGGTTATCCTCCGCCAACAGGATGCGCAGTGGATGGCGCTTGCCCATCTCAGGATCGAACTGGGACTTTTCGCCGGATGGTTTGATTTTCTCATCAGGAATCGAAGTGGCAAAGATGCCCACCAGAGCATCGAAAAGTTGGGAAGGTTTGAGCGGTTTGTGAAGGTGGGCGGCAAAGCTGGCCTCCTCGATGCGAGACTCGCGCCGGCCCAGTGAACTGAGCATTGCCAGAGGCATGGATTTACCATTCGGCAGTTTGCGGATGGCCTGGGCAAGATCGACTCCATCCATCTCGGGCATGTGCATGTCGAGGATGGCTAGATCAAAATGCTCACCCGCTTTCAGCCACTTCAAAGCCTGGCTTGGGGATCCGGTATCGCGCGGTTTCATGCCCCACTTCTGCGTTTGCAAATGCAGGATGCGGCGGTTGGTGGGATTGTCATCCACAATCAGCAGGCGCCTGCCATGCAGGATTTCCTCCAACTTGCTGATGTCTTTCCGTGTCATTCGGCTGGGAACTTTGGCAGGCTCGGCATGAATCGTAAAGGAGAACGTGGAACCTTTTCCGGGCACGCCCTCACTCTGGACCTGGATGCCGCCACCCATCATTTCGACTAACCTTCTACTGATGGCAAGCCCAAGGCCGGTGCCGCCGTATCTTCGGGTGGTTGACGAATCTGCCTGGCTGAAGGATTGGAACAAAGCGTCCATGCGGTCGGGTGGGATGCCGATGCCGGTATCGCGTACGCTGAAGAGCAGTTCATCTTTTTTCCTGCCCTTCGTTACTGTCAGCACGACTTCCCCTTTTTCCGTGAATTTGATCGCGTTGCTGAACAGGTTGAGCAGGATCTGGCGCAAGCGGGTAACATCACCGCACAGGCCGGCAGGAACATTGTCTTCGAAAATATAGGCCAGGTCGAGGTTCTTTTCGACGGCGCGGCCAGCTATCAGGTCCAGAGCGGATTCGACGCACTCGCGCAAATCAAAGGGATGACGCTCCAAGTCCATCTTCCCAGCCTCGATTTTGCTGAAGTCCAGGATGTCGTTGATCACGGCCAGCAAGGCATCGCCTGAGTTACGGATGGTCTCGGCGTACTCGCGTTGTTCGTTATTGAGCGGCGTATCCAGCAGGAGGCCGCTCATGCCGATGACGGCATTCATGGGGGTGCGGATCTCATGACTCATGGTCGCCAGGAAGGCGCTCTTGGCGTGATTGGCCTGCTCTGCCGCCGCTTTGGCCTCGTTCAGTTCCACTTCGGTGTGTTTGCGCTCAGTGATATCGCGGATCGTTTCGATGGCGCCCACGACATTGCCCTTTGCATCGTGCAAGGCCGAAGCAGTGGCATACAAATAGCGCGCGCCGTCTTTCAGCGCCGGCGTATATGCCTCTCCTGTCAGGATTCCCCCTGTCCATTGGATGTGCGCGTACTTCTTCTCGATCTCTTCGCGCGATAAGAGCACCAGGTCAATGAGGATCGGGCGTCGCTCGCCATAGAAGGGAACGGCATATTCATAATTGTCTTTGCCCAGCATGGCGTTCGCCGGGATGCCAGTCATCTCTTCGATGGCGCGATTCCAGGCAATTACCCTGTCTTCACCGTCAATCACCAGTGTGGCGTCCGGCAGGAAATTGATGATGTCAGCCAGGCGGCGCTGAGCTTCCCGGGAAACCTGCTCCTGACGTTTGGTCTCATCAAAGAGGCGCGCGTTTTGTATGGCCACACCTACGTTTGCCGCAATCGTGCTGAGCAAGCGCTGATCGTCTTCTGTAAATACGCCTTCCCGCGTCGTGCTTTGCACGCTAACCACACCGATCGCTTCGCCGCTGACGAAAATCGGGACGCCGAGGTAAGAACGCGCCTGCCTGCCAACAAGGATGACACCCAACTGCTGACGTTGCCGCTCCAGTTCCTGATTGATGAGCAGAGGCTGGCCGCTTTGAATGATCTTGCTGGTAAGACCTTGCCCCAATTGGATCGGCTCGAGCTGTTGTCCATATTGATA
This sequence comes from Chloroflexota bacterium, assembly GCA_016235425.1. Taxonomy (GTDB): domain Bacteria; phylum Chloroflexota; class Anaerolineae; order Anaerolineales; family Villigracilaceae; genus JAKOVF01. Next base: position 29,780 of record JACRLC010000082.1, on the reverse strand, counting down.
GGGAAAGTTGATGATATTGCTTTCCCTGTCCAATAAAGCGACATATGCAATGTCGGCCTCGAACACAGAGCGGATTTGCTCTCCAACAAGTTCGATGAGCGCGCTCAAATCGAGTTCGCTGACGAGAGCGGAACTGACAGTGTTGACGGTGGCGAGTTCGGCGGCGCGTTGTTCCGTCTCCTTGAGCAGGCGCTGGGTCTCGTCGAAGAGGCGGGCGTTCTCGAGGGCAACATTCATGCTGTTGGCAAGCGTCTGCAAAAGGCGCATATCCGATTCGTTGAAGGCGTTCTCTCGGTCTACATTTTGCAGGCTGATGACGCCGCGTACTTCTCCGTTCATAATCAACGGCACAGCCAACACGCTCTTGGGCATTTCGCCCGCGAGCGGTTTGAAATCCGGGTCAATCCCTGCGGCATATTCGGCCAGGTTGTTGTTAATCAAGAGCGGCTGGCCCCGCCGAATGAACTCCTTATATATTTCAGGAATGGGAGTTGGCTTGATCAACAATCGCTGGCCCTTCTCGATGGCATAGTGCGGGTGCATTATTTTTTTATCAAGATCGAAAGTGACAAGGGTAACAGTATTGGCATCGAATATCTCGCGGATTTTGTCTCCGACCAAATCGTAGATGTCTTGCATTTCCAATTTGGACGCCAGTCCTTCCTGCACGCTGTTGATGATGGCAAGTTCGGCGCTGCGCTGTTCGGCTTCTTTCAACAACCGCTGGGTCTCATCGAAGAGGCGCGCGCTTTCGAGCGCCACGCTCATGGCGTTGGCAAGCGTTTGCAGGAGGCGCACGTCGGAGTCGTTGTAGGCATTCTCCCGGTCGAGATCCTGGATCGAGATGATGCCTTTTACTTTTTCTTCAACCAGCATCGGCACGAATAACGCCGATTTTGGCCAGGCCCCGGTGAGAAGCGGGTTGTCGTATTGAGACGCCAGTTCCACGAATTTCTCGTTGATCAGCAACGGCTCGCGGCTGTTGATGACGTGCAGTCGGAACCCGTAAGGCTCCCGCGGGGCGATGACGCTGCGGTCGTCTTTTTCGTAAGAATAGGGCATGGAGATCAAATTTGTGGCTGGATCGTGGATCACAATGTCCACGACCTGCACGTGGAACACCTCGCGCACTTTTTCCCCGATCAATTCGTAAATGGCCTGCGCGTCCAGTTTGGATGCCAATTCCTCCTGCACGCTGTTGATGATTGCCAGTTCGGCGTTGCGTTGTTCCGTCTCCTTGAGCAGGCGCTGGGTTTCATCGAAGAGGCTCGCGTTTTCGAGGGCGGAGCCTAGCGACTCGGCGGCGGTGGTCAGCAGGCGGATCTCGGATTCGCCGTAGGCGTTTTCGCGTTCGTGGTTTTCGAGGCCGATGGCTCCGAGGACGCGGTCCCCGCTGATGATGGGGACGGAGACGATGGATAGGCTCTGGTCCGTGCCGGGGACCGCGACGACGTTTGCGTTGGCAAAATCGGCGGCAGTGTTTAGCACGGACGGCTGGCGGCTTTTCCGCATCATTTCAAATCGCCCACCCGGTTGCGGAGGTTGAGATGGAATGGTGAGCCGTTTGCCATGTTCGTAGGCGTAAAGATAATGGATCAGATTGGCTTTTTCTTCGTACCATCCAATGGAGAGGTCGGGTGCGTTGAATACTTCGCGCAGTTTGTCGCCGACCAAATTCACGATGGACTGGAAGTCCAACTTGGCGGCTAATCCCCGCTGTACGATGTTGATGAGGGCCAGTTCGGCGTTGCGCTGTTGCAATTTGGCGTGCGCTTCGTCAACCTGCTGACGGAGGGTTTCGATTTCATCCTGATGATGGGAATTAGTTTCATGCTTCATACTCTTCCTCCACCCCGGAGGGAAAAGGTGCAACCCATTGACTGGCTTGTTCAAATATCAAGCATTTACAATTTTCAGTATAGCATTAAACAAGATCGTCGGCGTGTCCTGCTTGACAGGGACAACCACCGGCCAGATCGAAGAATATTCAGCAGGCTCATCCGGCCTGCAGAACCCGGGCGATGGCTGCACCATTGGTATTTGGTAACGACAGCAGGAGTACACGTGCAGGCTTTTTGTAGGTTTCCGAAATGCCCGCAGGGGCAGGGATGAACACAATCGGACATATTTTTCGTGCTCCTTTTAGAAAAAGCCACTACCGAAAATACCCTCTACAACCACCGAATAAAATCAACGTACATTCCGTTAACTAGGTGAAAGTGAAAAAAAGGAATAGTAAGTGACAAGTCCATACGCAGAAACGGAAGCGATCCTCATTGCTAAAGCGCAAAAAGGCGATCGTGACGCCTTTGGAGAACTTGTCCGCCACCACCATCCCGGTGTTGTCAACGTAGTCTATCGCATGTGCGGCGATGTGGAACTGGCGGAAGATGCAGCCCAGGATGCTTTCATCCAGGCCTGGTTACACTTGCCTTCTTTTCGCCCCGGCACTTCCCTGCGTAACTGGATATATCGTATTGCGGTCAACGCGGCCCTGGATGTCTTACGGCGCGAACCCAAAACGCCCCCGGTTGATCTCGAAACCCTTTCGATGCCAGACTCGTTAGCCGGACCTGAAATCGTACTTTTAGAAAAAGAGCGCGCTTTTGCCGTCCAGCAAGCCATCCTGTCGCTGACAGAAGCCAACCGAAGCGTCCTGACACTGCGCGAATATGGCGGGCTTTCGTATCAGGAAATTGCCGCCACGCTCAATATTCCGCTTGGCACGGTCATGTCGCGTTTGAATTATGCCCGAGACCGCCTTAGAGAATTATTGGCGCCCCAATTGATCAACATGGAGATTGCAAATGGTTAAGCATATTACCCCATGGCTCAATGCATATCTTGATGGTGAATTGCCTGATGCGCAGTTACGCCAGGTGGAAAAACATCTGGCAGAGTGTGATGAATGTCAGGCAAAACTGGAGCAGATGCGGAATCTCTCCGCGCTTTTACATGAGACGGCTCCCACGGGTGAATTTCTCCCCACCGGGCGCTTCGTCGCCAACCTGACCTTGAACCTGCCTCGCCGGCCCGAGCATTCTCGCCCCCGTAAAGCTCTCGAAATCGGCTGGTGGCTGATCCCGGTTGGCGCGCTGGGAGTATGGCTCTTTTTCCAGATTACGTTCTCGCTCAGTTCAGTGATTTTTACCGTCTCTGAGACTGGCTTGCTTGACAATGGTTTATCCTGGTTGCAGGGCAATCCGCTCCAAACCAGATGGTTCTCGCTGGCTATGGATCTTTTTGGCGGACAGCTCGGCTTTACTGGCAAATTCATTTTGTCCGCGCTCAACGATCTCAGCTTGTTTATCCAGGATATGACGAGTCGTTTTATCTGGCAGGTGCTTTTCGCAACGCTGTATTTGGGTTGGCTGGCTTCCTGGTGGTGGCGTCAGTCCAACCAGGCGATCCCTGCAAGCGCGGTTCCGCAATCTTGATGAAGCAACCATTCGAATATAAGGCAACAAATCAAAAGGAGTGTGTACCATGTTAGATATTTCAAAAATTCTCAAGCGTTCCTGGCATATCCTCTGGAGCTACCGAACTCTGTGGATTTTCGGTTTCATCCTGGCTCTGGCCATGGGCGGCAACAACTTTGGCAACAATAACCGTTATTCCGCCAACGATGGAAATAACAACAACCAGCAACCCGGCATACAGGCTCCGGGTGATTGGGAAGGTCTGCGCGGCAGTACCCCCTCAGAGAAATTGAATGATGCTTTTCGGCAGATCAACGAGGGAATTCAACAACTGCGCGCCGAGTACCCTGTCGAATTCCGGATGGGAATCTCTGCGGCAATCGCCTTGGTTATTGTGATCCTGATCTTCAGCATTGTGACAGCCATCCTGCGCTATGTCGCTGAGACTGCGACCATCCGCATGGTGGACGAGTACGAGCAGACAGATGTCAAGGTTGGTTTCCGGCAGGGTTGGAAGTACGGCTGGTCGCGCGCTTCATGGCGGCTGTTCCTGATCAACCTTGTCGTGCATATCCCGGCGCTGGTTCTGTTCGTCATCCTGGGCTTGGTTGCCTGGTGGATCATCTCCGCCGCTTTGAGCGGCGTGGAATCGGCGCTCATCAACAGCCTCGTCGCTGGGATTGGCTTGTCCTTCCTGTTTATATTCATCACCGCTATTCTGATGGTTGTGCTGCTTCTGCTGCGTGACTTTGCTTGGCGGATGGCTGTCCTCGAAGGGACTGGCGTGATGGAATCGCTGAGGTTGGCAACCTCTCTGGTGAAGCGCAACTGGAAAAGCGTTGGCTTGATGTGGCTCGTGATGATTGGGGTCAGAATTGTCTGGGCCATCGCCTTCTTCATCCTGATCTTCCCTTTGCTGATTGTCTCGATTCTTACTGCAGTGGGCGGCGTGCTTGTGGCGATTGTACCCTCCCTGTTGACTGCCGGAGTCGCCACCCTGTTCTCTGCCCCAGATTACTGGCCTTGGATTTTCGCGCTGATCATCGGACTGCCGTTCTTCTTCGTTGTGACTTTCTCACCGATTTTCCTGGTGGGCGGCTGGGGCCAGACTTACCAGTCGAGTGTCTGGACGCTGACCTATCGTGAATTGAAAGCGTTGGAGGCGGTTGCCCCCGCAATGATTGAAACCAAATAATCCAACAGCAACTAAAAAGGATCAGCCTCATGCGGGGCTGATCCCCGTCGCTTGGAATGAAGTTCAAAGGAGAAAAAAACGATGACTACCAAAGAAACAATGAATTCAATCAAAAAGACCGCCGAAATGGAAGATGTGAAGATAAATATAAAGATAAAGCTTTCGGCATTATGGGCAACTATGATGTTATTGTACATATACGCTGACATACTTTCATTATTTAGGCCGGGTCAGGTAGAGGAAATGATAGAAGGATTAATGGGTCCTTTTCCAGTGACTCAAGGTTCGTTGTTAGTGGCTTCAATAATGATGATCATTCCTGCTGTTATGGTTTTCCTGTCCATAGCATTGAAGGCTAAAGTAAATCGCTGGGCAAACATCATCTTGGGCGTACTGTACACTCTTGTCAATATTAGTAATTTGATTGGGGAGACTTGGGCTTACTATATATCCTTTAGTATTGTAGAAATTACGCTTACTTTACTGATTGTCTGGTATGCATGGAAGTGGTCTACGCAGGAGGAAAACTAAATGAAAGCAATGGTATACGCAAAATACGGGCCGCCGGATGTTCTTCAGCTCAAAGAGGTGGAAAAACCTACTCCCAGGGATGATGAAGTCTTGATAAAAATTTATGCGGCATCCGTCAATGCGGCTGATTGGCATCTCCTGACCGCTGACATATTCCTGGTTCGCCTTGCCATGGGGCTGCTCAAACCAAAATACACAATCCTCGGCGCTGACGTAGCCGGGCGGGTTGAAGCAATTGGAAGAAACGTCAAGCAGTTTCAGCTGGGCGATGAGGTCTTCGGGGATGTTTTCGGACATGGGAATGGCAGTTTTGCCGAATATGTTTCTGTTCCTGAAAGTGACTTGGTGCTGAAACCGGCTAATCTATCGTTCGAGCAAGCCGCGGCTGTGCCATTGGCGGCTGTCACTGCCCTGCAGGGTTTGCGTGATCAAGGGCAAATTCGTCCAGGGCAAAAGGTTTTGATCAATGGGGCATCTGGCGGGGTGGGGACGTTTGCAGTGCAGATTGCCAAATCGTTTGGGGCTGAAGTCACTGCCGTGTGTAGCACGCAGAATTTGGACATAGCGCGCTCGATTGGGGCAGACCAGGTCATTGACTACACCAAAGAAGATTTCACCCAAAATGGACAGCAGTATGATCTGATTCTGGCAGCGAACGGATATCATTCGATTTTAGATTACAAGCGGGCATTATGTCCCAGGGGTATTTATGTCATGGCTGGAGGTTCCCAGGCTCAAATGTTCCAGGCTCTGCTCCTAGGGCCCTGGATGTCACAAAGCAAAGGCAAGAAGCTGGGAGCCCTATCAGCGAAAGCTAACCAAAAAGATTTGGTTCTGATCAAAGAACTTCTGGAAGCGGGTAAAGTTGTACCAGTTATCGATAAACGATACCCGTTAAGGGAGGTTCCTGAAGCTCTCCGGTATCTTGGAGCAGGGCACGCCAGGGGAAAAGTGATCATTATAGTGACGCAAAACGAAAAAGCCCGATAAAGCGTTGCGTTGACAGCAAGGAGCGAACAGAAATCAATAAGAACGACCGTGCTTGCGCGGCCGTTTTTTTTATTTCACAGCAGCGCTTGCGCACTCATCAATTCGGGGATTTATCTTAATATTGAATGTAAGCTATACTTGACATTATGTATGTTTTGATTTACTATATGTATATCAAAACATACTAGAAGTAAGCATAAGCAGACAAAGGAGTAAAAACATGTCTTATCAGGAAAAAAACATCACCGTTTCTTTAGTGACTCACCTACTGATCGTTGGGTACTATCTGGTCAATTTGTTTCAAATGCATCAGGCAGGCGGATTGGTTTCAACCAGGGTCTTCAGCCTTTGGGTAATCGTCATCGCGGCGGCCATCATTATAAATATTATTGGCAGTATTCTCACCAACATTTTGCTCAGCATCGTCCATGCCATCAAAACAGGAACAGAACAGGAGGAACGCTTCATCGAAGACGAGCGTGATAAGTTGATCGGGTTAAAAGGCATAAGGGCTTCTTATATTACGTTTTCCGTTGGTGTCCTGCTCGCCATGCTTACCTTTGTCTTTGGTCAGCCGCCCCTGGTGATGTTCAGCCTGATCATCTTCTTTTCGATCGCGGCGGAGATCATTGGGGATATTTCACAGCTCTATTTTTATCGAAGGGGGTTCTAAAATGGAAAAGCGCCAGGTTCGGAACAACATTCGGAAATTACGTTTTCACCACAACGAAATGACCCAGGAACAACTGGCTGTAAAAGTGGGCGTGACGCGGCAAACCATCATTGCCATCGAAAGCGCCAAATACTCCCCCTCTCTGGAACTGGCTTTTCGGATTGCCCTGGTCTTCGGTGTACCTTTGGGAGAGGTCTTCTCTTACGATGCCGAAGATGATCCTGCCTGAACATTCAATGGAGAAATGATTTCAAGCAACAGATAAAACTCAACGTAACTCAAATCCAGTTCAAAGGAACTTACCAACACTGAACTTACCAACACTGTTCAAAGAAAAGGAGTAAAAAATGAATTCAAACAAAAGGATCGCAAGAATCGCAGGGTTCCTATATCTAATTCTCGCAGTATGCAGTGGTTTCCCGCATTTTGTTCGCTTAAGTCTTATTGTGACCGGAGACGCAGCAGCAACAGTCAGTAATATTACGGCTTCTGAAACGCTATTTCGTATCAGTTTTGTGAGCGATCTCGTTGGTCAAATTAGTTTCTTGTTTTTGGTCTATTATCTATACATGCTTCTCAAATCAGTGGACAAGGACCAGGCTAGTCTGATGGTTATACTCGTTGTTGCCAGTGTCCCTATAACTTGCCTCAATATGCTCAACCAATTTGCTGTCCTGCCGCTTTTAAGTAGTGCTGAACACTCTCAAGTGATATCCTTTCTCAACTTACACAATTACGGAGTTCTTATCGCGCAGATATTTTGGGGTCTTTGGTTATTTCCCCTCGGCTATTTGGTATTCAAGTCGGGTTATATTCCCAGAATTCTGGGCGTCTTATTGATAATTGCAGGTTTAGGTTATCTAATCGATAGTTTTGGCAAATTTCTTTTGCCCAACTATGATACAAATATTGTCACGTTCACATTTATTGGGGAAGTCTTACTTCTCTTGTGGCTTTTGATTAAGGGTGTAAAGGATCAAAAACCGGCTTCAGTTGAGGCCGGCTGAGGAGAGGTGAGATATGCATTCGATGAAAGTTTGCATTGTCGGGGCCTCTGGGAAGCTCGGCAGGTACATGGTGCAGCACGCGCTTGACCGGGGCTATGAGATAGTTGGCGTCTGTCGGGAGCGGAGCGTAGGTAAACTTGACGTGTTCAAAGGGCGGATCACTGTCATTCCCGGCGCTACGGACGATCGCGAGGTTATCAAGAAGGCTGTCTCAGGGTGTGATGGAGTGCTCACTGTGCTGGTCCCTTGGGGAGCTCACCACTACTCGTCGGGAACGGCCCAGGCGGTCCTCGACCACGCGCGTCTGGGCGCGCGCCTTATATTCTCCTGCGGCTGGCATATCACACGTGACGGCAAGGATGTGTATCCGCCGTCCTTTAAAGCAGAGGAGAAGTTGGCCCGCTGGCTCACGCGGCTTATTCCCGTCGTGGACATTGACGACCAGGTGGAAGCGTGCCGGCGGGTGTTTGCCAGCGAGACCCGGTGGACGGTCGTGCGTGGGAGCGACCTTGAAGAGGGTGAGAGCCAGGGCCTGCCTGTGTGGAGTCGGCACGTAGGTGATCCCATCCTCGAGAGCAATATGACGCGCCGCATAGACTACGCGCTTTTCATAGTAGAGGCCCTTGAGAACGATGAGTTGATCCATGAAGCTCCGGCCATCGTTGGATGCCGCACACCCTCGGCGCTCGCATATGCTGCTATCGGGCCGGGTTCAACCACCAGGAGCATGTAAGTCCCGCGCTGGCTCAGCACTGGGGCAAAACCAGGACTCACATTTACAAGACGCAACCGGCGATGAAGTCGGTGAGAAGAGAGTATCATATTATGTAATAACCGCAAGGGCAGGGATGAACACAATCGGACATGTTTTTCGTGTTCGACAAAGCACAGAACGATAATCCTCAAGGGAAGCTTATATCCTCATACCGCAAGGAGATGGAAAACCCCTCCCCAGAGGGATATAAAAGCGACCGGTATTCGCTACAATAAAAGCGAACGCTGGTCGTTTTCAGTCCACTTTCAGGAGTATCCCATGCCCAAAGGCACCCCCCTCACCGAAGAAGAGCAGGAAAAGCGACGCCACGAGATTTTTCACAAGGTTGTGAATGTCTTTCTCAAAAAGGGATTTCAGGAAACATCCATGCGTGAGATCGCGGAGGCGGCGGGGTTGGGAAAATCCACACTGTATGACTACTTCAAAACCAAGGACGAGATATTAATCTATTTTTTCGAGGATCAGTTGAATGATTTGACCGCAGAAGCTCAGAGGATCGCCCTGCAAAACATGGATGCCGATCAACGATTAAGACAGATCATGGAGATGCACCTCGAATTTCTTGTGGAAAACAAAAACCTGTTCCTGAAGTTATCCATCGAGGCTCAACGACTTAAGTTGGAAAGCCAGAAACGAATCCAGAATGGTCGCTACGCATATCAGGATCTGCTTAGAGGATTGATTGAAGAAGGGATTCGTGAAGGCGCATTTCGAAAAGTTGATCCCTTGCTGGCGGCGCGACTACTCGTCCACATTATGGCGCCAGTCGTTTTTGCATCGCGCCCCACCGGGACTCCGCAGGAAATGCTCAAAGAAACGCTGGATATTTTCTTGAAGGGATTACAAGTCTGATTGTCGATCCGCTTTTATATTCAGAGCGAAACATGCAAACCAAATTGATAACCCCTGAAATCAAGCGCAAAATATTCTCCTGGATCCGCGGCGCGTTCCTCGGAATGCTCGCTTATTCCGCCCTGCTCATCCTCGCCGCCGGCAAATGGGATTGGCTGTGGGGCTGGGTGTACATGATTCTGTTGACCCTCTTCATGGCGGCGCATGTCGTCGTTCTTGTACCCATCAACCCCGCGCTGCTTGCGGACCGCGCCGGGGGCTTGCGCCAGTCGGGCGCCAAACGCTGGGATATCTGGCTGGCCTCGGTTGCCGGTCTATTTGCCATCTTCATCATGATCATTGCCGGGTTGGATGAACGCTGGGACTGGACAGGGACAATTCCGCTTGGATGGCATATCGCAGGCATCATCCTTTTTGTAATCTGGGGAGTAATCTTTCTTTGGGCGATGGCGTCCAACCCCTTTTTCTCCGAAAGCGTACGCATTCAGGACGGTCATCAGGTTGCAAAGCGTGGACCCTATCACCTCGTCCGCCATCCCGGATATTTCGGCAATGTTATCGGCTGTCTGGGTCAGCCGTTGCTGTTTGGCTCGTGGTGGGCTTTCATCCCTGCCATTCTGACAATCATTGCATTTGTCATCCGCACTGCATTGGAAGACAAAACCTTGCAAACCGAACTTCCCGGCTACGCGGATTACGCCCGACAAGTTTGTTACCGCCTAATTCCCGGCCTGTGGTGATTTGACACGGAGGAACTCCCAAATGAAAACTGCCTATATCCCAGGCTGCAACCCAACCACCGGCGAGTGGAACGATTCCCTCACAGGCGACTATCTCTGGTCGAGCGTCAACACGCGTGAGGCTGTGCCAGACGTAATGACGCCATACACGTGGTCGGCAATACGATCCAGCTTCGATCAAATGATTATGCTGCCTGGTTATCCGCCAGTCGGGAATATTTGCGGCCGCGCCTACAACAACGGAAGCGTGGGAGCAACGGCATTTCGTGCGCTCGGGCTCAAAACCTTCGACGCGGCCAGCGCAGAGTTGTACGGGGTTGACTCAAACTCTGTGGGGGAATGGGATGTCCCGTTGATCCCATTTGGTTTTTCAGATCGCTTCCTTGTGCTTCGCAACGCGCTGAGAATCATGAGCGCAGTTCGCAAGACAATAAAGAACATGGAGCCGCGCGTCGCCGGGAACCTAACCTGGTGCGAGACAGAACGCCGCAGGGTGCATGAACGAAGCAGGGAAGAACTTCTTGATTGGGCCCAAACCTTTCTTTACCCGAGATTTATTGAATGCTTTTGGTGGATGGTGAGTCCGGCCATGTCGCAGTCGGAGGTGGTGAGCAAATTGCGCCGCGACCTGCTCAAACGGGCCGGCGCGGAAGATACCGTTGCACTTCTGTCCAATGTCAGCGGAGAAGAAGGCTTGCTTGCCAGCCTCGGTCCCGTCGTTGGGCTTGACCGGGTCAGGCGCGGGCTGATGAGCCGCGACGAATACATATTGCAGTACGGTCATCGCTGCCCACACGAAGCCGAGATTTCATCACCGCGTCCAGCGGAGAATCCGAATTGGATCGAAGAACAAATAGAAGGACTCAGCAAATTGCCAGCGGATGTGGATGCCCTGCTCGCGGAACAACGCGCAAAATATGAGGCGGCTCTTGATCGTTTACGTGAGTCTTCTCCGAGAGATTACAACATCCTCCTCAAAAGATTGAAAGAAGCGGCAAGGCTGACCTGCCTGCGCGAGAAGGGGCGGTCGGAAAGTATTCGCCTGGTGTGGGTTGCGCGCGAGTTCGCCCTGCGCGCGGGTGAATTGAACGATTTGGGAAACGACATCTTTTTCCTCGAATACGATGAGGTGATCGAACTTCTTAAAGGGCAAAAAAGCAAAATCGCGTTCATCCCTGCCCGCAAGGAAACTTACAAAAAGTACAACGCACTGCCGCCCTATCCGACGATCATCGTGGGGTGCTTCGATCCCTTTGTGTGGGCGGCTGATCCAAATCGCCCGACGGACATCTATGATCCAAAGCAGGTGATCAAAAAACAATTCACGAATACGATCCAAGGTTTGCCTGGTTCCGCTGGTCGCGCCGAAGGACAGGTGCGCGTGCTTCATTCCCCCGAGCAGGGGGCGCAATTACAAGCGGGTGAAATTCTGGTTGCCGTTACAACCAACGTCGGCTGGACGCCCATCTTCCCGCGCGCCGCGGCGGTTGTCACCGATGTCGGCGCGCCGCTTTCCCATGCCGCCATCGTCGCCCGCGAGTTGGGCATCCCCGCGGTGGTGGGATGTCTCAACGCCACAAAACTCTTGCAAACGGGCGACCGCGTCCGCGTGGATGGCGCGCAGGGCTTGGTCGAAATTTTGAATCGCAAGGAGTGATCCATGAAACCATTTACCCTCCCCCTCTCAGACTCGCAAGCCAACCTCGAAACCGTCGGCGGCAAGGGCATGTCGCTTGCAAAAATGATCAATGCGGGATTCCCCATCCCCGATGGATTCCACATCACGACGGAAGCCTATCGCGCTTTCATTGAAGCGAATCAATTGCAGACAAAAATTCTCGCCGCGTTGAAGGATGTGGACGCAACGCTTCCCGCTACACTCGAAACTGTCTCTGTGACAATCGGCAGATTCTTTGCTGATGCACAAATCCCCACCGACCTTGCCGCCACAATCACCGAAGCCTACGCGGCACTCCCTCACCCCTTGCCCCTCTCCCAGCGGGAGAGGGGTTGGGGTGAGGGGATTTTGGTCGCCGTTCGCTCCTCCGCCACCGCCGAAGACCTGCCCGAAGCATCCTTCGCGGGACAACAGGAAACTTTCCTCAACATTCGCGGCGAAGAAGCCTTGCTCGAAGCAGTCAAAAAATGCTGGGCATCGTTGTGGACTGCGCGCGCCATCGCCTATCGCATCAAAAACAATATTGACCAAAACACCGTTGCGCTGGCGGTCGTCGCGCAGGAGATGGTGAATGCCGAAGCCGCGGGAATTTTGTTCACTGCCAACCCAATGAATGGCAGACGCGATGAGATGGTCATCAACGCCGCGTGGGGACTCGGTGAGGCCATCGTTGGCGGACTCGTATCGCCTGATATTATCGTCGTGGACAAAGCCACAGGCAAAGTGAAAAAAGTTGACGTGGCGGAAAAAACCGTCATCACGGTGTTGACGGAATCAGGCACGAGGGAGGAATCACTCAACGATGCGCGGCGCAGCTCACAGGTCATGAATGAAGCGCAGGTGATCGAACTCGTCAACATCGCGCGCAGGATCGAATCCTTTTATGGCAGTCCACAGGATATTGAATGGTGTTACGTCGTGTCCCCCTCTCCCTCCGGGAGAGGGGCTAGGGGTGAGGATAATTTTTACGTCGTGCAGTCACGCCCCATCACCGCGCTACCGCCCGAACCCGTCCAGTGGACTCTGCCTCGTCCCAAGTTGATGATGGCGCGCGGCAGTCTTGCGGAACATTTACCGAATGCGGTGTCGCCGTTGTTTGGCACGCTGGGACTGCGTCCAGTCAACAAAGCCACCGCCGAGCTGGGCGACTTTATGGGCGGCATAGACTTGCTGGAGGCGGAGTATCAATACCGCGTCATCAACGGCTACGTGTACTTTGGCTTCCTCATGAGCGCGAAGTTCATGTGGGCGATGATAAAAGTTACCTTCACCAGTTTGGGTCTCATGTTCGGGCGGAGCAAAGAACGCTGGCTTGAAGCGCGCGCGATTTTTGCAAATGCGATCACGCCCTGGGAAAAGAAACAAGCTGAGAACCTTTCGCCCTCCGAATTGCTCGAAGGTGTGCGCGCCGTGATGTATGCCGCAGGAAAATATTACACCGTCATTCAATCCAGCACATTGCCCAGCGCCAGCAGCAGCGAACTCATTTTCACAGGCGTTTACAAAATGGTCAGCCGCAAAGACGAACCAAAAGCGGAGACGCTTTTATTCGGACTTGAGACCGTGCCACTGCGCGCCGAAAAATCGCTGTTCGATTTGGGGATGTGGATTCGCGAACATCCTGCTTTGCGCGACCTCACGTTTCGTACTCCGACCGAGGAACTGGTCGCCGCGTTAAAGGCAGATTCTCATCCCGAAACGATTCCTGCCCAAGAATGGGACGAGTTCAAGTCCCGCCTTGAAAAACATTCCGACGAGTTCGGGCACACATCTTTTGAGTTCGACTTCATGAACCCAACCCCCGCCGAGATACCAAAGTTGATTCTCGATTCAATCAAAATGTATGCGGAAGGCAAAGGCAGTGACCCGTACGCACGCCAGCGTGAAGTTGTCGAAAAGCGCGAACAGACTTTGCAAAAGATTCGCAACCGCTTCAAATTAATTCCGAATCGCTGGTTCGACAAAGCCCTCAAATGGGCAATGGATACGGGTCCCGCGCGCGAAGACAGCCTTGCCGATATGGGCATGGGACATACCATCGTCCGCCGCATGTTGGGTGAGTTGGGTCAACGCTTCGTTGGCAACGGCGCGATTGAAAATGCAGAAGATATCTACTGGCTTGTGGAAGATGAAGTGAACGAACTCGCATCCATGCTTGAGCGAAGCGAGAAACTGCCGAATTACTCAGATAAAGCTCCCGCACGCAAAGCCGAATGGCGCGAGCAGATGAAACTTGTCCCGCCCGCCATGTTGCCAGAGAAGTCGGGCTGGGCAAAGCTGATTCCTTGGAACAGGGAAAACATGTCTGGCAACGTTCTTAAAGGCTTGGGTGCCAGCGCGGGCAAAGTCACGGCAACGGCGTGTGTAATGTTCGCCCCCGAAGACTTCAACAAAATGAAACCAGGGGATGTGCTGGTGGCCGTCATCACCACCCCCGCATGGACTCCGCTGTTCACGATGGCATCTGCAATCGTCACCGACATCGGCGGACCGTTGAGTCACAGTTCCATCGTCGCGCGCGAGTATGGAATCCCCGCCGTGCTGGCAACAGGCAGCGGTACGCGCCGCATCCAGGATGGACAGACTATCACCGTGGATGGAAGCGCGGGGACGGTCACACTGAATTGAGCAAGATAAGGTGACTGTCATCTCGAAGATGACAGTCACCTGAAAGGAGTTCCCATGAATATCTCACAAATCTGGATTGCAGTGTCCATTGTAGTTTTAGCGGTTATCGCCGTTCTTGTCTTTTTTGTGGCGAAGAATGGAAAAGAAAAAAGGCTCACGCCATTAGCCAGTTTTGCGTTCGCGTTTGTACTGGCAGGAATCCTCTTTGGCGACAACAGGTTCATTGGCTATGGCTTGATGGGAGTCGGGGTGCTTCTCGCCGTTGTTGATATGTTCAATAAATCAAAGAAGAAGTAACTCACAGTGCATCATCCCTGATGTCATGGCAACAAAAATTGGTCGCACCATGAACACAGCCAGCCGCAAGAATCTTTTCATCCTCTCGTTCACCCTGCTCGTGGTGATGTTGGGCTACGGGATGGTCATGCCCATCATGCCATTCTACATCGAGAAACTCGGCGCGGGCGGCACCGAACTCGGCTGGCTCATGTCCACCTACTCGCTCATGCAACTCGTCTGCGCGCCCATCTGGGGCATCCTGTCCGACCGCTACGGGCGCAAGCCCATCCTCGCCATCGGCGTGCTTGGCTATGCCGTCACGCTCTTCATGTTCGGTCTCGCCAACACTTTCGTCATGCTCTTCATCGCCCGTTCGCTCTCTGGCATTCTCTCCTCGGCAACGATGCCCACGGCGATGGCATACATTGGCGATAACACCCCGCAAAAAGAAAAAAGCAAAGGCATGGGACAACTCGGCGCAATGGTCGGTGTGGGAGTGATCCTCGGTCCACTCATGGGCGGATTGCTTTCCACGGATTCGCTGTCCCTGCCATTTTTTGTTGGATCAGGGCTTGCTTTCCTTGCGCTACTTTTGGTTATTTTTCTTTTGCCTGAATCAAAACCCGCCTCATCCTCGACGGGTGAGTTGGTTCCGTTTAACACGAGTGCGTCGCACCTGACAGATGAATCGGCTCCGCCTAATCGGGAGAATCCAAACGATAAGGCTGATTCTGCCAAGTCAGGTGCGACGCACCCTCCGCGTCCGCGTACCCGCGACATCTACCTGCGTGTCCTCCTCAGCCCCGCGGGGATCCTGCTCCTGCTGATATTCATCATGAGTTTCGGCATGACCAACTTTCAAGGCATGATTGGCCTGTACGTTGTGGATAAGTTCGCCTTCAACACCAAACAGGTTGGTGCAATTTGGATGGTGATGGGAATCGTGCTTATCTTGGTTCAGGGTGGATTAACTGGTCCATTATCAAAAAAACTTGGTGAGTTAACTCTGATCCGTCTTGGCCTGTTTGGAGGAGCGATTGGTTTTGTCCTGGTGGCTTTGGCTTTTGATTACATAACCACTCTTCTTGCCCTGGGATTTTTCATTCTTACACTTGCATTGATTGGTCCCGCGCTGAACTCATACATCTCGGCTTTCGCGGGCGAGCATCAGGGCACGGTCATGGGATTGAACAGCGCGATGACAAGCCTGGGCCGCGTGGTTGGTCCGCTTTGGGGAGGCTACATCTACGACATCAACATCGAATATCCATTCTACAGCGGCGCGGCGACGTTAGCGCTCGGGTTGCTGGTCAGTCTGTTCAGATTACGGAAGCAAACACCGGTGAGTGAGTACGCATAATCCTTTCCGTGTTTCATCCGATTAATTTTTTGGTTACGGACAATGGTATATGATTAGGGTGCGTTTCAAATGGGTTGAAAGAAAGAACGTCCCGAAGGTTTTGCGGGGAAATTTCGGTCGTTTTAGCCAACCTTCCCTGTCCCGTCCGGGCCAGGACGGGGCGGGACGGTTTCAACTGAAATGAAACACACCCATATGATTATTTATGCTCGTAGGCCTGATATGTCCCCACGGGGCAAATCCTTGCTGGACTCTAGGGCCGCTGGGCAACCAAATTGTGTTAGCGTACTTTATTGAATCGCAGCCGTGCCTGTGCTAAACTGATATTAGAAGGATGCCTGCCGCAAGTGAGTGTTAGCCTCTTTCATCTACTTCAAAAGCCGCCCTGAAAGCTGAGAGGTATTCCGCATCACAATCCTCAAGCGGGAAAAACCACCAAAATAACCCAGATGCCCGATGCAGCGAAACGGTTGGCTGATTATTCCAACATGCCTGTTCGGGCGGAGGAATCGCTTTATGGCCGATCAAATATCCGTTGCCGGGCTGTCACCACTGGACCAAATCCGCCTGGCGGAAGCAGAAATAACACGCAAAATCGTAACAGTACGCGAAGCATCTGAGCGTACCGTGATCGATGCGCGCGCGCAGTCCACCCTTTTCAAAAAGCAGGCTCAGGAGGCTGGAAACCGCGAAGGCCAGATTCATTGCAAAGGGATCGTTTCCAAAGCCGAGGAGGAGGCGCGCACCATTCTTGTGCGTGCGCACAATCAGGCTGCCGACCTGAGCCGAAAGGGACAGGCGCGCATGGAGGCGGCAATTCAGGAGGCCATAAGCATCGTCCTTGGCCTGAAGGAAGGCGGGAGATCAAATGAATCTTGAAATGATCCCTGTTGAGATCGTGGGACTTAAAGTCAATCTGCAGGCTGTGATCCACACATTACGACGGGTGGGATGTATGCACATTGAAGAACTGACCGACCTGCCCGAAGTCTCGGCGCGCCCGCTCTCGCTGGATCGGGACACGCTTCGGCAACAGGAGGAACTCAGTTTCCTTGTCGCGCGCCTTGGAGGATTGCTGGATGCCCTGGGAGGTGTTCATCAGAAACCCGCAATTTCTCCTTCGGGGAATTACCTGATTGAGGCCCGCGCGGGCGTGGAAGAACTTATGCCCGAGGTAAAGTCGCTCACTTCCCAACGCGAGCGGCTCGAATCCGAGCTGACCTCCCTGCCGCGTTACGAAGCCACTCTGCGCAAGCTGCTACCGATCATTCCCATCTCTGTACGCGAACCGGGGAATAGATCGGTCGGCGTCCTGGTCAACCGGGAGCACATGGACATTCTGGATACCGTGGGCAAGCGTGTGTTCGATCTGACCGATGGGCTTGCCGAGGTGGTAGCCAGCGACGTGGATGTTTCCACGCGCGCCATGCTGATCGTCTTCCCTGAAAGATACACAAATGAGATTGAAGCCCTGCTGGGCCGCGAGGACATCTCGCGTCTGCGCCTGCCTGCCGAATTGGGAGAAGGCTCCCCCGATGTTGTCCTGACGGCCCTGTATCGCCGCATGGCATCCGTCCCCGAACAGATCAAAGAGATCAATCGCAAACTGGGCGAACTGTCAATGCAATGGTGTGAAAAGCTGGCTGTCTGGCGGGCTGTCTTGCAGGATGAGATCGAAGCATCGCGCGTATTGCCGCGGTTTGGGGAAACGGACCTGACCTTTGTGCTGGCGGGTTGGGTTCCTGTCAAAGAGATCGAAAAAGTTGAAACGGCTCTTCGGGAAAACGTCGGCAATGCTGTGCTCATCCAAAAATTGAAGATGACGCCTGAAATGAAAAAACGAGCGCCGGTCGTCCTGCAAAATCCGAGACCGGCTAAACCCTTTGAAAGCCTGGTCAAACTGCTTGCCTTGCCGCGCTACGGACACATTGACCCGACTCGCATGATGGCGTTCTTCCTGCCCATCTTCTTCGGCATGATCCTTGGCGACGTGGGATATGGCATTCTGGTTCTGGCGCTCAGCCTGGGATTTCTGCGCCGATTCAAAGCAGGAGTACTCCGCGACATTCTCATCGTGCTGGCGATGGGAGCGGGTTGGTCAATCCTGTTTGGCTTTTTATACGGCGAGGCATTCGGCACGCTGGGCGAATATTTTGGATTGCACGCGCTATGGTTTGACCGCACCAGTTCAGAGCACGTGTTGGGACTGCTCCTCATGAGCGTGGCGGTTGGCGCTGTTCACATTACGTTGGGTTTGATCCTCGGCGTGTGGGAAGCTATTAAAGACAGAAGCCGCAGCCAACTCTTGGAGCGCGGCGGAATGCTTGTGGGCTTGATCGGACTCTTTTTCATGGTCGGCGTGTTGACAGATTTCCTGCCTCAGGGATTCATGAATGTTGCCATTGCCACCGTGATCATCGGCATCGTGCTATTGAGCGCATCGCTGGGCTGTCTGGGAGTCATCATGGGGCCCATAGAATTCATCACCCTGATCGGTAATGTCCTTTCTTATCTGCGTATTGCGGCCATCGGACTGGCCTCGGTCTATCTTGCGAAAGTGGCAAACGAAGTGGCTGGGATCGCGGGCAATGTCATCGTGGGCGCCATTCTCGCCATTTTGATCCATGCCCTGAATCTCGTCCTGGGCATGTTCAGCCCTACGATCCACAGTTTACGTCTGCATTATGTGGAGTTCTTCCGTAAATTTTACGAAGGCGGCGGAAGGCCCTATGAGCCGTTTAGAAGCCGCCTGTGATTCACAAGGAGGTAAAAATGGAGCTCGACCTGACTGCAATTGGAGCCGGACTGACTGCAATCGGCGCGGGACTGGCGATTGGCCTGGCTGCCATCGGCACGGGGCTGGCCCAAGGACGGATCGGATCAGCCGGGGCTGGCGTGATCGCCGAGAAACCAGAGGCCCTGGGAATGATCATCCTGCTCATCGCCATCCCTGAAACGATGGTCATTCTGGGCTTCGCGGTGGCGGCCATGCTGTTACTGCTTGGCGGCGAATAAGATGAGTTTGCAGGCCATCCTCGAGAAGATCCGCGCTTCAGGAGATGCGCAGGTTCAAGAGATTGAGAAGAATATGCAATCTCAGGTGAGCGAGATCCTGGCGCATGCGCGGATGGAAGCGCGTCAGATCGAAGAAGATGCCCGCACCATTGCAAGCACTCCAGCAATCGCGGAACGCGCGCGGATTTTCCATCGAGCGCGTCTGGAGTCTTTGCGCATCGTTGGCGACGTGAGGGAAGACCTCGTGGATACTGCCATCACCCGCGCGCGCGAACGCCTCGCATCCCTTCGCTCTGATTTATCCTACCCGGCAGTGTTGCGCACGCTGACCGAGGAAGCGTTGACCGAACTCGCATCGGGTGGCAAGGCTCAACTCCTGGCCGACCCGCGCGACAGGACATTGCTCAAAAACATCCTCGACGATTTGAATCTGGATCTGCCCGTCAGTTACGAACTGAACTGCTGGGGCGGGCTGATCGCCAAAAGTGAAGATGGCCGGGTGGTTGTCATCAATACCTTCGAGTCCCGATTGGAGCGGGCGGCCGCGTTTTTACGCCGCCACCTGGCCGCATTGTTTGAGGAAGAGCAATCTGAGGAGAAACACACCCGTGAGTGCGTCGCACCTGCCCCCTGAGATGAGTCCCACGAAATGGGACTGGTTCCCGCTTGAAACATTCCCGCTAAACATGGTGCGACGCACACAGCCCGAGGAAACACTCCATGCCTGATTACGATTATGGCAATGCGCGCTTGCACGTGATGAAATCAAGACTGCTTTCCAGCCATGAACTGGAAACGCTGGCAGAGACTGGCAGTCTGCAGGGATTGATCGCGGCCTTGACCAAAACCGTTTACCAGAAATCGGTCGAGACCGCCCTGACGCGTGCCACCGGTATGCAGTGCATTGACGAGGCCCTGAGAACTGATCTCGTTAACACAGTTGGGAAGATACGCGGCTTTTACATGGAAAGCGCTGGAAAGATGACCGCCATCGTCCTGCGTACTTATGACATCCACAACCTCAAGGCGATCCTGCGCGGCATCTCGAAGAATGTACCCGCCGGCGATATTCTCACTGTCTTACTGCCGATTGGTGAATTGAGCATGAGCACATTGCGCGAATTAACCCAGTTGAACAACCCGCGCGAGGCGATAGATCTGCTGGCAAGCATGGGCCTTTCGTTCGCCTGGCCGCTTCTCAATGTGCGGGCGGAGGCCCCAGGCGCAGAGACATTCGAAATGGAACTGGCCCTCGATCAGTGGTATTACGAGGAGGCCCGTCAAACTTTGCGAAGCGAGACAGGCATGGTGGACCCACTGTCTCACGCCCTGGCACTTGAGGCTGATCTGGTCAATGTGTTGACAGTCCTGCGTTTCGCCCAATTCCCGCACGAGCGCGACCTGCTCCGTGACCGGCTTGGCACTGACGAGATCGAGCATCTATTTATCGGGTCAGGGCACATCCCATTTGAATTGCTTGCAAACGCTTGCAGGCAGGACATGGTAGCCCCTGCTATAGAAACTCTTTCAGGAACGTTCCTCGAACCTGCATTGCGCGCTGGATTGGAAGCGTACACTCATTCGAATCGCTTAAGCGATATCGAGAGACACCTAAAGCATTACCGGTTGGAATGGATGGCGGAACAAATTGCAAAAGACCCGCTGGGCATTGGCGTGGTTCTTGGTTATGTGGCGTTGAAGATCAATGAAATCGGCAACATTCGCTGGATCACGCAGGGAATCAATCTTGGGTTAAAACCAGATGCCATTCGAGCGGAGTTGGAGATGGTATGAATATTGCTCTTCAACGATTGCAGCGTTTGCGCAGATTTGTACCGCGACATTTATGTCGCTCGGCAGTGCAAGGCGACATAAATGTCGCGGTACGCCCCTCGTTACGGTTGGAGGTCTCACTGTGAGTCAATTATTCGTCCTCACTCGACCTGCCCTCGTCCCTGGTTTTCAATTGGCCGGGGTGGATGCTCATGGCGTTGAGGATGTGGAAAGCGCCCAGGAGCTGATCGAGAAATGGATGACTGCCGGCGAGGTGGGCCTGCTGGCAATTGATGACGGCTTGCTGGCCCACATGGACACGGCCTTCTTGAAACGCCTTGCCTCTTCCGAGCATCTGCCATATCTCGCGATTCCAGGCGGCGAGCCGCTAGGCCCGGAAGCATCCCAAAGACACCGCATCGCCGCGCTAATTCGACGGGCGATTGGTTTCCATATTACTTTCAAAGGTGAGGAAGAAAGTGACATGGAGTAATGTGAGTTTTGACCGTTATTGCGAGCCGCCGTCCTGCCTGCACCTGGGGCGCAGGCACAGGTGAGCGGAGCGCAGCGCAGTCGAAGGATGGCGGCGAAGCAATCTCCTCCTCGACGTGGGGATTGCTTCGTCGGGGAGACGCTTCGACTGCGTTCGACGGGAGAGCGCTGTCTCACTCCGCTCAGCGCGAACCCTCCTCGGAATCCCGCCGCAATTTGGCGGGGCAATGACTGAATGCAAGGAAAGTAGTGACGAGTGAACAATAACATTGGCAAAGTAATCCGTATTGCAGGCCCTGTTGTGCGGGCGGTGGGGTTGGAAAATATCCGTCTGTATGACGTTGTACGTGTCGGTGAACTGGGACTCATCGGAGAAGTCATTCGTCTTTCGGAGGGGTTGACTACGATCCAGGTCTACGAAGATACGTCTGGCATTCGCGTGGGAGAACCAGTTCAGAGTACAGGGCTTCCTCTGGTTGTCAGGTTGGGGCCGGGCCTGCTGGGACAGGTTTACGATGGCCTGCAGAGACCACTGGAAATCCTGGCTGAGACGGGTGGTGAGTTCATCCAGCGCGGCGTGCAGGCGTCGCCGTTGCCTGAAGATAAACGCTGGCAGTTTACTTCCCATGTCTCTGTTGGCGATGTTGTCGGCGCGGGCGATATTCTTGGTGTGGTTCCCGAGTCGCAAACAATTGAGCATCGCATCATGGTTCCTCCTCACCAACGCGGACGGGTGGTCAGTATCCGCTCAGGGGAGTTTACTGTCAATGAAACGGTGGCAGTTATCAGGTCGGGGGATGAGGCGGGTGTCAACAATCGGGAGATTTCACTTGTCCAGCGTTGGCCTGTCCGTCAGCCGCGTCCATGTCAGACTCGTCTCGCGCCGCGCGAACCACTGCTCACAGGCACGCGCATCATCGACGCGTTTTTCCCGGTCGCCAAAGGAGGTTCGGCGATCATCCCCGGCGGATTTGGGACGGGAAAAACTGTGACTGAACACAGTCTCGCGCGCTGGGCAGATGCGGATGTGGTGGTCTATGTGGGATGCGGCGAGCGCGGTAATGAGATGACCGAGGTTTTGGAGGAGTTCCCAAAACTGGAAGATCCGCGTACGGGCGCGCCGTTGATGGAACGCACCGTGCTGATCGCCAACACGTCGAACATGCCTGTGGCGGCGCGGGAAGCCAGCATTTATACGGGCATCACCATTGCGGAGTATTACCGCGACATGGGCTATGACGTGCTCATGCTGGCTGATTCCACGTCGCGCTGGGGCGAGGCCTTGCGCGAGATTTCAGGGCGGCTGGAGGAAATGCCAGGCGAAGAGGGCTACCCAGCGTATCTGGCGGCGCGCCTTGCGGAATTTTACGAGCGCTCTGGCAGGATCATCTGTTTGGGGAATCACGGCGCTTCGGATACGCAGGGACGCATGGGTTCGGTCTCGGTAGTTGGGGCGGTGTCGCCTCCTGGCGGCGATTTTTCGGAACCCGTGACCCAGAACTCGATGCGCGTGGCGAGCACGTTTTGGGCATTGGATTACGATTTATCACGCCGACGTCACTTTCCCGCCATCAACTGGACGAGCAGTTATTCGCTCTACGATTTCAGCGATTGGTTCGAGAGCGAAGTGGCGACCGATTGGGATGAGTTATCCAGTGAAGCCATGGCACTGCTTCAACGCGAAGTCGAACTGCTGGAAATCGTTCAATTGGTCGGCCCCGACGCCCTGGCCGAACGCGAACGAGCCGTGTTAGCCATCGCCCGCATGTTGCGCGAGGATTTCCTCCAGCAATCAGCGTATCGCGATGTGGATCGTTACTGTTCGATCCACAAGGCCTACTGGATGCTCAAGGCGGTCATGGATTTTTATCATCGCACACAGGCCGCGCTGGATGCCAAAATTTCCCTGGAACGCGTGACTGCATTATCGGTTGTTGCTGACATCGCGCGCATGAAAGAATTCCAAATGGAAACAGCCGAGAAAGAAATCAAGGCCATCATGGATCGCGTGCAATTCAGTTTTGCTGATTTGGGAGTTGCCTGAGATGCTCAAGACGATGCCTCTCCCCCGCCTGTTGACCACCGAGTATCGGACACTCTCCCAGATCAGAGGGCCGTTGCTCTTCGTCGAACGTACTGCGGATGTCGCGTACAACGAGATTGTGGAAGTCATTGGCCCCGATGGTGAAGTGCGGCTGGGACAGGTCATGGAGGTGGATCGGCAGCGCTGCATGGTCCGCATCTTTATCGGGACTTCGGGACTGGACCTCGATACGACGCGCGTTCGCTTCACTGGTGATGTAGCCCGCCTTGGCGTTTCGCTTTCGATGCTGGGACGCGTCCTGAATGGGTCCGGCCAGCCCATTGACGGCGGCCCGCCCATCATCCCCGAGAGATCGCTCGACATCAACGGCCTGCCCATCAACCCTTCGATGCGGACACATCCCAGCGAATTTATCCAGACGGGCGTCTCAGCGATTGACGGATTGAATACACTGACGCGCGGGCAGAAACTTCCCATCTTTTCCGGCGCGGGCCTGCCTGCAAATGAACTCGCCGCGCAAATTGCGTCTCAAGCGCGCGTGGTTGGCGGCGATAACACAGAAAAGGCAGAAGGCAAAGGCAGCGAACCCTTCGCAGTGGTCTTCGCCGCGATGGGGATTACCCAGCGTGAGACATCCTTCTTCATGGATCAGTTCCGCGCCAGTGACGCGATGGACCGCACCGTGTTGTTCATCAACCGCGCCGACGACCCATCCATCGAACGCCTGCTCACCCCGCGCGCGGCTTTGACCGCGGCGGAATATCTGGCATTCACGCATCATCGTCACGTGCTGGTCATCCTGACCGATATGACCAATTACTGCGAAGCTCTGCGCGAGATCGCCGCGGCCAGCGAGGAAGTGCCGGGCAGGCGCGGCTATCCAGGGTATATGTATTCGGACCTGGCAAGTTTGTACGAGCGCTCCGGGCGCATCCGCGGTAATCCTGGCTCGGTGACGCAACTGGTGATCCTCACCATGCCCGACGACGACATCACGCATCCCATCCCAGACCTGACCGGCTACATCACCGAAGGCCAGATCGTGTTGAGCCGGGATCTGCATCGCAAGGGCATTTACCCGCCGATTGACGTTTTGCCGTCTCTCTCGCGGCTGATGAACGAGGGGATCGGCCAGGGAAAGACGCGCACCGATCACCGCTCGGTTGCTGACCAACTCTATGCGTTGTACGCAGAAGGCCGCGACCTGCGCCGCCTGGTGGCGATCATCGGTGAAGCGGCGTTGTCTGCGGAGGATCGCCGCGTGCTGGATTTTGCCAAACGCTTTGAAGAGACTTTTGTTGGACAGGGGATGGTCAACCGCGAAATCGTCGAAACGCTCGACCACGCCTGGGAGTTGCTATCTCCCATGCCCGCCGAATTGCTCAAACGGATTCCGCAGGAGTTTATTGAGCAATACCATAGGCGCAAAGTGTAATGCGACATTCATGTCGCCCTTGCAATGGCCAGCGGCATAAATGTCGCGGTACAGGTAAAAGATATGAGCAACGTTTCAGTCACCCGCATGGAACTTTTAGCCCGCAAGGCGCAAATCGCTCTGGCGAGTCAGGGTCGTGATTTGCTGGAACAAAAGCGCACGGCTTTGATGAAGGAGTTCATGCGAACCGCGGATACCGCGTTGGAACGCTCGGACGCGCTTCAGGTCTCCGCTGCCAATGCCAGCCAGACTCTTGCGCGGACGGAGGCAATGGCAGGCGCGGAGTCTGTTCGCTCGGCCGCGCTGGCCTCTCGTGGGGGATTCAGCCTCGAGGTCACGACCAGAAGCGTGATGGGGGTGAGAGTCCCGCATATCGAACAGAAGAGCGCCGCCCGTTCATTGCTGGGAAGAGGTTATTCCATCGTTGGCACTTCGATCGCCATTGATGAAACCGCCTCCGCTTTTGAAAGAGAGGTCGAAGCCATCATCCAACTGGCTGATACTGAACTGCGCCTCACACGCCTGGGCGATGAAATCCAGCGTACGTCGAGGCGGTTGAACGCGCTCGATCATTTTTTGATCCCGCGCCTCGAAGCGGAACGGGATTTCATTCAGATGGCTTTGGATGAACGCGAACGCGCCGATCATTTTCGACTAAAATTGGTGAAGCGCTCCCTGGAACGGAAACGAGAGATGGACAGGCCCAAATAGGAGGTGGCTCATGTCAACGAATAAAAATAACGGTCAGCCGATTGCGGAAGATATCCATGCCGCTTTGGAGAAGACGCTCATTGAGGCATATCTAAAAGGCAAAGGATACACGCTGGAAGATTTGAAGAAACTACCGGGGGAAGAAGTCAAACAACTCATGAAGGAAGCGTCAACCTATGCTTCCGGCAAACTTGCCGAGTTGGAAGAAAGAGCACATTTCCTCCAGGAACTTCATGACGCGTATACTGGCGAATGAGGTAACCATGTGGAAAAAGAAAAATCGGAGACCTCGAACCTTGTATGATGTCAATCCCAAAGAATTGAAACGGGCAGTGGAAAAGATGTGCCGTGAGTTGAAAATTTCACCTTCGCTCCTGGATCGCTATGATCTCTACAAAGCCTGCGAGCAGGAGCGGGAGAATGAAATTGACAAACGGCTCATCCTCCTTGAAGCCTAGTGACAAACGTGTCATCTGGTTGAGTCTCTTTCTGCTCTCGGCCGCCACACTGGCCTTTGAGATCAATCTGACGCGCCTTTTTTCGGTGGCGCAGTTCTATCATTTTGCCTTCATGATCGTCAGTATTGCCCTGCTTGGCTTTGGGGCCAGCGGCACGGCGTTGACGATATTCCCGGCACTCCAAAACGGAAACCCAAAACAACGTTTGAGCCAGTTGGCATTTGCAACTGGGATCAGCATTCTTGCGGCATATTTACTGACCAACCATCTGCCCTTTGATTCCTTCAGCATTGCCTGGGATCGCAGGCAGGTTTGGATTCTCATCCTGCACTACATCGCCCTCGCCTCTCCGTTCTTCTTCAGCGGTATGGCAGTTGGATTTTTGTTGGGCGTCTTCCCTCGATCTGCTGGAATTACCTACGCGGTCAACCTGTTTGGTTCAGCAACGGGTTGCGTCCTCGCGCTGGTTGCTCCTCCGCTCCTCGGCGGGGAAGGGATGGTGACGTTGAGCATCGCCCTGGCTTCATTGGCTGGCATCGCTTCCTCTTTTCGTCTTCACCAATTCTCAAATTCTCTCGTTCTCGTGACATCCGCATTATTCCTTTTCTCTCTCCTCGATCTCGGCTTGCGTTTCACTGGCAAACCCTCTTTCGCTTTCCTTGAACTTCACATCTCGCCGTACAAAAGCCTATCGTATGCCCTGCAATATCCCGGCGCGGACGTGATCCATCGCGAGTGGAATGCCTTCTCACGCGTTGACGTGGTACGGAGCAGCGGCATCCATTCACTGCCTGGACTCAGCTATCGTTATCTGCAACCGCTTCCCTCATTGGATGGCTTGCTGGTGGACGGCGACGACCTCAGCCCAATCCTCCAACCTGGGACAAACTCTGGCTTCGTCAGTTACCTGCCCAATGCAGCTGCGCTTCATCTCCGACCCTAGGCCAATGTACTGATCCTTGAACCGCGCGGCGGCCTCGACGTTCTGACTGCCCTCGCGCTCAGTTCAGGGCAGATCACAGCAATCGAGATCAATCCCCTCATTGCCGAAGGTGCCGCGCCAATATATGACGATCCGCGCGTTCAGGTTTCTGTGGAGTCCGATCGCAGTTATCTTCGCCGCACGCAATCGAAATACGATGTGATCGTTCTTTCTCTGGCATCGTCATTTCATCCAGTGCGCTCAGGCGCGTACACACTGGCTGAAGACTATCGCTACACTGTCGAATCATTCAGCGACGCGCTGGCACATCTAAATTCTGGTGGATTGCTGGTTGCCACGCGCTGGCTGCAGGATCCGCCCAGCGAAGACCTGCGTCTCTTCGCGCTGGCGGTTACGGCCTTGGAAAATAACAACGCCGATCCACGCGCGCAAATCGTCGCCTTTCGCGGTTTCAACACAGCAGCCATCCTCGTCAAAAACGGCGCATTCACTCCCGACGAATTGTCTTCCATTCGCGCCTTCCTCACCGAGCGCGCCTTTGATCTGACCTACGCGCCCGACGTTCGAGCCGATGAAACCAACCAGTACAACATCCTGCCTGAATCAAAGTATTACCAAACCTATCTGAGTCTCCTCAATTCCAGTCCCCGCAAAACGTTCTACGACAACTACGACTACGATATCCGCCCGCCCACCGATGATCATCCCTTCTTCGGGCATTTTTTCAAATGGACACAGGCGCCGCGGGTCATTGCCGAATTCGGAAAGGCCTGGCAGCCCTTTGGCGGCGCGGGTTACTTCGTCATCGTGGCATTGCTCATCCTTGCAATCATCCTTGCCACTGCCCTGATTCTTTTGCCGGTTGCGATCTGGAAGCGCACAAATCGAAGCGCCGCCTCGCCGTTTCCGCTTCGCAACCTGCTTTACTTTGGCTTAATCGGTTTCGCTTTTCTGTTCGTGGAAATTCCGTTGCTCCAGCATTTCATTCTCTACCTTGGCAACCCTGCCTATGCTGTCACCACGGTCTTATTCTCCCTGCTGTTCTTTTCTGGATTGGGAAGCCGATGGAGTGACCGGATTCCACTGCGACCTTCCCTGGCGACTCTCGTGATCCTGATCTTTGCCGCGCCTCTACTGCTTCCCCGCCTCTTTGCCTGGACCCTCGGCCTGCCTCTGACCATCCGGCTTGGTCTGACCACCCTCGTTCTTTCCCCGCTCGGCTTGCTGATGGGCATCCCTTTCCCGGCAGGGATTCGCTCGATAAAACGGGAGCAGGACGCGGGTCCAGGAAATGAGGCGCAGGGCGGTAGTGTCTCATGGGTGTGGGCGGTGAACGGCGCGGCATCCGTAGTTGCGTCCATTCTATCGGCCCTGCTGGCTTTGACGTTCGGCTTCAGTTGGGTGCTCAGGCTTGGCGCGTTTTGTTACGCGGGCGCGTGGATCATGGCGTGGGCGTGGCCTGATATGCTTCAACGCCGGGACCGGTGAACGGCACGAAGCCGACGCCGCCCATGTTGTAGGCTTTCAATCCCCCTTCTTCTTTGACGAACTTCCACAAGTTCTGAAACCACCCTTGCGGGCCAATTGGAATCACCAGCCGGCCGCCATAGGTTAGTTGTTCGACGAGCGGGGCCGGAAGATGATCGGGCGCGGCGGTGACGATGATGGCATCGAAGGGCGCGTATTCCGGCCAGCCGTAATAGCCATCCCCTTGTTTGACGCGCACATTGGCGTACCCCAAATCCTGCAAACGCGCTGCAGCGCTCTCGGCCAGCTCGGGGACGATCTCCATGGTGTAGATGTCCACATAGCCCAATTCGGCCAGGATAGCCGCCTGATAGCCCGAACCCGTGCCGATTTCCAAAACCTTTTCGCCGGGTTGGAGTTCCAGAAGCTCGGTCATCCACGCAACAATGTACGGCTGCGAAATGGTCTGCCCGTATCCAATGGGGAGGGCATGATCTTCATAGGCCTGATCAAGATAATCAGACGGGACGAATTTATGTCGAGGCACAGTGCGCATTGACCGAAGCACATCCTCGTTTGTAATGCCAGCGCCCGCGATGTAGTTCTTCACAAGCTCAAGCCGTGCCTGGGTAAAGGTATCATCCTCAGTTGATGAGATTGCAGTGGTTGCAGGGATTGCAGAGGCTGTGGCTTGAACCGGGACCTCGCGAGAACCACAACCTGTCAATAGGATTATCGTCAATGCGAAGAAGCACAATTTGCCTTCTAAACTTATCTTGCTCATACACCTTTTCGGTATCCATATCGAGCAACAATGGAACGGTGCGCCCTGGCGTGCAAACGCGCGTGCTTCATTCTGTAGACTGCGTTGCTCCAATGCCAAAAAGACGTCTGACATTTGTCCTCCATCCTTCATTATAGGCATAGACAAGCGGCATACAAGCACCTTTATAACCGTGCGGCTTCTCCAAGACGAACGATTGGGACCTGGGCCTTCTCGCCACGCTTAAATTGGTCAGTGAGAAAAGGAATAACTTATATGAAACGCTGGAATGGGCCGGGAAGTGTGGACACGGATTATTCCGTAACATCTTATTCTGTATCCCCCAAAAATTCACGGATTACCTCCGGCATTGTTCGGATAAAACTCTTACCCTACATCATGATCTTCGGACGATATAGTTCTCCAGAAAAGTTTTTTCCATCAAGCAAGAGGCATAAAAGGCGAAGGTGTTTCGTAAAACTCAAACACAGCGTTCAGGCGTTGGATTTCCTGACGCATCACGCTGGTCAATTCGTTAGGCTTCTGTTCTAT
>JACRLC010000081.1 GCA_016235425.1 Chloroflexota bacterium | reverse complement strand
ATCCAATTCGCAAGCAGTTGTTGTTCCGCTTTTCTAAAGAATGCGGGCAGATTAGGTATTGTCCCAGCCCAGCGAATTGAGAGCCTTTTCAAGTTAAAATGGACTGTCTGGTGTATTGGTTTTTAAGGTGCAAAAGTCGAGTCATTTACATCATCTTTCTTGCCTTAAGCTTACTAGTGTCTCTACTCGCGCAGCATCTTCTAAAATTGACTCACCTATTTTTGAAGAAAACAGCCATTCAATGTCTCTATCTGAGATATCTTCATCTCTTAGCTCAAATTTTCCATCCCAGACGCTGTGGGAGGCCGATTCGAAACTGTCTAGCTTGACACTTCGACTAATTTTAGCTTTGCGATAACTCATGTTGGTCATTTCATTCTCTTGCTATAATTTCTAGAGCGTGTCACTAAAGATGGGTTATCTGAATTTGGTGATGATACGCGCCTGCTTTGATACTATCCAATCCTACTAACCAATAAACTTCCAATTTTTAAACCTTCCAACGTTCCAACTCCCGCCGCGAACGTGGCGAGTGACCTCACCCCTAGCCCCTCTCCCACGGGGAGAGGGGAATCTGCCCGCCGTGCAGTGCGTCGCACCTGCCTTGACGGGATTCTCTTACCGATTGGCTTAATCCGTTTTAGCGGCATTTGTCTACCCGTAAGGTGCGACGCACCCTCTGCAATCTCACACCAATCCCGAAAAATCCACAGCCTTATCCGACCAATCCTTTGCCTGCACAGAAAGTAAAAGTCGCTGTTTAGGATTCTGGCTGGCTTCATCCCATGCCCGTTGCCAGAGGGTGAGGAGAGTTTGCATGCGCACAAGTTCGGCGGCGGTTTCTGGCTCGGTATCGGCGGCTGTCCATTCAATGATGTGTTTAGCTTCATCTAATAAATTGGATACTATGTTGGGGTCAGTCGATTTTCTCGCAGAGGATGAAATACGTCCAAGCGTGGCGGCAAGTCCGCCCAAGCGGCGGGGAAGAGGATCACGTAAAAATCGCTCGCGGAGTTTTTCCATATCTTTCATTTCACGCCTCCAAGAATTTCTCGCGTAATTGATTCAACCTGCCTGCGAAGGTTTTCATCTTGAATCAAGATACTTCGATTGCCCAGGCGCGGACGAATGTTGATTAGTGACTCAAATTCGATTCGCTGCTCATTCGGATACCAGTTCGCGCCCCACAGATCGTCCTGTTCACTGCCGTCATCCAAAAGGGCGGATTCACAATCAGCGTGCATTTCTCCGCCGCCTGAAACAACATGCCGTCGAATATCTACAACAATTTTGACCATGCTCTCGTAACGCTCAAGCATTTCCTGAATCTGGGCAGGTGTTGTCTTTTCTTTGAGTATGTGAATCATGATTTCCCTATTATAAATTGGCAAGTCTTTTGTATAGCTCTTTGTTCTTTTCCAAAACGTATTCCAGTGCTTTCTGGAAATCTTCATCTGAAGGTTTCTCAACCAACTTCCCATTCTCCAATTCTCTAATTCTCTCAGCCCCGCAAGCAAACATTGTCACTTCAATCTGTCTCTTCGTCAACTTCATCATTTCAACTGCCTTCTCGGTTGAAACTGCCGCAGCTTTCAAGAAATTTCCTGCCATTCCTCCAAGCGTCGCGCCGAGGGCGATGCACTTGGCGATGTCAAGTCCGTCTTTGAGACCGCCGCTGGCGAAGATGGTCATTTCGGGGACGGCTTTCTTGACATTGAGAATCGACTCTGCGGTTGGAATGCCCCAGCCCACAAACGTCGCGGCGAGTTGACGGGTGAATTCATCGGGGGCGCGGTGCATTTCGACTTGTGACCAGGATGTCCCGCCTGCGCCTGCAACGTCAATGGCCTGGACGCCGCAATCGGCTAAGAGTTTTGCTGTCCGCTCGGAGATGCCCCAACCGACTTCCTTTGCGATGACGGGGACTTCGAGTTTCCTGCAAACTTCTTCGATCTTTTTGGCGAGGCCTTCAAAGTTTGTATCGCCCGCGTCTTGCACCGCTTCCTGCAAGGGATTGAGATGCAGGCAGAGCGCGTCGGCTTGGATCATATCCACGGCGCGGCGGCATTCGTCAACGCTGTAGCCGTAGTTGAGTTGGACTGCGCCGAGGTTGGCAAATAATAAAATGTCGGGTGCAACTTTGCGCGCGATGGAAAAGGTGGGAGTCTCTTTTGGGTTTTCGAGCGCGGCGCGTTGACTGCCAACGCCCATCGCCACGCCAACTTCCTGCGCGGCTTCGGCGAGCCGCTGGTTGATCTCGCCGGCTTCCTCTGTCCCGCCGGTCATGGAGCTGATCAGGATGGGAGCATTCAAAGTTTTTCCGAACAGGCTGAGGGTCGTGTTGACGCGGTTCAGGTCGAGTTCAGGCAAAGCCTCATGAACGAAGTGATATTTTTCGAGTCCGGTCGTCAATGCAGAGCGGACATCCTGCTCTAAATTTATTTTAATGTGGTCGGCTTTTCGCTGATCTATTGGCGCAACTTTTGGCATGAGGCAGTGTTCCTGAGTTTGACAATCCCTGATTGGGAGATACGGGCGATGTTGACACGGCTAAGGGAGCGTGTAAAATACACCCGTCAATTCAAAAGGAGGCTCTGACATGGCTGATACATTTGGTGAAATAAAGGTGATCATTAAGGACTTGCTCGGTGCGGACGAGGCGAAGATTACGCCCGAGGCCCGCTTCCGTGAGGAACTTGAGGCTGATTCGCTCGATCTCGTGGAGTTGATCATGGCGTTTGAAGACAAATTCGGCGCTGAGATCTCAGACGATGACGCCCAGAAGATCACCACCGTCGGTGAAGCTGTATCATACATCGACGCACATCGTAAGTAATAATCGCGAAGTGATTATAACCGTAGAGCCGCCTTCACAGGCGGCTCTATGTGTTTCAGAGATACTTCGTCCTGAGCGTAGTCGAAGGAGGGCCTTGCAACGGCGCTTCGACTGCGCTACTACGCTCTGCTCCCCAGAAGGACGCTGGGACTTCGCAGCGCGAAGACTACTTCAAGAGTGTCGGAATCTCTTCCGGATGTTTCGCGACTTTTACACCAGCGGATTCAAGCGCTTTGATCTTGTCCGCGGCTGTGCCTGCGCCGCCTTCGATGATCGCTCCGGCGTGACCCATGCGTTTGCCGGGAGGGGCGGTTTGGCCGGCGATGAAGCCTGCGACGGGTTTGGTCATTTTGGAGGCGATGTATTCCGCGGCTTTCTCTTCGTCTGTGCCGCCGATCTCACCGATCATGACGACTTTCTCGGTTTTCGGATCATGCTCGAACATCTCAAGCACATCGAGGAAGTTCGTGCCATTGACCGGGTCGCCGCCGATGCCGACGCAGGTGGATGCGCCCATGCCGACCAGTTTGAGCGCGTACAGCACTTCGTAGGTGAGCGTGCCGGAGCGGGAGACAACGCCCACGTTTCCGGGGATGGCGATGTCGCCGGGGATGATGCCAACCTTGGCTTCGCCGGGTGTCAGCAGGCCGGGGCAATTCGGACCGATGAGGCGGACCTTCTTTTGATCGAGGTAACTGCGGACGCGCATCATGTCCTGCACAGCCACACCTTCGGTAATGCAGATGATGAGGGGAATGCCTGCGTCCGCGGCTTCGAACATGGCGTCTGGTGCGAAGCGGGCAGGGACGAAGATGATGCTCGCGTTGGCTTCGGTGGCGTCAACGGCCAGCTTCACCGAATCAAACACAGGGATTTTGCCATCCAGCACCCATTCGCCGCCTTTGCCGGGCGTCACGCCGCCGACGACGTTTGTGCCGTAGGCGAACATTTGTGTGGTGTGGAATAGGCCTTCGTTGCCGGTAATGCCTTGAACCAGCAGGCGGGTGTTCTTGTCAACAAGTATGCTCATAAAAAATTCTCCGTTATGTGGGGGCAACCCTTGCGGTTGCCCAATGGACGGGGGCAAGCCCCGTCCCCACATTTATTTTCCCTGTGCCGCGGCGACGGATTTCTTCGCCGCATCTGCAAGAGTTTCGGCGGTGATCATGTTGGCGTTCTCGAGCAGTTTGCGTCCCTCTTCCGCATTCGTGCCGACCAGGCGCACCACCATCGGGACCTTCGGTTTGACTTCGTCCATTGCGACGAGAATGCCGCGCGCGACTTCGTCACAGCGGGTGATGCCGCCAAAGATGTTGAACAACACGGCTTTTACGTGCGGGTCGGTGAGGATGATCCGCATCGCGGCCGCCACTTTTTCCGCGCCCGCGCCGCCGCCGATATCCAGGAAGTTGGCAGGCTCGCCGCCAAAGAGTTTGATCACGTCCATGCTGGTCATTGCCAGGCCTGCGCCATTGACCATGCAGCCGATGTTGCCATCGAGCTTGATGTAGGAGAGGCCGTATTTGCGGGCTTCGGTTTCGGCAGGCGCTTCTTCGTCAATGTCGCGCATCTCGGCCAGGTCCGCGTGGCGGAACATGGCGTTGTCGTCGATCATCATCTTGCCGTCGAGCGCGACCAGGCGTTTGTCTTTTGTGATCACGAGCGGGTTGATCTCGGCCAGTATGGCATCGGTTTCCTTGTAAACGTTCCACAGACCGGCCGCAATCTTGATGAATTCCTTCCAGTAATCGCGCGGCAGGTCAATGGATGCGGCCACGTCGCGCGCCTGGTATTCGCGCAGGCCAAGCAGGGGATCGATGTGAACCTTGACGATTTGTTCAGGCGTCTTCGCGGCAACCTCTTCGATGTCCACGCCGCCTGCGGAGGAAGCCATCAACACAGGCTTCTTCGCGGCGCGGTCGTTGGTGATGGCAAAGTAGATTTCGGTCTCGATCGCGGCGGCTTCGTCTACCAATACTTTACGGACGGGCAGTCCCTTGATCTCCATTGCAAGGATTTGCGTGGCGAGCTGTTCGGCTTCCTGCGGGTCTTTGGCAACCTTCACGCCTCCTGCCTTGCCGCGTCCGCCCACGAGCACTTGCGACTTAATGACAATGCGGCCACCAAGCTCTTCTGCGATGTGCCTTGCTTCCTGAGCGGTAGCCGCAACCCGTCCCTTGGGGATCGGAATGCCGTACTTTGAAAAAATTAATTTGGATTGGTATT
Source organism: Chloroflexota bacterium (assembly GCA_016235425.1). Lineage (GTDB taxonomy): Bacteria > Chloroflexota > Anaerolineae > Anaerolineales > Villigracilaceae > JAKOVF01. The sequence continues at coordinate 22,114 of JACRLC010000081.1, read as the reverse complement.
CGTGGAGTTTCATTATTCTCCCTCGGGGGATTTTGTTTGAAAAGCACGGGCATTATACCACTGGTATTTTTATGTTCAGTCATAAGTTGGCCGTGATTGGTTGGAAGGAATGACCCAGTAATCGGCGGGCAGTTGTCAGGCTGTATGACAATTTCGAATCTCTATATTTTTAGGTTTTTTCCGTGTGAATCCGTGAGGTCCGTTCAGTCCATGTACTGAATCGCGGTAACTCCAAAAGAGTCAATATTTTGGGGGCTCAATCCCGCTTCCACAATAATCCGCGGAATGATCGCCTCCCATCTCATCGTCATGATGTGAAAACCGTTCACGCCCTGCTTGTCTTTGATCTTCTCCATTAATTCAAGTGCGATTTGTACGCCTTCCTCCTCTTCGTTTCCCTTCTCCTTTGCAATTTCCATGCGCCTCATGATTTTTTCAGGAATAACGACTCCCGGTATGCCTTTCAGAAAGCCAGCCATTTTCAGACTCTTCAACGGGGAAATCCCGACAAGGACATAAACCTTGTCTAAAATATTTCGTTTTGCAATTTCATTGAGCCATTCTTCCAGCCTGTCCATGTCAAATGCCAGGTTGGTTTGGAAAAACTGCGCTCCTGCATTGACCTTCTTCTCGTCGCGTAAGGCTGTGTACTTCGGCTCGGATGCAAAAGGGGAAGCGGCCGCGCCGATGAAATACTTGGGCGGATTTTTGATCTCGCGCCCGTCCATGTATTTGGCTTCGTCGCGCATGCGGCGCAGGATCCAGAGCATTTGGACGGCGTCCAGGTCAACGATGTCCATGCGGCCGCGCGGGGGAGGGGAGAGCTTCATGCTGTCGCCGGAGACGCAAAAGATGTTGCGAATCCCCATTGCGCTCGCGCCGACGACATCCGATTGCAAACCCACGCGGGTACGTTCCCGTGCGGAAATCTGGAAGACAGGTTCCGCACCGTTTTCAAGCGCGGTCTTCGAGCAGGCAATGGACGACATCTTTGGCACGGCAGAAGCGTTATCCGTGAAGTTCATCGCGGCTACGCAGGGTTTCAGCATTTCAATATTTTTCAATAACTTATCTGTCTTGATGCCAAGCGGTGGGGTGACTTCGGCTGTGACGACGAATTCACCATTCTTCAACCGCCGCTCAAGTTCGGAGACGGGCTGGGCGTATTTCGGCGCGTGATATTTGTCATCGCCCTGCCACCATTGCGGCTGGCGCACGGGACGAAACATCGAATCCCAGGTTTGGGCGCGTTTGTGAGCATCTTTTGAGATCAGGCCGGTGAAGACTTTTTTTATCCCGATGTTTTTGACATTGACGAAGATATCACCCCAGGCATCCGTGCCGACTTTGTCCCAGTCCAGCGGCGGCAGGACCTCGAGCAATAATTCTTCGCGCCCATACTTGAATGAGCGCTCGTAAATCTTGTGCCACACACATGGACGCGTTGGGTCAACGTAGCAGTACTCGCTGGTCGAGCCGCCGCATGGGCCGTTACGGAGTCCCTTTGGGCATTCCATCGGGCAGATGAGCGCGGTCTCTTGCAGGAGGCAGTTTCCGCACATGCGGCACCCAAACAAAGGCCCCTTCACCGCGCGCTCCAGCGCCGCGAGAATGCGACGGTTGAGTGGTTCACGCTTGAAGGGGCTGTAAGCGGGTTGCCAGCGCCGACCGGGGGTAAATCCAGGCATAGTGGGTACCTCTATTGGGAGTTTTTATACATTATATATAATTTTACCTGAAGGGATTTTTTCTGGAAAGAGTAAACCGTTTGCCCAGCAATTCAACTGCTGGGCAAACGGTTTTATCAGTTGATGGTCATTTCCAAAGTGACTGCTATACTTGGCAACGGTCACAAATTGCGGTTTTGAGAATCGGCGAAATTGAACCGCGAAGCCCGCAAAGAACGCTAAGAACACGCATTTCCTTCGCGCTCTTTGCGATCTTAGCGGTAAATTAAAAGCGCAGAAAGTGACCGTGTTCAGTATAACTGGTTATTCCCCGCCTTTTTGCTTCTTCACGAAGCACAAGCATAATTGCGGATAAATCGAGACCGCGAATGCAAACGCCGCGCGCGGCATGTAAAACGGAATCAGACCAAAGGGTCCGCGATTGAAGCGTTTCCTCGTCATCCATTAACGCAAGTTGGATCAGGCTTCCAAGAGGGATATCCTGTTCGGGCAGGGCGGAGTCGCAGTCTGAACATCCGAGACAGCGCGAAATATCCTGGCTCGCGGATTCCTTGATGAGGCGGCGGAGTGATTTAGAACTCGTCAACCTTCGGCCTCAGCGGCATGGTCATGACGACGACATCGCATTGGTCGCCATCGGGGAACATGTAGTAATCGTCGAGCACGCAATCGGAATGAAAGCCGAGTTGCTCGAAGGCCTTGACGACTTTGGTTTTGTCGGCGATGATTTCCGCGAGCAGGATGCTCAGGCCCTGTTTGCGTGCGATGTCGATCAGGGCGCGAATCATTTTCATGCCGAGGCCGCGCTTGCGGAAGTCCTTCGCAAGGAAGAGTCGAACTTCACCAACGTGTCTCTTTGGCCCGCTGAAAAAGTGGAGGGACGCGCTTCCGACGACGCGGTCTTTGACGAGCGCGATGATGGGCAGGACTTGGGAATAGTCGAGTTTTTCGCACCATTCCTCGATAAGGGACCCATCCTTGACGTTGTGGCGGAAGTAGCGCAAATCGTCCTCGCTGATGGAGTTGTAGAACTCGGAGAGGCGCGCCTTGTCGTCCTTTATCAGCGCGCGCAGGAGTACGTAGGCTCCGTCTTTGAGTGTGACCATTTCGCGGAAGTTCTTGATTTGTTCAGGAAGCATTTTTCTCTCCCGGACTACTATTTCCCAGAACCCCTTTGCTTTGCAGTACTGGGTATGGATTTACCAGGTTTTTATTCAATGCGGCGGCCTTTTCTGGCAGGCCCAGGGCTAATGCCATCAACTGTGTGAAGTAAAACACCGGGGTGGGTTCTTCCAGCCTCATCTGGAACTGGCGGGCGTCCAAATTGGTGTGGCACAGCGGACAGGCGACCGCGATGGCGTCCGCACCGGCCTCGCGGGCATGCTCGATGATGCGGCGGCTCAACGTAAGCACGATATCCGGGCGGGTGAGAGAATGCGTCGCGCCGCAGCAGGTGGTCTTGTATGACCAATCCTTTACCTCTGCGCCCAGCGCGGTCATCAGTATGTCCATTTCGGTGGGGTTCTCCGGGTGCGCGGCCCCAGTGACCTGGGGCGGGCGCGAAAGCAAACAGCCGTAGTAGCAGACGAGGCGCAATCCCTTTAACGGTTGTTTTACTTTGGCTTCAACTTCCTGCGGGCCAATTCGCCTGAATATTGCCTCGCTCAACGCGCTGACCCGGACGTTGTCCCGCCAAGTGTATCCCAGCGCCTCTTCGACTCTGGCCTTGTGATGTTCGTTCTGGCGGATCTCGTACTGCGCCGCCAGGGTGTGATTGAAGCACGCCGCGCACGGCATCACGACTTCGTTCAATCCGCTCTGCTCGACCAGGCGCAGGTTTTCCATGGGCAGGCGCATGGCGATATCGGGATTGGCACGGTGAATAGGGGTGCTGCCGCAGCAAATCCAGCCATGTGGTTCGACGAGGTTCATCCCCAGGGCTTCGCACACAGCCCTGGTTGACGTGTCGTACTCTTTTGCTGTTGAGTGCAAGGAGCAACCGGGATAATAGGCCACGGTATTTGTATCCGTGGCTACGGGTTTCACCTGCTTTGGCGGCCGCGCCCTTTTGGGCAGGAAGGGCAGTTTGTTCTTTTGGATGATCCTGACGCCTAGATCCAGGTCGTCGGTAAATTTATGCGTCCGCAGTTTCATCTCGGCCATCAGACCCAGATCGTAGGAGCGGCCCCACAGTTGCACTTCGCGGAGGAACGCCTGGTTGCAGATATCCACCTCGGGAACTTCGGGTTTGATGTCGCGCGCCAGTGCCTCGCGGGTTAGGAAGGCCATGATGCCGGTGATGTCCAGTCCCTGGGGGCAGCGGGTGGTGCAAGTCTGGCAGGAGGCACATAGCCACGGGGTCTTCGAGTGCAGGGCAATGTCTTCCTGCCCCAATTGCAGGGAGCGCATGACCTGGTTGGGCTGCCAGTCGAAGAACTCGGCCAGCGGACAGCCGCTCGTGCATTTGACGCATTGGTAGCAGAGATAGACGTTCTGTCCCAATTCATCCTTGATACGCCGGGCCAGTTCGGGGTTGATCGTCATCGCTTCCCTGGGATTTGTTTTTACTTCCATCGTCCATCTCCTTGCCGCGCCGCGCGGCTCACGCTGCCTGCGGTTCAGTCACCACCGGGCGTGGATACAATCCCGCGCCTTCGACGATCGGCTTGACGGCCTCTTCCCATTCGATGCCCATAATGTGCACGCCAGACACGCCTTCGGTCTCGCGCAACTGCTGGATGAGTTCAATGCAGATCTTGATGCCCTCCGCCTGCCAGGCTTTCGTGCGGGCTTTCTTGTCTTCGGGCGTTAATTCATCCTTGCTCTTGCCAGCCCAGGGCGCGCCGGCTGCGGTCATGCGCTTGATCAATTCGTCGGGGATCAAAATGCCGGGGACGTTATCTCTCATGTATTTCGCCATCGTGGGACTCTTGAGCGGCCCCACGCCTGCCAGAATATAAGTCTGTTTATGGACGCCCAGCTCGCGCACCTTTTCCATGAATTTTTGGAAGGCTTCCAGGTCGAACACCAACTGGGTCTGGATGAAGCTCGCCCCGGCCTTGACCTTCTTGGCGAGGCGGTACGGACGGAAGTCCACGGGGTGGGCGAACGGTGATTCAGCCGCCCCGGCGAAGAAGCGCGGTTCCTGTCCTTTGAATTCCTCGCCGCATTGGAAGACGCGCTTGTCGCGCATGTCCGTCACCATCTGCACCATCTGGGTCGAATCAATGTCGAACACGTTTTTGGCGGTGGGATGGTTGCCAAAGGTCTGGTGGTCGCCGGTGAGACATAACAGGTTGCGAATGCCGAGCGCGTACGCGCCGAGCAGGTCGCTTTGCATTGCCAGGCGGTTGCGGTCGCGGCAGACCATCTGGATGACCGGCTCCAGCCCTTCCTGAACGAGGATCGCCCCCGCGCCGATGCTGGACATTCGCACGATGGCGGTCTGGTTGTCGGTCAGGTTGGCCGCGTCGCAACATCCCTTTAGCAGGCCGATCTTCTTGCGGATAATATTCCCGTCCGCGTTCTGTGGCGGGCCGAGTTCGGCGGTGACCGCAAAGTGTCCGTTCTTCAAAACGCGCTCGAGGTTCGAGCCAGATAAATAACCGTTTGTGCCTGCCATGATTTACTTCTCCTCTGAAACCAGGCGCAAGTCTTCGCGCACGATCTTGCGCGGGCCGCCATCACGCGAAGTGCGCCAATTCTTGGGCGCTTGGATTTCCATAAGAACTTCCAGTTTGCCCATGCTCTTCAACCGGTCGTAGATCAACTGCCAGCCGCAGGGAACCTCGGCGTTGATCTCGCAGTGTCCATCCAGCGACCCGCCGCAGGGTCCGTTGAGAAGCGATTTGGAACAGCGCGCGATCGGGCAGATGCCGCCTGTCAGCCCGAGGATGCAGTCGCCACAGGCCGCGCAGCGTTCCGCCCAGACTCCCTGTTCGGTGGGCAGGCCCATGAACTTGGTGTTCAGTCCCGGCACAACCCACACGTTGGGGAAGTGTTCGGCGATGGCCTGTACGCCCACGCCACAACCAAGCGAGAGCACCACGTCCACACCTTGGACCTGTTCGGCGATCTCGTCGAGGTACTCCCACTCGCACTGGCGTTGGACGGTCACGTCGGCGACTTCTTTCGGGTCGCCAGCCAGTTTGGTGGACATACGCAACTCCGCCGAGACGATGGCTGCCTCGCGCGACCCGCCCGCGAAGCAGACGGTGACGCACGTGCCGCAACCCGCCACCAACACCTTTTTCGCGTTACCGACCAGTTTCTTGATTTCTTCCAACGATTTTTGTTCTGCAACGATCATTCTGCACCTCCGGGGGAGAAGGATGAATTATGAAGTCGGTAGACAAGTACACACGTACACAGGTAAGCAACGGAACACGCAACACGTACCGCGCCCCATCTTTCTTCTTTCCTCTTTTATCCTTCATCTCTCATCCTTCATCTTTGATTTCAACGGGTTCGGTCCCAACTCGGTAACCTTCTCCGTCATTTCCTTTGCCGCTTCTACGAACTTTCCGGCCATGGCCGCTGAGAGGTTGAACATGCGCGCCCGCTCCGGCTCCAGGCCGATTTCTTTCAACAATGATTGCAGGTATTCCATTCTTCGTTTTGCGTTGGTATTACCTTCCAGGTAATGGCAGTCGCCGGGCAGTCAGCCAGCCGTCATGATACCGTCGGCACCGTCCTCGAAGGCCTTCAACGCCAGCAGCACGTCCATTTTGCCGGTGCAGGGCAGCATGACCACCCGCACCGAGGGCGGATATTGGATTCGCAGTCCGCCCGCCAAGTCAGCCGCGGCGTAGGCGCAATGCTCACAACAATAGGCGATGATTTGTAGAGCGTCTTGCGTCATTCCTGCATTTCTCCAATCACAATTGGATTTAACAGCGCGCCGACCTTCGCCGTCATCTGGACATCGGTGTAGTGCATCAATTGGATTGCCCGCGCCGGGCACTCAGCCGCGCAGATGCCGCATCCCTGGCAGACTGCCGCCTCAACGTAGGCCGCGCCGATGATCCCGCCCACGCCGGTCAGGTCAATGCGGATCTTCGGCACGCCAAACGGGCAGATGCGCACGCAGGTCAGGCAGCCGGTACAGCGGGATGGGTCCACCACTGCGACGCGGCCCCCGGCAGTCAGCGTTTCGCGGCTGAGGACGCGCGCCGCCCGGGCCGCGGCCGCCTGTGCCTGGATCAAGGTCTCGTCCAGCAGTTTGGGATAATGCGCCATGCCGGCCATGAAGATGCCGTCTGAGGCGAAATCCACCGGGCGCAGTTTGACGTGCGCTTCCAGGAAGAAACCGTCCGCATCGCGCGGGACCTTGAATCTGGCCGCCGTTTCATGGGCGTTCTGGCGCGGGACGACTGGCATCGAAAGCACGAGCAGGTCGGGGTGAAGCGTCAGTTCCTTTCGCAACACCGGCTCCCACGCCTTGACACTGATCACTGATAACTGATCACTGGTAACTTCTGGCTTTCGTTCGAAATCATAGCGGATAAAGACAACGCCTTTTTCGCGCGCCTGCGTGTAAAGCCGTTCTTTGAAACCATAAGCGCGGATGTCTCGATAAACAATAACAACTTCCGCTTTCGGGTTGATCTCCTTGAGTCGGATCGCGTTCTTCAGCGCCACCGTGCAACATATCCGCGAGCAGAACTTTTCGGCAGGTCCCACGCACTGGATCATGACAACTCTCTCGGCTCCGTCATTGCGACCTTCGGGAAGCAATCCCCCGTTCAAGGAAGAGACTGCTTCGTTCCTCGCAGTGACGGGTTGTTGTGTCGCAAGCATTCCCTCGAACTCCTGCTGTGTCACGATGCGCGGATCGCTCCCATAACCGTACTCTGGGCCGCGATATTCCTGCGCGCCGGTTGCCAGGATAGTTGCGCCGTGAGCGATCTCGCGGCGGCTTCCGTCCCGGTCTTCGAGCGTGCTGTTGAAGTTGCCCATGAAGCCGGAGGAGGACACAACTTTGCTGTTTAAGTGCAGAATGATGGCGGGATTTGCCAGCATCTTTCCTATCAAGCTTTGTAATATTTCTTGCGGATCCTTGTCGTTGGAACTGGTAAAGACATGGCGAAGATTTCCGCCCAGTTCTGCTTCCTGTTCGACCAGGTGCACGGGGAAACCTTGTTCCGCCAGCGAAAGCGCCGCCGTCATCCCGGCCGCGCCGCCGCCTACGACCAGCGCGGTGCGTTGGACGGGCACGTCAACGGTATGCTGTGCTTCGAGTAGCGCCGCGCGCGCCGCCGCCGCGCGGATCAGGTCGCGGGCTTTGGCCGTTGCCGTCTCTTTGTCATTCGAGTGCACCCACGAACACTGGTTGCGGATGTTCGCCATCTCGAACAGGTACGGGTTCAGCCCGGCCATGCGGATGCTGTCCTGGAACAGCGGCTGGTGCGTCAGCGGCGTGCAGCTCGCCACCACCACGCGGTTCAGTCCATGCTTGATCACCTGCTCAGAAATATGTTTGATGCTGTCTTGTGAACAAGTGTAAAGATTGGATTCGGCGTGAACGACGCGCGGCAAACCTGCCGCGTACTCTGTGACCGCAGGCACGTCTACGAAGCCGCCGATGTTCGTGCCGCATGAGCAGACGAAGACGCCGACGCGCGGTTCCTCCTGGCTGATGTCGCGCTCCTCGGGATATTCGCGTTGGACGGTGAGGACGAATCGCGCGGGACTGAGGCGGGCCGCGGCCGCCCCAGCCGCTCCGCTCCCCTCGACGACTGATTCAGGAATGTCCTTCGGCTCGCGGAACGGCCCGACGGCGTAGATTCCCGGGCGCGAAGTTTCTAGTGGATTGAACTGGACCGTCTGGCAGAATCCGTACTCGTCCAACTCCACGCCCAGCCTTCGCCCAAGATTTCGCACGGACTCGGAAATTTCCATACCGACAGAAAGCACGACCATGTCGAAGCGTTCATTGATCACTGATAACTGATGACTGATGACTGATGACTGATCACCATAACTCAGAATCAATTCCCGCGTGCGCGGGTCTTCGCGGATCATGCTGACCCTCGAACGATGATATTGAATCCCATAACGCTCGCGGGCGCGCTCGAAATATCCCCAATAGCCTTTCGAGAAGGCGCGCATGTCCATCATAAAAACGTGAACGTCCAAGCCGGGCTGATGCTCTTTCGCGATGACGGCTTCCTTCGTGGCGTACATGCAGCAGACCGCCGAGCAGTAATCGTGTGTCTGGTCGCGCGAACCGACACACTGGAGGAACGCGATCCGCTTGGGAGGCTGATGATCCGATGGGCGGTGGACGCGGCCCATCGTCGGGCCGGAAGCGGAGAGCAGCCGCTCGAATTGCAGGGACGTGACCACGTTGGGATACCGTCCGTAGCCGAATTCCTCCGAAAGTTCCGCGTGATACGCCTGGTAGCCCGGCGCGAGGATCACCGCGCCCACATTGACGGTCTCCTGCCGGGCGACCATGTCATGGTCAATGGCGTTGACGCCGCACGCGAAAGTGCAGGACATACATTCGGAACAAATTCCGCAAGCCAGACAGCGCGCCGCTTCGCGTTGCGCTGATTCATCATCGTAGCCGCCTTCGATCTCGGCAAAATTTCTGATGCGCTGTTCTATGGGCAGTTCGGGGAGCGGGACGCGATTCTGTTTCTTGATCTCGCCGCGGGCGATGCGGTCATCAATTTCCTGCCGCGTCAGTTTGACCACCGGCAGTTCGGGTTTGGGCGGGCGTTCCAGCGCCTCGCTCTGCAAATACCGTAGGATGGACTCCGCCGCCTTGTGCCCGCTGGCGACTGCCTCGATGACGAAGGCCGTGCCGGAGACGCTGTCGCCCGCAGCAAAAACACCGGGTCGTGTGGCGGCAAAGGTGTTCGGGTTGATGGCGATGGTCTTGCGTTCCGTCAGGCCGACGCCCGCATCGGCGGGGATGAACGCCAGACCGGCGCGTTGCCCGACCGAAAAGATGACCGTGTCGCACGGGATGACGTGATTCGAGTCTGGCGATTTCTCGACGCTCAACCGCCCCATCTCGTCGAAACTGAACGAACTGACCTGCATACATTCCACACCGCGGGCGCGTCCGTTTTCGTCGCCGAGGACGGATTCGAAAGAGCGGCTGTTGTAAATCTCGATGCCCTCGTCCAATGCCGCCTGGATTTCCCAATCGTGCGCGGGCATTTGATCGCGGCCTTCGAGGCAAGCCATGGATACTTTGCATCCCAGACGGACAGCAGTGCGAGCGACATCAATCGCAACATTACCGCCGCCGAGAACGAGAACGTTCTTTCCAAGTTCTGAGACCCTAAATGTCTCCGAGACCTTTAGGGTCTCATATTTCCCAAGCCGCACGTCCTTCAAGAACTGCGTATTGATCAGCACGCCTTCGAGATTCGCGCCGGGGATCGGCAGGCGAACGCCCTCGTGCGCCCCGACCGAGATCAACACAGAGGTAAAGCCCTCGTTGAAGATGTCATCCAGGTTGGTTACCGGCGTATTCAGACGAAGTTCGATGCCCAGGTCAGTGATGTCGGCGACTTCGTGCTCGATAATCTCGGCGGGCAGGCGGAACTCCGGTACGCCCAGGCGCAGCATCCCGCCCGCGACCGGCATGGCTTCGAAGATCGTGACCGGATAACCTTGCCGAATAACGTCCTGGGCGGCAGTCAACCCGCACGGTCCCGCCCCGATGATCGCAACGCGCTGGTCGGGGTATTTGATCTCGACCGGCTCAACCGGCTGGCGCGGCTCCGAATAAACCTTATCGGTCACGAAGCGTTTCAGTGCGCGGATATTGATCGGCTCGTCCACCAGGTTGCGGTTGCAGGCTGTCTCACAGCGGTGATTGCAGATGCGGCCGCAGATGCCCGGGAAGGGGTTGTCCATTTTGATAACGCGCAACGCGTCCGCCCAGCGGCCTTCGCGGATCAGGGCAATATATCCCTGGGCGCGCTGGTGGGCAGGACAGGCGTCCCGGCAGGGGGCGATGCCGCGCTTTTCAATGGCGAAGGCGTTGGGGACGGCCTGAGGGTAAAGTTTGTAAGCCGCGTGGCGAAGCGCGAGTCCTTCGTTGAAGGTGTCCGGCACGACAACCGGGCAGACCTTGACGCAATCGCCGCAGGCAATACATTTGTTAATATCAATGTAGCGCGGCCGCCGCTCGACCGTTACCTTGAAATCGCCCGCCTGGCCACTTACATCCTGAACCTCGCTGTTGGTGAGGATCTCGATATTCGGGTGGCGGCCGGTCTCCACCAGACGCGGAGAGATCGTGCACATGGCACAGTCATTGGTGGGGAAGGTCTTATCCAGTTGCGCCATGTGCCCGCCGATGGCTGAGTTTTTCTCCACCAGATAGACCTTGAAGCCTTGCTCGGCAAGATCCAGCGAGGCTTGCATCCCAGCAATGCCGCCGCCGACGACCATCACCGCACCAATAGGTAAAGATGAAGAATGAGGGATGAAAGATGAATTGTTGGTCTTCATCCTTTCATCTTTCTCTTCTTGCGAGGATTTCATTTCATCCTTCATCCTTCCGTTTTCATCCTTTCTTTGGCCTTCTGCCGCGAAAATCTGCTTCTTCATCTTCTTCCGGCAGAGGCTTCACATCATCCTTCATCCTTCCGTTTCCATTCCTGCCTTTCAACGGATTCGGTCCCAATTTGCGTATGCGTTCGGTCATGACCTGCGCGGCATTGGCATAGGCCTGGGCCTGGCTGCCGGACATGAAGAACATGTCCAGCCTTTCACCGCCGAGGCCGATCTCGTCGAGGATTTTCTTTGCCCGATTGAGTCGGAGCCTGCCGCGCTCATTGCCGCGCACGTGATGACAGTTACCGATCGGGCAGGCGACCACGTACACACCGTCGGCGCCCTGTTCGAAGGCCTCCAGCAGGTAGCGTACATCGGTCTTGCCTGAGCAGGGCATGCGCACGAATTTGACGTTGGCCGGGTATTGTACATGTAACGCCCCGGCAGTATCAGCCGCCATGTAACCGCAATAGATACAATAAAAAGCGGTGATCTCAGGCTCAAAGGTCAGGGTGACTCGTTGATCGCTCATTGGATTGCCTCTGCCACGCGCCAACTTCCCAAACCGCCAATGGTACGCAACATCATCTGCTCGTCCGTGTAATGCACCAGTTGAATGGCATTTGCCGGACATTCGCCGGTGCATGTCCCACAGCCCTGACACAATGCGGAGTCAATAAATGCGGCGCCACCCAGCCCGCCGACGCCTGTCCGTCCTTCCTCATGGATAACCTGAGGAATGCCAAAGGGACAGGTGCGCGTGCAGGTCAGGCAGCCAACGCATTTGGCCGGATCCACTTGAGCGACCACGCCGCCGAGATAGAGCGAATCGCGTTGCGAAAGGATGGTCACCGCGCGGGCGGCTGCTGCAAGGGCGTGGCTGATGGTCTCTTCACTGAACTTGGGATAGTGTGCCATCCCGGCCAGGAAGATGCCCTCGCGCATGAAATCCATTGGGCGCAGTTTGATCTGGGCCTCCTCGAAGAAGCCCTCGCTCGAAATCGGGACGCGCAGGATATGGGCCAGTTCCGTGGCGCCGTTCGGAGGGATGACGGAGGTGCTGACGGGAATCAGGTCCGCCTGCAGGTCCAGCCAGCGGTCCAGGGACAGGTCGCGCACCCGCACTTTCAGCTGGTCGTAATCGTGGTCGAAATAAACCACTGGCGGCTCTGTATCGGTGTAGCGGACGAACACCACGCCAAGTTTGCGCGCTTCGGTATAGTATTCCTCGCGGAATCCGTAGGTGACGATGTTTTTAAACAGCACCGTCACGCGGCACGCTGGGTTGAACAGTTTGAGCCGGATGGCGTTTTTCAATGCGTTAGTGCAACAGACCCGCGAACAGTATTGGGGAACGCCTTCGGGGCGCACACATTGGATCATGACCACGTCTTTGAGGGCCGCGATTTCCTCTGGCGCGTGGATAATCTTCTCTTCCAGTTCATGCTGGGTGATAACGCCGGGCGCCTTCATGTAGGGATGCTGACGGGCCTCCTGCGCGCCGGTGGCCACAATGGTTACGCCGTGCTCGACACTGAAGGTCTCGCTTGCTCCGTTGTGTTTTGCATGCAGTTCGGTGGTGTAGTATCCCAAATGTCCGGTATGGTGGACCACTTCAGTGCGGGTATGTACTGCGATGCGCTGATGGGCGCGCACGCGGTTCACCAGGTCGCGCAACAGACGCTGAGGGTTGATGCCCTCCGCGACGTAATACAAATCCAGCAAATTCCCGCCGAGCCTGTCTGAACGCTCGATCAAGTGCACTTCGTAACCGCTGTCGGCAATCGCCAGGCCGGCGGTCATCCCGGCCAACCCTCCGCCGATGACCAGCGCGCTTGGCCGGCAACGATGTTGCTTCTTATGAACGGGTTGCGCCAGTTGGACGCGTCCCACGGCGACGCGCACCATCTCGCTGGCTTTGCGGTTAGCCAGATCAGGCTGTTTGCTGTGTACGCGGCTGCATTGTTCGCGCAAGTTGACCAGTTCGAGCAGGTAGGGGTTAATTCCCGTCTGCCGCAGCATTCGCTGGAAGAGCGATTCGTGTGTGCGGTTGCTGCATGCGGCGATCACCAGCCGATTGAGTCCCAGGTCCTGCATTTGTTCCGTGATATGCGCCAGCCCTTCGGGAAAACAGGCAAAGTCCAGGGTTTCAGCCGTCTCCACGCCGGGCAAACGGCCGGCCGCTCGGATCAGCGCAGGGAAGTCGAGGTCTTCATTGAGGGTGTGCCCGCAGGTACATGCAAACACGCCCACCCGAGGCGGCTCGCCGCTTACGTCGCGTTCGGGCGCGAATTCGTCTGGGTTGGAAAGGAAGGGCCATTCGCGGCTGTAAGGATATGTATTCAGGCGGTCGTTGAGCAGGCGTATCACCTCGGCGGCTGCGCCGCTGGCGTCAATGATGGTTTCGGCGATTTCCTTCGGGGACGAGAACGCGCCGCAGACAAACACACCCGGCCGCGAGGTCTGCAGGGGCGTGAACTTGTCGGTTTCGCAGAAGCCATACTTGTTCAACTCGATGTCAAGAATTTCGGCCAGTTGCCCCGCTGATTCGGGCGGCTGGAGGCCGGTCGCCAGGACCACCATATCGAATTTTTTCTCGAGAAGCTTTCCGTCCGGGTCGGCGTAATGGAGGGTGAGTTCGTGCGTGTTCGGGTCCTCGTTCACGGCGGAGACCCGGCAACGGTTGTACTGAATGTTGTGCTGGTTGCGCGCTTTGGCGAAGTAGGCGCTGTACTCCTTGTTGAAGGCGCGCTCGTCCATGATGAAGACGCTGCAATCCACATCCCTGCCCAGGCGCTGTTTGGCAAGGATCGCCTCCTTGGTGGCATACATGCAACAGATCGAGGAGCAAAATGGGTTCTTCTGGTCGCGGGAACCGATGCACTGAAGCCAGGCTATCGAACGGGGTGGCTTGTTATCCGAGGGACGGATGACCAGCCCCTCGGTCGGGCCGGAGCGGCTGGCCAGCCGTTCATACTGGATGGCCTGGAGGACGTTGGGATAACGTCCGTAGCCCAGTTCTTCCATTTCGGCGGCATTGTAGATTTGAAAACCGAGCGCCAGAACGACGGCTCCCACCTCGACCGATGACAGGCGCGGCTGCTCATCCAGGTTGATTGCCCCGCTGGGACAGGCCTCCACGCATTTGCGGCATTCGTCGCAGTAGGGGCCGCGATCAATGCAGTACGCATTAGGTGTGGCGCGCGCGGCCAATTTATAGGCCGCCTTCCGCATCGTCATGCCAAGTTGAAAGCTGTTCGGCAGTTCCACAGGACACGCTTCAGCGCACAGGCCGCAACTCGTGCACCGCGAAACGTCCACGAAACGCGGTTCCTCGCGGAGCGAGATGGTGAAATCGCCGGCTTCTCCCTCCACGTCGGTGACGCGCGTGTTGGTCAGGATTTGAATGTTGGGATGCTGGTTGTGCTGGCTGTACGCTGGCGAGATCGAGGGGCGGGTGCATCCATATCCGTGGTCGGGTGTGCCGCGGCACAGGACGCAATCATGCTGCGGGAACATGAATCCCAGTTGTGCAACCCGGCCTCCGAGGCAGGGCGTCTGCTCGACCAGGTACACTTTCAGTCCTGCATCTGCAAGGTCGAGGGCGGCGCGCATACCTCCAATGCCGCCGCCAACTACCAGCGCCGCGGCAGGTTTTTGACGCAGGGGGAGGATTTCGGTTGGGGGCATAAGGGTTCCTTGTTTGCCAGACCTGACATGTTTCATCCGCGCCGCTCTGTTCAGGAATCCTCGCGCGGACGAGGCACTTAATCAGTAGACTATTGCGAAGACATGTCAGGTCTTACACTCAGTTCATCAAATACGAATCGGCGTAGATTACTTTGTTCAGCAGAATTTGCGTCGTCTTCCAGATCGCGGACTGCTCGGCATCGGTGAGGTCGAAGTCTTCCATTTGCGGTTCTTCGCTGTTTGCAGTCCGTTCCGCAATCTTATTGTAGACCCGCGCCAGCGGATTACCAGTGTCTTTTGTCTCTATCCAGCGGATGACATCATTCTGCTTTTCGTCGAACGGGTTGGCGATCATCATCTGCAGGCCGACGCCCATCAGCATGGCGAGATAGACTCGGTTGATGAGCGGGCGGTTATCATTCGGTACCGCGTTCGACACGTTGCTCAAACCCACCGAAATATTCGGCGCGGGGTCCCACGCATATTGCAAGGTACGGACGGTTTCGATCAGGTGCGGGCAATATTGCTGGCAACCCGAAACGGTCAGCACGAGCGGGTCAATAATGAGGTTCTCCATCGGGAGGTCAATCTCCATCATGCGCGGGATCAACGACTCCACGGCAATGTTGACGCGCGCATCCGCTTCGACGGGAATGCCTTCCGAGCGCATGGTCAATGCAATGACCTTCGCTCCGTATTTCTTCGCCAACAGCGGCACTTTCTCCAGGCGCTCAGGTTCAGCCGAGGTTGAATTCAAAATCGGCTGCGCCTTCTTGATTGTCTTGAGCGCGGCTTCCATTCCATCCACGTTGGTTGTGTCAATCGAGAGCGGCACATCCACCACGGTCTCGACCGTTTCAACAATCCACGGGAAGACTTCAGCCCAATCCTTCTTGCGCGGGCCGAGGTTGATATCCACTGCCTTCGCGCCTGCTTCCACCTGCCTGACGGCCAGGTCCATGAAAAACTCACGGTCGCGGTTGGTCAGTGCTTCCTTGACCTTTTCCGAGATTATATGAATATTTTCGCCTATTATGAACATGGTTCCTCCAATCGTTGGTGAACGGAACACGCAACACGCTCTTTATGTTTCGTGTATCGTGTTCCGTTTCATGCTTTGTGCAACGCCGCTTCCACGGATGGAAACTTGCTCAAATCCGTGTGCGGCAAAAATAGCGCGGACGTGAACGCCTCATAAAAACTGTTGTCTGCTGAAAGTTCAACGTACGTCATGCGCTTTGCAATTTCCGTAATCCGTTCGCGCTTGCGCCAATCGAGCAGTGCGTAATACGCGCCCTTCACAGACGTATTCCCGAGAAACTCAAAACGCGGCCAATCCATGTCGGGCAGAAGCCCAATCTGCACAGCCTTCTCGACGTTGATGTATTTGCCGAACGACCCTCCGACCAAAACTTTATCGGTCGTTTCCAGCGGGATTCCGACCGTATCGGCCAGGACTGTAAACCCGGCATAGATTGCGGCTTTCGCCCGTAACAAGTTATCAATATCGACTCTTGACATGACGATATCCTCCCCCGACTCAGTTTCCGCGCCCCAGGCCACCACGTACTCCCCGCCATGCGTTCCTTCCCGGACCCGCGAGCTGCCCGCCGTCAAATTGACATTTCCAGCCTTGTCGATGACTCCCGTTAAGAACGCTTCTGAGAGCAGGGAAATTAACCCGGAGCCGCAAATCCCTTTGGGCTTGCCTCCGCCGATGACTCGATACGTCGGTTCCAAAGTGTCGTTGCTGATCCAGACTTCTTCGATGGCGCCCTGTGTTGCGCGCATTCCGTTCATCACACCTGCGCCTTCAAAGGCGGGACCAGCCGAGCAGGCGCAGGTGACCAGCCAATCGCGGTTGCCAAGCACGGTCTCACCGTTGGTGCCGATGTCAATGAAAAGTGTCACGTTTTCGGCGCGTTCCAATCCAGAGGACAGCACGCCCGCGGTGATGTCTGCGCCGACATAACTTGCGACTCCGGGCAGGCAGTCCACTGTCCCTTCGTGATGGATGTTTATGCCGACATCCTTTGCCGTCATCAGCGGCGGATGGTTGACTGCCGTAATGAATGGTGAGAGTCGGATGCTTCCCGCGGGAATGCCGAGCAAAAGATGGATCATCGTGCTGTTGCCCGCGACGGTTGCCTTCATCACGTCTTCAGGTTTTGCCTTGACTCGCTTACAGGCTGTCTCAAGCAAGTCATTTATCGTATCCAGCACACGCTGACGCATTTCCTGCCCGCCGCCGTTTTTGCCTGCGAAGATGATTCTCGAAATGACATCCTCGCCGCGCGCGATTTGACCGTTGTATTCCGCCACCTGCGCCTTGACCTGTCCGCTGATCAGATCCACGAGCCAGAGTGAGACGGTCGTTGTGCCGATGTCAATCGCACAGCCCCAGAGTGGCGAGTATTCGTCCACGTAGCCAGGGTAGAGTTCGATCAGGCGGATGGGTTTATCGGGGTTATCAATGTCGCGTTCGATGACCGCGGTTACCTGCCATTCGCCTGCGCGCAGTGTTTCACCCATGGTTTGCAAAAGGTGTAACGAGCAATTGACATTTTGCATGTTGGCCTGCAAGCGGAAGGCTGTCTGCAATCGTGACCAATCGTCAATCTGGTCTTCCATCGTGGGCGGGGTGAGTTGCAGGTGGACGCGGCGGATGCTTTGGGCAAGGTCGTAATCGTAATCCGCGGGGACAGTGACCTCGGCGACGACTCGGTCTGTGGTGAGCCGCCGCTCGATCTTTTCCTGCGGTGGGACGTAAATCGAAACATCACCTTCGACAACGGTTTGACAGGCGAGCGCGTAGCCCTGCTCGACGTCGGCAGGGGAAAGGCGCAGTGTGCTTCTTCGCCGAACGTTTCCATCCGTCACCTGAACGGCGCAGCGACCGCAGCGTCCCTGTCCGCCGCATGGCTGGCCGATGTCAATGCCTGCAATGTGCGCGGCATCGGCCAGCATGGTGTTGGTGGGGACAGTGACGGTGGCTGTCTTGTTGTCTTCGGTGGTGAAGATGACGGTGTGTTCCATAGTATTCATTCGCCCTGAGCGGAGCCGCCGTTTTCTGGCGGCGAAGTCGAAGGGCTGGTTGCAAGTGCGCTTCGACTTCACTACGCTCCGCTCAGCGCGAGGGTTAGTTAAGAGCCTGTTTCATGAACGCGGGCAAATCCACTGCCTCGCGCGGGCCGACGCGGATTTCCCAATCCGAGAGTTCCTCTTCGAGTTCACCTGAGAGGACCGCGACGTGACCGGGCAGGACGATCCGTTTCTTGCTGACCTTGCTGGCAACGTCGAAGCCTTTGACGGCTTTGGCGATCCGCTCGGCGTCGAATTTGCCTGCCGCCCACGCGGTCAGCACGGACATGCCTTCGGCGTCCGTCACAACCAGCCAGGCAGGTAAGCCGCTGCCTTCGACTTCGTTTGCGACCGAGAAGTAGGTAATGCTGAAGTTGGTCGTGATAAGCACGGGGCTTTCGGGCTTGGGCGAGTTGATTTCGTAAATGCCGGGCGTCACTTGAATTGGTTTCTGTGGGTCGGTGTAGATGTTTTCGCGCAGGACGAGCAAGGGGTAGATCATTTCGGGTGCGAAGGTGTCGAGTATCACAAAGCCCGCGTATTTTGAAATCGCCTGTGCGGCATAGACGGCTTCCTTCTCGACGCCGTTTTGCGCGGCAAAGAAAATGGTTGGGTAGCCCAGCGGCTTGAAGTTGGACTTGAGCGCGAGGCGCCGCGCCTGTGTGGAACGGGTCAGCCATTCGCCGAGATTCTTTCCGCCGAGGTCGAGCACCATGTCTTCCACGCCTTTGGCCTGGACTTTGGGAGTCAAGTCGGCAAGCGCGTCAAGCGAGTCGCCTTTGACGACGAGGGCGGCTTTGTGCTTTTTAGCGGTATCTGCCAGGGCTTCGTAGTTGGATGAATCTGCGGCATAGATCAAGGTCTGTTCCCCCGCGAGCAGGCCGAGGGCGGAGTCAAGAGCCGCCGCGTCCGTCGAAATCAAAATGAGCGGTCGTTTGCTCACGGCGCGAATGGCCTTAACGGCGGCGGTTAAATCTCCATCTGCTTCAACCGCGAAACCATCAACCGTGAAATCCATGCCCACGTAGTTGACCTTGTAAGCGTCGGCCTTGGTAACTTTTGCGGCGAGGTCGGGGTCACTGGCTTTGACGCGGATGAAAAGGCCAGGCTTGTTGTAAAAGGTCTTTTCGTGGCGGAACATGCAGACTTCGTTGCCAGCTTTGATTTCGGCGCCATTGGCTTTGAGAGTGATGAGGCGGACAGGCGGCGCAGATGACTCGGCGAGCTGCTTTTTCGATGCTTCGGAAACGTACGGGCACGCGCTGAGTTCGACCTGCTTCGCGGCGAGTTTCATCGAGAAGGCGAGGCAGGTGGGAAAGCCGCATTCCTTGCAGTTGGTTTGAGGCAGGAGTTTGTAAATTTGAATGCCACTTAATGCCATGGTAATTCTCCATTCTGTTGGAAAGTTGGAAGGTTCACAGGTTTGATGGCTGAAACGTTTGAACGTTCAAGCTTGCCAACTTTCAAACGCTGATAAGTTCGCCAATTGCTTCACTCACGCGCTTGACCGATTCAGGATGGCGCAGGACAACAATATCTGCGCCTGATTCAACGAGAGCAATTGCTGTGAGTGTTTCCCAATTGATGGCGCGCGCTTTCCAATCACCCCAACTCTCCGGCACGCCCTCACCGACTTTGGACTCTTTGGTTTTCCATGCTTCAAAACCTGGCGTGACCATCATCGGCTGCTGGGTCATGGTATCGCCTTGAAGCGCGGCAAGCCGCAATCGTTCCATCACGGAGTAGCCGTATTCAATGCCATAGCCAAGCGCGCCCGTTGTCGGGTCCATGATGATGCGGTCATGAGGCATGCCCATGTCGCTGATGAGGATGTTCAACTGCTTCGACAAATTTACGTCCATCGGCGTGCGGGCTTGCACGAGATGTCCGTTTGCCATCGCGGTGGCTACAATCGTGCGGTAGTTTTTGTCTTCGCAGATGCCCAGCACGAGCTTCTCGCCTTTGGCCGCTTCGGCAACCGGGACGAGCAATTCGTTATCTTTTTCCGCCTGACCTGGCCCCCAGACGACGAGTGGGAGGCCGCTCGCGCCCAATACCGCTTTGACGGCTTTGACCGCGTCCTCGGGTGAATCGGCCAGCGTCAAAGCCAGGACCAGGAGGTCTGCTCCCGCTTCTTCGGCTTTTTTCGCCCATTGAGCGGGGTCGTTCATCGCGTCGCCCCAGACTTCCGCCAGCAGAGACGACCAGTCATCGGGTTTGCGCGATTTGATCTCGATCGCGATGACGGGCCTGTTCGGCATGGGCGCTTCATAATGCAAATAGGGCATGCACGTTTGTCCGCCGATGGTGATGGACTTCGTACGCGTGCCGCCCTCCGCGGCCGCCGCGCCGATGGTGACGGATTGGATCTTTCCAGGCCATTTGTCTTTTGGAATTTCGATTGGCATAACGATTCTCCTTTTTGAACCGCTAAGACCGCGAAGGCCGCCAAGAAAATCAAAAGGTTTTCTTCGCGTTCTTCGCGTGCTTCGCGGTTAAATTAGTCCTGCTTTCTTTCGCGCTTCATCTCTTCTTTCGATAAAAACTTCAATCGGCGATTTTCTCTCTGCCGCGGGACCCAAATCCTTGAGTTCACTTTCGTCCTTTGCCGCCAGGTGACGAATGATGTGCTTGTACGAAATCATGGCGGCGGGATAAATAATGCCAGCGGAGTTGTGTGTCATGTACGCCACACGAATGCCTTTGTCCTTCATCATCTGTGCCGCGACGGTCAAAGCGATATCCGCAGGGAGTTCGGGGACACCTTCGCGCATGACATCTTCGGCAGTCAACGACTTGGCATTCTCGCGTCCATACGCGCTGACCAGTTCCTCGTAACCGACAACTCCCACGCCCCCGCCTTCACTCCCAAGCACGACCATTTCCTCGACATTCTGCTCCACGAGAAAGCGCGCAATGTCAACGATGGGTGTGCTGGTCTTGCAGGTCGGCACGCCGACGGTCATGAGGTCACGGACGAGGGTAGGAGTAGTCATCAGTTTTCAGTAATCAGTTATCAGCTGCTAGTCTTGTATCCTTTTGTGATAAGCAATCCAGTGACATACGTCGAGGTGAAGATCAAAGCGAACGGAATCCAAGTTCCCAGCAGACTGGCGAACATTTCCAGACTTCGATTGATCAACAGCGCGACAACGAAGAAATCCACCACGATCACAAAACTGACGAAGATCAACGCTGTTTTTAGAGGATTGGTGTAATTGAATTTGCGGAAGTAAATCCATGAGACTCCCGCAAAGAAGATCGGCGCGCCGATCGCGTGGGCAATTAGCGTATTTTCCAACGAAGTAATTGCCATGCTGATTCCCATCGTCGCGGCGCAGAGCGCCCAGCCAACAAATGCGTGAACTAGAACGACAGCGATTTTTTTACTGTTCATAAAGTTCTCCAAGAATTTGTTCACCAGACCTGATGTGCGGCGCGGATGAGACACTTCGACAAGCTCAGTGCGCCGCATGTCAGGTCTTTTGTAAGTCGGCACGCCGACGGTCATGAGGTCGCGGACGAGGAGAGGATTCATAGTACAGATTTAAGATTAGGATATTAATAGCGAAAACCAGTAATACATGAAGGATAGGCCTCCTGCGATAACGTACAATACAAGAAAGATCATGCCGCTTCTGAATTGCCATCTTCTTCCAGATGCCAGTAAAGCGCCGATTATTGCCCATAAGAGGGATGAAAGGATAACAACATAATAATCTGCAACTTCGGAGAGATAATAACTAGGACTGGCATCCAAGTACAAGTGAGCGACTAAGAGATGTTGCCCAAACATTATTGGCCCAACAAGAGGTGGGATGGCTGTTGCATCTCTTGAGATCAAGAAGAGAGAAAAACTACTGATGTATCCA
This sequence comes from Chloroflexota bacterium, assembly GCA_016235425.1. GTDB lineage: Bacteria > Chloroflexota > Anaerolineae > Anaerolineales > Villigracilaceae > JAKOVF01. The sequence goes on along the minus strand of JACRLC010000081.1, from coordinate 261 downwards.
GCAATGCCGCCAACAAACCAACGTAAAAGTTGAATTAGCCACTTAGATTGTTCTTTCGGCGGAAGGCGAGAAATGGGGGGCATTTTGATCATCAGGTCGCGGATGATGAGCGACTTCATGGTGTATAGCTGTCCAGAAAAGTTTTTTCCAAAAACTGAAAGGTCTTGCGATACACTCTGGGTAAAAAACTTCAGATAATATGAGGCAACCCAATGAGCAAAACAGAAAAACAAGTCAAGATTGCGCGTCTGCGAAAAATGT
>JACRLC010000080.1 GCA_016235425.1 Chloroflexota bacterium | reverse complement strand
ACGAGATGATTGTAGCGTTGATAGTTGACTTCTTTCACGATTTCCGGGTTGAATTCAAATTGTTTGGTCATGCCCTGATATTACCAAATCTTTTGTTTCTCGTTTCTTAAAACCGCAATTTGTGCCCGCTTTCAGTATATTTCTTTCATGTCATTGCGAGGGCGGCGTTCGTCCGAAGCAATCTCCTTGCAAAGGTGGGGATTGCTTCCCTGGCCTGGTGCCAGTGCAGGCGGGCTGTGCCCTCGCAATGACATTATGATACCGGCAATTTCTCCAGTTGCTTCACCAACCCATCCAGCACGTCAAATCCGCCCTGCCAGAATTTGGGATCGCGGATATCGATGCCCGCGTCGCCGAGGATCTTGGCCGGGGCTTCCGAGCCGCCCGCGGACAAAATCTTGAGATAGCGCGGCTTGAAGGATTCACCTTCGGCTTTGAATTGCTGATATAACGAGAAGACCAGCAACTGGCCGAACGCGTACGCGTACACGTAAAACGGGGTGTGATAAATGTGCGGGATGGATACCCATTCCCATTTGAATTCATCACTCAGTTCCAAGGAATCACCGAACTGCTCCTTGAGATTTTCAAAATACGCGGCGCACAACTCATCAACTGAAGCATTCTTCTGCACCATCTCGTGCGCCTGTTTCTCGAACAGCGCAAAATAGGACTGGCGCATGATGGTCGCGTACGCGTCATCCACCTGCTTGAAGAGAATGTCGCGGCGCACCGACTCGTCGGTCTCCTCCGCGAGCAGTTTATCAGTCAGCATCATCTCACCGAACGTGGAGGCGGTCTCGGCCAGCGGCAGGGACGAGTGGAAGGTAAATGTGCTGTGATGCGACGCCAGCATGGTATGGATCGCGTGGCCGAGTTCGTGGGCGAGGGTCGCCACTTCACGCGCGGTTCCCTGATAATTAATGAGCACCCACGGCGTCATGTCTTCATTCACCGACCAGCAGAATGCGCCGCCGCGCTTGCCTTTGCGGATCTCACTGTCCAGCCGGTTTTCATCGAAGACGCGGCGCGCCAGATTCGCCACTTTCGGGTCAAATGCGCCGAAGGAGCCAAGCACCATGTCCGCGGCTCGTTCAAATGCGTAGGTCTTTTTTGAACTCGCCACAGGGGCGTAAATGTCATAGCGGCGCAGTCTTTCCATGCCCATGTATTTTGCTTTGAGTTTGAAGTAGCGCTGGAAAATCCTCGTATTCCTGCGCGCCACATTCAACAAGGCATCCACGGCTTCGTTGGGAATATCGTTGCTCAAGTTGCGTGCCGCGATGGGAGCGTCAAATTTTCGCATGATGATGTTTTCATTATGCCAGTCACGCACGCGGGTTTGGTACATCTGTCCCAGGATCGGCCCGTCACTGCCAAAGACACGGAATTGCTCCTGGTAACTTTTGGCGCGCAGTTCAGGTTCCGGCCTGTAACGATAAGAGAACAATTCAGCTTCGGTCAATTCTTTCGTCTCGCCGTCCACTTCCATTTTGAAGACATAGCGGTTGGTGATTGCGTCGTACAAAGTGATCAACGCGTTCTGGCCGGTGACATTCTTGAGATTGACAACCTTCTCTTCCGGTTCGCTGAGTGTGTGCGGCTTGAACAAACGCATCGCTTCGAGATAATAACGATAATCGCCCGAGACTTCCATCAGACGTTGGGCGTTGGCATCGTCAAGTTCCTTCCACCACAGATTAAAAAACAAGGTGCGGTTTTCGATCTCCGCTAAAAACTGCTGGACACGCGTTTGCAATGACTGCGCGGTCTGGTCTTGTGTGTCGGCGGTAAAAGAAAGACCGGCAAAGGAAGACAACCTGTTCGCCACGCGCGTCGTCTCTTCGGAGGCGCGCACAATTTCCAGGAATTGCTCGGCGGAAATATCCGGCTTGAGTTTGCCGCGCACACCTTCAAACGATGTGACCTGCTCCTCGATCAGGTCGAATGCGGTCTGCAATTCCGGGCTGTCGTAACCGGGGCAAAGCGGAGCGAGGCTCCATTTGGTCTGTGCATATGCCATAATGTTCTCCTTATGTAATGTCATTGCGAGGAGCGTTCTTCAGCGACGAAGCAATCTCCAGTTAGGCGGGGAATCCGTTTGAAGAGGTTTTTTATTAAACGGGAGATTGCTTCGGCACAGACCCGCCCTACAATGACATTTATACATTAAATCGGATGTGCATGATATCCCCATCCTTGACGGGATATTCCTTGCCCTCCAGCCTCAGTTTCCCCTTTGACTTCGCTTCATTCATGGACCCGAGGCTGATGAGGTCCTCATAGGCAACGACCTCCGCCCGTACAAATCCCCGTTGAAGATCGGTGTGAATTTCGCCAGCTGCCTCCTGCGCGTGCGCGCCGCGATGGGTCGTCCACGCACGGACTTCATCTTCGCCGACGGTGAAGAAGGATTGCAGCTGAAGCAAATCATACGAGAGACGGATCATTTTGCTCAGGCTGAGTTCTTCGATTCCATATTCCTGCATAAAAACCGCGGCATCGTCCGGGCTGAGTTGGGCGATCTCCATTTCCAGCTTGCCAAACAGTGAAACGCTGGGGTGATCCAGTTCCACCTGCGGCGCGGACTGTCCTTCACCCATGTTGAACACGGTGAGGATCGGTTTGCGTGTGAGCAGGCCAAACGAGGCGAGTTCCCTGGCCTCTTCGGGGTTGTACTCCAACTTGCGGAGCGGCATGCCTTCGTTCAGGGCCTCGTGCAGGCGTTTGAAAAGCACAGTCTGGCGTTCGTTCAAAACCTTGTCTGTGCCGCCCTTCTTGCGTTCTTCGGTCAGACGCTCCAGCTTGCGCTCCACGGCAATCAAGTCGTTGAGAAGCAATTCGCTCAACATCGTGTCCACGTCGCGTTTAGGATCAACTGTCCCGTTGGGGTGCATTACGTTGTCATCCTCGAAGCCGCGAATAACGAGGAGCAGGCCGTCCATTTGGTTGAGCTGATTCAACAGTTGGCCGGAAATGCCGCTTTTGGCGGAACCAGTTTCAAGTCCCGCGATATCCGCATAAGTCACTTTGGCGTAGATTGTCTTCTTTGGGTTGAACATGCTCGAGAGTTTGTCCACGCGCGGGTCGGGGACATCCACAACTGCCTGGTGGACTTCGATGCGCCCTGCGGATGCGGTGGTGGGGGCATTACCGCGCGTCAACGCGTTGAAGATGGTTGTTTTTCCGCTTTGGGGTAATCCAATGATTCCTAGTTTCATCTTGACCTTATCAGTGGGGGTTTGTTATACTACGTGCACCAGCCGAAGTGGCGGAACAGGCAGACGCGCACGACTCAAAATCGTGTTCCCTCCGGGAATGTGGGTTCGATTCCCACCTTCGGCACTGAGATTATACCGCTGTTGCACAAATGCTGAACTTGCTGGAACAAGCCAGGAGCATAAAACAGATTTCGTTTCAGCTATTATTTATGCGGTACTCTGTAACATAGCGATTTTTCACGAAATTCCCTGCCGCTGGCAGGATTGAGGCGAGATTGCCATGCGGCCGTCTCGCTTTTTGCTTACGTCGTGACAGCAAAATTTGAGGTCACGGTGACCGGAGGTGCAAGATGAAGCTTTACTTTATATTTGCTGTGATAGACCTGCTCATCCTGCTGGCCTATCCGATAGTGTATATCGCGCATCGTGTTCGCAAGCTCATTAATTCCAAACAATAAGTTTTTTCATTCCATTTCCAGGAGGCCAACATGCCGTCATTGAACGATATCCTGGCAGTTATTTTAGGGGGAGGACGCGGCGCGCGGTTGTATCCGCTCACACAGATGCGCTCGAAGCCCGCCGTTCCCATTGCAGGCAAATACCGCCTGATCGACATTCCCATCAGCAACTGCATCAACTCGGAGATTTTCCGCATCGCGATTTTGACGCAGTTCAACTCGGTCTCACTTCACCGGCACATCACCCGCACGTATAACTTCGACGCATTCCATACCGGCTGGGTGCAGATTTGGGCCGCCGAGCAAACCATGGAAAGCGCGGACTGGTATCAGGGCACAGCCGACGCGGTGCGGAAGCAGTTGTTTGAAATCCACGCGACAGACGCGAAGTACGTTTTGATTCTGGCGGGCGACCACCTTTACCGCATGGACTACGCCGCCATGGCGAATTTCCATTGGGAGAACAAGGCCGATATAACGGTGGCAGTTCAACCCGTCTCGCGGGAAGATGCGCCGCGTTTTGGCCTGCTGAAACGCGAAAAGGATTGCCGCATCTCGTCGTTTGTTGAAAAGCCCAAGGATCCGGAAGTCCAGAAAAAATTTGTGAGCCGCGACGATGAAAAACGCCCATTTCTCGGCTCGATGGGAATTTATCTCTTCAACGCCAAAGTGTTGATGGAACTGCTCACCCAGCACCCAAAACACGATGATTTCGGCAAGGACATCATCCCGGAGGCGATCAATTCGCTTGCGGTCTACGGGTTTGACTTCGACGGCTACTGGCAGGATATTGGAACGATCCGTTCGTTCTACGAGACCAACCTGGCGCTGACCACGCCGCGCTCGCCTTTCACATTCTACGATCCAAAACTGCCGATCTATACGGATACGCGCTTCCTTCCCGGCTCGATTGTGGAGGACAGCAAATTGAAAGACGTAATGCTCGCCGAAGGCTGCCGCATTTTGAAAGCGGACATTACTCATTCGATCATCGGCATACGAAGCCAGATTTCAGCCGGCACGACGATAAAAGACAGCATCGTGATGGGCGCGGATTATTACGACACGGAACTTACCCCGCACAGCATTCAGATAGGGATCGGGGCGAACTCGCACATCGAGGGCGCGATTTTGGATAAGAACGCGCGCATCGGCGAAGGTGTGACCATCCGCCCGTTCCCGCGGGACACGGACCTGGATCACGGCAATTGGTATGTCCGCGACGGAATTGTGGTCATCCCTAAAGACGCGGAGATTCCGGCAGGCACGAAGATCGAGCCATAACTTCCGTGAAATTAGACAACGAATAACCCAACACTTTTGTTGACCCCGCCTGCTTGACAATCCTTTTGCAACTGGATACACTCAGGCCGATTGGGGAGTAGCCGCCTGAGATTTTCAGGACGAGTTGTCGTCAAGACAGGGCAATCTTGCTCTCGGCAACCCGGACGCTCTCACTTTAGCGTTAGGCGAGACCATCACGGAGGCGTGGTGGTCTCGTTTTAATTTGCGGGACAGCGCTCTTATCTCAATTCAGGAGTTTTTTGTATGTTGCATGAAGAAAACAAACAGCAGGAATGGCATGCGCTGAAGGCCGAAGAGGTGCTCAAGCACCTCGAAGTTAAAGAACAAGGCTTGACCACCGAAGAGGCGGAACGCAGGCTGGCGCATTACGGGCAGAACCAGTTACTTGAAGCAACGCGTCCTGGTTTCCTGCAAATGCTATGGGAGCAACTCAATAATTTCGTTGTCATCCTGTTGATCGCGGCTTCGGTCGTCTCGGCTTTGCTGGGTGACTACGTGGAAGCCGCGGCCATCATGGCAATCGTTGTTTTGAATGCGGTGCTTGGCATTGTCCAGGAGCAACGCGCAGAGGAGGCGCTGGCCGCACTCAAGAAGCTGGCCGCGCCCGACGCCCATGTGTTACGCGACGGGCACAGACAGTCTGTGCCCTCGTACAACCTGGTGCCGGGCGACATTGTTTTTCTGGAAGCGGGAAACTTCATCCCGGCGGACATTCGCCTGCTCGAAGCCGTCAACTTGCGCGTGGAGGAGGCTTCGCTCACGGGCGAGTCACTGCCGGTGCAAAAGAATGCCGCCACTGTATTGGATAAAAACGTGCCATTGGGCGACCGCAAAAACACGGCCTTTATGGGCACGGTCGTGTCTTATGGGCGCGGGCGCGGCGTGGTGACCAGCACCGGCATGTTTACCCAACTCGGCCTGATCGCCACGATGCTGCAGAATGTGGAGGCGGAAGAAACCCCGCTTCAAAAGCGGCTCGACCAACTCGGCAAGTCGCTGTCCATCGGGTCGCTGATCCTTGTCGCGGTGGTCTTCATCGTGGCGCTGATAAACTACACTGAAATCAACCAGCTTTTCACGGGGCCCCTCGCTTATATGAAGGAATACGCGGCAGAGATCACGGAAGTCTTCATCATTGCCATCAGCCTGGCAATTGCCGCCGTGCCTGAGGGACTCCCCGCAGTTGTGACCATCAGCCTCGCGCTCGGGATGCGCGAGATGATCCGCCGCCACGCGCTGATCCGAAAGCTGTCCTCGGTGGAGACGCTTGGATCGGCCACCACGATTTGTTCCGATAAAACCGGCACGTTGACCCAAAACGAAATGACGGTCACACGCATGTGGGTGGACAGTCAATTCATCTGTGTCACCGGCACAGGGTATGTGCCGAAGGGCGATTTTCTCATAGACGAAAAGCCGGTGGACATCAACAAATATCCCGCCGCGCTCACCACTTTATGGCTCGGTTTATTGAACAACGATGCGGAAATCGAGATCACGGGCGAGAGCGAAGAGAATCAGACCTATCGCATCGTCGGCGACCCGACCGAAGGTGCACTGGTTGTCGCGGCGGCCAAGGCTGGGGCAATTCACGTCGAAATTGACGAAGCCTATCCACGCGAGAGCGAAGTGCCGTTCGACTCCGAGCGCAAACGCATGATCACGATCCACGACGTTAAAGCGCCGCGCAGTGAAGACCCCTCACCGTTCACAGACGAGAAGCACAAAAACTGGGACGTGGTCACCATGAAAGGCGCTCCTGATGTGGTGCTGGAACTCTGCACCAAATATCAGGATATGAACGACGAGACAAAACCGCTTGACAAAGCCAGCCGCGACCGCATCATTGCCGCAAACGATGCCATGACCAAAGATGCGCTGCGCGTGCTTGGCGTGGCTTATCGTGTGGTGAAAGATGTGCCAGATAACCCGGACAACATCAAAGCTGAAGAACTCGAACAGGAACTGGTCTTCGTCGGTTTGATGGGAATGATCGACCCGGCGCGCACGGAAGTAAAACCCGCCCTCGAAAAAGCGCGTCACGCAGGCATCCGCACCGTGATGATCACGGGCGATTACCCGAACACCGCCAAAGCGATCGCGGAAACCATCGGGCTTTTGCGTCCCGGCCACAAGGTTCGGACGGGAGCGGAACTCGATCACATGTCGGACGAGGAGTTGAAGAACGAGATCGAAGTCACCGACGTGTTCGCACGCGTCTCCCCCGAACACAAAATGCGCATCGTGGACGCGTTGCAGGCCAACGATGAGATCGTGGCAATGACGGGCGACGGCGTCAACGACGCGCCCGCCATCAAACGCGCCGACATCGGCGTGGCGATGGGCATCACCGGCACGGACGTGGCGAAGGAAACCGCAGACATGGTGCTGACCGACGATAACTACGCCAGCATCGTTGCGGCGGTGGAACAGGGGCGGATCATCTACAGTAACATCCGCAAGTTCGTGTTCTTCCTGCTTTCATCCAACGTGGCCGAGATCATGATCATCTTCCTCGCCACCCTGGCAGGACTGCCCGCGCCGCTCACGGCTATTCAATTATTGTGGCTTAACCTCATTACAGACGGCGCACCCGCGCTCGCCCTCGCCATGGAAAAAGGCGACCCCGATATCATGGACCAGAGGCCGCGTGCCAAATCGGAACCGATTGTGAACCGAAGCATGGGCATTGGAATTTTCGTACAAACCATCGCGCAAACAGGGGCGGTGTTGGGCGCATTTGTCCTCGGCTTGATTTGGCATCTCGAAGCGGGAGCAGTCATCCCGTCGGGCATGAACGCTTTGTCCTTTGTCCTGGAACACGATTGGCGCGGCGTGGACGTGCAGACTGCCGAAACCATGGCCTTCGTCACGCTCTCCTTATGCGAGTTGTTCCGCGCTTATACCGTGCGCTCGGAACGCGCCTCGCTCTTCAAGATCGGCATCTTCTCCAACAAGTGGATGCAATATGCGGTTGGGCTTTCCATCGCTTTGCTTTTGATCGTATGTTCGGTCCCCTTCCTGCAGCCCATCTTCAATACACACTTCCTCAGCCTGCGTGAATGGAGTATTGTGGTTGGGCTTGCACTCGTACCGGCATTTGCGGAAGAGATCACAAAATTCTTCCTGCGGTTGAATGATAAAAAGTCCGCAATCGCTTGAAATTAAGGCTCTCCCGTTTCTGACGGGACAGAGCGCCGAACGACAAGTTCCTTTGCCGCGAATTGCGCGGATGAGCGCGGATTGGTTTCAAAAATTCGTGTAATTCGCGAAATTCGCGGCTGAGGTTTTGGGTTTTCCCGTTAAAAACGGGAGAGCCGAAATTAATAAAGCATCAAACAAAAAATCTCCCGTTTGACGGGAGATTTTTTGTTTAGACGGACGAAAGGCTGTTGTTGATATCGCTAAAGGTGTTTCCCAGGGTGTTTCCCAGCATAAACAATGCCACGATAACAATAATAGCGACCAAAACAAGAATAAATGCGTACTCAACCAAGCCTTGTCCTTTCTTCAATCTTGTCAAAAGTTTCACCTCCTTTCATACCAAGATTACCGATGGCATATAAACAGGGTAACACGGTTAGTTTTTCAAATCAACCACCAATTTTGCAAGGCAAAAAACGGCTTTAAGCCGATGCGGCAACAAACATAAAACGGCGTAAACGTTGTTCGCTTTCATGCGCCAGGGTCCGCACCCACTCCATCATGCTCTGGGATGTCTTGTGAACATGATTTTTATCCTGGGGATCGCCCTCGAAGCGTATAGGCTTGCCCACGGTGATGCTATATGGGCCGCGCAAATACCAGTAACCGACTGTCGGTTTGCCGCTTAATCTGGATGAAATTTTCAGGCTCTTCTCCCGAGGCAGGGAAATGCCCACCGGAATGACAGGTACCCCCGTGCTCAGAGCCAGCCGCGCCGCGCCTGTGCGAGGTTCGTGAAAGCCGCCCGCCTGCGGGCTGAACGTGCCTTCGGGAAATATTCCCACAGAATAACCGGCCTCCAAAAGACAGCGCGCCTTTTCCAACGCCTGCTCGCCCTGGCCGGGAATGACAGGAATTTGCCCGGCTTTACGAATATAAAAACCAAACAATGGAAAAGTAAACGCGTTGGCTGTGATCATCACGCTCATTGGCTGGCAGGAAAGCAGGTGAAGCAAAAACGGGTCGGTTGCACTGGGATGATTGGCAATGTACAATTTTGGCCCCTCCGGCGGACGCTCGTGCCAGTGAACGTCCATGCGTAACAACAGCCGTGAGTAGGCTTGCACAAACATCTTTCCAAGCGAATAAAGCACATTGAATGACATCATTTCTCCATTTCAGTCCGCAGAGAATAACACAAAAAGGACGCGCGCGGTGTCTGGCTTACAAAAATAACAAGAACAGGATGTGACATGCCTGGAAAAAATTTACTGGAAAGGTTTCCAATGACCGAAAAATCCCTCGCCGAAAAGATGAAACTCAAAAGCGGGATGAATGCCGCAGTAGTGAACGCCCCGTCCGGCTGCCCGGATCAACTCACGGCCCCGCGCGATGCGGACATATCCACCCGCTTCGAGTTCGGACCATTCGACTGGTTGCAGGTTTTCGTCAAATCCAAAGCTGAATTAGACTCCCTCGCCCCTCTTCTCGTCAAAGCCTTGAAACCCGTGAGCCTATTGTGGCTCACCTTCCCGAAAGGCACATCCAAAATCCAGACCGACCTGACCCGCGACAAGGGCTGGGACTCGCTCCAGGCGCTCGATCTCAAATGGATCAACCAGGTCTCGGTCAACGAGACGTGGTCCGCGTTTGCATTGAGGCCGTATAAAGAGGGGGAGGCACGGCGGTCGTTTCGATAAATGTTTTGACGGCGGTAACTGCCGCCAAAACATTTCGGCTCATGTGTAAACTGTGTGCATCGCCACGAGTGTGGCGATGCAGTCAGGTGAAATACGTTTTAGATTTCTGCGAAATTCAGCGATTGCCACATAACCACTCAGGTAATCTTTGTGGACACCTTTGAAAGGACGCAAGAAATTTCGGACATCCGTCCACATCCCTTCGGCCGTGTTTGTATGAACTTCTCGAATTCCATCGCCATCGTCATCACGAGCCCATTCATGGTCTGCGTGACAAACGGTAGCGTGATCTCGAATGATGTGATTGTAGGCTTGCCACTCATCGGTATAGCAAGTAGTATCTTTTAGCGTAAACCGATGAACATGTGCCTCGAGTGTTTTTCGATCTGTGTGATGAACCACGCGTAAACGCACTTGCTCGCTTTCGCGCCCCACTGTTCCAACAATGGGAGGTCGATCATTGTCATAAGTCCCGTGTCCGCGTTGTTTATTCGCTCGTTTTCGGGGCGGATCCTCGGGATCAGGGTGAAGTTCACCTTTTTTCCCCCGCATTTTGAAACATTTCGTCTGTTTCAGAATGGCTGTCGGGGAGTGGCGTGTTGGGTTGCTCCATTTCTGCGTTGGCTTGCACTCTATGGCGCATGGTCAACACAGTTTTGTAATTCAATTTCAGTTCAGCGGCCAGTTCTCGAGTGGTCTCGCCTTTGCAAATGCCGCGCATAAGTAACACGACTTGCATGGGCGTCCAATGGGTTCCTTGAAACACTGTGCCCGTGTATAAATTGTAGGCTGCACCGCAATCACGACACCGATAGACCATCAATCCGCTCGTTTGGGTATGCCTGAACTCACGTGCCCCTTCATTGCTTGTTTTGCAGTTCGGGCATTGTGTGCCTTTTGGGTGAAAATGCTTGAGGATCCACTCAACGCTATTTTCATAGTCAAGTAATTCGGTTATTGGAAATTCCATGCCCAAAGTTTACCATCTCGCTGCACATCCTTTACATATGAGCCAACATTTCAAGTATTTAACCCGAATTGCTATTCATATCTTGTTTTGGTGATTACCCACAAGTCCATATCCGTTCAAAGCCAGAGCATTTTGCCGCGAATTACGCTAATTTTCGCGGATTGGTCAGGAAAAATCCGCGTGTATCAGCGAAACTTGTCCTGAGCCTGTCAAAGGATTCGCGGCTGATGTTTTGTTTTTTCGCCTGGAATTGGCAAGCGTAAAAGATGTGGGTAATCACCAGAAACTGGCTATTGAAATTGGGCTTTTGTTTTGCTAATATATAGATGCTTTTTGTCCTATTTGTTGGGGGTCACATGAAAGGAAGTGAACGATGAAAACTGAAATTTCCAATCCAATGACACCGATAATTACAGCGTGGGTATTTACGTTGCTTGTCGGCGGCCTGCCCGGTGGCAGCCTGCCCAAAATTATTTTGCAGGAGATCTTTGATTATCAAGTCTCAAGCAATCTGGAAATTGGGATCGCGGCGGTGATTGTTGTTGCGGGTCTGGGATTGACGTTCGCCTGGAACGCAGTCCGTTCGTTGCGCCCATTGTTCATCCTGCTCCTTGTACTTATGGGAGCTGGGTGGCTGGTATATGCGCGGATCTCTGCATTGCCGATCTATGAGGGATGGCTTGCAGACCCATCGCCCAATGTCGTTATACTGGCATGGGTGTCGCGGCCTCTGGTGGTGGCGCTTGCCATTATTGCGACGATGTTCATCTTGAAAAAGAGACGAGATGCGTTCTTCCTCGTCAAAGGTGACACAAGCGCGCCTCTTGAACCCGTCAGATGGTTGGGCATCAAAGCAGGCGCGACGTGGAATAAAGCTGGCCGCACATCTGCCATAGTCCTCAGCCTTGGAACCTTGACGTTTCTTATTCTGGCGGGCCGCCCGTCACTGGATATTGTCGTTCGCGCCTTGCCATTCCTGCCTGTTATTTTGCTCGCCTCGGCGGTGAATGCCTTCAGTGAAGAGATGTTTGCCAAAGCATCGTTCTTATCGGTACTGGAAGATGTAGTGGGGAAGCATCAAGCGCTTTGGCTGATGGCGTCTGCCTTTGGAATCGGTCACTTTTATGGCATCCCTTATGGCGTGGTCGGCGTGTTGATGGCGGGGTTTCTCGGCTGGTGGCTGGGCAAATCCATGCTGGAAACGCGCGGGCTGTGGTGGGCGTGGTTTATCCACTTTATGCAGGATCTGTGGATCTTCGCGTTTGCGGTCGTTGGCTCGATTGTGCCTGGGGGAGGGTAATGGCCATAAGTTTTTTCAAAAGAGTTAGCCTGCCTGCAAGTCCATAGACGCAAGCAATCAAAGAGGTTATCGGAATGGAAGAGAAAGGGATTAAGCCATGAAAGTTTTAATAGCTTCGGTGGTTGTGCCTTCCGATGCCAAGGCCGGTGATTTGACAATGAAACCCTGCACCATTCAAACCAGGGCTGGCGAGATCAGCGCCGAATGCGGCACGCTGGTAGTGCCAGAAAACCGGAGCAAGGCCGATTCGCGTCTGATTGCCGTGCCCGTTGTGCGTCTTCGCGCCGCCGATGCCAACCCCGCCGAGCCGATCTTCTGGCTCACAGGCGGGCCGGGGCAGAGTAACCTTACATACGAACCGCCCAAGGGGCTGCTGTCCAGGCACGATTTCGTGCTGGTGGGCTACCGGGGTGTAGACGGCTCGGTGAAATTGGACTGCCCGGAAGTGAACCGGGCGCTCAAAGGTGTGAACAACGATACGTTGAGCGCCGAATCGCGCGCCAACCTGGGCCGCGCCCTGAATGAGTCCGCCCGCCGCTTGCAGGCCGAAAGCATTGATTTGTCGGGGTACACTGCACAAGAGGTGGTAGAAGACATGGAAGCCGCCCGTGCCGGGTTGTACTATGAGCGTGTGAACCTGTACAGCGCGAGCTACGGCACACGCGTCGCACAAATCTACGCCTATCTGCATCCCGATCGGATCTATCGTTCTGCCATGGTAGGCGTCGCCCCGTCCGGCGGCTTCGTTTGGGAGCCGGCAAGCGTTGACGCACAACTGGAGAAGCTCGCTCAACTGTGGGCGCAGAATGCCTCGCGCCGCGCCCGCACGGCCGATCTGGCCGAGACCATGCGCCGCGTGACGCATCACATGCCGCGCCGCTGGTTGTTCTTTACGATTGACCCGGGCAAGGTGCGTTGCGTCTCTTTTGTCATGCTCTACGAACGCAAAACGGCTGCCATGATATTCGATGCCTATACCGCCGCAGATCACGGAGATCCCAGCGGCCTGGCGCTGATGTCCCTGGCGAGCGATTTTGTCCTGCCCAACTTGTGCGCCTGGGGTGACTTCTACGCCAAGATTAGCACCGATTACGATGCAGCGCGCAACTACCCTGCCGAATTAGATCCCCCGGATTCGATCCTGGGATCGCCGGTGGAACTAGCGCTGCTTGGGGCATTCTCGGAATCGCGGGACTGGCCCATCCAACTCCTGCCCGCCGAACTGCGCCAGGTACAGCCATCCGCTGTGGAAACGCTGCTGGTCAGCGGGAGTTTCGACGCTGCGGCGCCAGCGGAAGCAGTGACACAAGACTTGCTGCCTGCGCTATCGCACGGCAAACACGTCATCCTTTCGGAAATGGGGCACGCCCCCGACCTGATGAGCCTGCAACCCCAAGCCTATGAACGCCTCCTAACCAGCTTCTATGACAGCGGGGTGGCGGATGACTCCCTTTACACTTACCTGCCAATGGATTTCAATGTGCCGCTGGGGTTTCCGGCGATGGCCAAGATCATGCTGGGAACAATCTTGCTGGTTATCAGTGTGCTGGTTTGGCTCATTATCCAATGGGGCCGTTGAGGTCGTGGGCAACCATGGCAATATGAAAAGAGACCGGTGCTGAGCCAGTCTCTTTGCTTGTTTCTGTCTGTTAGATTTACTTCACCAAATTCCTCAATACCGTATGCAGGATGCCTCCGTTGCGATAGTAATTCACCTCAACGGATGTGTTCAACAACGCGGTGGTTTTGAATTCAACAACCCTGCCATCTGCCTTTTGGGCTTTCACTGTAACAACAGACTTCGGCTCCATCGCATCACTCAAGCCTTCGATGTCATAGACTTCCGTTCCATCGAGGCCAAGCGCCTCGGCATTCTGTCCGTCCATGAATTTGAGCGGAAGCACGCCCATGCCCACGAGGTTGGAGCGATGGATGCGCTCGAATGACTCGGCAATCACGGCCTTCACGCCTTGCAGGTTCGGTCCCTTCGCGGCCCAGTCGCGGCTGGAGCCGGTTCCGTATTCCTTGCCTGCCAGGATGACGGACGGAATTCCGGCCTGCTTATAAAGCATGGCCGCGTCGTAAATTGACATCTCCTGACCGTCACTCACGGTCTGCTGTCCGCCGTCCACCGTCTCGAAGTACTTCGTCAGGTTGCCTTCCTTCGGCTCGACGAGAATATTCTTCAAGCGGATGTTCGCGAACGTGCCGCGCGCCATCACGAGGTCATTGCCGCGGCGCGAGCCGTACGAGTTGAAGTCCTTTGGCTGGACGCCGCGTTCCTGCAAGAATTTTCCGGCAGGGGAATCCGCGGCGATGTTACCGGCAGGTGAGATGTGGTCGGTGGTGATCGAATCGCGGAACATGCCAAGCACGCGCGCTCCCTTGATGTCACCAACGGAGGTCATATCCAACGTCAGCGACTGGAAGTATGGCGGGTGATGGATGTAGGTTGACTCTTCGCTCCACAGGAACAGGTCGCCTTCGGAAACCTTGATTTCCTTCCACATGTCCGAACCGCTGAACACATCGGCGTATTTGTCTTTGAACATCTCGGACTTCACACTAGCGGCGACCGCCTCGTTGATTTCCTGCTGGCTGGGCCACAAATCCTTGAGATAAACCGCCGCACCATCGGAGCCAGTGCCGAGCGGTTCGTTGACCAAGTCAATGTCAACCGTTCCAGCCAACGCGTACGCGACGACAAGCGGCGGCGAGGCGAGGAAGTTTGCCTTGACCAACGGGTGGACGCGGCCCTCGAAGTTGCGATTACCGGAAATCACCGCCGCCGCAACCAGATCGGACCCGGTAACTGCTTTCGCTACCTCACCAGGAAGCGGCCCTGAATTTCCGATACAGGTGGTGCATCCGTAGGCAATGACGTTGAATCCAAGTTTGGCGAGCGGATCAATCAAACCGGCTTGCTTGAGATATTCGGTCACGACGCGCGAGCCGGGCGCAAGCGATGTCTTGACGTACGGCTTGACTGTTAGTCCTTTTTCAACAGCCTTCTTCGCAACAAGCCCCGCCGCAACCAACACGGACGGGTTGCTCGTGTTCGTGCAGGACGTGATCGCGGCGATAACGACTGCGCCGTGCTTCATCTTCATCGAGCCGCCGTTCGTGCCAAAGGTGGCTTCAGTGGCAAGGGCTTCGGGTTTGAGTTCGAAGCCGCGTTCTTTTACGGGAGCGGTCAATGCCTTCTCGAATGTCTCTTTCAACTCGGACATCGGCACGCGGTCCTGCGGACGCTTGGGTCCCGCCAGGGAGGGCACAACAGACCCGAGGTCCAGTTCGAGCGTATCGGTAAATTCGGGATCAGGTGTGGACGAGTCGCGGAAGAGTCCCTGCGCGCGGCAGTAGGCTTCGGTCAGTTCAATTGTTTCATCGGAGCGGCCGGTCAACTTCATGTAGCGGAGCGTTTCGGCATCCACGGGGAAGAAACCCATCGTCGCGCCGTATTCGGGAGCCATGTTGGCAATCGTGGCGCGGTCGGTGAGACTCATTGTCTCGAGGCCGGGGCCAAAGAACTCGACGAACTTATCCACCACGCCCTTTTTGCGAAGCATCTGCGTGACGGTGAGAACGAGATCTGTGGCTGTGACACCCTCTGGAAGTTTGCCGTAAAGTTTGAAACCGATCACATCGGGCAGGAGCATGTCCATCGGCTGGCCGAGCATGACGGCTTCAGCTTCGATACCGCCCACGCCCCAACCCACGACGCCGAGGCCGTTGATCATGGTGGTGTGCGAGTCGGTGCCGACGAGGGTGTCGGGGAAGGCTACCAACCCGGACTCCAAAGCGTTGTCCTGAGCCTGTCGAAGGGTCTCCTGACTTTGGCCCGAAGTCGGGAGACTTCGGACTCCGACGACACTTGCCAGATATTCAAGATTGACCTGATGCACGATGCCGGTCATCGGCGGGACGACGCGGAAGTTGCTGAAGGCCTTCTGCCCCCATTTCAAAAATTCATAGCGTTCGCGGTTGCGCTGGAATTCGACTTCGGTGTTGCGGTTGAGCGCGTCGGCTGTGGCGAAGAAATCCACCTGCACCGAATGGTCAATGACCAGATCCACCGGCACGAGCGGATTGATCTTCCTCGGGTCGCCGCCGAGACGGGCAACTGCGGCGCGCATCGCGGCGAGGTCCACCACGGCAGGCACGCCCGTAAAGTCCTGCATCACCACGCGGGCGGGCAGAAACGGAATGCCGGGGCGATTGCCTTTTGGCGACCACGATGCGATGTTCTTTACATCGTTCTGCGTGATTTCCTTGTCATTGCACTGACGCAGCGCGGCCTCGAGCACAACGCGGATCGAAAACGGCAGTTTGCTCAGTTTGGTCAGCCCGGCCTTTTCGAGCGCGTCGAGGCGATAGATGGTGTATTGTTTGTTCCCTGCCTTGAGGGAATCGCGGGAATTAAAAAAATCTTGCATAGGAAACTCCTTTGGTGATGTACCTTACCCCCTCTCCTTTTAGGAGAGGGGCTGGGGGTGAGGTCTCACCACAAAATCACGAAGAATACAAAGGAGCGCCTTTGATATCCTTGGGGCTTCTGTGGTGGGATTTACGTGATATGCCCTCACCCTAACCCTCTCCCGTGGGGAGAGGGGACTCCCTTCCCCCTTCGGGGGAAGGGCCGGGGATGAGGGCGTTCTACATCTCTTTCTTCAAACTTTCAATCAACTTCTCTTTTTCCGCATCCGCCAAAAACGCGGACTGTGCGGCATTCAACACGCACTGCTTCAGCACATCCAGCGGCACATTCAAATCCTCGCCGGCGTGCTGGTATTCATGTGAGAGCGTGATTCGTGATACAGACGGGTCGTCCGTGTTGACTGTTACCATCAATCCCGCATTCAACATGCGCGGCAGGGGATGGTCGGTCAACGCGGGGACGACGCCAGATTGATAATTGCTCGTCACGCAGACTTCAAAAACGGTACAGCGTTCACGCGCCAGCGCAACGACTTCCTCGTCTTCCATCACGCGCACACCGTGACCGATGCGTTCCGCATTCAACTCTTCGATTGCTTCGCGCACGTTCTCCGCAGGCCCCCATTCTCCCGCATGGATGGTAATGTGCAGTCCCGATTGCCGCGCTTCCTTGAGCAGTCCCGCGAACGGCCTGCCGGAAAATTCGGCCTCGTTCCCCGCCAAATCCATGCCGACCATGCCGTCCTTGATGTGTTCCGCCGCAAGCCACGCCACCTGCTCGGCCAGTTCAACCGACTCATGCCTGTTCACAGAGGCAATCAGCCCCACTTTAATTTTGTGCTGTTTCGCCGCTTCTGCCGCGCTCACCATCACCCAATCCATCACGTCGTTCAGGGGAAACCCCTCGGCGCGGCTCAAGGCAACAGGCGTGAAGCGCAGTTCGAGATAGCGGATATTATCTTTGGCGGCGTCCTCCACCGCTTCCCGCGTGATGCGGTCTATCACTTTGGGCGAGCGATAGAACAGCCGCAGAGTCTTGAATTTTTCGAGGAAATTGGTGAAGGTCAGCGGGTCCTGTTCCTGCACTTGCACCAGGCCGCTTAAGTTGAGCATGCTGATGGGAACCGTCACGCCATGCTGACGCGCCACATCGAGCATCGTTGACAATCGCAGCGACCCCTCGAGATGGCGGTGCAATTCAACCTTGGGCAGGGAAAAATATTTGTTCAGCGGGGCGGTTTCGTCGCGATGCACAAAACCTCTAATGGCGTTTTCGCTTCTTTTTCTTGCCGTCGCCCATTTGCCCTGTCCCCGTTCTTTGGGGAAGGGTTTTCTGTTGCGGCGCGGGGGTGGGAGTTTCGGTGGTCTCGATGGCTGTAATTTCAACACCTGGACGTACGCCAGGCGCAGGTGCACGGCGCGGCTGGTATGCAAACGCCCTGCCGATCACAAGTCCGCGCACATCTTCCAGCAATTGCTGGAACATTTCAGAGGCCTTCGCCTTGTATTGTACCAGCGGGTCACGCTGGGCGTAAGCCTCGAGGCCAATCGAGACGCGCAAGGCTTCGACCTTCGTCAGGTAATCAACCCACAACTCGGTGAACGCACCCAACAATAGCTGACGGTGGACTTCATTGAGGACGTAGCGCCCAATTGACTCGACCAACAGCCCTCGGTCGGACTCACCCAAACCTGCCGCCGTTTCATTGAGCCTTTCCTCCCCGAAAGCGGCCTTCGCCGCGGGGCCAAAGTCCGCGAGACGCGCGGCATTTTGATTCAAGCGGGTGTACTCACCCAACCCCCATGCCTTCTGCAGGGCCTCTTCCGCCTCTTCAAGATGCTCGATGACATCTTCAACCAGGTCGTCCGCTTTGCGGCCATCGAGCAGCTGCGCTTCGTAGAAGACGTAACTAAATCGGTTGTACACCTGCTTGACCTGGCGATGAGTCTTCTGGTCGAACACCGTGCGCGCGCCCTGTGAAAGCGACAGGAGCAGGCGAAGTATGGAAGTATCGTTGACTTCGGCAGGCATCAACGCGTCAATGTCGCGCGCAATCTGTCCGTTTTCACCGACGAGGCGTTCCTTCTTGTTCGCCAGTGACTGGCGCGCGGCTTCAAGGATGATACCTTCGAGTTCGTCCCAATCTGATGGAAGCGGACTCTGCAACGGCAACTGTTCGCCCAAACGATTCTGGATTGCGCCGATCAAACGCGCCGCGGCAATCGCGGTCATTTGCGCGGAGACCATATCCTGAATGTCTTCTTTCACATCTTCGGGATCATCGGCGAGCATTTTCATCTGCTCGTTGTTCAACTTCAACTGCAAGCGCACCAGGCTGTTGACTTCTTCGAGAATCTTCTGGGCGCGCGGCTTTTCTTCCATGCCGCGCAATCCCTGGAAGTAGGCATCGAGTGCGTCATCGCGGTCGGCGGTTTGTGTTTCGAGGCTTTCGGCGGTCTTCTCGATCAATGACTCAATCGCGCGTAAGGTATGCACGCTTTCCACTTCGATGGCATTCGCCACAACCTGGATGGTTGAGCCGCGCAAATCCCTCACCCCTTGCCCCTCTCCCTCACCCCCGTCCCCTCTCCCGCTGGGAGAGGGGTGAAGGGGTGAGGGGGTTGGGGTGAGGGAGATCTGCTCGAGCAACAGAGACAGGCCGAAGGTCGGAAAGAGGCGGTCTTCTATCATGAAAGGCGGTTGGACCTGGTCCAGCCAGGCGATCAATTTCCACGGGCCTTCCTCGTCGGCGAGTCCGAGATCCACGCGTTTGTTCACTTCGGCGCGCACCATGTCCACCACATCTTCGTGCAAATCCTCTTTGACGAAGATGCGGTCACGCTGCGAATAGATTTGGGCGCGCTGTTTATTCAGCACGTCGTCGTATTCGAGCAGGTGCTTGCGGACGTCGAAGTTCGCGCCCTCGACGCGGGTCTGCGAGCCTTCGATGATGCTGCTGACGAGGCGCACTTCAAGCGGAAGAGAGTCATCCACCTTGAGACGTTCCATCATGCCGCTCACCTGCGCGCCGCCGAAGAGACGCATGAGGTCGTCTTCGAGCGAAAGATAAAAACGCGAAGAGCCGGGGTCGCCCTGGCGTGCGGCGCGGCCGCGAAGCTGGTTGTCAATGCGGCGCGCTTCGTGCCGCTCGGAGCCGATGACGTGCAGGCCGCCAAGTTCCTTCACGCGTTCCATGTCTTCGAAATATTGCAGGAAGAGTTTGACCTCCGCATCGTAAATGCCGTAATTCGACGGATCAACCTTGAGCAAAGCCTGGCGCCGCTCTTCGAGAGTCATGTCGAACGGGTCCTGATATCCCGCTTTCCGAAGCACGCGATTAACCGCCGCGATGACTTCCTCCGCGAGTTCGCCGCCGAGCTTGATGTCCACACCGCGGCCTGCCATATTGGTTGCGATGGTGACGGAACCGAACGCGCCCGCGCTGGCGATGATCTGCGATTCTTCCGTGTGCTTGCGCGCGTTCAACACTTGATGAGGCACGCCCCCTTGTAGTACCGACTTTAGTCGGTTCGTATATTGCTCATCCAATCTCAGCAATTCAAGAATGACTGGCAAATTGGATGAGTCTTCGGGATTGATGTTCGTCAACCCAAACGGCTGGATGAACTTACGAAGCGCATCGGGCGTGATCTTATCGAGCGGCTCGTTGAATGGCGCAAGTTCGGGGATGAGACGCCCGTCCTCTTCGAGATTGTTCGCCTGCATCCACGTTTGGCGCACCAACGCCACCTGCATAAGCCGGCGCACAGGCTCGGCTTTGAGCCGGCCCGATAACCTGTCCGATGATTCCACCGAGGTTGTGCCGACGAGCATTGGCCGCCCCATCACGTGATAGCGGACAATTTCCGCCGCGATGGCGCGCAGTTTGGCCTCGACGGTTCGATATATTACGTCGGGATAATCTTTTCTTCGATAAAAGATTTTTCCCTCACCCCTAACCCCTCTCCCAGTGGGAGAGGGGGAAGCCGAACTCTCCCCCCGCTTTTGGGGGGAACTGGAGGGAGGTTCTTTTACTGTGTAATACGAGTACTGATAGCCCTCGTCGTCCTTGGCCTTTTGTTCCACCAATGTTGCATCGGCGCGCAGGGACTGGTATTCAAGGTTCGTCGGGATCGGGCGGACTTCGATGCTGTAAATCTTGCTGAACTCTTCCGCTTCGGTGAGCGCAGTGCCTGTCATGCCTGCGAGTTTCTGGTACATGCGGAAGTAATTCTGCAACGTGATCGTCGCGTAGGTCACGTTTTCAGGCTCGACCTTCACGCCCTCCTTGGCCTCCACAGCCTGGTGCAGACCATCCGACCAGCGGCGGCCAGGCATGAGCCGCCCCGTGAACTCGTCCACGATAACGACCTTGCCCCCCTGCACGAGATATTCCTTGTTTCGGGCAAAAAGGAACTGCGCGCGCAAAGCCTGTTCGAGATAACCCGTCAGGCGCGCCTGTTCGGGAGTCAAATCTTCGGGGCGGTCGGGATCGAGGAGCTGCGTCCCCAGGATCGCTTCCACGTGAGAGACGCCTATTTCCGTCAAACTCACGTTGCGGTCTTTTTCATTCACTTCGTAATCTTCGGGCTTCAACTGCTTCACCACCTGCGCCATCTTGCCGTACCATTCCAGGTCACCCGAAGCAGGCCCGGAGATGATGAGCGGCGTGCGCGCTTCATCAATCAACACGTTGTCCACTTCGTCCACAATCGCGAAATGATGCCCGCGTTGGACGCGCGCATCCAATCTTATCGCCATGTTATCGCGCAGGTAATCGAAACCGAATTCGGAATTCGTGCCGTAGGTGATATCCGCCGCGTAAGCCTCAACGCGGTCAACCATTCGCAAGTGACGCTGGTCTTCGTGCGGCGACTCGCGCTCGAAATCCACGATAAATGCCTTCTTGCCGTTCTCGGTCACCGCGGCCATTTGAAGCACGCCCACCGAAAGCCCCAGGAAATTAAAGATCGGCGCCATCCAGCGCGCATCGCGGCGGGCGAGATAATCGTTCACGGTAATGAGATGCGTGCCTCTCCCCGTCAGCGCATTCAAATAAAGCGGGAGCGTCGCGACCAGCGTCTTGCCTTCGCCTGTCTTCATTTCAGCGATGGACCCGCCGTGCAGAACCGCGCCGCCAATTAATTGGACGTCATAATGACGCAGGCCGATTGTCCGCTTCGACGCCTCGCGCACCGCCGCGAACGCCTCCGGGAGAATTTCTTCGAGCGCAGCCTGCCGCGCCTGGAATTGCTCCTTCTCCTCGAGCCCCTCTATATTCCCAACAGACTCCGCCAACCGCGCCTTGAACTCGTCCGTTTTCGCGCGCAACGCCTCATCGGTCAACGCCTCGAACTGCGGCTCGAGTCCATTGATCTGTACCGCCAATTCGCCGAGTTTCTCGACGGTTTTTTTAGTGGGGTCGCCCCCGAAAAGTTTGACAAAATTCTTGAGCATTTGAGTGCCGCAACTTCCTTACTCTGAAATTACTTCATAAATATTATAGGTATTGTTCAAGGTAGTCCGGCAAACCTGGCTGCGGTACTTACCTTTCGGGCGGGAATTATAGCATGAGGGGGTTGGAGGAATATAAGAAAAGGGAATACAGGTTTTATTCAGGCGAAACGCCCGCCTTTGGGCTGGTGAGCGTTTCTTTTGTGTTATGAAAGGACCGCATCCAGGCTTTCTCTAAATACATTCTCATCTTCGTTGTTATAGAAAGGCACGCCAATCAGACGATACTTTGATTCACCCTCAAATGTCAAAACTTTGTTTCCGAATTCAGCGGTGATTTCTTTCAGGAACGTTTCTTTCCATTTATCCTGATCTTTCAGGAACTTTCCTTTTGGTTCTACGAACAATTGATAAGTGAGGATTTTGCCGTTTTTCTTCTTCAAAAACAGGACAAAATCGGGTTGGAAGGGGCGGCCTTTTTCAAAATCATATATGGCAAAATGTCCTTCGTTGCGGACAAGGTAAATGTCTTCGTAATCCTTCTGTAATCGTTCCATTTGTCTGTCCAGCATACGCACGAAGGCTTTTTCCTCGCTTGTGCCATATATGGTGTTGAAGGCGAGCCAATCTTTAGCGGATACGAAATGCTCAAACTGGTCATCCTCTTTGCCGCGTTCGTTGTTCTTGTCGAATTTCAGGACTTTGTCCTTGAAGATGCCGCGTACCCATTCCCTGGTAAATTCCTTTGAACCGCGAAAATCGGTAATCTGCTGGAGGACTTCGGCTTCCACTTCGCCAAGCAGGCCCATGACCGCGCGGAGTTTTTCAGCCCTGTTTTCTTCAAGCTGGTAGAGATTGCCTTCAAAGGTGATCTCCAGGCCGCCGAGATATTCATCTGATTCGATGAACTGACTCATGGTTTTGACGTGCGGGAAGTAATGGTTGACGTTCTCGAATGTGTAAAACGGATTCCTTGCCAGTGCGGATTGAATCACATTTTTCTCGATCTTCGTCAGTTTTACATCGCGCCGTGTTTCCTCGGAAACAACCGTTTTTTGGCGTCCTTCTGCCAGAAGCACACTTGAACCGCCATGACCCGTGGCAATCGTGTGAACGTAATTTCTCCGTTTTACGCCCAGATCTGCAAAAGATTTTACGTGCTGGTAATCATTCTCCAGCTTGCCGTTAACGTAGACCAGTCCGTACTTGTAAAAATCGGTTTTCTTGAACTTGTCTTTCAGGGTGAGTTTTCGCTCGACGATGTTCTCGTCCATGATGCCTTGCGCAACAAGCGCCTGGCGGATCTCGGCAATGTAGCGCGAGTCGTTGATGCTGTGATAGTGGAGTTCTTCGATCACACGCAGTTCGTGTTCCAGGTCGCCGTCAAATTTGCGTTGGTCGGCTGAGAGACCTCCGAGGTCTTGAAGACCTCGGAGGTCTGTAACACGGAACGGAAAATACCTCGCCCCGCGCCCGATCAATTGCGCTTCGGAGGTGGTGGTCGCGCCGATCTTGGCCCGCCCTGTATCACGCGGCTCATAACAGCGGACAATGTCGAACAGGTTCAGCACGTCCCAGCCTTCGTTGAGCTTTTGCACGGCAAAGATGGCGCGGATGCGGTTGGTCTTATCCTCCAGTGTGTTGACAAGGATTTGGTAATTCTCTTTTTCCTTTTCGTCGTTGACCGACAGACAAAAATCTTCGTGGAACTCGCGTTTGAGGCGTTCCGCCAGTTGCGCTGAGGAAATACCCTGGGCGTGGAAAAAGTTGAAGGCGCGGCGAACCAACTCAATGTCCGATTTGAGGCGGATGTTTTCGATGTCCTTTGCGTTCAAGCCCTCAATCAATTTGTGGAAGTTGGCTTTATTTTCCTGTGATTGGGCGACGGTCTTTTGAGCCTTGAGCAAAATCGCAGGCTTGAGATTGATACGGTGTTTCGCCGCGACTTCCTGCTTGTACTGGCTCAATATCAAGGCTTGCAGGATGCGCTCGTTCAGGTCGAAGTCCGAGTAGACCAGCGTGACATCCTTCGAGAATTTGTCGTTGCGGAATTCGGGCAGGTCGTAGCGGAAAATGACTTTACTGCGGTATTTTTCGACCATCGCGGGCGTTCCGTAATCGTGCGTGGCAGTGAATTCCAGCAGGAGGTTATTTTCGTTTTGCATAAAGATGCGTTCAACAGTGTTTTCCCAACTATCGAACATTTCAGATTGAATGTCATTGCGAGCCGCAGGCGAAGCAATCTCATGGTTAGTGGGAGATTGCTTCGCCGCCGCTCCGCGGCTCCTCGCAACACTTGCACCTGGCGCAAGTGCAGGTGTGACATTTTTCGTTTTTACGTTCATGTGATGCGATTCGTCAGAAATCAATACAACCTTGTGCTTGCGGAAATCTTCAAAGGTGAGGGAGTTTTCCTTTTGGCTGGCCAGGTCGGAGTGGAGCTTTTGGATCGTGGTGAAGCAGATGTTGATGTCATTTGCGTTGACCGCTTCAAAATTCTCCACTGAGGACACGCGCACGCGGCGATTGCCGATGTTGAGTTCGGAGTTGAACAGGTACTTGATGGAAGCGGGGTTGAGGAAGTTATCCTTGGTCTTTTCGATGATGTTGGTGGAGTTGACGAAGAACAGGAAGTTGCGATAGCCCTGCTCGTAAAGATACAGGATTGCCCCCGCCATGATGAGCGTTTTGCCGCTGCCCGTTGCCATGTTGAAGAGGAAATGCAAGGGCAGGGATTTGTTAGGGAAGCCGTTCTTGTGGCAATGGAAGAAGCGTGCAAAGGCTTCGACCTGATACGGACGCAGTTCATATTTGGGGTTCAGGTTTTTGCGCACTGAATCGGGGATGGTTTTGGGCAGATTGCCCCAGTTTGAGAGGGTATCGAGGTCTTCGTAAAGAAATTTCGCGCCAGACTCCATCTTGAAAAATCCTATCGTTGGGTTATAATAAGTTTGCCAGCGGACAAAATTCGGCTTCATGCCGTGAGGAGACTCCACTGCGGTGAAGTAGCCCTATATCCCTGGCAAGTTATTATCGAGGGCCGCTAATGCAAGCGGCCTTTTTTGTGTGTAATAGCAGCCATAGGGGTGTTCACGTTTATCATCCAGGTCCTGAACCAGACTGAATTGCGGCCATAGAAATTCGAGATAACGATCCTCGCGGCGTTCGTAAAACCGCTGCAACGACCAGAGAAAGTAATCCACAGCCTGCAGGCCGCTGTTTTCCGGCGGCGTTTGCGCAACGACGCTTAAACCGGAACTGGCTTGAATTCCCCATCGGCGGGTAAATCGCTCGCGGGCGATTTCCAGCGCCGTTTGCAACGCGGCTGTTCGATTTTGCGCGCCGCGTTTGGAGAAGTGGACAATATAGCCGTCGTCTTTGTGGAGAAGACCTTTGAAGAGCGAACGCACCATGTAGTCGTACAGTTCGTTTGGCTGATAGCGGTACGTTCCATCTCGTTCACGCCGTTGAATGGCATAATCGGCAACAGCCTCTTTGTCTCGGACGGCAGCGAAGAAGCGGAATTTCTGCCTGCCCAGGTACGTGAAAACCTCGCGTCGCACTTCGGGAACGTCGTCTTTGGCGTGAAAGACCAACGCGGTTTTGCGTGCTTCGGGCCGCACGGATGGCACCTTTTTGAAATAGGGGTCGGCGAGAAGCTGCGCTCGAATGGCGTCCAGTTCCCGGGTGATTCGTTCCGGCTCAGGTACATCCAGGATGCCCAGGATGAAATAACGTGAACAGCCTTCCTCGCCGAATCGCAGGCGTCCTTTCCTGTTGAACAGGTTGCCGTCGCCTGCTTCGTCCACGAAATAATGGCGTATTTGGCCGCTGGATCTTTGCGCTCGCGCGTTCTTAGCCATAAAACTTCCTGTTCAATTCCTTATCTTCCTTGCTGACCTTGAACAGCGCGTCGTCCATCTCCGAGTAATTTACATACAACTGGTTCTTATCGAGCAGGCTCGCCAGCAGGTGTTTTTGCTTTTCAAAGCCGCCGTCCTCTTTACCCAAGGCTTCAAAATCCTTGGCGGCTTCTTCGGGCACTTCAGGGTTGACGTACCAGTTCAGGAAAGAGCCTTCCGCCATCTCCTGCCAGATTTTCAGCAGTACCTTGCTGTTCTCCGCAGCTTGGATACGTTCCATGAAGGCTTCGTTGTATTTCATCATCTCACAGTAGATGAAATCGCCTCCACTCTTCCATCCAACTGATTCTGAAATACCGCCTTGATCAAAATCAATCTCCTCAAACATTTTGCCTTTCTTAGTTGCCGTACTCCCAACCACCCTTAAGAGCCGAGGAATTGTAATAACTTCGATATAGTCCATTTGTTCTACAGCGATATATTGACGCTGCATTTTATGAGCAACAGCGGCGGTAGTCCCAGATCCCATAAAGAAATCAAGCACTAAATCCCCTTCTTTTGTTGCAATATCAAAAATGTATTTGATTAATTTTTCTGGCTTGGGTGTCTGAAACCAATCTTCTTTCTCGGCTTCGGGGAATAAATTTTTCTGTTCATATTTTGCTTGCCTGTTATGACCTGTAACATCTAAATCAGCCCATAAACTGGAAGGCGGAAGCCCTTTAAGTTCTCGTAAGTAGGTTCTTCGAAAGAGCCTGCTACCATCCTTTGAGAATCGTATTTCCCCGCTTTCGATTTTCTCTTTCATTTTGGCTTTGCTCCACCGCCATCCGTTTTTAGGGGGTTTAATGATTTTCCCTTGGGGGGATTTGACATCATAGACTAAATTGGCACGGTAGTGTGGAGATGAAATAGGATTTCCGTCGAAATGGGGACCTCGCGGGTCGTTATCAGGGTTTTTGAAATGAGAAGTCTGTGCGTCTGTGGGAACTAATCTGTTAGTAGTCCAATCTGGATTCTTTGAATAAACCAATATTGAATTATGGTCAACAGAAAATTGCTTAACATCATTGTTGCTGTTGTCGGTAGACCTCCAAACGACGTTGGTAACATAACTCTCCCTACCAAACACATCATCACAAACTACTTTTAGATAGTGACTTTCATCATCTCCAATATTAATCCATATTGAACCGTCTGATGAAAGGATTTCTCTCGCAATTTCAAGCCGATTCTTCATGAAAGTTAACCAAGAAGAATGATTGAAGTTGTCATTGTATCCAAAGGTATCGCCTCCCGTGTTATACGGCGGGTCAATGTAAATCAACTTTACCTGTCCGCGAAACTGGGTTTTGAGCGTGTGCAGGGCGAGCAGGTTGTTGCCTTTGAGAATCAGGTTTTCACGGATCACGCCGTTTTCATCGCGCTTGAAGTCTTTCACCTTCTCCTTGCCCCTGGCCGTGTAGCGCGTGAAGTTCGTCAATACCTTGGGGTCGAGCAGGCGGCTGATCTCGTCCTGCGCCAGCACTTCATTGAAGAAGATTTCCTTGCGCTTCTCCTCTTCCTTCGTTTGTCCGCCTTCCAGTATGGTGTCTTTGTAGGGCCACACCAAAGACACGTCGCCGCGCTCGCGCAAATACTTGCCGTCAATGGTCAAGCCGATGCGGTTTTTGAAGCGGGTATAGGAGTTATCCAGAAAGTTCTTTTGCGAGATGTAGTCAAGGAAGGTGTTGACGTTGAAAATCCAGTGCTTCTCGATCTCATCGAAGAACTTGGCCTTAATTTCCTCGTCGGAGAGCAAAAGTTTTACAAGATCATGGTCAATCTTCCAGGCGCGGTCCTGCACGGCCGCGAGCAGCAATTCGCCCTCGTCGTCCACGAGGTTGTGATCCGTTTTGAGCAGGTCAATTAGCTTGACATTGAAAGACATACAGGCTCCCTGGGACTGGTGTCCAGCAATTATACAAGACACGGGGGGATAAATGGCATTTTCCGCCAAAAAACAGGATAGCCTGAAAACCACCGGTGGGCCAAAAGTGTTTTGATTAATAATCATCTCATGGCGAAAGAAACGCTTACCTTTGCACTCGAAGGCGATATCACGCTTGCCAGTTTTGCAAGCGCGCTGGGCGAGTTCAACGCGCTCCTGGGCAACCTGTCCAAGGAAGTGGGCAATAATTCGCCGGTGGAATGGGTGGTGGAGGAATTATTTGCAGGGAGCGCGACTGCCACTTTCCACGGCATTTATGATGACGTCAAAATCGTGGAAACGATCGTCGAAGCCTACGAAGAAGTGGGCGAGGCATTGTCCAGCGGGCGCGACATCCCGTTTTCGGAGGCCGTCCGCAAAAACTGCCGAAATATCACTGGCGTTTTGAACGGCAAAGTCACTGCCATTCGTTTCGAGACGCCCGAACGGGATTTCATCATCAGCGGAAAATCCCAAATTGGCGAAAAAGCCGCACCGATGAAATACAGCCTCGGCACGGTCAAGGGCACGATTCAAACCCTGTCCATGCGGAATAATCAATAGGCGCAAAACTAACCTACAAACCCGCATCGGCTACCTGACGGGGTAGAATGCTTTTATCCTCGTTCAGGGAAATGCCATGCGAAAAGCTAAAGACAATAAAAATATTCTCAAACGTTACTACCGTCCAACGATTACAACTTGTCCACGTTGTAACACACTGCTCCACCGACATTGGACTCTCTGGGACAAGTATCTAATCACTCTGGATGGACGAATTCACATTTTTAGTCTGGGTTATAGTTGTAATCGGCGGCGTTGTTCACGAGTGATCTACCGCTCAGATGAAGCGGAGCACTTGAGTCCCAAAGGTTCCAGTTTTGGCTTCGACGTGATTGCGCAGATTGGCTGGTGGCGTTTCTGGGATCATCGTACGCTCGATGAAATCGCAGCCCTATTGAATGCTAAATGTTTGCCAGTTTCGCGACGACACATTCTCAACCTGATCGGCGATTTTCTCGCTCTGCTGCGGGCGACCCAACCGGCCAAGATCGAAGCGCATCGCGCGTATTTCAAACGGCATGGGGTAGTCATCAGCTTGGACGGCATGGAACCCGAGCAAGGCAATGAAATGCTCTTTGTCGTGCGTGAAGCCAACTTGGATTTGACGCTGGTCGCCGAGACGTTGTACAGCAGTCGCGCCGATTTGATCAGCCGCCACTTGTTGGAACCGATCAAGGCCTTAGGCTTTCGCATCCGCGCTGTGATCAGTGATGCCGACAAAAACATCCGCCGCGCGGTAGAGACCAGTTTACCTGACTGCCCGCATCAGGCTTGCCAAGTGCATTGCCTGTGCGAAGCCGGAGCGCCCATTTTTGAGGCGGATCGGGCAATGAAAACCGATCTGCGCCGCGATTTACGGGCAAAATTGCGCCCCAGCAGCCGCGCATTGAGCCAAGCGCCACAAGACGATCCCCAATCTGCGGTGCTGATGGATTATTGCGAAGCCCTACGAGACGCCTTGCGGGCTGATGGAATTTCGCCGTTCAAACTGGCTGGACTCAAACTTTATGATGAATTGCACCGTCTCGAAATGTCGTTGCGTCGTTGTCAGAAAAAAAGGAACACCGTCTCTTGTCTGCCTTGTTGGACATCACGCTCATCCGCAACCAATACATTGAGCCTTATACTCAATTGAAACGGCAAAGCGCCTGGATCATTGAGTTGGCTCGCTTATTTGAACCATGCGACAAACAAGGACGCGTACGCACGGCGCGTCAAGTCAAGCAAGAGGTCAATCAGTTCCTGAAAAGATTGGAACAGCTTGCCACAGAACGCCCAAACGAAGCCAAAGTGGCTGCTTGCATCGTCAAAGCTGTTCGCCATCGCTGGTGGGGCTTGTTCACCTGCTATCAAGTTGCGAATGTGCCTGCCTCGAACAATGACCTGGAAATATTTTTCAAAGATATGAAACATCATCAACGGCGGATCACTGGACGCAAAGCAGTACAGGAGTTCATTTTACGTTATGGCCCCTTTGCCGCTTTCATTGACTATAGCGAGTCATTTGATGATCTACTGGCTCGTTTGCGTCAGGTGAAATCTAAAGATTTCAAACAAGCGCGTCAGACCTTGCAGAAAGTTCAATTGCGCCTGAAAAAGTTGTATCGCTTTCGCCATCATCCCGATCTATACTTCCGCGATTTGGAAAAACGCTGGGAGAAGGCGACTTCATCACACAAGTAGTTTGGTTCGCTTGTAGGTTAGTTTTGCACCTACTGGGAAGAAGTTAAGTTTTACGGTTTGGGATTCCCTTTTCGACAAGCCTGTCAGTTGCTATTTGAAGGAAGGGCAGGAGGAATTAATGCGCGAAGCGTGGGGAAAGCGCGCCGTGGTTTCGGGAAAAGTTGGGCGGCAGGCGGAATCGGGGCGGCCTGTCGTCATCCGTGAAGTCAAGTCCATTGAAATCATAGATAAACCTGAGCAAGGCAGTTACAAACACGCTCGCGGTGTCTTGCCGTGGAAACAGGGGGATGAAAAGCCCGAAGTCACCCTCAGGAGAATGAGGAATGCCTGAATTCCGCTTCGTCTACTGGGATGCAAAAGATTAAAAGATTAAGCCGCTTGATTCGTTTATCAAGCGGCTTCTTCCCTGAATCTCGCCAGCAATTTATTCTGGAATCGCCAGCGACTTTCAGGCGAATCGCTGGCTTAATCCAAACAAAAAGCTGGCTTAATCGCGCGATTAAGCCAGCTTAATTTCTGTGAAGCCTGCGCTAAGCATCAATCAAGTCGTCGGGATGGGCGGCATTCCACAGGGCAATGATCTCCTCCTCATTCTTGCCGATGCTCTGGGCATTCTGCTACTTACCGCGAAAATCGGCATTTACCCGCCGCACCAACTCAGGGTTGACCCGCACAGAGATCTCGATCGAGCCGTCCTTCTTGCCAATCGGCCTGAAATGTGTCCCGTTGGGCAATTGGACGATGCGGCCCGTCTTAAGCGCCTGCTCCAGCACCGTGTCCATGAAGGTCAGCACCGCCAGGGTGGAACTCATGCTCTCGTTCGAGCCTACCGTGATCTGCTCAACCAACTCCTTGTCGGTCAGCGGTGTGGCCGGTTCAAGACGAGGTCCGAACTCAGTCCATGCTTGAATTTTCTTTGCCATTGTGAAATCTCCTATGTATTGTGATGAAATATGGTTGAACTGGCCGCGCCAGACAATTCCCGCTAAAATATGGGCACTATTCTTTGTTACATCTCACCTATACTGAGCACGCTTCAGCCTCATCCACTTGTAATAGTGAGCCTCCTAATGCCCGGAGCCGCCCAGGAGACTGAAGCGTACCTTATACCATCCCCCTCAACTCTGCAAAAATAATTCCTACCCCCTTGCTCCCCCTCTGTGGTATTCCCCTTGACCATGCCCATATAACATAGTGCATGGCACTTTTATATTATCTGTTTCAATCTTTTCCTTCAATAGGCACATGCCTCCCCCGCATAGGCATTTGTACTGATTTTCCAGAAAGCCTTGAACTTTGCCCCGCTTTCTGATAATCTTGAGGCATCCAGAGGGAGCAGTTGCCATGACTAAAACCATTCGAGTAACCATATTGGACGACCATCAAAGCATTGTGGATGGTTATGTCTATCGTTTAAACAGCATCCCGGAAATCGAGGTGGTTGCCACGATTTCCTACGGAAACCAGATCGAACCCACACTAGCCGAGCATCCCACGGACGTTTTACTGCTCGACGTGAACGTTCCCTCCGAACCAAAAAACTCCAACCCGTATCCGATCCTGCACGTCATCCCCAGCCTGCTCCAGAAATATCCCAACCTGGCCGTTCTGGTCATCTCGATGTACGCCGAACGCGGCCTGATCCGCGCCGTAATGGAAGCCGGGGCCAGCGGCTACATCCTCAAAGACGACCAGGAAATCATCCGCAGCCTGGGGAGCGTGGTGATATCCGTCGCCGGCGGCGGCATCCATTTCAGCCAGAATGCCCACCGGCTTCTCCAAAAGGGACGTCCCATCGCAAACTCAAAATCACTCGCAAGGCGGCAGTTGGAAGCGCTTTCCCTGTGCGCGGCGTTCCCAAACTCCACAACGGCGGAACTGGCACTGAAAATGTCCGTCTCCAATTCCACCGTCCGCAACCTGCTTTCGGGGGCCTACATAAAACTGGACGTACACACCCGCGCCGCCGCGATTGCAAAAGCGCGCGAATTGGGACTGCTCGCACCGGATACACAGACGATCCGTTTCAACACCAACCCAAGATAAGCAAGACAGGCGGCATTACCTCACCGCATCGAAAAGTTTCCGCACCGGCGCAATGACCGCTTCGAGCAGGGATTCCATCAGGTCAGCGCGGACCAGGGGGATGCTTCGCAAAATCTTCTCCGCCGACTGGGACCGCCGCATCAACTGATCCACGCAATAACTGACCGCCCCACAGCGGATCAAAATCTCCTGCGCTTCCTGCAAAGTCCCCTCATCAGCAATATTTCCATACAATTCCATAAAACGCGTTCGATCAGGATGATCCACCAACCGGGCAAAAAGGATGGGCAGGGGCGAGCGTCCCTGTGTCCAATCCGGGTTGGCGGGAGTCTCCATCGTATCGCGCAGATCATCATGGATCTGGATCATCTCTCCGTAGACGCGTCCCACCTGCTCCATTTTCTCACCGGCAATTTTCGACGCGCCCCCAAACAATGCCCCCAGGTGAATGGCGGTTCCGAAAAAGGGCGCGCTTTTATTCTCCACCACACGCCAGTAGGCATCTTCATCCTGTGGATTTTGAACATCCAGGCACTGGCCAAGAGCAACAGCCAGGATCATCTCATTCAAACTGCTCAGCGCGTCGAGTCTGATCATCGGCCCTGCCTGGCTGTAAAGGATGGCTTGCGACCCGGCAGATAGAAACGCGGATGCAAGATTCGCCGCCTGTCCCGCGCCGATGCGGCGATACTCCCCGCGCGGATCATCGTCCAGCATATCATCCACAAGGATAATGCCGATCTGCGCGCAGGCCAGTGACGCCGAGGCAGGGATACCCTGTTCCAGCGATCCACCCACCGCCTCACACGCTGTAAGCGGCAATCGCCAGTCGCGCGGCTGTACGGATGCAATCCGATTGAGGATGGTTTTGGCATCATTCCATTCCCCCAGCACAGGCATATTCAAAAGATAATCAACAATGGATGGATAAATGTTCATGGTGATCTCCAAAGAACTGTCCGGGAATGCTCCCGGACAGTTCCATGCTATACTCGCTTTGCTTTTTCAGGCTTTACCAGGCTTGCCAGTCCAGACCATCGGTCATGGCAACAAGCTGGGCCGGGCTGACTTTTGTGAGCGCGATCAGCGCCTTCGTGCGAGGGTCTTGCGCTTCGGAAGAAGCGGCAAGCAACTTTCGGAAAGCTTTCATGTTTAACATTTCAGGTTCTCCTTTTTCATAAGTGTTTCGGAACGAAGTATCTTACAAGCACCTTCCACAATAAGCCTGTTGCTATAACCATCACCTCCTTTCCTCCTGTGAGATATAACGTCATGAACCATCGCAAAGAGCAATTCAAAAAGACTCTGGAATATTCACTCCCCTGGCTTTTCCTGGCGCTCCTGCTGGCCTACACCTATGCCAAGTTCTTCCAGCATCCTTACGGCTTTGCGTGGGATCCCAACGGGGACGTTGACCGCGTCTTTGTCAATCAAGAACCTGCCCTTATGGTGGGGGATCATTTGGTGCAAGTCGGCCCGCTTGATTGGGAAACTTTCCATGCCGATCTGCGCAGGACGTTCTTCGAGAACGTGCGTCCCGGAGAGACCGTACCCATTACCGTAGATCGAAACGGCGGGCGCCTGACCATTCCCTGGCAGCTGCCCGGCTTCAACCAGGGCGAACTGAATGACCAGTTATTCAGCGAATGGCCCCTCGCTTACGTCTTCTGGCTGGCAGGCACCCTCACCCTCCTGTTTCTCCGCCCCAAAGATGACCGCTGGTTCCTGCTCTCGGCCTTCAATTTTCTGACAGCCGCCTGGCTGGCTGTTGGGGGAGGCGCGTCAGGCTTTCACATCTGGAATAGCGCCCTCATCCTGCGTATGGCAATCTGGCTGAGCGTCCCCGTTTACCTGCACCTGCATTGGGTGTTCCCGCGCCCGTTGGGGAAACTGCCGCCGCTCCTGGTGGTTTTTGGATACGTAATTGCACTGGGTCTTATGATCGCCCAATGGTTCCAACTCTTCTCGCAGGATCTCTACTTTCTGGGTTTCCTGATTGCCATTTTCGGAAGTTTCATTTTGTTGGTGGCTCACGCATTCCGTCAACCCGACACGCGCCGGGAACTTCGCCTGCTCCTGCTTGCGGTATTCTTTATCCTGATCCCTATAATCATCCTGGCCGTGATCCAAACGTATTCCGGCACATCAACCAGGATTGGCAGTCTGGCGCTCCTGAGCTTTCCACTTCTTCCTGCTGCCTATCTGTATGCCGCTTATCGCCGTCAGTTGGGAGGATTGGAAGTGCGCGTCAACCGGCTCATGTCTGCTTATTTCTTCGTGATCCTGCTTGGCGCAGTCGGGTTGCCTCTGCTGGCATTTTCAAATCGCTTGTTTACCGCACCTGACGATACCCTTGTCATGGGGTCGCTTGTGGCCCTGACGACAACAGTCCTCTCGATTTGGGGCTTCCCGGCCTTTCAAAATTTTGTGGAACGCCGCTGGCTTGGCATTTCCCTGCCGTCGCGAAATTTGCAGGAAACCTACTCGTCACGCATCACAACCAGCACCTCCCTTCACAGCTTGTTACAGCTGTTGAATGACGACGTCTTCCCCAGCCTGCTCATCCGCCAGTTTGTGTTCCTGCAAGTGGACAAGGGGACTTCCAAAATGCTCCTCGCCTCAGGCGTGACCGATCAACTGGTCCCGCCAAAAGAAGCGATTCCCGGCCTCGAGTCTCTCGCCGGAAAATACCTCCCCGCAGATCAACAAGGTGAAAACCGGAATTATCCCTGGGCCAGATTGATATTGCCCTTGCACCTGGGCGATGAACTGACCGGCCTCTGGCTGCTTGGCCGCCGCGATCCCGACGATATATATTCCCAGGGAGAGATACCCATCCTGCAATCGCTCGCCAACCAGACCGCCATCGCCTTGAGCAATATCCTTCAAACCGAGCGGCTGAAGGCCGTATACGAGGCGAACATTGACCGTTACGAGCAGGAACGGCGGAGCATCGCCCGTGACCTGCACGACAGCGTCCTCAACCAGATGGCGGCCATGCTCATGGAATTGGACAATACACCCCTTTCACCGGGTTTCCAGGAGGCCTATAACACACTGGCGCAGCGCCTGCGTGAGATCGTCAGCGACCTGCGCCCGCCTATGCTTCATTATGGCCTGAAACCCGCCTTCGAAGAGTTGGCCGATAATCTGATGGAAAGAAGCAGGGATGCAATCAGCGTGGTTGTGGATGTTGAATCAGACGACAAAAGATACGGCCTCAACATCGAACAGAATCTTTACCGCATTGCGCAGGAAGCCTGCGAGAATGCCTATAAGCATGCCCAGGCAAATAAGATCCTGATTCATGGAAAGCTCAACTCGCAAAATATCGACCTCACCATCGAAGACGACGGCACCGGCTTCGACACGGAAAAAGGGCTGAGGCTGGATGATATGCTCGCCAACAAACACTACGGTCTGATCGGCATGGTCGA
This sequence comes from Chloroflexota bacterium, assembly GCA_016235425.1. Taxonomy (GTDB): domain Bacteria; phylum Chloroflexota; class Anaerolineae; order Anaerolineales; family Villigracilaceae; genus JAKOVF01. The sequence goes on along the minus strand of JACRLC010000080.1, from coordinate 3,629 downwards.
GCGCGCCAACTTAATCGGCGCTGAGATCGCTTTCCAATCCATCCCCAATGCGGGAATGCGGGTTCACGTCAAATGGCATCAATCTTCGTAGACTTTGCCATATCGTACAAATGACAAATTTGAACCGCGAAGCCCGCAAAGGCCGCAAAGGAAACTTTTCGGGGCTTTCGCCTGGAGTGCAAAATCTCCTGATTTTGCGCCGAAGTCGGGAGACTTCAGACTCCGTGAAAGCGAAAGTCCTACTTTTAAAACTTTGCGCTCTTTGCGGTAAAAAAGATGACGATAGAGAATCGCAAACCAAATTCATACCTGGGTTACGCACCGTCCCGAAGGTTTGAATAACTCAACAAGGCCTTTCGAGGAAACCTTCGGGACGTTCTACGTAAGATGAGTTCTAAGTTGTTAAAGTTCAAGTCGTTCCGGGGAGCGGCGTTTGTTTTGCCTTTCCGCACAGGGTTTTACATCCGTTATAAGCGCCGGTCTATCGTGAATCGCTTGAATTGATTCAAGCGCTGCTTGAATGAAGGCATCCGACTGTGAATGAATTCGGGAAACTGCTTCGCACATTTCGTCTGCAAACCAAAAATCCGGGTGCGCCTCTGACTCAGGGACAACTTGGCGAACTGCTGGGCGTGGAACTGGGCACACGCGGCTATAGCGCCGCGGCCGTCAGCGATTGGGAACGCGGGGTAAGCAAAATCCACGCGGACAATCGCGAGATATTGATCGGCATCATCAAAATCCTCCACACCCATGGCGGGATCAAAATCCTGACAGAAGCGAACCAACTGCTCGAAGCCGGGAATTACCGCACTTTGAATGACGCGGAAAAATCGCGCATCTTCCCGGAAAATCCAGATGAAATGGAAAACGAGTCAACGCCGCCCATTCCAGGCAGCGACAAGTGGGGACCCCTTTTATTTCTGGAAAGACTATTCATCGGCTCCGATGCGGAATTACGGATCATGCTTTCCAAAGCCGAAGACGGCCCGCCGCCGGTCTGGCCGCGCGTTCTGGCGGCTTGGTTACGCCGAATAACCGACCGCGTGTCCGTTTCATTTGCTTTGCGCGCCATCGTTTGGGTCTGGATTTGGCTGTTTACATGGCTAACGATCACACCATCCCTGCGCTGGCCCTTTTCCACCCGCGCGCAGGCACTAACCGGAATTGGCTTATACGTCACCGCAAGCCTGGCTGTTCCCCTGTTGATCGGCCTGCTGGTCAACACAAAAGATGACCCTTTCTGGAAAAATCTGAACCTGGCAAGATCAATAACCACCCGCCTGTATGTCTATCAGGGCGCGGGCATCGGGTTCAATCTTGGATACTTCTTCGTTTTTGGAATAAGCCTGGCTGGATATTATCTCCACCTCCATTTTCCCTTCTGGCTTGAACTCATTACCGCGGCAACCCCATTGATCATGGGCAACATGGCGGCGCGCGTCATTCCCCATAACCTTTGGCTGGCATACAAACGTCTCAGCCTCGCCGACGGCTGGCTCTTCTTCATCGTCGCGTTGCTCGGCCCAATGTGGGGATATTTTTTCATGCAATATTATTCGGTGCTATTGGCGCCCTCCCTGGGGGTGTTTGTCATCCTGCTGGCGCTCACGGCTTTCATTATCATTGAAACATATCGGGCCAAACGCGGAGAAAAGAAAACCAACCTGCCATGACCACCTCTCAATCCATCCTCAAAAACACCTTCGGCTACGACACTTTTCGCCCGCTTCAACGCGAAGTGATCGAAAATGTAATGGCGCGCCGCGATACGCTGGCCGTCATGCCAACGGGCGGCGGCAAGTCGCTGTGCTACCAAATCCCCTCGCTCATGTTCGATGGGCTGACGGTCGTCGTCTCGCCGCTCATTGCGTTGATGAAGGATCAAGTTGAGCAACTGCGCGCCTTTGGTGTGCCTGCGCTCTTTTTGAACAGTTCCCTTTCCCCGCAGGAATACCAGGAAAACATGGACTACGTGAAGCGCGGCGAAGTCAAACTGCTGTACGTTGCCCCCGAAACGCTCCTGACCCCGCGCATTACCTCGCTTCTTTCCGCCCTGAAAGTTGATCTGTTTACAATTGACGAGGCCCACTGCATCTCGGAGTGGGGCCACGACTTCCGCCCCGAATACCGCCAGTTGGTCGAGGTGCGAAAGCGTTTCCCGAAAGCGGCCTGCCTCGCACTGACAGCCACCGCCACCCCGCGCGTCCGCACCGACATACGCTCCACGCTTCACTTTACAACAACCAATGAATTCGTCGCCAGTTTCAACCGCGAGAATCTTTACATCGAAGTCGCGCCCAAACGCGACGCGATGAAGCAGACCATCCAGTTCCTTGACCGCTTCAAGGATCAATCGGGGATAATCTATTGTTTCTCGCGCAGGCAGGTGGATGAACTCGCCGCGCATCTTGCATCCAAAGGTTACTCGGTCCGGCCGTATCACGCCGGGCTGGATGATGCCGAACGGCGCAGAAATCAGGAAGCCTTCATCCGCGACGACGCGCAAATTATCGTTGCCACCATCGCCTTCGGCATGGGCATCAACAAACCCAACGTGCGCTTCGTCATCCACTACGATTTGCCCAAAAGCGTCGAAGGCTATTACCAGGAAATCGGCCGCGCCGGGCGCGACGGCCTGCCCGCCCACTGTCTCCTGCTGTATAGTTACGCGGACGTTGCCAAGCTGAATTATTTCATCGAGCAGAAACAGGGCGAGGAACAACGCGTGGCGATGCAACACTTGAACGCCATCGTGAAATACGCCGAGGATGAATTCAACTGCCGCCGCAAACCGCTCCTGACCTACTTCGGCGAATCATTCCCCGCCGACAACTGCTCCAACTGCGACAACTGCACCTCCGCCCCGGCCGCGCTGACCGACATCACCATCCCCGCGCAGAAGTTCCTCTCGTGCGTCAAGCGTACAGGCGAGCGATTCGGCGCGGTCCACGTTGCGGATGTTTTGCTCGGCTCGATGAATGAGAAGGTTGTGAAGTTCGGCCACGACAAAGTGTCCACGCACGGCATCGGCAAAGAGTTGAACCAGAAGCAATGGACGCGCCTCGCGCGCCAGCTCGCGCAGACGGGATATTTAAACCAGGATGGCGAATACCGCACGTTGAGCCTCACCCAAAAGGCAATGGATGCGCTCAAGAATCGCACAAAGATTTTTGGCGTAATCGAAGAAGTGCGCGAGCGCAAAAGCAAGGCAGAAAAGAGGACCGAACTCGAATACAACAACGCGCTCTTTTCCCTGCTCCGCACAAAACGCAAGGAAATGGCTGACGAAATGGGTGTTCCGCCCTACGTCGTCTTTTCGGATAAGACCCTGGTGGAGATGGCCGCGTACTATCCACAATCACCGGCAAGCCTGCTCACCATCAGCGGCGTGGGGCAGGTAAAGGCGCGGCAATATGGCGAGGCGTTTCTTGAGGTGATCAAATCATATTGTGAAAAGCACAGGATTGTGGAAAAGAGAAAAGAATCAATATAGCTGTCCAGAAAAGTTTTTTCCAAAAACTGAAAGGTCTTGCGATACACTCTGGGTAAAAAACTTCAGATAATATGAGGCAACCCAATGAGCAAAACAGAAAAACAAGTCAAGATTGCGCGTCTGCGAAAAATGT
>JACRLC010000023.1 GCA_016235425.1 Chloroflexota bacterium | reverse complement strand
GCGGTTTCTTGGGGCGCAAATCTGATGGCGAACCAGGCATTGTCGTTATTTGGCGCGGATGGAAAAGATTACAAGATTTGGCTGCAACTTGGAATCTGATTGCCGAGACTCGCGTTCAAGTTGTGGGTAATAGATAGCTCCAGACTTTCGTTATTATTATTTCCCAGCTTTTACGTTTCAAACGTCAGGAGACGTTTGAGTCCAAGACTGCCTCACGTTTCTTGAAGATACGCGAAAGTGCGATGCTCACAATGAAAATTACGAACGAAAACCCAAGCGTCACTGGATTGAGTTTTGGCAATGTGCCATCGAAACTTTCAATAGACGCGCCGAATCCGATAAAGGCCATCGTCCCTGGGATGGAACCTAGCGCGGTCGCCAGGATGAACGGCCAATATTTGATCCGTAAAAATCCCGCCAGATAACTGACTGCATCATAGGGGAGAAAGATGAAACGCATGATCATCACGGTCTCAAAACTGCTATCCCGCATTCGCCGCGCGTAACCTTGCAAGACCCTAAAGGTCTCAGAGACCTTTAGGGTCTTTTCATCTTTGAACATGCCTTCGCCAAAATAACGCCCGACAAAAAAGGCAATGGTGGATGAAATATTGCTTGCAATGATCGTATAAATCACGCCGAGCACGGGGCCGAAGACAAAGCCTCCAGCCAGGGTCAGCACCGTAGATGGAAACAGGATGAGGGGGCGCAGAGCGTAGAGTCCGATATAGATCAAAGGGCCCCAAAAACCGTCAGTCAGAAAATCCAGCAGCTTTTGGGCAACTTCCCAACTTCCAATGAAGAGAGTTGATTGCTGTGGGCATACCATTGATAATCTGCGATCAACAAAGCCCAGAACAAGAACACAACAAGTTTTTGCGCATGCTGCTGAAACCAGCTTTTTTGCGGTGAAATTTGAGTCGAATTTTCCATGAAGGTGTTTCCTCCCCGAATAGAGGAAAAAGGTTGGAAATATCTTACCCTTTCAGGATTCGTAAGAAAAATGAAATCCATGCGTTCCGCAATATAGGAATAACCGAGGAATTAAATACAACATGGAAATTGATAAACCCCTGCTCAAATCACTGCTTGTCATGGCTGATATCATCGAAGCGCGCGACCCTTACACGGGCGGCCATGTTTGGCGCGTCTCTCAATTCGCGAAGTTACTGGCAACCAAAGCCGGTTTGCCGGAGGACGAAATCATCAAGATCAGTATCGCCGCCTACCTGCACGATCTGGGCAAGGTTGGAATCCCTGATGATATTTTACGAAAAGCAGAAGCATTGACTGATTCTGAATACGCCATCATCAAGACACATCCATCCATTGGTGGCAGGCTGCTTGGCGGACACCCACTGGCGGAGATGGTCTCATCCGCCGCGAATGACCATCACGAACGAATTGATGGTAAGGGCTATCCAAATGGATTACGCGGCGGACAACTCTCGCTGGCCGCGCGGATTGTCAGCATTGCAGATGCCTTCGATGCGATGACCAGCATGCGTCCCTACCGCAAAGGCATGTCGGTTGAACAGGCTTTATGCCGCCTTGAAGAAGGCGCTGGAACTCAATTCGATGTGGAGTTGGCAGGTCACATGTGCGAATTGGGCCGCGCCGGTGATCTGGCTCATATTGTTGGGCACACCGCCGATCAGATTCCCCTGATTACCTGCCCCCACTGCGGACCAGTCATTGCCATTCCACGCAATACCAGGGATGGCCATGTTATCTATTGCCGCGCCTGTCATGCTCAACTGGAGTTACATCGTGCTGGAAACACTTTTGAAGCGGAAATGACAGGCGTGACCGATGATCCCCGCAACCTGGAGCCGCGCGCAAACGAGGATGCGGTGGAGGATGTGCTGGCACAAATCGGGTAAGGGAAATCGAACGTTTCTCCTCTAACCCAGCAAGGAGAAACGCCCATGTTTAGAAAATGGATTTTATGGATTCTCGCGGCTGGATGGATTCTCGCCGCAGGCGCCTGCGCGACCTCCCAAACGACAAACATCGCATCGGACTCCCCCGAACCTGATTCTGCTACGAAAGAATCCCCTCTCCCCTCGGGAGAGGGGCAGGGTGAGGGCATTCCCACCTACCTCCCAGCCGAATCTCCCCCACGCGGCGCCGAAGGCGAATTCAATACCGACTTCAGCAAACATTCCGTGCCATATAGCGAGATCCTTTCGGGAGGTCCGCCCAAAGATGGGATTCCGCCCATTGACGCGCCCCAATTCATTCCTGTGAAAGAAGCGGACGCGTGGCTTGAAGATAGGGAACCTGTTGTCTTCGTTCAGGTCGGTGAAGATGCGCGCGCATATCCCATCCAAATCCTGATCTGGCATGAGATTGTCAATGACGTGGTGGGCGATGAACCGCTCATCGTTTCGTTTTGTCCGCTTTGCAACACCGCCATTGCATTCAAGCGGACATTCAATGATCAGGTTCTTGATTTTGGAACAACGGGACGGTTACGTTACAGCAACCTGATCATGTACGACCGCCAGACTGAAACCTGGTGGCAACAAGCCACAGGTGATGCAATTGCGGGCAAACACACGGGCGCACAACTGGAGTTTTATCCCGCCTCCATGATTTCATGGGCGGATTTCAAAACGTTGTATCCCGATGGCAAAGTGCTTTCCCGTGAGACTGGCTTTGCGCGAGACTATGGCAGGAATCCATATTTTGGATATGACGACATCAATCAAACCCCGTTTTTTTTGATGGCACAACACCCGATCAACTCCCGCCAATGGCACGCGTGTTGACCATTGATCTGAATCATGAGGCGGCGGCATATCCTTATGAAGTGTTGAGTGAGTTGAAGGCAATCAACGATACGGTTGGCGGGGAAGATGTCGCGATCTTCTGGGCGGAGGGCACAGCCTCTGCATTGGACACCAGCAGCATCCCCGAAGGACGTGATGTCGGTGCGGCGGTTGCGTATTCACGATTGCTGGACGGTCAAACCCTAACCTTCAAATTCGCCGATGGAAAAATCCTTGATGAACAAACCACGAGCGAATGGAATATTTTCGGTCAGGCTGTTTCAGGAGACTTAAAAGGAAAGCAACTCGTGCCTGTCGTTGCCATCAATCACTTCTGGTTTTCGTGGGCGGCGTTTCGACCGGAAACTAGAATCTATCGGCCGTAAATACTTTGACAACGTCACATTAAGATTTTCCGCCCTGCCTGCACCGTGCGCAGGCACGTGTGAGCGGAGGCTGAGCGCACCCTTCGACAAGGTTTCCCTGGCCCGAACACCAGGACGGGCGACAAGCTCAACCCGACGGCTCAAGGCAGGCTTTGCAAAGCCGTAGTCGAAGGGCGATTTGCCTGGAAACATCCTTCGACTGCGCCGCACCAAGAACGTGCGGCTCCGCTCACACGTGCCTGCCTGTCCTGGCAGTCAGGCCAGGGCGCACGGTGCAGGCAGGACGAAACCTCCAATCGTATTTCACGAGTGTTCCCAATCAAGATAAAATCTTGTCGAAGTAGATCTGTCCTGGGATTCCGAAATATGGAAAACTAGAGCACAAGGACCTGCCTGGCGTGGTACATATCTGATATGCGGGCATAAGTTTCACAGGCGAATAAACGGCCATACGGCGGCATAAATATGGCTTTTTGAATTTCACTGGACAGGCAGATGACCTGTCCAGTTTTTATTGCTGGACTTGCAACACTATCGATTGGAAGGGAAGTGAGTCAATACAGCTTATATTACTTCCCGAATTTTTCCATCAGACTCTGATAAAGTATTTTTGTGCTTTGCAAAGGTTCCATATCCAATTCTTTCGCAAGGACTCGCTTCATTTCCTGATACTGACTCACGAATCCCGCGCGGTCACCGAGTGCAGCGTAGACGCGTAATGCCTGGCAGTGTAAATCTTCCTGCAAGTTGTCCACACGAAGGGCGCGTTCGATGAGTTCGAGGGAACGGGTATAGCGTTTGTGTGTGTAATGGTGATCGGCCAGGGCGCGTAACGCGCTGAGGTAGGATTGGGTCAAACGACGGCGTTCGGGGAACAGCCAATCGTAGTAAAGGTTTTGCAGGTATTCGGCGCTGTATAGGTTGATGGCCTGCTCGAGGAAACGCGCGGCAGCCTCGTCGTCCGCGGTGACGCGGGCTTTGGCGAGGGCTGAGTCGAATTCATCCACATCAATCGTAAAGCGTGCCGCGTCGAGGCGATAGTCGCCTGATTCGACAAGGATGAAACGCGGGGAATTTTCATTGGTTTTCAACGCATTTCGCAGGCGGGAAAGCGCGGTGTGAAAGGCAGTCAGCCCGCGGCCAGTTTTTTCCGCCCAGATGGCATCGAAGGCGCGGTCGGCAGGGATGCGCTCGCCGCGAAACTGGACGAAGTAAGCCAGCAGATCCCGTGCTTTGGCAGAGACCCAGCGTTCCTGCGATATTTCTTCATCCCCCGCGAAGACACGGAAACTCCCAAGACACTTTATTTTGATAACCGATTGGTCTGCGACAGCGATCATCTTTGCTCTTTTCCCACCTGGCAGGTTCTCAAGTACTTTATCCAAAAACGGACTGGTGTACCCCGCCTCTTTCAGCGCGTTGCAAACCACGCGGCTGCGCTCGCCTTGATCAATGAAAAGTTGAATGGCGCGCGTTGGCTCGATGAGTTCGAGCGCCGTGGAGGCATGTTTGATGCCCGTCTCTTTGCGGTCTGCCACCAGATGAATGTATGCAAGCCCGAAATACACCATCGCGAGCGGGATGCGGAACTGGCGTCTTTGTCCCACTTGCGCGAGTTCGGCAAAAAGATTCTCGGCGCGGTTGAGCTGGCTCTTTTCCAACGCAACATCTGCCAGCACGCTTCGGCACACGAAGGCTTCATAAGTATCGGGACTCCCCGTGTATGCCCACAGCGCACCCTCGGCTAATTGCCAGGCTTCGTCCACGCGTCCCTGACCGTAAAGGTTGTACGCAAGATAACCCGTTGCCATGAGTTGCTCGTAAGAAGCCATGCCAAGTTGTTGAGCAAGCTCCACCGACTGTCGCAGGGCGGCTTCAGCGCGGGCGGCTTCGCCGCGACGCGTCAGCACGTTCCCCAGCGCTGTGTATGCGGCTGGCAGTAGTTCATTCAAGTGCAGGGTCTGTGCGATTTCAAGTCCGCGTTCGGCGTAACGCAGGGCAGTTTCAAACTCGCGCCAATATAAATGAGGTGAGACCAGCAGGAGACACGCCTGCGCGGTGATGGGAGAGAGTTCGTCGGGCGCAAGGAGCAGTGCCTCCTGCGCATATTGCGCCGCGGACTGCGGGTCGCCGTGCCACCAGCAGATTTGACCCAGCGATTGCAAAAAGCCTGCACGCGCCAGCGGCGAAAGCAGGTTCGATTTGCGCGCTTCCTCCACAGCCTGTTCGGCAAGTTCCTGCCCGCGATCCATGCCACTTAGGAAACCTGTGCTTTTTGCCAGCGCCATCAATGCTTCGGCGCGTGCGGTGGGGTCGTTTTCAGGTGCGGCTTCCAACGCTTGTGCCGCGAGTGTTTCCGCCTGACGGTAATTTCCCTGCGCACGGTGGACTTCGGCGAGTCTCGTCAGCGCGCGGCTGACGCCAGAATTATTTTTCTGCGATGCGAAACAATTGCGCGCGTCCTCATAGGATGTGATTGCAAGCCCTGCTTCGCCAAGCCTGCGATGAGCATTGCCATGTTGAAGCAGCAACTCGGGGTTCGCCCGCAGGGTTTCAGAAGGAAGCATATTGAGATAACGATGCAGGACCTCCACGCGGCCGCGCTCCACATAATCCCCTGCAAAGGTGAAAGCCACACGAGCGGCGGACTCATAATCTTCGGCAGAAACGTAGTGCAGGAAGGCGGCCTCGAATTCGTTTTGTGATTCGTAATGTGCGCCTGCGCGTCTTTCCAGACTTTTTACCTGGCCGCCGTTATCTCGGCTTAATCTGCTCAAAAGGAATTCGCGGAACAGGAAGTGATAACGATACCAGCGGCGTTCCACATCAAGGCTGGTGAGAAAGAGATTCTGACTCTCCAACTCTTCAAGCATGTCCTGCGCGTTTTGGATTTGGGCCACTGCGTTACAGGAGGCCGCGTCCATTTGGGAAAGGATGGACGTTTGCAGCAGAAAGCTTTGTCGCTCCTCTGGCTGGCGGCGAAAGACCTCTTCTGCAAGATATTCAAAGACGAAACGATGCGACCCGCTCAATGACGTGACAATCTCGCGCGCAGTTTCAGCGTCCTGGCCTGCAAGCGAACTGCGTACGATTTGCAATGCCGCCGCCCAGCCTTCGGTCTTTTCACTCAACAAACTCAGGCTTTCGGCTGAAAGGTCCGGCACTTCGCGGCGAAGCAGGGATGCGACTTCATCGTCGCGGAAGCGCAGGTCAGTGGCGCGCAGTTCGGCGAGGAGACCGCGGGCGCGCAGGCGCGCCAATCCAAGCGGCGGGTCTGTCCGCGTGGAGATGATGAGTTGCAGAGACGGAGGCGCATTTTCCAGCAAAAAGTCCACTAATTGATGGACGATGGGGCTGGCGACGAAGTGATAATCTTCAAGGACGATAAGCAATGGGGAGTTGGTTTGCTCCGCGAGTTCGTTAATGAGCACAGTCAACACGCGGCGCGGACTTGTCCCTGCCTCGGCGCTGTTGAGCAGGGCCTGTGCATTCCCTCCGATTTTGCTGGCCTTTTTCGGACTCGATTTTGCGCGGCGGATCGACTCGATCAGGTAGGTGAGAAAAACCGTCGGATCAGAATCAGATGCCTCGAGCTGGTACCAGGCCGCGGGTCCAGAATGAGCGCTGAGAAAGTCCGCAAGCAGGGTGGTCTTTCCATATCCCGGCGGCGCGGAAATGAGGATCAGTCTGTGCTGGTCATGATTGTCCAGCCATTGAATTAAATGAGGGCGTGGGATTCCCCCCGCATGGGGCGGAGGCGTGAATTTTGTGTTCAGCAGAAGAGAGGGCTTCATGCAGGGCGAATTATAGCGGGAAAAGCTCAAACACAAAGGACACAACACTTGCACCGTACGCAAGTGCAGGTGCGGACACGAAGGTGGAACGACTCCAAAATCGGCGCTCTTTCCCTTCCTTTGTGTACTTCGTGTTTAGAAGAGAACGTTAATTCTTTGCAAAGTTTCTGCAAATCGGCTGTGGTAGCATTTCTTCAAACTTCGTCAAAGACGAGAGGAGAATCCATGAAAAGAATCCTGTTTGTGCTGTCTCTATTGCTGATGGCCGCGATGCTGTTGACCGCTTGCGGCCCCGCCGCGACCGAACCGCCCGCCGGAACGGTGGCTCCCGCCACGGACGCGCCAGCCACCGAAGCCCCCGCCATGCCGGTGGTCTTGAAAATTGCCAGTTCCGCAAATATCACCACGTGGGATCCCGTCGCTTCGTTCTCGACCGAGGCGGCGTATCTCGCCAATGTATATGAACAACTCCTGCGAATCAACCCGCCTGGCTCGGCTGAACAATACATTCCACTACTTGCCGAAAGCTGGGATGTGAGTGATGATGGATTGTCGTACACGTTTCATCTTCGTTCAGGTGTGAAGTTCCACGATGGCGAGCCGATGAACGCGGAGGCAGTGAAGAAATCCATAGATGCCGCGGCTGACCATGCAGGCGCGTCCTTCATCTGGCTTCCATTGAAAGATGTTGAAGTCGTGGATGACCTGACCGTGAAGATCAACCTGACCTACGCCGCGCCTGTTGACCTGATCGCTTCATCCTTGTACGGCGCGTGGATCGTCAGCCCGAAAGCCTTAGATGCCGCCGCGGCCGACGAGAATTTCTGGAGCGATGGCAAGAGCTATGGTACAGGGCCATACGTGGTTGAGTCCTATACGCCCGACGCCGAAATCGTCTTCACCCGCAACGAGGAATATTGGGGCGGATGGGGAGATGGCCAATATGAAAAAGTGGTTGTGTCCATCGTGCCTGAGGCGGCTGTCCGCCAGCAAATGCTGGAAGGCGGCGAAGTTGATCTTGCAACGGCTTTGCCCGTTGAGAATCTTGACACCTTCAAAAATGATCCGGGCTACTCAGTGCATGAAGAACCTTCCTTCTTCAATTATGTTGGTTTCTTCAATACACTCCGTGTTCCGCTGGATGACGTGAAGGTGCGCCAGGCTCTTTCTTATGCCATTCCTTACGATGACATCATCGCCATCGGCGCAAAGGGACTCGGCACACAGAGTTTCGGCCCTGTGCCTGCAGGCGTCTTCCCGTGGGATGGCAGTGTCTTTCAATATACTTATGATCTTGAAAAAGCCAAAGCACTTTTGAAAGAGGCTGGTCACGAGGGCGGCGGTTTTAGCATTCGCCTGACCTACGCGGCTGAGAATGCCACGGAGGAAGCCTTTGCACCGCTCATCAAAGATTCCTTCGCACAAATCGGCGTGGATGTGACCATCGAGCCGATGGGTTTCAGCCAGCAATGGGAGCTCGCCAAGACCGATCCCGCCAACGCGCAGGATATGTTCCTCCTGCTCTACTGGCCGACCTATTCCGACGCGGGCGCGGATAACATGTGGTCCATGTACTACGCGGGCGCCGAAGCTCCCTACCTCAACGTGACCAAGTTCAACCTGTCCTATTGGAAGAACGATCAATACAACGCGTTGATGGATGAAGCGGGCGCACTGACCGCCACAGATTATGAAGGCTCGAAAGCGAAGTACGTTGAAGCCATGAATATCCTCATCGAAGAGGCTCCGAGTGTATTCTTCTTCGATACGATGGCTGTCTTCGTCGTGCCGAACCGCGTCGAAGGTTTCCAGTACAATCTCAACTATCCGTTCGTGCAGTTCTTCTATTACGATCTGCGCGCGGCGGAGTAGCCCCACACCCTGCCCTCTACTGTGCAGAACTTGAGGGCGGACGGCTTCGATATTTACCGCGAAGCACGCAAAGAACGCGAAGGAAAAATCAATTCTTAGCGGGCTTCGCGGTTCAAAATAACCAAGTCGAGTCTCAACCCTCTCCATATCCGAACCCAATCGGAGAGGGGTACAAAAAACTATGCGCGTTCTTGATTTCATTCTTCGGCGTTTGTTCACGGCCCTCTTCGTGCTGGTCGGCGTCTCGGTCATCACGTTTTTCTTGTCGCGCGTCATCCCCAACGACGCGGCCGCGCTTTACATTGGGCCGAAAGCGCGCACAGAGGATATCGAACGCGTCCGCAAACAGCTTGGGCTGGATAAACCGCTTCCGGTGCAATACGCGGTCTACATGGGTGAGCTTCTGCGCGGCGACCTCGGCAACTCCATCAGCACCAAACGTCCTGTGACACAGGAGATTACAGAGCGTCTGCCCGCCACGCTCGAACTGTTATTTGCGGGGATGATCATTGCCGTTCTCGTCGGTGTCCCTCTTGGTGTCCTGAGCGCACGCTGGCAGGGGAGTCCGATGGATGTGTTTGTCCGCATGATTTCGATTGTCGGCGTTTCCATGCCCGCCTTTTATCTCGGATTATTAATGCAGATTGCTTTCTTCCGCCATTTGGACTTGTTGCCCCTCGCGGGACGTGTGGATTCAGACTTGCGATTTATCAGCCCCATCCAACCGATCACCAACTTCTTCCTGCTCGATTCATTCCTGACCTTGAACTGGGTGGCGTTTAAAGATATTTTCCTGCATCTGATCCTTCCTGCGTCAACCCTCGCGGCGTATCCCATCGGACTCATCGCGCGCATGACTCGCGCCGCCATGCTCGAGGTGCTCGGACAGGATTACATCCGCACCGCGCAGGCCTATGGAATCCGACAGGTGGTCATCACGTATATGTACGCTTTGAAGAATGCCATCAGTCCCACGTTGACAGTGATTGGCCTCACCATTGCCTACGCGTTGACGGGCACGTTCTTCGTGGAAGTAATCTTCAACTGGCCCGGGCTGGGCTTGTTCACCGTCCGTTCGCTGTTGAACGTGGATTATCCCGCCATTATGGGTGTGACCCTCTTCGGCGCGGGCGGGTATGTGCTGATCAACATGATCGTTGACCTCATGCAAGCATGGATCGATCCACGCATTCGTTTAAAGTAATGGATGTCCATTTCTGGTAGGAAAAGCCTAAACACGAAGGGCACAAAGTACACAAAGGAAGGAAATGGGCGCAATTTTCAAAGTTTTCCCTTCGTGTCCGTCGTGTCCTTTGTGTTTGAAGATTTTTCAGTTAGAAACGGTTGAGCCAAAGTAATCATGACCACAACAGTTGCCACCGATCTCCTCCCTGCACAACGCACATCACGTCACGTGTTGAATGTCATCGCGCGCGATCCGCTGGCATTGATTAGCACGATTGTCATTATCCTGTTCATGCTACTGGCAGTTTTCGCTCCGATCATCGCTCCCTATCCCGAACAGGGACAAGGCCGCACAAATGCGTCTGACACCATGCTCGCTCCTTCCACAAAATATCTGCTCGGCACAGACAGATTGGGACGCGACATTTTGAGCAGAATTATCTATGGCGCGCGGCCTGCTCTCATTGTGCCGATGGGCGTGGTGTTGTTTGCAGTCCTCATCGGCGCGCCGCTCGGAGCACTGGCAGGCTACAAGGGCGGTTGGGTGGACGAAGTCATCATGCGCGTGACGGACTTATTCCTTGCATTTCCATCTTTGTTATTGGCGATGGCAATTACCGCTTCCATTGGTCGCGGGCTGGATAAGGCCGCCATTGCGTTAATCGTTTCGTGGTGGCCGTGGTACACGCGCATTGCGCGCGGGGTGGCGGTCAGCCTGAAGGAGCAATATTTCGTAGAGGCCGCGCAGGCTACGGGTGTGTCCGACGCGGTCATCATCCTCAGGCACATCCTGCCAAATACGATGTCTCCCATCCTCGTGCAGGCAACTGTTGATCTGGGGACGGTTATCCTTGCGATGGGAGGGCTGGCTTTTATCGGTCTCGGCACCCAGCCGCCCGCGCCCGATTGGGGCCTGATGATCAGCGAGGGCCGCACGTTCATCCTGGATCAATGGTGGATTTCCACTTTCCCTGGGATTGCCATTTTTATCGTTGTGCTCGCGTTCAATCTGCTCGGCGATACACTGCGCGATATTTTCGACCCGAGGCAGTATAAATGAGCGAATTGCTATCCATCCGCAACCTTGAAATCGAGTTCAAAACCGCGCGCGGGATTCATAGGGCTTTGAACAATGTTTCCTTCGATGTGAAGCGAGGGGAGGTATTCGGCGTCGTCGGTGAGACGGGTTGCGGCAAGACCATCACAGGGCTTTCCATTTTGCGCCTTCTGCCGAAGTCTGCGAGGGTGCGCGGGGAAATCCTGTTCGAGGGAAAGGATTTGTTGAAACAATCGTCCGCTGAAATGAATGACTTGCGCGGCAGGCGTATTTCCATGATCTTTCAAGACCCCACGTCTTCGCTTAACCCCGTGTTTACGATTGGTGAGCAAATCACGCGAGTCATCCGACAGCACTTGAAATTAGATAGAAAAACCGCGAGGAGTCAAGCGGAGGAAGGCCTGGCGGCGGTTGGCCTGGCAGATGTAAAGCGCGTGATGACATCCTATCCCTATCAGCTTTCAGGCGGGCAACAACAGCGCGTGATGATCGCCATGGCTCTGGCGTGCCGCCCCTCGTTGTTGATCGCAGATGAGCCGACCACTGCATTGGACGTAACCATCCAGGCACAAATCTTGAAATTACTGCGCGACATACAAAAGAAGCTTGACCTGTCCATCATTCTGATCACACACAACCTGGGTATTGTGGCGCAAGCCTGTGACCGCATGGCCGTTTTATACGCGGGGAGCGTTGCAGAGATTTCGCCAACGTATTTTGTCTACGAATATCCCCATCATCCATATAGCAAAGGATTATTGAATGCCATCCCGCGCCCTGGTTCGCGTGGACAAAAAATGGCGGCCATCCCTGGGACTGTGCCAGCCAACCCCGCTGAAATCATCGGGTGTTCATTTGCCCCCCGCTGTTCACACGCTTTTGAACGTTGCTTTCGGGAGAGACCGCCCTTGAAGGCTGTGGGCGAGTCACATGAAAGCGCGTGTTTTCTGGAGACAAGGTGACAGTCACTTTTACCGGCTCCGAGGCGCTTCGCGAAAGTGACTGTCACCTGTTACGGTAAATTTCTATGGAACCTTTGATTAGCGCTCAGAATTTGAAGAAGCACTTCCCCCTCCCTGGCGGCTGGCTTTCGCGGTTTGACAAATCAACGCCGCGCACTCTTTACGCGGTGGATGGGGTCAGTCTCGATGTATACACTGGTGAAGTGTTGGGTTTGGTGGGTGAATCTGGGTGCGGGAAGACTACACTTGGCCGAATGCTTTTGCGTTTGATCGAGCCAACAGATGGACAGGTAATTTTCGACGGGCGTGATATCACCCCCCTGCCGCGTTCGGGGATGCGGCCAATTCGCCGCGAAATGCAAATCGTTTTTCAAAACCCGCTCTCGTCCCTTAGTCCGCGCTTCAAGATCGTGGACGTGGTTTCAGAACCTTTGCTCACACATGAACTTGTGACGAAGAAAGAAGCCCGCGCCCGTTCTCTTGAATTGCTCGAACAAGTGGGGCTTGGCGAACAACACCTGGACCGCTTTCCGCATGAGCTTTCAGGCGGACAATGTCAACGTGTGGCGATTGCACGCGCGCTGGCTGTCAATCCGCGTCTGATCGTGCTTGATGAACCAACGTCCGCGCTGGATGTTTCGGTGCAGGCGCAGATCATTAACCTGCTCCAGGACTTGCAGAGCGAAAAGGGGCTTACTTACGTCTTCATCTCGCACGACTTAAATGTGGTGCAACATATCAGTGATCGGATTGGTGTGATGTATTTGGGAAAGCTGGTTGAGCTTGGCAAATCGGAAGATGTGTTCAACGAGCCGTTGCACCCGTATACAAAGGCCCTATTCGGCGCAATCCCGCTTCCCGTTGTGGAGGTCGAGAAACGCGAGTTGGTTATTTTGGAAGGGAATGTGCCAAGTCCTGTGAATCCACCGTCGGGGTGCCGCTTTCACACGCGCTGTCCTTTGGCCGCGGGGCGGGAAAAATGCAAGATAACGGAACCAGATTTTCGTCCAGTACGAAGCGGCCCTTCGACGCCGCTCACCTGTGCCGGCGGCACTGGCGCAGGCAGGACAGGTCGTTTCGCCGCCTGTCATTTTGTTGAGGAATGAGGAGCCATTTATGACTCGTTTATTTGGAATTGCAGGCGTGCAGATGACCGTCTCGCCGTGGGACGCGCATGGGACGATTGACAAGATGTCCGATGTCGCGCTGAACATCAGCAAGAGTTTTCCGTGGGTCAACATGGTGATGTTCCACGAGTTGATTGTGCCTGGCCTGGTGCAATTTCTGACACCTGAAGATAAGGATTGGTGGAAGAAAAATGCAGAGCAAATCCCGGGCCTGTTGACCGAGCGTTTGTGCGCGCTGGCGCGTAAGACGGGGCAATGGCTTCTACCGGGTTCGATGTGGGAACTCGAAGGCGACAAGATGTTCAACACCGCGCTCGTGATCTCGCCTGAGGGAGAGATCGTTGCGAAGTATCGCAAGATGTTCCCGTGGCTTCCCTATGAAGCGGGCACGTCTCCAGGGGATGAATTTTGTGTATTCGATATTCCCGACGTTGGGCGCTTCGGTTTGTGTATTTGTTATGACATGTGGTTTCCCGAAGTGGCGCGCACGCTGGCCTGGATGGGCGCCGAGGTGATCCTGCAACCGACCCTCACACCGACATCCGACCGCGAACTTGAACTGGTGATGGCGCGCGCCAATGCGCTGTTCAATCAATGTTACTTTGTCAGTGTCAATGGGATTGGCATGTGGGGCGGAGGCCGCTCAACGATCATTGATCCCGATGGGCGCGTGTTGCAGGAGGCGTCCACGAATCAAACGTTCGTCACCGAAATGCTCGATCTCGATCACACGACTCGCACGCGCGAATACGGCACGTTGGGATTGGCGCAAACCATCAAACAGTTGCGTGATGCGGGACATACATTCCCGCCTTATGAGGATGGTGCGTTGTCAAAGGGAAGTTTCGGAAAATTGGGCCCCCTGAAATTCTTCCGCGAACTTGATAATCATAACGGGCATTGATTGTAGCGCGACATTTATGCCGCCAGCCCATTGCAAAGCGACATGAATGTCGCAGTACAGATTTCTTCATAAGTTTTCCTGAACTATCGCCAAAGGAGCCTCCCATGAAAAAATCGGTTCTCTTCGCGTTGCTATCCGTTTGGATGGCGGTCTCGCTGCTGCTGATTGGCTTGGGCGATCCCGCGCAAGCACAGCAATCCACGACGATCTATTTCACCAATTTCAACACGGGGTACAGCGATTGGACGGCGAGCGGCGACGTGGCAAGTATTTCATCACCTGCCATTCAGCCGAATTCCGTGCGCCTGAAAAAAGTGGGGACGATCACCCGCACGATTTCGACTCTGGGTTACACAGGCATCAGCGTAACATGGAACATGGCCGCCAGCGCGCTGGAGGATCCAGATCATTGTTACGTCGAAGTCAATGCAGGATCAGGCTGGACGGCAATCGCCTCCCTCGGCAATGGACAGGACAACTCCACGTTCTTTTCCGGGACCGTGGGCCTGAGCGCCGCGGCCGATCAGAATCCCAGCTTTCAGGTCCGCTACCGCGACGCGGGCGACGCGCTGGGCGACTATTGTTATGCAGAGGATTTGACGGTCAGCGGTACGCCCGGGTCCGCGCCAACCAATACGCCTACACCAACGTCAACGCCCACAGGCCCGACCCCCACTCCCATCCCAGGTTCGACAGTGCCAGGTGATCCATTGACCGGCTCTGGCAACGTTTCGCGCACGTTATTGACTTATAACGACTTGATGAGTGGCGCTAGCACTGCTCCCGTAGATGACGGCGCCTTCACCTTGCCTGCCGATGCTGCCATGCCAACGCATACATTCGAAGGCCGTCTTGAATTACTCAACGAAGCGACGAACGGTGGCTTCACCGAAATCCGCGATGACTACGCTTACACCGGCAATGGCGACTCGCCGCGCAAACACCTGCCTGAGTTCAGTTTTCAGTTTGTGCAAAATGGCAGTCACCTGATTCCTGTCAATCAAGGATTGTCCTATACAGGCCATGCGTATTGGAATTACATCGTTGGGCCAGGACGCATCTGGAAAGAGAACAGCGACAACGGCTATTCGCGCGTCTCATTCCCATTTGCGCTCATTCAGCGCAATTCCAATTGCACGCAGAACGGCGTGATGACTTTCCTGTTCAACGGAAGCAGCGTCTCGAATGTCCGTTATCAGATCACGCAGGAAACGTGCGTGTACTTCAAGTTCAACATGTGGGGGCAACTCTCTGCCACCTATACATCCGAGACCATCCCGAACGCGGCTGCGCTGAAGTCGGATCATGCAACCGAAGTGGCAAATCGTCTGCCTACAAAACCGATCGCTGACCTTGCCACAGATTTCCCCGCTTCGGGTGTTGACGTTTCCGCTTTTGGCAGCAGCGTGACGCCTGCGCACATGACGAATTATGGCGTAGTCATCAACGGTACGAACTACGTTTCCGGTTGTGGAACACGTTATGGTCAATATGCCTATTGCAGAAGTATGCGCGTTCCGTCCTATTCAACGGCCAAGTCCGCGTTTGCCAGCATTGCGCTGATGCGATTGGGCCAACTATACGGAGCAAATGTATATAACCTGTTGATAAAGGATTATGTCCCTGAGTATTCGTCGAGTGTGGGCACTTGGACGACGGTCAGTTTCAACCACACGATTGACATGACCACTGGCAACTACCGCCTCGCAGGATACGAATCCGATGAAGCTGGCTCGTACATGGAAACCTTTTTCCTCGCCGAGCCATACACGGACAAGATCACAGCCGCCTTCAACTTCCCCAACAAGAAATTGCCGGGCCAACTGTGGATCTATCATTCGTCCGACACGTTTATCGTAACCCGTGCTATGAACAACTATTACGTCGCGCAAGGTGGAGGAGATATCTTCAACATGGTGCGTGACCAGGTCTACGCACCGATGAATCTCTCCGCAGGGACGCTGACAACTCTTCGCACAGATAACAGTCCCACGGGTGTACCGTTCGGCGGCTATGGCCTGTTCTGGACACAGGACGATATTGCCAAAGTCGCTTTGCTGCTGAACAATCAGAACGGGGTCATCAACGGCTCACAGGTGCTTCATCCAGACATGCTGGCCGATGCCATGCAGGACGATGCCACTGATCGCGGCATAAATACAACTGGCACAACCGTATTCAAGTACAACAACGCATTTTGGGCAAAAGAGATGACCCCGTCCGAATTCCCGCAGTATAGCTGTACGTTCTGGATACCGTTTATGTCCGGCTATGGCGGTATTACTGTAGCTATGATGCCAAACGGGGCCACGTATTACTATTTCAGCGACAATGAGGAATACTCATGGTACAACGCAGTGCATGAGGCAAATAAGCTAATTCCAATGTGTCCGTAATTAGCAGGGGTTGCAATCCAGAGGAGGCGATTTAGGTCGGCAACAAGGGAATCGCCCGTGTCGGGTGCAACTCCCTTGACCGGATTGGGCATGGAGAACATCAGGGCAAGAATTAAGTAAATCTATACTTGGCGCGGTCACAAATTGCGGTTTTGAGAATCGGCG
The DNA here is from genome assembly GCA_016235425.1 of Chloroflexota bacterium. Classification (GTDB taxonomy): domain Bacteria; phylum Chloroflexota; class Anaerolineae; order Anaerolineales; family Villigracilaceae; genus JAKOVF01. The sequence goes on along the minus strand of JACRLC010000023.1, from coordinate 7,257 downwards.
AAATTGAACCGCGAAGCCCGCACACGTGCCCTGGCGGGCGGTGCCAGGGAAGAACGCTGAGAACACACATTTCCTTCGCGCTCTTGGCGATCTTAGCGGTAAGTAAAAAGCGCAGAAAGTGACCGTGTTCAGTATATCTGTTCTTTTTGCTTGCGCAGTTGATACACTTGCTGTTTGACATATTCTAAAGCAAAACCTCAGCCGCGGATTTCACGAATTTTCGCGAATTGGTTTTAAAAATCCGTGTGAATTAGCGAAATTCGCGGCAGAATGCTCTGGCTTTGAGGCTTTGAATGTCGGATACGGACTTGTGGGTAATCACCAAAATATGATACTTGCACTCGTAGAGCGAATGTGATAGCCTTTTGAATCGTTGGGTCATGATGGGTTCTCCTTTTGGTTGGCTGCACGCCTTCCAGGGAGACTCATCATACCCAACTTCTCAACTACTCTTTACGGTAGAACCTTCTCACTCTACTCACCGCCATAGGCAGTGGTTTTACACTCGAATAAAATGAATCCCACAGACCTAATTCTTAAAAAATTTCAACAAGTCTCATCCATTCCACGTGGCACAAAATATGAAGCGGGAATCCGTCAGTGGCTGATCGAATGGGCAAATACACACAACCTCAAAACCAAAACCGACACGTCTGGCAATCTCGTCATTCGAGTTCCTGCCAGCAAGGGGTACGAGGATCGTCCCATACTTATCTTGCAAGGTCACCTCGACATGGTCTGGCAACAAACCCCTGAATCAAAACACGATTTCACTCGTGACCCAATTCAACTAATACGTGATGGCGATTGGATCAAGGCAAATGGAACCACCCTCGGCGCAGACAACGGAATTGCGATCGCACTGATGATGGCGTTGATCGAAGATAAAAGCATCGTTCACCCTGAGCTTGAGTTGTTGCTCACAGTTGAGGAGGAGCTCGGCGTCGTCGGCGCTGATAATCTTGAGCCGTCCATGCTCGCAGGAAAAACACTCATCAATTTGGATTCAGAAGAGGAAGGCGCGTTCACTATCGGCTGCGCGGGCGGGGGAAGTGTCTGCATCACGCTGCCAGTTAATTGGAGTTCCCAAACTTCTGACGAAATTGTTTTTGAGTTGAAGGTCAGTGGCTTGCAGGGCGGACATTCAGGCGAAGATATCAACAAACACCGCGCCAACGCGAACAAACTCATTGCACGCCTGCTCGATTCCATTCAACGCGACATTGATATTCGTCTATCCTTGCTAAAGGGTGGGACTGCACGCAATGCCATTCCACGCGATGCGGAGGCAATATTCGTTTGCCCGAAAAATAAGTCCGCTTTGTGCCGCGAGAATTTCTCTGCAATCGTTCAAGCTCTTCAGGCCGAACATACGCACACGGAGCAGGGACTTTCCCTTACGCTGGCCGAAAAAAGCGACGAGCCTGTCAGCGCAATAAGCCACTCCGAAACAGTGGCAGGGATTCGGCTTTTGGTGTCCCTGCCGCAGGGCGTCGCAGCGATGTCTGCGGAAATCCCTGGCTTTATCGAAACATCAAACAACATAGGTATCATGGAATTGAAAGAAGACGGCCTGTTTATCGTGTCCAACCACCGCAGTTCGGTTTTGTCACGGTTGGAGGAAATCACGAATCGAGTTGAGGCACTGGCCTGGCTGGCAGGCGCAAACACAGAGCGGACAAAAATCTTCCCGCCCTGGCAACCAAACATGGATTCGCCATTGCTGAAAAAGTGTGTTGAGACGTATCAATCTGTGATCGAAGAGGCAGCCAAAGTTCGACTCTCACACGGCGGACTCGAATGTAGAATTATCAGCGGTCGCTGCGGTGGATTGGACACGATCTCTCTCGGCCCAACTATTCAGAATCCACATTCGCCCGACGAGAGACTGTTTGTCCCATCCCTGCCAAAGACTTGGAAGTTTTTGGCGGCGTTGCTCAAATCATGAGCCAATCGCGCGGCCACATTTCGAGTCCCAGCCCGACGCGCCGAATGAGGCGTTTGTCGCTGAGGCAGGACGCCATCCGGTATTCTTGATCGAAAAACAAATCCCAACAACCACATGGTAAAATCTCAAATTGCCGAGCAATCAAGGCGCAAAATTCTCACTTAAAAAACCGTCAACCAGCGATGAAAATCCACTGTCTGAACGGATTCGGCCCCGTGCAGGAGTTGATTCTCTGCGCCAGCGGCAGGACAGGTTTTGACTTTCGGAGCGACAACCATGATCAAACTCAGTTACAGCACATTCGGCTTGACCGATCTGGATTTTTTACATTCCATCGAAGTCGTGGATAAAGCGGGCTATCCGGGGATTGAGCTTTCGTTTCACCGCGATCAGTTCAATCCGTTCGACATTACCGACGAATATCTCGCGGCAGTCAAAAAGCGACTCGATACGCTCGAGGTAAAAGCCGCCTGTGTAGCGACAGCTTCGCATTTTTTCACTCCATCGCGCCCGCACGAACCATCCTTGATGACTCCTGATCTGGCGGGTAGGAAACGGCGCATCAACCTGGTGCAACGCGGGATTGATGTCGCCCGCAAGCTGGGTGTTCCACTCGTCACGTTTGGAAGCGGATTCATCCGCGATGAGCATGTGACCAATCCCTCCGTTAACCCACGCGAACTGCTGGTAGACAGCATTCATCAATGCCTGAAGGCGGTGCGGGACGATGAGGATATCACTCTGCTGATCGAGCCAGAGCCGGGCATGTACATCGAAACGCTGGAACAGGGCATTGACCTGGTCAACGAAGTCAACTCGCCGCGCTTCCAGCTACACCTCGACCTGTGCCACAATTACTGCTCGGAGCAGGACTACCTTGCCGCGCTTTCGAAAGCCGCTCCTTACGCCAAATTTCTGCATGTTTCAGACGCGCAGGAGGGCTACAACCTGAAATTCATGAAGATGGCGGAGAACTTGACTCTCGATCTGAACTTTGCCAATTACCTGATCTACTTTCCCGAATACGCGGAGTATTTGCTGGTGGACAGGGAGCATCCCATTTATTTTTACAATGAAAAACCCGGCAGTGAACAGGGGAAGCGCATCGAATCCATTTTAGGATCGGTAAACATCTCACAATCGCCGGCTTTCGTGGACTACAACGGGCTGTTCACAGGCGTATCCCCCTTCGACAGTGAGATCTTCGTCTACCTGATCTCCGTGCCGGGGCTGAGTTACGATGTGCTGGAACGGGCAAGGCCGATTCTCATTTACTTGCGAAGCACAAAGGATGCAAACGGCAAATTACTGATGGACAAGATGGTGGCGAACACGCTGACAGGTATCGTCCACTTCCACGAAATTCCGGGCGAAGGGACGATGAATTTTGCTGCCAGTTTCAAGGCACTGACCGACAACGGTTTTTCCGGGTACGCGTCCGTCGAGTTGTACCACCATGTCGCATCATGGGAAAAGGCGCTGAACGACAGTTACAGGCATCTGTCGCAGTTTGTGTAAGGCCTGCAAATAAACAACTTCTCGCAGGTTCGTCATTGCGAGGAGGGTTGAGACGCGAAAACATCGAAATCCCGACAAAGCAATCTCCCCGGAATTAGATGGGATTGCTTCAGGAAGAACTCTCGCCGCAATGATGGGACCCAGTAGTTGATGAAAGAGGCGAATAATTTACAACCTCTTGGCTGAAACAATTCAGATATAGGAGAAAGTTTATGATTAATATCGAACAACTTGGCTGGGAGGCCAACGCTATCGGGGAATTGGATCACCGCTTGTTGAAAGCGCCGCACGTCAAACTGCGTTCGTTCACGCAAGGGCCGACGGGCGGCATGGTGTATGCAGTGGACCTGCGTATCAACCCGCCCAACGTCGCGTTCCTGTCTTCCACGGAAATGCACTCCTTCGAGCATTTTCTGCTGGCGGGCTTTCAGAAATACATGCCGCAGAACTTCATCTCCATCGGCTTGATGGGCTGTCAGACCGGTTTTTACCTCGTCCTCTTCAATGAAGGACGCGCCGAAGCCATCCTCGATGTGTATGAAAAAATCCTGAACGATATTTTGGTTGCCAGCGAAGTGCCGTATGCCAACATTGCGCAGTGCGGCAATTACAAAAATCACAGCCTGGAACTTGCACAGCAACTCGCCAAAAGAGTGCTGGATGCCAAACCCAATTGGCAGCAGGTGGTATGAAAATAGAATGCACACAAGACGCGTCACATATCAACACACAATCGAATATGAGGTGATCAACACTTCAAATCTATTCCACCCGCAGAACTGTGCGTTGCTGTCTGCAGGGAGAGTCGAAGATGCCCGCCGCTTTGTCGTGGTGGACAGCAGCGTGGAAAAACATTATTCCGCCGCGATACGGGAGTATTTCGCATACCATCACGTGGAGGCAAAGATCGTCACCTTTCCCGGCGGCGAAGAGAACAAAACCATTGACTATTACCAGTCCATCGTGCGCGAACTGGACTCCTTTTCCATCCACCGGCGGGACGAGCCGATCATCGCCATCGGCGGAGGCGTGCTGACCGATGTGGTCGGATTCGTCGCCAGCAGTTACCGCCGCGGTGTGCCGCACATCAAAGTGCCGACCACCCTGATGGGTTACGTGGACGCTTCGATTGGTATCAAGACCGGGATCAATTTCAACGGAAACAAGAACCGGCTGGGAGCGTTTCACGCGCCGCAAATGGTCTTGCTCGACAAATCCTTTTTGAAGACCCTGCCCAGGCGCCACATCCTGAACGGGGTATGCGAGATCATCAAACTCGCCGTCATCAAGGACGCTGATCTCTTTCATCTGCTGGAGGCGCACGGAGCGCAAAGCGTGGATGCCCATTTCCAGGATGAGCAGGGCGGCATCATCCTTGACCACGCCATCGCTGGGATGCTGGAGGAATTACAGCCGAACCTGTTCGAGGAAGACCTGGCACGCAAGGTGGACTTTGGGCATACGTTCAGTTATGGGCTGGAGACACGGCACGAAGCCCACTTGCTTCATGGCGAGGCGGTCTTGTTGGATATTCTCATCTCGACGCTGATCGCCCGGGCACGAAATCTGCTCTCCGAAGAGGAGACCAGCCGCATCTTCCGTCTGACCAATGCGCTGGGAATTGAACTGGACGCCTCGATTCTTAACCCGTGCCTGCTCTGGCAATCCCTGACGGAGCGCACCTACCACCGCAATGGACTGCAGCGAGTCCCCATGCCGCGCGGCATCGGAGGCTGTGTCTTCCTGAACGATATCAACACGGACGAAATCGAATCCGCTGTCAAAACTTTAGAAGATCGGATCACGGTAAAACATGAAATCATTTGAAAATGCGGACAACAAGGAAATAGAAAAGTTCGACAGGGTATCACAAATCTGGTGGGACCCGAAAGGAGAGATGGGCACACTTCACACCATCAACCCCTTGCGTACCAACTTCATTATGGAAAGACTCACCGCGCCCAACCCTAGAATCCTGGACGTGGGATGCGGCGGCGGTATCCTCTCCGAGGCGCTTGCCAAAGCCGGGGCGCAGGTGACAGGCCTGGATTTGTCCGAAGCGTCCCTCCAAGTCGCCAGACAGCACGCGCAAAAGCACGGGCTGTCCATCGAGTATCGCTACGAAAACGTGCAGGATGTTGCTGAAAAGCAGAACGGTACATTCGAAGCCATCACCTGCATGGAAATGCTGGAGCACGTGCCGGAACCAAGCAGGGTTGTGGCGGCTTGCGCGCAGGCATTGAAGCCGGGCGGGCACGCCTTCTTCTCGACCATCAACCGCACACCCAAAGCCTTCCTGTTTGCCATCATCGGCGGCGAATATGTCCTGCGCCTTCTGCCTCGCGGAACGCACACGTACTCAAAATTGATTCGCCCGCAGGAATTGAAGGATTGGACGCGCGAAGCCGGGCTGGAGTTCATGAGGCTTGCCAGCCTGATGTACAATCCTTTCACCCGCACGTTCAAGGTTGCCGCGGGCAGGGAAGATGTAAATTACATGGCGCATTTCATCAAGAAATAATTTTGTTTGGAGGTTTGGTTATGAAACGATTCTTCGCGCTTTCGAGAACAACGCATGGGGTTTTGGATATTGCCATGCCCGGTTTTGTCGCTTTGCTGTGGCTGGGGGAATTTCCCGAATGGCAGGTCATTCTGCTGTCGGTATTCACCGCCTTTGCCGCGTACACGGCGACCTACGCCCTGAACGATCTCGTGGGCATCGCGGTGGACAAAGAAAAATTTACCGAGGGTATCAACGCCGGGTATTCGGTCGAAGCGTCTGACCTGCGCCATCCGCTGGCGCAGAACGCGCTCAGTTATCGGGGCGGGTTGCTCTGGTTTGCAGGTTGGTTCGCGGCGGCACTGATTGGCTCTTACCTGCTTAACCCGGCCATCATCATCATTCTGATCGCCGCTGCGATTCTCGAAGTTATCTATTGCCTGTTGCTCAAAGTCACCTACCTGCGGACCTTCGTCAGCGGGCTGGTCAAATCCAGCGGCCCCATCGCCGCAATCTACGTCGTGGATGCCAGCCCTGCGCCCCACCTGCTATTGTTGGTGCTTGCTTGGGTGTTCTTCTGGGAGATCGGCGGGCAAAACGTTCCTGCGGACTGGAACGACACAGTGGAGGACAGACGTGTCAACGCCAAGACGATTCCCCTGCAACTCGGCACGCAAAAGGCCGGTAATATCGTTCTGCTTACGCTCGGTCTGACCGTGACGATCAGCCTGTTCCTGCCTCAAGTTTCGCATCTCTCCCTGGGCTGGACTTTCCTTCTTGCAAGCGCCGTTGCCGGGGTCTTCCTACTCCTAAAGCCGGGATATGAACTATATAAGCAAAAGGAAGGGCGCCTCGCGGCAAAATTGTTCGACAACGCCAGTTATTACCCATTGGCGCAGTTGGCGATCATTTCCATTTTCGTACTATTCAAGTAAAAATTTTGCCCATGCAAACATGGGTTCTCCCGAATACAGATAAATTCCTAAAAACAATCACACCACACCTCCCCGCGCTTAGAGCTCGGGGAGTTTTTGTCGCATTTGTAAATTGAATTTTCACCGATTGAGCGAAAAGAAAAATATTCATGCACCAAAGCCGGACACGATATTTCAATTCCACAAACGGAGTGATACACTTTCGGCTGAACAATAGCTCGACTTTTGCACCTTAAAAACCAATACACCAGACAGTCCATTTTAACTTGAAAAGGCTCTCGATTCGCAGGACTGGGACAATACCTAACCTGCCCGCATTCTTTAGAAAAGCGGAACAACAACTGCTTGAGAATTGA
>JACRLC010000022.1 GCA_016235425.1 Chloroflexota bacterium | reverse complement strand
TTGGAAATATATGCCATTGGTCTGGGCGGTAAGAGTATGCAGGCGTCCGCCCTGTGCGGGAGCGTTCCAGGGATGGTAGTTGAAGGTTTGCGTGAAGCGCGCGCCCAGCGGCGCGGTCACGGTGGGCGTGGGCGAAGGCGTGCGCGTGGAGGTTGGAATGGGCGTGGCGGTGGGCGGCGGCGGGATGAGGTGGAAGGTGTTTTCGATGAACACGGCTTCCATGTCGCGGGTAACGAAACCATCGGGACAGAAGTTGCCGTTCCCACAGCCGGAGGTAATGCCTTCGCGGTAGGCTTCGTCCGCCCAGGCTTCGGCCCAGTGTCCGCTCATATCGGCAAAGTAGTGGGAGGCAGCGGGAGGGGTGTAGCCCGCGCCATGCTTGGCTTTGAGCAGGAAGATCACCATCTGGGCGCGGGTGATGCTGTCATTGGGGCAGTAGGTTGTGGGGGTGCATCCGCCGGTGATGCCGTCCGCGGCGAACTTGTCGATCCAGTTGTAAGCCCAATGCGAGGGCGGCACATCCGTAAAACGCTGGCTGGCAGGGGTGGGAGGATTATAGAAACCGCCATATTTGGCGCGCAGGAGGTCGCGGGCTGCATCGGCGCGGGTCAGGTTGGCATCGGGGCAGTATTGCAATGGGCCGGTGGCACAGGCGCTCAGGATGCTCAGGTTATACAAGCCTTCGATCTGCGCCTGGGCCCAATAGCCGGAGGGCACATCGGAGAATACCGGCCCGCTCTGCTGGGCCGGGCTGAATAATGCCTTGAAGCCTGCGGAAGGAACCGAGCCGGTCTGGTTGTTCTGGCCGAGGCCGCGCGTGACGATGCGCCCGGCGGAATCGTAGGTGGCGCCGAAGACGTAGGTGCTGTAGCCGATCACGGTCTGCAGCAACATGCGATCATCGTAGGTGTTGTTCACGGTCTCGCCATCGGGGTAGGTGATGGAAGTGAGCAGGTCGGCGGAATTATAGCCGTAATAGGTGGTATAGGATGCGCCGATTTGCAGGGTTTCGCCGTACACGCGGCCGCGCGCATCGTACGTCCACGAATTGTAAACCGTTTGGCCGTTGGAGATGTTGGACATGCTCGTACGGCGGCCCTTGCCGTTTGCGCCAAAGTCGTAATTGTAATCAACACTGATCTGTTGTCCGCAATTTCCTGAGCTGGTTTTTGTATCGAGGCGGCTGAATGAGTCATAGGTCAAGGTGAGCAAACACCCGCGCGCGTCGGTCTGGGAGGTCAGGCTGCCGAGCGCGTCGTAGGCGTAGCTCCAACTGCCCATATCGGGATCAGTCATGGAGGTCTTGCGGCCGGCGTCGTCGTAGTAAAGCCAGGTAGTTGCGCCCCCGCGTGAAGCGGTCAGCAGGCGGTCATGGACATCGTAAGTGTAGCTCACGTTGGGACCGATCTGCGCGCCGGCGGCGTCTTTGGGGGTCACAGAGGCGGTGCGTCCCAGGGCGTCTGTCATTGTTACGGTGGAATGAGTGCCGCCATTCGTATCCGGCTCGATAACGGTGGTCTCCAAACCATCGGTAATGGTCTTACTCCACGTTCCATCCGGCGCGGTGACGGTCGTGGAATGATCCACCATGTTGTAGGCAGTGGTTATGTAATAAGGGCTTTCCTGCTGAACAATGAACGGCGTGCTCTGGCTGATCACACGATTGAGGCCATCGTACTCGGTGAGTGTGACAATGCTGCCGCCAGCCGCCGATTGATACTGGCGTCCGAGACCATCATAGGAACGCGTAAGAGTATGGAAGGAGGATGCGGTCAGTTTCTGGCTGATCGTGGCAGTGAAGGGGAAGGAATCCACGTAGGACATGCTCAACGTGGGAGAGCCGGAAGAATCGCCGGGGCGGATCAGCTTGGTCATGCGCCCCAGGCCGTCATACTGGGCGCTGGTCTGCGCGCCGTTGGGGTCCGTTTCGCTGGCCGGGACGCCCAGTCTGTAATCATAGTCCCAGGTGGTCGCCAGCGCCTGGGAATCGAACAGGGAGTTGGCATAGGCGGCATAGTTGAAATAATCCGTCTGCGTGACGGGGTAAGTGTGATGGACGGAGTCGTACTCGGTGACCACCGCATGTGCGCCGGAGGCGGGATTGGCATCCCACGCGCCATAACCGCCATAGGTGATCGTATCGGTACGGTTGCCCCAGGTGTCATAAACAAAGGAAACCTGGCTGTAGTCGCTCCCATTTCTTGCCAAAGTACGGACGGCGGTCAGCTTTCCCTGGGAGGGCTGTACCAGGTGACTGCCCGTATTGCCGTCGAACAGGTTGATGGTCAGGCCTTTTAGCGCGCCGACGCCGTCGTAGACCCTGACCTTGACCGGCAGGGAAACCAGATAGACAGCGGAGCCGTTATTGTATCCATATGGATTGACCGTCTCTTTCGGGCAGTAAAAGGTCTCGGTGGTGCGGTGGACTTGCCAGCCTGTGACATTATTCCAGGTGTAGTCCACCTGGCGGGTCTGGTTGCCATAACCGGGGACTTTACAAATGGATGGCGTATTGGCAGGATCTCCGATGTAGTTGAAGTCGTCGTAGAAGTATTCACTGCGCGTCGCGCCGGTGAGGTTCTGCGAGGAGCCGTTCGTCCAGTTTTCCTGAGCCGTCTGGAATACTGCGTACCCCTTGAGAAATTTGTCAGTGGTGAGACTGCCGGTCAAGGTACGTTCCGTGGTCGAATAGGTATAAACAGTCCGGCTCATTGCGAAGCCCAGCGGATCCACCACCTGAACCTCCTTCGGGCGGCCCTTGAGATCGTCGGTCTGCCAGTAGGTGGTGATCACCTTACGCCCGTCCGGCCAGGTCTCGGTCACCCGGCCATTGCCGCGGAATTCCGTGTATCTCTGGAGATATTCAGGACACGGCGCAGCGTTGCAATAGCCCGCCGCGTTGATCATGGCGGAGCTGCCCCCGTCATTGACCGCCGCGCTGTCGTTTCCCTGGGCGTCGGTGTAACCGTAGGTGTAGGCGTACTCGTGGCCGCGCCCATCCGACAGGGTCTTCCGGTAGACGCGGTAGAACGTGGGCAATTGCTCAATCCTGAAAGTGCGGATGTAAGCCGCGCCGCCGCTGACCCAGATGCGCGGATTGGTGGTCCATACCCCATTTTCGGAACGCACAATGAAGACGGTGCCGGAACTGGCGTAATGATCGTACAGGCCGTCGTACGCCCCCGCCTGCACGGTGACATTCTGGGGCAGGGTATCATGAGTGACAGTGATCCTATAGGCTCCTCCCGGGCGGAAGGATGCCGGATGATCGGGGCTTACGGCGATGCCGTTATTCACCACTAAAGCGCCGGCATCACAGGAAACGCTTCCGCTATATGCGCTCCATGTGCCAGTGCTTAGCCCATGGCAGGGATTATCCAGCCCGCCAAAGATATACTCGTTGATAATGTTTGGGAGTGAATAAGGAATATAAACCCAGGGCTGGTAAAGGGTCTGGTTGGGATCCGTGTCGTAATCAAACCTTACTTCGCCGCCGTAGCCGTTACTGGCAAGGGTCAGGTGCAGGTTGTCGCCATAGGTAAAGGTGTAGGCAGGGAACACGCCGCTGTCCGTCGTGCCGTATTGCTGAACTTCCCGCAGGGTGGTCAACCGGTGCGCTTGATTGTTGGCGTCGGTATGCCATACGCCCGGGAAAACGATGCTGCTCGTATCGGCATCGGCGGCATAGCGGAATTCGTAGCGGCGCACCCTCTCCCACGAGAGGCCGTCGTACGAATGCTCCACGAACACGTTCTTCAAGCGGCTCCTCTCGTAACTGTGAGGGATGCCATCATTATTATTCCACCAGGCGGGATAATCATAACGGGCCTCCCTCTCGAACCGGATGCGGTATCGCCCATTCGGATACAGGATCGTATCCGGGTAGACGGCCGTGGTTGTAGTAATGCTTCCAATTTGCTTGGTCTCATGAGCGTAGGTGTAGGTCAATTCTTTTCCGAAAATGCTGCGTACCCGCGTTAATGACCATTGATAGGTATAAACCCCAAGGATCACTCCGTCGCTCACATCGGCCATGTCGGACCGATCTTCAAAGTAGTAGACGTTCCCCTGTTTATCCCACACCGTCCAGGTATTGGCTGTGGCATCAAATACAACGCGGGCGAAGTTCTCGTCGAGAGGACGGTAGATGTCGCTTGCGTCCTTGGCAATGCGGGTGCTCATGCCGCCTGCCGAGAGCAGGAATGTAACAGCGCTTCCTGTGCTTGTATTGTGTTCATCCCTGATGATGGATCCTGTTTCGAGCGACCAGCCCATCCCCACCCAGGAAGGCTGGGTATTCGAAGTGGCCTGATCCACCACCTGGCTGTTATAACTCAACGTCAGGCCGGGTTGTAACCCACCAGGCCCGGCTGGAACTTCGATGGGCAGGGAGAATGTCCCTGCACCGGTGAAGCCCGACACCTGGAAGCTGTCCACTGTGGGCATGCGCGAGGCCTGCCAGTCGTTGATGCCGATATCGAACACACTGAAATGGTTTGTTTTCGCGCGCAGGATTTTTGTTTGCGGGTCTGCCTCCGTGGGCAGGCCTTCCCAGACTTTACTCCCGGGGTTGTACCAATATAGATATACGTCGTGCTCCCTTCCGGGCGGAATGTTCAAATCCGCATAGCTGACCTCGATCTCGACCTGGCCGCCAAACTCGTGCAGTTCGCGCCCGTCGCCCTTGTCTTTGGCTTTCAACTCGAAGGGATGGCCGCTCAGCGAGTAGGCAGGCGCATCCGCCCCGGAAGGCCGCCCGATCGCGATCAAGGCCTGTCCCGGCAGGGCGTTTTGGGGGAAACGTACTTTGATGTGCCCGTCGCGGGTGCGCGCCTCTCCGCCAGTATCGTCCAGCTCGAATTGTTCGTGGCTCGGAATGGGCAGGAGGGTTCCGGCAAGGACGGCTTTTCCTTCATCGAGCAGGGCGGCCTGGATGAACGCATCTTCCGCCGCGTCCTGCGGAACGAGCAGGGTAAATTGGCCTGCCTCTTTCTTCACGTCCACCGTGAGCTTCATGGCGGCCTCGTCGAAGCTGGCGTTTTTCTCCCTGGGCTGGAAGCCTTTGGGCAGGGTGAATTCCAGGGTGAGCGCCTGCCCCCTGGCTTGAATGCCTGCAAGGAGCCAGTGGATCGCCATCTCTCCGCCCGGAACGGAAAATTCGGGATCGGCTTTCAGGTTGATCTCGATGGCAGGCTGGGTGGGGGCAAGGGTGGGAGTGGCCGTGCCGGGCAGTTGTGTGGCAGACGGGGTGGCTGAGGCGATGATGTCACTGGGAGAAGGCGTCCCCGTCCCGGTGGGCGTGGGAGTTCCAGTCCCGTTGTCTGTGGGAGACGGTGTTTCAGTTTCTGTGGGAGTCTCGGTTTGGGAAGGAGCAGGCGTGTCAGTAGGCGTTTCGGTAGGTGTGCTCGTCAGGGTGGGGGTCGGTGTTTCCCCGGTCTGCAGCCCGGAAACCGCGGGCGCAAAGACCGGCGCAAAACTCTGCGCGGACAGGCTCAAAATGGCAAAGAAGTGAAATAATTTCATGGCGGTGTTCCCTTTCCCTTGCGATGATGTTGAAGAAATATGTTCTGTTGTTATTAGTCGAGCAAACCGGTGTTTTTGGGTCGCGGGCCTGGAAGAACAGGTGACAGTCACCCTTATTTGCAAAACGGCTGTCGCTTTATTTCACTGATATTACGCACCGTCCCGCAGGTTTCCTGGTAAAACACAGTTGATTCATACCAACCTGTCCTGTCCCGTCCAGGCCAGGGCGGGCGGGACGTTCCATGAAAGGTGAATTATTTCACTCACCTTACGCAGAACAAGCGTGTTTCGCACCATGTCCTTCGACTTCACTCCTCGACTTGCACTCGTCGCTCCGCTCAGGACGAAGTTCGCGCTGAGCGGAGAGCGGGTGTTGTTTCCCGCTCGCAGCGATGCACTGAGCCTGTCGAAGTGTCGAAGCGTAGTGCGTAAGGTGAGTTATTTCAATCTCGCTCCTAATCCGTGCTCACCTGGTCGCCGGGATTCAATTCATTCCAGCGTACTATCAGTTCATCGCCCGTCTTGCCGATGTTCTCGCGGTTGGTGATATCGCCGGTGAAGATGCCCTCCACGTTCAGGCCGCTGTTCAGGGCCGTGTCGGCGCGGTACTGCACGTCGAATGTGCCGTCCAGGCCGACGTTGGGTGTCCACGTTCCCAGGCCCTCCACCTTCACACTGCGGCCGGCGCGCAGGTTCTCGATCAGCGTGTCGCGCAGTTCCTTCAAGGTCAGGTCCATCGAGCCTTCATTCAGGCCGGTGGCGCGCGCCATCTGGCGCACCAGTTCGGGCTTCTGCACGGTCTTGCCGAGGGTAATACGGGGGCGCAGTGCGCCAATTGCTTTGATACGGGATGCCATTTGGAATTCCTCCGCCATGAAAATGATTTATCATCCTTGCGGACGATATTGAAAATTTTACAGGCCGGCAGGCTTCAAAACAGGCTTCAAAAGATTAAAATCGACGCCGATGATTCAATGAATCATCGGCGTCGATTGCCTGAATCAACGGCGTTGATCGAGCCAATCCTCGGCGTCGATTCTCGTGCCCTCGACGGTTTTGCCGCGAATTTCACCCTGGCCTATCCGCCAGGACAGGCGGATTTTCGCCTCCTGCCTGCGGCAGCGCAAACTGCTGGACGGACAGTCCAGGATGCAGGCTGATTTTTTTAATCAATCCGTGCAAATTCGCGGAATTCGCGGCTGAGGTTTTGCTCTGAATTGGCGGACATAAAAATGGAAAAAAACACGGGTCACAGGATGCTCCTACACACCCTGTGACCCGTTAACGCAGGTCAAAAGACCTGAACGTTTTCAAATACGCTTCGCGCTCCCGAAAGAACATCGGGACGACGTGAGCGGAGAGTTGAGCGTTCGCCAAAATACGTAGTCGAAGCGCATTTGTAAGAGTGTCCTTCGACTACGGGGCTTCGACGTACACTCGGCCCCTCCGCTCAGGACGAAAATAAATATCACTCCACAAAAATCTCCACGTGCTCGCCGTCTTCATCGTCCGTCACGTCAATGATCTTGCCGGTCACACCGGAACGCAACGCGTCCATCACGTTTGACATGTCCACACCCTCCACCTCGGGTGCGAAATGCGCGCCGATCTTCATGCCCGCATCCACCAATTGAAGCGGAATTTGCACGGAAGCTTTCGAGCGTCCCGTGCGGATATCCGTCACGCGAATGCGAAGCCAGCGCGCAGGCCCGCCCATCCCCGGCGGACGCGGCGGCGTGGGAATGCCGCGCCGCGAGCCGCTCAACGCCGCCAGCAGTTTCGATCCCTCGTCCGCGCTGATCTTGCCTTCCTCGATCAACTTCAAAATCTTCATTCGTTCTTCGCTGTTAGCCATGTCACACCTCTTTACCCAATGAATACTTGCACACGTTCGCCGCCCTCGCTGTCGTCCACATTCACGATCAACGGCTCGTCAATTTTCTTTGCCAGTGAAATCGCCTGGATCACTTCGTCCACGTTGGTATGTTTAAGCCCCTCGATGCGATTTCCAAAATTTTTCAGGAACCAGCTCACAGGTCCGAGCGGAAGCGGAAACGCAATCGTGATGTTGCGCGGCCACTCATGCTGGTGCGTCCGGTCCACATTTACGTACAGCCAGCGCGAAGTCTGTCCGCCCGCGCCGAGTGAAATCAAAAGGATGCCGAGTAAAAGCGGCATTGTAAAACAAAAGAACCAAAAGTTGTACCCCGCATTTTCCTGAACTGCATACATCGCCCACGCGCTCGACACTGTGGCGAAAACTCCGATCCAGAGAGGGATCATGGCAAATCGCCGCGCCCGTTTTTTGACCTCATCAAACTCTGGAGCATCGCTTCTTTCCGCCCCCGAACCTGCTTCCGGTTCAATGACTTCGATCTCATCCTCAACAGAATCATCCAACGCGCGCATCAGCGCCGCGGCTTCCTCCGCACTGATCTTGCCATCAGCCACCATTTGCAAAATCTTTTTCCGTTCCTCGGCAGACATTACGAGCCTCCTTCCAACGCGGCCAGCAATTTCTCCGCTTCCTCGGCGGTGATCTTCTTCTCCGCCAGCATCTTCAAAATGGACATACGTTCCTCATCCGAAACAGGTTCCTTCGGCGGCACGGGCACGCCCTTTGGAGTGAGGTCCCAGTTCCAGCGCCCCACATTGACGTTTGCCCGCACGCGTCGTTCCATATTTCTCGCCTGCCGTTCCGCCCGGCGTGCGGCTTCCTCCGCCTGTTTCCCTGCGCGCCGCGTCGCCGCTTCCACCTGCCGCGAGATGCGCTCACCAAAACCCGACCAATCCACACCAATCCCTGCAAAGTTACCAAAGTCCTCCGCAGACTCACCCGCATCGGCCTGGTTGCTCACGCGGATATCGCCGCCCGCGTTGAGATTGACAATCGCCGAACCATCGCCCAGCGTGATCACGCGTGATGTAGCTTCGTCTTCATTCTTAATGCCCTTCCATTCGATGTCAATTTCATCACCGTTAAGAGTCAGCGTGGCATTCGCCTTGGGCGGCATGACCAGCAAAATATCCCCGCCCGCCGTCACGCTGCAGGCATTGCCGGGCTGCGGGTTGAGATACAGCACCACGTCCTCCCCCACATTCGCACTGACGCTGCCGCGCACATCGCGCAACGCCAGGTCATCAGAAATGGACTCAATCGCCACGTGCCCGCCCACCTCGCGAATGGACGCATCGCCATGCACAGATTTCACGCTCAAATTGCCCTTCGCCCCGCGCAGGCTTAAATCCGCGTGGACGGTTTCGATTGAAACATTATCCACATCACGAATCGAAAGATCACCGTGGACTTCCTGGAGCGCAATCCCGCCCATCACGTTTTTCAGCGCCATGTCGCCGCCTGCAGAGACAACGCCAATCGAAGCGCCGCGCGGCACGCGCAGGGACAGGTCATCGTCGCAGGAAACGCGCACAACGTCACCGTCCTGCTGCACGCGCAATTCATCTTCGTCGGCCTTGAAGAGGATATCCTCCCCATCCCACCCGACAATGCTCAAATCGCCGCTGATGGATTCGATTTCGATTTTTGGGGTTCTGCCCGCAGAAATAGTTTGAGTCATGGTTTACTCCTCTTCGCCGCGCAATAAGCGCGTGGCTTCATTCGCATCGATCTTTCCCGCACTCAGGTCTGCAAGAATGCTGTTGCGCCGCTCCTGCGTGATCTCAACGGGTTCATCCCTGCCCGGCTCGTAGCCAAGCGCGCGGATCACTTCGTGCAGGCGGTTGCGGATGGTGGGATACGAAAGCCCGATCTCCTGCTCCATGCGGTTGATCTTGCCTTCGACGCGCACGAACGTAAAGATAAATTCCATTTGCTCGGGCGTGAGGTTCGCAAAATGACCCGAAGCAAAATGTCCCTCGATGGATGTGTCGCACGATGGGCAATGCAAACGGACGACTTCCAGTTCGGATTCGCAGATCGGACAACGAGTAGGTGCAGGTCGCATGGTTCCTCCAGATTGGATTTATGTCATTGCGAGGGCGAAGCCCGCCTGCGCCCTGGACTGTCCGTCCAGGACAGGGAAGCAATCTCTCTTTATCGGAAAAACTTCATCTACGAGATTTTCCCGTTTAATCGGGGATTGCTTCGCTTCGCTCTCAATGACATCATTAATTTTTTAACTGATGTTACGCACCGTCCCGAAGGTTTGAGCGGCTCAACAAGGTTTTTCAAGGAAACCTTCCCTGTCCCGTCCGGGCCAGGACGGGGCGGGACGTTCTGCGTAAAAAATTAAACTACTACCCCAGGCACTGCCTTCACTTCACGAGTCTGCCGCATTCGATGCAATGCCAGGAAGCCAAGAGTGGATAATATACCAATAAAACCGGCGGCGTACCATAAAAAGTCCGGGCGGGGACCGTCCAGCACGAGGCCAGCCAGGTAGGGGCCAATCGCGTATGGAATACCCCACGAAAAACCGGATACGGCCATGTAACGTCCGCGCATATCTTCGGGGGCAAAGGATGCGACGAGGGCCTGCGAAACGGGTGCGACAATCATTTCACCGATGGTAATGATGACCATCGCCAGCATGAACATGCTGTATGCGCCCACAAATCCATACATCGCGAAACCGACCGCGTACAGGAACGTTCCAAGCGCCATCATCAGCATGGGCGGGAATTTTTCGATGCGCCGCGTGATCGGGAATTGCATCAGCACCACCATCGCGGCATTCAGGCTGAGCAGTAACCCATAACCCGATTCAGGCGTGCCGTGTTGATCACGCAGGTATACGCCGAGCGTGGTATTCATGTTCATATAAGTGAACACTTCCAACAGCACCGCGCCCAGGAAGAGCATGAAGGCCGCATCACAGAATACTTTCCCATAACCGCCAAAAGTCTTGGCCATGGTTTCTTTCGGTGCGTCGGGGTGAGCCTCGGGTTTCGTCTCCGGCAAAAATAACGAGATCAGGACGACGGTCAGGAGAGAGATCGTTGCGTCAGTGAGGAACAGCATTAAGTAGGAACGAGCCGCCAAAAATCCGCCGATCGCGGGGCCGATCACCACAGACAGGTTGAATGCCACCCGCAGGATCCCGTATCCGTCGGCGCGTTTCTCCTCGGGCAGGATGTCCGCAACCATGGCCTGATGCGCTGGCCCGGCCACATCGGTGAGAATACCGACGAAGAGCGCCAGCACGAAGAAGAATTCAAATGAACCGGCAAAGCCCATTGCCACCGTGCTGAACGAAGAAGCGATCAAACCGAAGATGATGATCCCTTTGCGGCCAAAGCGATCAGTGAGCGCGCCGCCGATCGCGGAGCCAACAAACGAGGAAAGCGAAAAGGTCGCGAAAAGCACGCCTACGTCGGTCATGCCCACGTTAAATTTGCTGGTAAGATAGAGGGCAAAAAACGGGAAGATCAACGCGCCGCCAATGCGATCAATGAAAGTGATCATCACCAGCGTCCAGAACGTGCGCGGGTATTCGTGATAAATTTTGGAGGCATTGGCAAACGTGTTTTTGAACATTTTCATCAACCCTTCATACGAGAGATATTTGTTGTAACGTTGAACTGCCTGCGGTCACGCAATTTCTCGCCGCGCTTTATCATCCAACTACCGAGAGCGGCGAGGTTCTTGTCCAACCATTTTGACTGGCCCTTCGCGGCCTCTTCCTCCAGCCGGATGGCATCCATTTCTTCCTGGATTTTCCGGCGTTGCAGTTCAGATAATTTTTCAGGATACAAGTTGTCCATCAGAAACTCCTTTGGCACTAAAAAGGAACGACTCTTGAAACAAATTAAGGAACTTCACTCAATTTCTAACAAAATTATACCGATTATTTAAATTTTGTCAAGTACTAATTAAGATTTTCAATCTCAACATCAAGAAAATCAAACCTTCATCCAAAAATCGGAGAATTTCATGATCCGCGCCCTTTTTTACACTCCCGGCAAGCCCATCCGCACAGACATTCCCCCTCGCGAATTTCAACGCCTCATTCGGGACCGTCGAGGCCTGCTCTGGCTCGATTTCATTGGCGAACCCCCGGAGATTGCCGAACCGATCTTGAGTGAATTTGGCTTTCACCCACTGGCAATAGATGACGCCCTGCAGGAAACCCATACTCCCAAAATTGACGACTGGGGCGATTATCTTTACCTCGTTTTGAATGTGATGAACTACAAACGCGAGGATGGTTACTTTTCATCCGAAGTGGATGAACTGGATATCTTCCTCGGGCGCAACTACGTCATCACTCATCACGATCAACTGGTGGCGTCCATTGAAGATACGTGGATCGCCTGCCAGCGCGACCAGCGCCACATGCAGGAAGGCGCCGATCACCTGCTCTATCGAATCATCGATACCCTCGTGACCGGATACATGCCACTCGTCGAGGAAATCGATCAGCAAATTGACCGGATCGAAGATCAGGTTTTTGATCGTCCCACACCCACAACTCTCGAACAGATCTTCGGCCTCAAACGCGTGTTGCTTTCGATGCGGCGCATCATCCTGCCCCAGCGCGAAGTGTTGAATAAACTCGCCCGCGACGATTACCGCATGATAGATCCGAAAGACCGCGTCTTTTTCCGCGATATTTACGATCACCTCGTCCGCCTGCACGATTTGAACGAGAGCTTACGCGACCTCGTCAGCGGCGCATTGGACACTTATTTATCGGTCGTCAACAATCGCATGAACGAGATCATGAAAACCCTCACGATTATTACCACGTTATTTATGCCGATCACCTTCGTCACCGGATTCTTCGGGATGAATTTCTTTGAACCGATCGCGCATCTCGCGGGCTGGACAAGCCAGCAGGTATTCGTCGCCATGATGGTCGTGATCCTTTCATTCCCAATCTTCATGTTCCTGTGGATGCGGCGCAGAACATGGATTTAATTACAGGAGACGGACAATAAAACTGCAATTTGTTAACACTTGACACAGAACAGGCGTTCGAGTATTATTCGTAGCACAAATGAGCGATTAATGCTCACCGTGCCAGTTATTGGCAGGAGGCCCTTATGATGATGGTTCGAAAAAGCAAAGGTCTGGGCGAACGCCACCAAAAGATCATTAACTTTATTCAGGATTACCAGCGGAAATTCAAGCATCCGCCGTCCATCCGCGAGATTGGCGAGAACTGCGGCATTTCATCCACTTCGGTCGTTAATTACTATCTCGACCAACTGGAGAAATCCGGGCACATCGAACGCGACCGCAAGATTTCGCGCGGCGTGCGCCTGACCGGTCCCAGCCCGCTTGGCGACATGCTCCGCGTGCCGATGCTTGGACGTATTCAAGCCGGTGTCCCCATACCAGTCCCATCAGGCGCGGATTTCCCCCTGTTCACTCCCGAAGATTCAGTGGACATTGCCATGTCGCTGATGCCTTCTAAGGAAAAGGGCAAGGAACTCTTCGCCCTTGAGGTGGAAGGCGAATCAATGATCGACGCCATGATCAATGATGGAGACATCGTCATCATGAAGTCCGCGCAGGAAGCAAAGAACGGCGATATGGTTGCCGTCTGGCTTCCCGAACGAAACGAAACCACGCTGAAGTATTTCTACAAGGAAAAAGACCGTTATCGCCTGCAGCCTGCAAATCCCACCATGGGACCGATCTACGTCAGCAAGAGTGACCCACTGGAGATCAAAGGCAAAGTGGTGATGGTCATTCGCAAAGTGGACAGCTTCGCGGCATAACAAGTTCAAACACAAAAGAGACGGTGATGAGCCGTCTCTTTTTGATTCCTGCAAGGTGTAAAATCAATTATCCAGGGCAAAACGTCCCGCAGGTTTTTGTCTCCACAATTTATCTGTCCGAAAAGCCTGCGGGACGGTCATAACAAGATAGGAGGCTTATATGTATGGAACGATTGCACGTTTCCGCGTTCGACCCGATGTGGACAAGGAGGAGTTCAAGAGAAAGATGGACAGTTTTGACTCATCCAACATCCCCGGCTGGATTGCAGATTATATTTTCCAAACCGACACAGACTCGGACGTGTTTTATCTGGCGGCGATCTTCAAAGACAGGGAGTCATACCAGGCTAACGCGGACGATCCTGCACAACATGAACGCTACCTGATCTTCCGTTCCTTCCTTGCCGATGATCCCGAATGGAATGACGGAGCGATCATCTCGGCAACTGGGCCAGGAGCAAAATAGTGTCAATCAAAAGACGGCTGTGGAAAGCCATCTTTTGATTGAAATTTCTATTTGATTTTGATGCGCGGTTTTTTGCCGCTTCCTTTGCCAGCGCCAGAACCACTGCTTCCGCCGGCACTGCCACTACTTGCGTTGGCTAATTTCACCTTGTCTTTTCGCTTCCATCCGCTAAACAGCCCGCTGCCGCGCGCGATCACAAATGGGATGAGCAACAGCAGGAGCAACCCGGCGAGGATCGCGCCAAACAATGTCCACGATTTGGCAGGGACCTCAGGCAGGACTCCGCCGGGGTTGTATTGCGCCTCCCCGGTCACCTGGCCGCCTGCCGCGGCGAACGATACACTGAGGCCGCGATTGACTCCGTCACGCAAAGTGGACGGGGACACGTAGGTGATCGCGTACTCGCTTTGCAGGGATTGCCCGTATTGCTGATAGAACGCGGACAATGCCTGGGCATCGGTGGCAAAGCTGTAGAGACCGCCGGTCTTTTCGGCCAGCGATTTCAAGCCGGCTTCGTCGAGGCCGGTTTGGCCGGTGACGCCTGCATCGCCAAAACCGATCGCGGAAATCGTAAGCCCGCTTTCACTGATTCCGGCAACGACATCATCCGCGGTGACGTGACTCTGGTTATCTAATCCGTCGGTGAGGACGATGACCGCTTTACGGCCAGCGACGCCTTCGAGGGCTTTTTCGGCTTCGGCTAACGCGTCGTACATGGCAGTGTCACTGCCGCTCCGAAGCCCGTCAATGGCGCTGATCAATGCGGAAATATCGCTGGTGATGGGGTGGATATTATAGACTTGCGTATCGTAAGCCATCAACCCAGCCTGGTCGCCGGGGCGCATCTGGCTCACGTAAGTTTTGGCCGCATCTCTCGCCGCGCCGATCTTGTTGTTTTTGTCCATGCTGCCGGAAATATCCATTACAAGCATGGTCGTCACAGGGATGGCATTTCCGCCCACTTCACCGCCGCCGCGGACATCCACGGGCGTCATCGCTGTGCCATTCTCGGAAATCTGAATGGTGCTCGGGTCCACGCCCACGGGATCACCGGCCGCATTGGTGACTGAAACGTAAACGGTCACGTTCGGGAATTTGGAGTTATCCACCTGCGTGATGCGGATTTGCGTGTCGTCCTGCGCGAAAACCGTCAGGGGCGATGAAAGCAGGAGCAACGCGAGCAGGATAAGGGTCGGAAGGAAGCGGTACCATTTTGTCTGCATGGTTACCTCTTTTCGTGGTAAATCATCTCGGTATTGCCCATGCGAATCTTTTGTCCATTGGCAAGTTGCGTGAGTTCGATCTTTTTTCCGTTAATGTAAGTGCCTGCAAGACTCATGTCTTTGAGCGAGAAGCGCATTCCATCGCCGGTAAGCATGGCGTGCTGGGGAGCAATATCGGGGTCGGGTAAAACAATCTCGGATTTAAGCGGGGAACTGCCGATGGCCACGGCCGGGCCGCCAGACCGCATGAATTTATCGAGGATGAATTCGGTGCCTTTGAGTTTTCCGGAGGTGACCTCCAGCCAGGCGCGCGAGAGCAGGACGACGATGAGCGAGATGAACGCGCCAACGGATGCACCCAGCAAAACAAGGCCCGCGGCTTTGCCGGTGACGGGGTCACTCAGCCAGTTATGCGTGCTTTCAAGCAAAACGCCGCCAAGCGCGCCGCCGATGAGGCCGCCGAGCATGCCTTTCCAGGCCTGGCTCTTGCCAACGACGCCTTCGGCCAACCCAAGCAGGAGGCCGAAGATGGCCCAGCCGAGCGCGCGGCCAAAGAGACCCGCTCCCACCGCCTGAAAGAGGAACTCGCTCAATGGCAGGCCAATGGCTCCCGCCGCGAGGCCGAGCATGGCGCTGAACAAACCGGCTTTGATGGCCTGGACAAAATTTCGCGTGAGCAGGCCCTCGGTGAGGCCGATAAACAGGCCGATAATCAGGCCCAACAGCGCGCCGACGACGGCTTCACTCAGGTAAAGGTTTGTGACAAACGACAAGCCGAGAACGTCGCTGACCTGCCAGCTGATCAAGCCGCCGATCGCACCAAGGATGGCATAGTAGTACGTGCGCATTTGTCTGTTCATAATTTAGCCTCCTACACTTTCTTCCTCTGATCCTTGCAGGTTATGCCATTCGACCATGCTTCTTCCGAGATTGCCGTTAAGTTCGTAGAAGCCAAAGTAGCGGGTTGGGTCGAGTGCGCCATCATCGCGGCGGACGAAAAATCCGGCCACCGAGGTATGCGGCTCAACCACTAATGCAACCTGCCAGGGTTCGGGAAAGAAATTGTTATGCAACCAGGTATCGTAGTGAGAAAGAAAAACGCCCATGCGCGGATGTGTGTGATACCAGCCCACAATCCTTTTTCCGTTGTGATTCTTTTCGATCTCATCGTGAAAACCAACAAGCGTATCCTGGGTAAAAGTAAGGTACACACTGCCCTGGCGGGTATGGCGGGCGGGCAGCATGTTCTGCACCACAACGAATTGCTCATCGGAATCGCGGTCACGGCACCACAGGCCAACCAGCGCGCCGCCCACTTCATCGTCCAATTCGCTGTTTGAATGCAAGTGGATGCGGCAATAGGCCGATTGGGAAAGGAAGACTTTCACCAGCGGCTGGGCGCCCTTGAATTCATGAGGCGACTCCCAACGCTTTGAACGCGCCAGGGGCATACAGGCTTCCCTGGGCCTGACGCTGTTTGGAGAAGAAAGGCGAATACCGATGCTTGCCATTATGCTCCCAATGCAGTGTGGTTATGTTCGGGTCGCTCCCATGGATGGGAGCGACCCGAACGAAGGAATTTACTACCCCGCGGTAACATCCGCGGTCATCATCAAACGGTCGTTTTGCGGAATGCCTGCCTGGGAGAGAGTCTCCTCCTCCTTCAGTTCGCGGCCCAGCGCCTTGCTGTCCAAACGATAGGACATGGGGCGGCCATCAGGACCGGTGGTGGGCAGTTCCAGGGAAGTGGTCAATTCGGGAAGCAGATCCTTCACGACCACGTCATCGGGAACTTCCGCACTGCGACTGCCTCCTGACGGAAGCACGAGGGTAACAGGTATATCAGACATGATTTTCTCCTTTTCTATAGTTGGTACAAATATGGATACGACTTTTGCGCGCGCGGCAATTGACTATTTCAATCGAATGAGAGGTTTCTTCTTTTGATCGACTGGCTTAACCTTCACTCGTTCCGGCCTAAGTAATTCGCGATGGTCCACTGGAAACTCATTGGCATGTTTCTTGCGGTACTCGCGGGACCATCGAGCTGCTTCCGCGTCCCAGGGAAACGGCGGCTTTGTGGGATCATCGTGGAAATTCTTCCATTGCAACATCTCGCCCAGCATGATGATCAGGCGGTCCAACGACCGGCTGGCCGTCCACCAGGCGGCATCAATACAGACACTGCCGTTCAAATGGTTGATATTTGGATGCCAGATGGGCGTGAGCCACTTCATACCCGGCCAACGCTGCGGGTACTGGTTATGCAGATAGATCTCCACTTGATGATGGCTGGCATATTGCGGCTTGCCCGAACGATCCACGCTGGCGATGCTCTTGCAGGTAAAGGTGACAATATATCTTTCCGGCGGCACACCGGGACGGGCGCCAACCGCCTTGAAGGATATCAAGTCACTGCGGGCATCCAACTCCTGCATCAACTCATAATCGGCCTTCAACCGCCTCATACGCGGACTTCCCGCAACAGAGATCACTCCGCCAGCCGTGATATCGGCAGTGAGCATGAGCCGGTCATTTTCGGGAATGCCGGCGGCGGCAAGCGTTTCATTATCTTTCAGTTCCCTTCCAAGCGCCTTGCTGTCGAGGCGATAGCCCATCGGCCGTCCATCGGGCCCGACGGTTGGAAGTTCCAGCAGTGAAGTCAACTCCGGCATTAGTTCATGCAGGGTCACATCATCTGGCACTTCGGCGGATCGCGCTCCGCCACTGGGGAGAACAATCGTGACACTCATATCTGGCATAACAAATTCCTCCGTCATGGATTCAAAGAATTCAAATGAGGTACCTGGCACATGCCAGTTACATTCCAACAATCCGCATGATGCAGCGTATGGCAAATATCGCATTCCTTCACGCCGCGCGGGTCATTCCGTTTGACATCTTCCAGGCAATAGGGACAGCGGTGCTCCTCATAGACCGAGAGTTGCAATTCCGGCTTCCTTCGCAGGCCTTTTCTGCGCTTGGGACGAACCGGTTTTTCCGGACGGGAAACCATCAGTTTTTCAACCGGCGGTGCAAGACGGTCCCGCGCTCTCGACTTTTTTCGATGAGCAAGTTTCAGCCGTCCATTTCCCTTTGATCGGAGGGACCAGCTCTCAGGCACTTGAAAGCGCGGGGGGCTGAAATGAGGGAAACTGAACCGGGGCAGTTGCACGGAGGATGACGTACGCGCCTGTTCCCTGCGCCTTGAAGAGCGGTGCACCTGCGAAACCACCTCCTCATAATTTGCAGTTGAGTTCCACCACGCCCGCAAGCCAAGGATGCAAACCAACAGGCCGCCGCCAAGTTGGGCAAGCTGGCCCAAGTCAATAATTCCTGCCAGCCAGGGTTCCAATGGGCCAATTCCCATTTTCCAATTGGTAAAGAATCCAAGCCCAAATAATCCCAGCGGCAGGGCGATCAATGCCATAGAGAATCGAGTAAACCCTGGCCGTTCATAAAAGAGCACACGGGAGCCAAGCCCGGAGGCCAGGCCGATACTCGCGGCCGCAAACACGGTCATCCACATTTGCGGCAGGTTGGTTTGGTTGTAGTTGAGTAAAACCAGCAATAACACGATTCCCGTGATGAACAATAGGAACAGCACCAGCTTTCCAAAGAAACCTGACTGGCGGGTGGGAGTGGAATAAGAATCGCTCATTGTGGCAGCACGAAACATTTCAAGATCCGTTTACACTAATCGCGCAGACGAACCCGGCCGCCGCGCAATCGCAAGACCGGTTTCTCTTTAACATCTTTCAACTGCACCTTGTCTTTAATGCGAATGCGGGGCTTTTTATTGTCGATTTTGATCGTCGATACATAGTGGCGAAAATGCAGGGCATCGGGCAAATCCGCGCTCAATTCATAAAAACGATACTCCACGCCGTTATGCGCGCGTATGATGTGGAGAGGCGGCACGCCCACGCTCGACAAAGTCCGGTGCAGGAAATTCTCTTCGCCGGTGATCACGTGTGTCATGGATGCCTCGCGCAGGATGCCGCACGTCGGGCAATGACCGGCTTCAAAAGTTACTTCGCTAAGCGGGCGCAAAACTTCTTCCACGGTGTGGCAGTTCGGGCATTCGAGTTTCGTCACCAGTTCCTGGTCCAGCTCGATAACGGCATTCAGTCCGAGGTCCGCGCAAGCGATGCGGAGCAGGTCGTCCAAAGTTGTCCGCTCGGCGCGTGCCGGTAGTTCGGTGACATCCCCATAGGTCCAGTGTGATTCGCAATCTTCGCGCGGGGAATATGCCGTGGTGTGCATCTCGTTGACCATGCCGTTGAAGTGAGTCACCTTGCCAGGTTCGACAGGCATGTTGTTGATCAGTTTCAATGCTTCCTGTGATTGCATCGCGCCGATGATCGAGGCAATCGTCGGAGTCGTCGGTACTTTGCCGAGCAAAATATTTTGCCGCGCAAGCAAAGGGCATGAATAACGAAGAGATAAATCGCGAATGGCTTGTTCGGTGAGCGTGCATTCGTAACAGGCCCCCTGCCCCGGCACAAAGACACGCACCAATCCGAGCAGTTCCTGGATCGCGCCATCCACCCAGGGCTTGCCCATCCAATAACAAAAACGGTTAACGGCCAGCCGCGCTTCACGATTATCGAGACAGCCGATGATCACATCCATGCGGCGGAATATGCCCAGGCCGAGCCTGGTCGTCACGTCACCGTTGAGATATTGCACATGCACATCCGGGTTGACGGACTTCGCCCGCGCCGCCGCGATCTCAGCCTTGCTTCGGTTGTTATCCGACTCGCGGAACAAAACCGAACGGCTCAAATTTGCGGCTTCGATCTTGTCGAAGTCCACGATAAAAATATGCCCGATGCCCATCAACGCCAGATTCTTGATAACCTCATTTCCCAGCGCCCCTGCGCCAATCACCATCACCTTCGCGTTCTGGACTTTCTCACGGTCCCACCACGAAATGAACTCGAACGTGCCAAGGCGGTCCTTACTGAGATTCGGAATGCGGATGGGCTTCTCCATCGCGATCGGCAGGCGGATCGGTCCCGTGGGCGGCTCGCTTCGCGCGAGACGTTCAGCCTGCGCGGCCGACCCGGCAATTTCCTTCGCCTGGGTCAGGTTCGACTCGTCGATTTGCCGCGCGAACCAACCGACATTTTTCCGCGACTCGATCAAATTATTATTTTCCATCATCTTGAGCGCTTCACGCAGGGTGGTGCGGCTGATGCCGAATTTGGTGATGAGTTCACGCTCCGGCGGCAGTTGCGTACCAGGCTTGAGATCGCCATCCAAAAGCGAGGCGGTCAATTTGCTTGCAACTGCTTCGGCCAAAGTTTTGTGGGCAATAGGTTCAATTTTCATCTGAAATCCTGTGGTATGGTGGTCAGACCAATTGACGCCATTATAGGGATTTTTGGGGTCAGAGTCAATCAGTTAAAATAGGAAATCGGTACCCCCTTACTTAAATGCAAAGACGGCCCTCACGAGCCGTCTTTTTTCCCTGCAAAAGCAGGGATTCGTGCTAAAAAACCGTGAATTACTCGACAACGACGCTTGCGCCGGCTTCTTCGAGCTTCTTCTTGGCATCCATGGCGGCATCCTTGCCCACCGCGGAAAGAACTTTGCCGCCAGCGGTCTCAGCCATGGTTTTGGCTTCGCCGAGGCCCAGGCTGGTCAACTGGCGGATAACTTTGATCACGTCAATCTTCTTCGCGCCGGCATCCTTGATGACCACGTCGAATTCGGTCTTCTCTTCAACAGGCTCAGCGGCGGCGGCAGGGCCAGCCATGGCGGCCATGGCTACGGGAGCGGCGGCGGAAACGCCCCACTTCTCTTCGAGCTTCTTCACGAGATCAGCCGCCTCGAGGACGGACAGAGTGGAAAGTTCTTCCACGAGTTTTTCGAGCTTTTCGGACATTGTTTGTTACTCCTGGCTTTCTATAGAGGTTATTTATTGATTGTCATCCTGTCTGCACCGTGTGCAGGCACAGGTGAGCGAAGCGAAGTATCTCCAGTTACTGAGATTCTTCGGGCGCTCCGCACCCTCAGAATGACACAAAGGAAAGAGCGAAATTGAAAATGCTACGCCGCGGCAGGAGCCTTCTCCGAGAAGGCCTTGATGACGGCGGCCAAACCACGTGCGGGTTCGGCAATCGTGCGGACGAGCTTGCCTGCGGGAGCCTGCAAAACGCCCAACAACGTGGCACGCATGACAGGCAACGGCGGCATATCTGCCAGCGCTTTCACCTGCGCGGCGCTTAGTGCTTGACCGCTCATGAAACCGCCCTTCACCTTGACGAACTCACTACCTTTCGTCGCGTCGGTCAGGGCTTTTGCGGTTGAGGCAGGGTCTGAAAATGCGAAGGAGATAGCGGTACTCTTCACGAGGTAATCCTCGGGAAGATCCATGCCGGTATCCTTGAAAGCGCGGCGGACGAGCGTGTTCTTCACAATATGGAATTCACCGCCTGTATCGCGGATCTTGGAGCGGATGTTATCCAGATCCTTCATCTTCACGCCGGTATATTCCACAAGGATCACGGCTTCACTGCGCTTGAGCCAGTTTGTGTACTCGGCCAGCACTTCTTCCTTGCGTTGCTTGGAAATTGCCAAAGGGACTTCACCTCCTTTCAAATAAAAAGTCTTTGCCACTTTCGGCAGGAAACTCACCTACCGCACGCAGGCAAAGACTTTTAGTCCCAGGAGGGAATCAGCGCGAACGCGCTGAATTTTTCTATCAGTCCTCACCTGAGCAGGAAATTAAGCCCTGAACAAAGGGTTGGGTAGGGGCTGGGTCTCCCAGCCCTTCACTGAAACCCGCAGTCGAAGGGCACCCGCCTTCATCGGCGAAGTGGCTATATTAGATAACGAGTATTACTACTCGGTCACCTCAAGAGTCTGGGCTTCATTAGGATCGATCTTGATTCCGGGGCCCATGGTCGTGGTTACAGTAATGTGCTTGATGTACGTGCCTTTTGCGCCAGCCGGACGCGCCTTGCGGACAGCATCCATCAAAGCGGCAAAATTCTCATAAAGTTTATCGGCATCGAACGAAGCCTTACCAATGGAAACGTGAATATTCGCGGTTTTATCGAGGCGGAATTCGACGCGGCCAGCTTTGGCTTCCTTGATGGCGCGTTCCATATCCTGTGCGGGGACAACCGTTCCGGCTTTCGGATTCGGCATCAAACCACGCGGGCCAAGTATACGGCCCAGACGGCCAACCTTGCCCATCGCATCCGGCGTGGCAATCGCCACATCGAAATCGAGCATTCCGCCTTCGATCTTCTTCAAGGTTTCATCGTCATCAGCGACGAGGTCCGCGCCAGCCGAACGAGCGGTCGCCGCGCCTTCGCCTTGAGCGAAGACCAGCACACGTACAGTCTTACCCAAGCCGTGCGGAAGAACGACTACGTCACGCACTTGCTGATCCGCCTGGCGCGGGTCGAGCGCGGTACGCATGTGAACTTCCACCGTCGAATCGAATTTGGTGATGCTGGTTTCCTTGGCGAGTGCAACCGCCTCGCGCGAAGAATATACTTTTTCAATATCAACTTTGGCGAGAGCCGCCTTGTATTTCTTACCGTGTTTAGTCATTTGTTCCTCCGTGGTGCAAGCGGGTAGTAGTCTGATAGTCATATGGTCTGGTAGTCAAATAGTCTTGCGGGCGTGACCATGAGACTACGAAACTAAGCGACTACAAGACGAACAACCCTCCCACAAAATTAATCGGTCACCGTAATACCCATCGAACGGGCGGTGCCTTCGATCTGCAACATCGCGCCCTCGAGATCAATCGCGTTGAGGTCTTTCATTTTCAACTCGGCGATTTCCTTCACCTGCTGGCGCGTCACCTTGCCGACCTTATCCTTATTCGGCACACCGGAACCCTTTTCCACTTTTGCGGCCTTGCGAAGCAGAACCGCCGCGGGCGGGGTTTTCAGCACAAATGTGAACGAGCCATCGGTGTACACCGTGATTTCTGCAGGGAGAACTTCGCCCGCGCGATTCGACGTGCGCGCGTTATATTCCTTGCAGAACGCCATAATGTTGATTCCATGACCGGCCAGCGCAGGGCCGATTGGGGGCGCAGGATTGGCTTTCCCGGCTTCAATCTGCAAACGAACAATTGCTTTAAACTTCTTTGCCATTTTGACTTAACTCCTTCGTGGTTTTAGCGGGTCATTTTGGGAGACCCTCCCACCGCATCAGGCCAGGCTTTCGGCCTGCTACCGTTTAATTAATTTTCAGGACTGCGGACTTCAGTCCGCTTACGCCTTCTCAACCTGCAGGAAATCCAACTCCACAGGCGTTTCTCGTCCGAAGAAACTCACCATCACGCGGACCTTCGTACGCTCCATATCAATCTCGGAGACCACGCCGCGGAAATCGTTGAACGGTCCGTCCACAATGCGGACGCGCTCTCCCACTTTGAATGTGACCTTGACCGTCGGCGCTTCGGCTTCCATGCGTTTGACGATCTGCGAGACTTCCTCAGGACGCAAAGGCGTGGGGCTGTTGCCCATGCCCACGAAGCCAGTCACACCCGGAGTGTTGCGAACCACGTACCACGATTCTTCGGTGAGGATCAGGTTCACCAGCACGTAGCCGGGGAAAATGTGACGCTCTACCGTGCGGCGCTTGCCATCCTTGACTTCGATCTCCTCCTGGGTCGGGATGACCACGTCGAAGATCTTGTCTTTCATGCCCATCGTTTCGATACGCTGCTCAAGGTTATGACGTACCTTGTTCTCGTAACCCGAATAGCAATGGATCACGTACCAGGCCGGGCCTTCAACGGTGGTTTCAACGGGGGGCAGTTCGGAAGGAATCTGATCTTTGGAAGGCGCGGCAGGTTCAGGGTCCGGGGATGAAGCGATCTCCGCAGGAGCGTTCTGCTCCTCGGCTTGTTCGTCCTGCGTTTCCTGTTCAAACTCCTCTTGCGGTTCCTGCACGTCCATCAGATCCTCAATTCAAGTTGCCGGTTATATGCCCAGCACCAGATCCAACAAAAACCCGGCGAGCGCATCCACACTTGCTAGAAACATACCAACGATAACCATTACCAGCAACACCAGCCATGTAAGGCGACGCGCTTCGGGCCAGGTGGGCCAGGTCACTTTCCGTAGTTCGCCGGTCGTTTCGCGAAAATAGCGTTGGACGGCATTCTCGCTTTTCCGGGTTCTCTTATCCTTCTCGGCCAAGGGATTACTCCTTCGTCATTTTACGGCTAAAACGCCGCCCATGTAAAGCGGCGTTGCCACAGGCAGGCCAGGCAGGAATCGAACCCACAACCGCTCGTTTTGGAGACGAGTGCTCTACCAATTGAGCTACTGGCCTAGATTAGTTCAGTAGTTGCCTAGTTGCGTGGTTTCGTAGTTTTATAGCACAACTACCAAACTACCCAACTATCTAAACTACCAAACTAACGAATTACTTGGTCTCGCGATGCTGTGTATGTTTCCTGCAACGCGGACAGTATTTGTTGAATTCCAACCGATTCGGATCGTTGCGGCGATTCTTCTCGGTGGTGTAATTCCGCTCTTTGCAGTCATTGCACTGGAGGGTAATGACCGGGCGGACATCTTTCTTTTTAGAAGCCATTCTAACTTACCAACTTTCGCTAATTATTCGAGAATCTTGGTCACGACACCCGCACCGACGGTGAGACCGCCTTCGCGAATGGCGAACTTGGAACCCTGCTCCAGCGCCACCGGCACGATCAACTGCACCGTCAGGTTCACATCGTCTCCAGGCATGATCATTTCC
>JACRLC010000083.1 GCA_016235425.1 Chloroflexota bacterium | reverse complement strand
CAATTCTCAAGCAGTTGTTGTTCCGCTTTTCTAAAGAATGCGGGCAGGTTAGGTATTGTCCCAGTCCTGCGAATCGAGAGCCTTTTCAAGTTAAAATGGACTGTCTGGTGTATTGGTTTTTAAGGTGCAAAAGTCGAGTCCTACTTTTTCCAAAATCTCGAAATCAGGTTCGACAAGATCGTCAACACCACCGAAACCAATATCGAACTCGTTATAGGGAAATAAAAGGAAAACCCATCGCGCTCAATGCGAATGTCCCCAGGCAGGCGGCCAAGGGGAAAACCAAGTTTTGCAGCAAGGAAAATCCCGCCGCCGATCAAAAACAGGGCAACTCCGCCAAGCATGAGATAACGGGCAATTGTTTCCATGTGATCTTGTCTTATTCTTGTAAAATCAATGCTTCAATCTCCCGCAAAACTTTCTCCAACGAGGGTACGCCTGAGGATGTTACATCTCCACCCATCAAGTGTTTGTGAGATGGAAATGTGGGGACTGATCTATGATGGGCAGTATTATCGTAACGAAAAACCAGCGAGCCATCTGCCCTTTGATAGTGATACGCATACATAATCTTTTGCAAAGACGGGCGGAGATCGGTCAATTCGCGAAAGAACAACACGGAATTGTCATTGAATTCCACCTCGCCGCGAATAAAGCCCACCAGGTCACCGCGTTTTTCAAGATTAACATCGGACGATTCAACAAACGGCAGACTGGCAAGCAAATCCAAAATAGACTGGAAATACTGCTCAATCAATTTTCGCCTCGCTGAGCGATTGGTATTGTCCCTCCAGCAAACGCAAAGCCGCGAGTTCCATATTCCAGTCTATCGTTTCAAGAGTCTCTTCGATCTTTTCCGCTTCCAATTTTTTCTCAAATTCCGCCGAAGACATTTCCGCGCGCTTCTCAAACTCAGCAATTCGCTCTTTGGTGCGATTAATGCCATGTTGCAACGCTTTCAATTGATTCCGAATCGCCACTTCCACCAGAGGCTTGAGTGATTCATTTGCATTTGCCTTGATCACAATTTCCTGTAACATAGCAACTTCCTTTCATTGCAAATTATATATCCGGGCATTTCGTCAACTACAACAGCCTCGGCTGTCCTTCCTCCGTATAATCCAGCCCCAAATGCTCATACGCGGGTTTGGTGGCGATGCGTCCCTGCGGGGTGCGGTCGAGGAAGCCGAGCTGCAGAAGATACGGCTCGACCACGTCCATGATCGTATCCTGTTCTTCGCTGATCGAAGCGGCAATCGTGTTCAGGCCAACCGGGCCGCCGTTATATTTTTCGATGATAGTTTTGAGCACGCGCCGATCCACATCATCCAAACCGAGCGGGTCAACCTGCAACAAATCCAGCGCTTCCCTGGCAACCTTTTTGCTGACCGTCCCATCCGCGCGGACTTGGGCGAAATCGCGGACTCTCCTCAGCAGGCGCAAGGCGACGCGCGGTGTGCCGCGGGCGCGGCGTGCGATTTCTTCGACTCCGCCATTTTCAGCGGGGACTTTCAACATGCCCGCCGCACGCGTGACGATGGCCTGCATCGCGTTTAAATCATAGTAATCCAGCCGATACACTGCGCCGAAACGCGCCCGCAACGGGGCCGTGACCAAAGCCAGCCTCGTCGTCGCGCCGACAACCGTGAAGCGCGGCAATTTCAACCGAATGGATCGCGCCGACGGCCCTTTGCCGATCACAATATCCAGCGCAAAATCTTCCATGGCGGGATAAAGCACTTCCTCCACTGCCCTGCCCAGACGATGGACTTCGTCAATGAAGAGGACATCGCCAGCGCGCAGGTTGGTGAGGATGGCCGCCAGATCGCCCGCGCGTTCGATGGCGGGGCCAGCCGTCACTTTTACGTTGACACCCATTTCGTTTCCCAAAACGTGTGCGAGGGTGGTCTTGCCCAAGCCGGGAGGCCCGTAAAACAGAACGTGATCCAGCGCCTCGCCGCGTCCGAGTGCGGCCGCGATGAGAATGGACAGATTCTCTTTTACCTGATCCTGCCCAATCAAGTCATTCAGTTTCTGCGGACGAAGGGCATTGTCTACGCGGTCATCGGGTTTTGATTCGGGGTCGAGGGGGCGGGGGGATTTGCTCATGGCGGCGATTATAACAACAAACGGCCTCCCGCTTTCGGTCACGCGGGAGGCGGTTCTTTATCCTCATTAGGTTGATTTTGCCTGGTGCGTTTTTTCGCGGTCCTTTACACGTTTCCATCCCGGGCCGGGCTGTTCGGGAGGATTATCTTTGTGATCCTGCCTGCTATAAAGATAAGCGAGATCTTCGAGGAATGTGCCGAGGGGATCGAGAGGAGTTTGCAGGGTAGGCGGTTTGCCGAGGGTGATGGCAGTCACGAGGCTGTCGCCTGCGTGCGGGATTACCACACTAATTTCTTTTTTCAATGCGGTTTCCATTTCCTTGCGCGGCAGTCCCTTGCCTTTGAAGGGCCAGTTGAGCACCAACGAAATTTTTTCGGCGGGATATTCGAGTTGCTCGAAGGTTCCCAGCGCATTCCCGGCGCAACGGATGGAGGCCATTTCAGGGGCGAACATGAGCAGGATTTGATCCGCCATATCCAGCCCGATTAACGTGGTTTCCGAGAAATCATGAGGCAAATCGAGAACGATGTAACTATACTGCTTGCGAAGCATTTCCAGCGTTTGGCGTACGTGTTCGGGGGTGACAACTTCCGCGTCTTCGGGGCGGTGCGGAGAGGCAAGCACGTTCACGCCCGCGCTGTGGCGCAAAATGACGCGGTTCAACAGGTCGGGGTCAATTTCGTCCGCGGGTGAACGGCCAATATCTGTCCAGGTGTTGCGTAATGGCAAATCGAGCAGAAGGGCGCTTTGCCCGCTGACAAAGGCCATATCCACGAGCGTCGTCGGTGTTCCCCAAATTTGTGAGAGACCAATCGCCAGGTTCGAGGCAAGCGTGGATACTCCCATGCCTCCGCGCAATGAGAACACCGCAATCATTTTGGCCTTAAGTTCCTGCTCCTCAACAGGAACATGCTCGGATGCACGCCGCAATAATACCTTGACCCTGGCGCGTAGTTCCTGCGGTTCAAACGGCTTGGCCATAAAGTCGTCCGCGCCCGAGTCGAAGGCTTTGATTTTGTCATCCACCTGGTTGAGGGCAGTGAGAATGATGATCGGGATGGTTGCAGTGGAAGGTTCCCGCCGAAAATGCCGGCAAAGGGTATAACCGTCCATATCCGGCATCATCACGTCGAGAATGGCAAGCGCGGGAGGTTGTTTCTTGATTGATTCCAACGCCTCGCGGCCATCGCGGGCAGTGGTCACTTGATATCCCTCTGTCTGAAGCGTGGCGCTGACCAGCTTCAGGTTCATCTCATTATCATCCACAACAAGGATTCGGGTTGGCATGAGAACTCCTTTTTGAATGGACTGAATTTCAGTATAGCACAGCCCAAAAAGGAGAAATACAAGAGAATAATTACAACATTTACATCACTTCCACATCATGCGGACGGGATTCGCGCAGGCCAACTTCTGTCATTCGTGTGAAGACGGCTTTCTCATGTAATTCGTCAACAGTGTGTGCATTGGTGTAGCTCATACCTGACTGCAAACCGCCAATAAGTTGTGTAAGCATTTCACGCGCCGAGCCGCGATACGGGACGGCGGCTTCCACGCCCTCGGAAACGTAATCCTCGAGCTCTTCCTGCGTGATCTCGCCTTCGCCTTCGCGGACTTTACGCGCCACGTTCGCTTGCAGGGAGGCCATGCCGCGCGAGACTTTGTAACGGTGTCCCTTGCGCGTCATAAGCAGACCGGGGCTTTCGTCCGTGCCTGCCAACAGACTGCCGAGCATCACCGTCGAAGCGCCTGCCGCCAGCGCCTTGACCAGATCACCCGACGTGCGGACGCCGCCATCCGCAATGATGGGGATTCCCTGCGGACGCGCGACCGCCGCGCAGTTGATCACCGCCGTGAGCTGCGGAACACCCGCGCCCGCCACAATACGCGTGATGCAGATCGAGCCGGGACCGACGCCCACCTTCACCGCGTCCGCGCCTGCATCAATGAGGCGCTGCGTGCCTTCGGCTGTGGCAACGTTCCCGCCAATGATCTGGGCGCTCGTGAAGTTTTTACGAATGGCCTTGATGATCTCAACTTCAAGCTGTGAGTCGCCGTGTGCGATGTCCACCACGATGCAGTCCGCGCCGGCTTCGAGAAGTTTTTCCACGCGTTTGAGATCGCCTGCCTTCACTCCAACCGCCGCGCCCACCGCGAGGCGTCCGCGCTCATCCTTGGTTGCCTTCGGGAATTCGGCAATCTTCATAATGTCTTTGAGAGTAATGAGGCCGGCCACTTTCCCTTTGGAATCCACGAGCGGAAGTTTCTCCACGCGATGTTTATGCAGGATCTTTTCAGCCTGTTCAAGTGACGTGTCACGCGGCGCGGTCACAACATCCCGCGTCATGATCTCCGAAACGAGTTTGCTGTCATCCTGCTCAAAAAGCAGGTCACGCGTCGTCACGATGCCGACGATCTGCCCTTTTTCGTCGAGGATCAGAATCCCGCCCGTGTAAGTCTCTTCGACGATCTTTTTCACGTCACCGACGGTATGAGCCACAGTCAGTGTAATTGGGTTATCCACCACAAACGATTCAGCCTTCTTCACACGCGCGATCTCCCGTACCTGATCATCAATGGACATGAAACGATGGATGATCCCAATCCCGCCCTCGCGCGCCATTGCAATCGCCATTTCGCTCTCGGTCACCGTATCCATGTTGGCAGACACAATTGGCGCCTGCAGGGCAATCTTTTGTGTGAGTTTGGTCTGCGTTGATAATTTGCGCCGCGAAGGGACATCGGAATATTGCGGCACGAGCAGAACGTCGTCGTACGTCAGGGCAAGGTCGGGCAGTATTTTCATGAGATTCTCCATTACAAACCCGACATGCCTTCACGAGCACTCGGTCAATCAAGGCCGTTATCCACGCGATAGTGAAGGATGGAAGCGGCGCGGAGGAGACACTTCGACAAGCCCAGTGCACCGCATGTCAGGTCTTCGTATGTTTATCAAGCCGCGCCGATTATATGGCGCGCTTCCCATTCACGCAATGCTATAATAAAATAACAATTCGCGCTGAGCGGAGGCCGAGAGCGTCGCGCTGAGTTTATCGAAGCGTTCGTCGAAGAGCCGCAGTCGAAGCGCACATAATTTAGAAACACAAATTTCAGATGAAACCCGTCCTTCGACTTCGCTGCGCTGCGCTCACCTGTGCCTGGCCTGTCCTGGCGGCCAGGCCAGGGCGCCAGGTGCAGGCAGGGCGAATATCATAAGGAGATATCATGTCCGTCACGATCATTCTCGGAACACAATGGGGGGACGAAGGCAAAGGCAAGGCCATTGACACATTCGCAGGCGATTTCGATTACATCGCCCGCTTCAATGGCGGCAACAACGCGGGGCATACGATTGTCAATGAGCATGGCACGTTCAAAATTCATCTCGTGCCATCGGGCGTGTTTTATCCGCGCGCGAAATGTCTCATCGGCGGCGGTGTGGTAATGGATCCGGCGGTGTTGATCGAGGAAATGAATTCGCTCATCGACGCGGGCATCAAGCTCGAAAAGCGCCTGTTCATTTCGCCGCGTTCACACGTTATCATGCCGTATCATAAGATTCTGGATGGGCTTTACGAAGAAGCCAAAGGCGCGGGCGCAACAGGCACAACGCGCCGCGGCATCGGTCCAACCTTCGCGGACAAGATCAGCTACAACGGCATCCGCTGGAGCGACTTCGCCGACGCTGAACTCTTCGCACAAAAACTGCGCGTGCAGGTCGGCCTCAAAAACAAGATCATCACCGCGCTTGGCGGCACGCCGCTCGATTTTCAAAGAGTCCACGACGAATACCGCGGCTATTACGCGCAGGTCAAGCCATTCATCACCGAGTTATTCCCAATCGTGCAGGATGGCTTGAAAAAGGGAAAGAAGTTTTTACTCGAACAGGCAATGGGGACGTGTCTCGACCCGGACTGGGGAACCTACCCATTTGTGACAGGATCAACCACCCTCGCCTCCGCCGCGACGGGTGGGCTGGGCATCCCTCCGAGGAGCATTTCGCGCATCATCGGCGTGACGAAGGCCTACACCACGCGTGTAGGCGGAGGCCCCATGCCCACCGAGATCAAAGAGGACTCGGTTGCAAAAAGCACTTTGCAGGAAGTGGCCGCGACGACGGGACGCATCCGCCGCGGCGGCTGGTTCGACGCGGAGCTGACGCGCTTTGCGATCCAGGTCAGCGGGATTGACCGGTTATTCCTGACGAAGCTGGACATCCTCAGCGAGTTCGACGAGATCAAGATTTGCACAGGCTATAAACTCAACGGGAAAAACGTCCATTATTATGACGTGGATTCGTACCAACTCGACCGCGTACAGCCGGTCTATAAATCCTTGCGCGGCTGGAAGGATGATATCCGGGGCATCCGAAAATATAAAGACCTGCCCGCGCGCGCAAGAACCTACGTCGAAACAATCGAAAAACTGGTGGGAATAAAGATCGGCTGGGTGGCGAACGGGCCGGAGCGTGAGGCGGTGATAAAGAAACCGTAGTGGGGAAATGGAATCAACTGAAAGCGGGAAAGCTGTAAATTTAGCGGAAGCCCGCTTTGGTCCCCGCGTGAAGCGCTGAGTCCGCATAACAGAACAGGGATGACATTGCTGTCATCCCTGTGAAAGCTCTTCGGCAGTCTGGCAGTCGTGGTCAATTATGAATTGACTTTAGACCCATAACTTTGCGTCACCAGGTTTCCCTGGTTTTGCCTTTCGGTCAGCTGGTCAGCCGTGATCGGTATTCTGATTTTAGGCGCCTAGCTTTGCGTCGCCGCCTTTTGGCGGTTTTGCTTTTATCGGCAGTCTGGCTGTCCTGGCCCAGTTCGGCTTTAGACCCATGACTTTGCGCCGCCGGGTTTTCCCGGTTTAGCTCTTTATCGGAGCGATTTTATTATCGCGCAAAATTTTTTCCGATTCAATCCAACAATTGTTCTAAATTTCATTTTCTAATTTTAGGTTTAATTTTCGAGTGTTTCAAACGTGACCTCTACCGTCATGCCCCAGCGGATAAGCGGGTCAATCTCCTCCACCTCGATGCGGACGGTGTAGAGAATGTCGCCGCCCTGCAGAACATAGGCCTGGCTGATTTCGCTGACCGTTCCCGTGAGTGTGACACCGGGCAGGGCATCCGCAACGATGCTCACGGGCTGGCCCACGGTGATTTTCACCACTTCGAGTTCGGTGACATCGGTGGTTTCGACGATCCACGTACCCGGGTCGATGATGCTGACCGCGCGCACTTCGGGCCCTACCTGCTCCCCCACCTTGACGTTGACATCGGCAACAACGCCACTAAACGGCGCGGTAATAACGTACGCATCGAGGGCATCCAGCGCGGCATCGAGCTGGG
The DNA here is from genome assembly GCA_016235425.1 of Chloroflexota bacterium. GTDB lineage: Bacteria > Chloroflexota > Anaerolineae > Anaerolineales > Villigracilaceae > JAKOVF01. The sequence continues at coordinate 11,182 of JACRLC010000083.1, read as the reverse complement.
ACTTGGCGAGCGCGAGCTGATCGGCATTGGGACCGTCGAGCGTAAGTTCATATTGATATTTGGCTTCGGCTTCGGCGGCCAGTGCGGCGTCATACGCGGCACGGACGGTGTCGCGCTCGCGCGTCGTAGTCTCAAGTTTGCGGATGGCCTCGTTCAGGTTATCCTGCTCGTTATCCAGCGTATCCTTGGCATCTTTGCGCTTGGTATTATCCTCCGCCAGGTCTTTGTATTTATCGAATTCGTCCTGGGCGTCTTTCACATCCTGCACGCGGTCTTCGACCGCGGCCTTGTCGTCTTCAATACGGTCTTCGATATTCTTGACGTTCAGATCATCCCATTTTTTCTCAGCCGCGCCGCGCGCCTTTTGCGCATCCATGTAAGCCTGCCAGAGACGGGCGCGGTCGCCGCTCTCATTGCGGAGCAGGGCGTCATACGCCTGTTGAGCCGCAACGACCTGCGCTTCGGCGGTATCGGCGCTGGCAAGTTTCACGAGCGCATCGCCCGCATTGACCTTGTCGCCGATTTTGACATTGACCTCCTGCACTACGCCCTTCGCCAAAAACGACAGGTTCGCCGCGTAGACAGGCTCGATCCGTCCCTCCGCGATCACGGCAGACGACGGGACAACTGTTTCCTGTGCGGCGGGTGTGGCGGTTGCATTGCCACACGCAGACAAAATAAGAACTAGGACAGTTGCAAATATTGTTGTGAGATTGAATGTTTTCTTCATTGTTATTCCTTCTTTCCAATTCCTCGGTGGCCGAGTAATTTCGAGCGTTAGCGAGAAACATATCACCTGTCCCGGCTGACAGGCCGAGGAGACTACCAATTTCGCGCAGACTTGTTATTCATTTTTACTCATTACTGTTGATCTCGATACGGCGGACGAACACCGCCTACTCGACCAGCAGATCACTTACCAATTACCGACTACTCATACGCGAGCACTTCGCGAATCGTCAACCGCGCCGCGTTGCGCGCGGGCAAAATCGAAGCCACAGCCGAAAGCGCCAGCACCAACCCCAGCCAGATGGCATAACCCAAATACGTGAACACCACATCAATCGGCGTTTCAAACACTGCCAGGCTGACGATCGTCGAAAGCAAATAAGTGAATGGGATCGAGAGAATGATCGCCAGCGCAAACGAGATCATGCCGATCACCACCCCCTCGGCGATGACTGTCCGCATCACGGCGCGGTCATCTGCGCCGATGGCGCGCGTGATTCCGATCTCGCGTGTGCGCTCCAAAACGTTCATGCCCATCGTGCCGGTCAACCCCATCGAACCGACGATCGCGGTCAGGATCGCCATGATGAGCAAAAAGACCACCAGCGTATCGAGGCTCTCCACCGCCGTATCCAGCGAGGCGCTTCCCGCTTCGGATTGATGTACGTTGTACCCCTCGGTACGCAGGAACGCGTCCAACTCTTCAGCCTTCTCATCCTGATATGGACGATTATGTTGTTCCGTCACCAGCCTGAACATGTAGGCTTGATTCGCAAGATTATTCATCCTCGAAACATATTCATACGGCGCGTAGGCCAGCATGCCCTCGCGGTCCACAAACTTGAAAATGCCAACCACCTGCCACGTTTCTTTTTGTCCGTTCACTTCGATCGGCAGATAATCGCCGGGTTTCAGATCGGGGAAATATCCAAGCGTGGCTTCACTCACCGCGAACTTGCGCTCATCGTCAGGCAGCACCCAACGACCCGCGGTCAGAATCGGCTCGATCAATTTGCTCTCGGCGGGCGGCGCAAAGATATTCAGATTCTCGAGCACCTCGCCGTTCTCATCGAGCAGTTCACCGCTCACAAACTGCCAGCCCTCCACGCGCTCCACACCATCCACCTGCAAAACTTTTTGCTCGATCTCACGCAGGCGATACGGACTGTCAAAATCAATCGAGACATCAGCCACAAAATATTTTCCAATCTGGCCGATGTAGTCATGCAGTGTCGTCCTCACGTTGAAGACCGCGATGAAAATTGCACCGCCCATCGTCAACGTGAACAACGTCAACGCGAGCCGCCCTTTCCTGCGAAACGTATTTCGCAGTGAAATCACAAACGGGCGCGGGATGTGGATTCCCCGTTTCGCAAGCATGCGCGTGAACCGGATCTGCATCCAGTCCAGCCAGTGGATCCTGATCCCGGACTCCGCATCATGCCCCGCCGACGATTGATTCTCGTCCTGGGCAAGGTCTCCGCTGAGAGCGCGTAACACCGTGATGCGCGAGCCGTTGATGACCGGCGCGAGTCCCGCCACGAGCGGAACGAGCAAGCCCACTGCAATCTGGATTGCAAACGCAATCGGCACAAGCCGATAACCGAGCAAATTGAAATTCAACTCACTGGAAATGAACAGCGCGAGGCCGTACGCGCCCTGTCCGCCAAGAGGCACAGCAACCAGTAACGCCAATACACCGAAAGCCATGATCAGCGTCAGGTACATGATAAAGACCTGCCGCCTCTGCCCACCGACCAGCTTGATCACGCCAATGTGACGCAGGTGTTGATTGAGCAAGGCATTGAGCGTATTCGCGATCAATGAGCTCGAAAGAAACACGATCAAAATACCCAGCGCCATCAAAATGCCAAGGATCGCGTTGACCGTATCCGCCAGCGGATGCTCATGCGTCATCGAAAAGCGCGTGCGAATGACGATGCTTCCGTTCTTCTCGAGTTTATCCTTCAACGCCGCGCCCACCTCACGGACGTGGAAAATGTCATCGCCGCCGCTTGCCGTCGTCGCATAGACCCGGTTGAACCTATCGGCCTGCCCGAGATACTGCAGCGTGTTCAGCGTCACATACGCGTACGGCGCGGCGAGGAAATCCCCCGCTCCCGTAGCCGTATCCTGCACAATGCCAACGACAGGCATGGTCTTGATGGATCCATCCGGCAGTTGGAATTCAAGCGGCTGGCCCACTTGAACGCCTTGAATATGATTCAACGCATCCTGCTCCAGCACAATCTCGCGCTTTTGCGGAACGCTTTCCCCCTCAAGAGGAACCAGCAAATTAACCGTATTCGCTTCGAAATCATCGAACGCCACCATGTCCAGCGTCGTCCATGATTGTGTGCCAGGCACGCGTACACGGATGCTGAAGACGCGCCGCGCTTCGGCCAGGTCAATGTTCTGGTCATTACGAATGGATGTGAGCACATCCTCATCAAAGTCTGCCATGCGCAGTTCGATATTCGCAGGGATATTCGCCGCGTATGAGGCGCTCATATCATTCGAGATGATCTCGTACGCGCCCGCAATGACGCCAATCGAAAACACACCCACCGCGATTGAAAAAACCACCAGCAGTGTGCGGGCTTTATTATCGATCAAGTCATGAAATACTTTACGCCAACGAGGTTTCATAATTATTTGTTTGTGGAGTCCGAAGCGGTATCCTGAGCTTGTCGAAGGGTCTCCCTGCTTCGGCGTTTCCAACGTCTGGAGACGTTGGACTCCGTTCGTCATAATTACTTTTTACGAATTACCTTCTTATGCTCTTCCAATCTACTTTGCACGATCTTACCCAGCGCCTCCGCCGTGATCGGAGACTCTTCCACGATCCGCAAAAAATCCGCACGCGGGAAGGCCAGCACTTCCACCGGCTTGTTCCCCGCCTGCACACATGCAATGGACTTGCCGCCGCGCAACAATTCGATCTCGCCAAACAAATCATTCGCTTCGAGATGCGCAAGGACTCTACTGCGCGAACCATTGCCAGTCATCACGTCCACGGAGCCATTTGCAATCATGTACAGATCTTCAACGTGCTGGTTGCATTCCAGAATGACTTCGTGCGGCTGGAACGATTCGCGCCTTGCGTTTTTCGTAATCTCCAGCATGTGACGATGCCTCAGCAACGGCAACGCCCGCGACACCGTCTCATCAATCAGCTCGCCATCGGAGATGATGATATTGCGCGTCGTGCGCGAAGTCAGCGAAGGGTCGTGGGTCACCATCACAATCGTCTTGCCGCGGCGGGATAATTCTTCGAACAAATCAATAATTGCGTCGGCAGATTTTGAATCCAGGTTGCCCGTCGGCTCATCCGCGACGAGCAAAGGCGGATCACAGGCAAGGGCACGCGCGATGGCCGCGAGCTGTTGTTGACCTGTCGAAACCAGCACGGGCAGTTTATTGGCAAATTTCTCCAGCCCAACCAGCTTGAGCATTTCCATGGCGCGCTCGGGACGCTCATCGAAATCATGCATTTCGGCATAATCCATGGAAAGCATTACGTTTTCGACCAGCGTCAGCATAGGCAGTAACTGGAAGAACTGGAACACAATTCCCAGATTGCGGCCGCGCCACCTGGAACGCTGGCTTTCGGTCACACCTGTGTAAATATCCGTGCCGCCAATCACCACCTTGCCAGCGGTGGGATGGTCAATGCCTGTGATCATGTTCAACAAAGTGGACTTGCCGCTCCCCGATTTGCCCACAATCGAAACGAATTCGCCGCGGTAGATGGTCAGGTCAATGCCTTTGAGCACAGTGAACTCGCCCGCTGCGTTCTTGAACGTTTTGACGATTCCGTGCATGTCGATCATCGCGTCGGGGTGGGACATGTCATGTATAGCGAGACCAGCTTTAGGTCTCGCGCGAGGCGGTGTCATTTCGTCCGTCTCCTCTTAGTTACCTCGCGCTGAGCGGAGGATGAAGTCCGCAGTCCAAGCACGCTGTCCTTCGACTGCGCTGCGCTCCGCTCACCTGTGCCTGCCCTGCCCCGTCCGGGCCAGGACGGGGCGGCACCGGCGCGGGCAGCGCGCACAACTTCATCTACAATCTCTCCATCCGCAATCGTGAGGTGACGCGAGAAGCGCGGCGCGAGGGAATTGTCGTGAGTGACCATGATGATGGTCTTGCCCTGATCGGTGACAAGATGCTCGAAGACGTCGAAGATATGATCGGCAGTGATCGAGTCGAGACTACCCGTTGGCTCATCCGCGACGAGGATGGGCGGATCATTGGCAAGGGCGCGCGCGATTGCCACACGTTGCTGCTGTCCACCGGAGATGAAGGCGGGAAGTTTGTTGGCGTGTTCCTCGAGTTCAACAAGACGCAATAAATCCATGGCACGCTCACGCGACTCTTTCGGCTTGAAGACGCCGCACAAATCCATTGGCAATGTGATGTTTTCGACGAGCGTAAGCATCGGCAAAAGCTGGAACGATTGATACACAATGCCGAGATTTTTGCCGCGCCACAGGGCAATGCTATCTTCGTCGAGATCGTGAATCGAAACAGCACCGCCATTTGAATTGACGATCACTTCACCAGAGGTGATTTCGTCAACGCCTGTGATCATGTTGAGCAAGGTGGATTTCCCCGCACCGGATTTGCCGACGATGCCAACGAACTCGTGCGTGCCCACCTGTAAATTAATGCCGCGAAGCGCGTTGAATTCGCCCGCCGCGGTGGAATAAACCTTTACCACGCCGCGAAGTTCGATGAGAGATTGGGAAGGATTCTGGGTGGGCATATTTTCCACAGGGTATCTGGCAAATGTACAGAATTTGTGCAGAAACGCGGGAGAGATGTGGATATTACTTATCAGGACTTCGGAAGCACCAATATTGTGAAGTGTCAAAAAAGACTTCCAATGTCTCCGGCCCCATGCACATAAAAACGGCCGCCGAGGCAACCGCTGATTTGGGACGTGCCTTACTCAAGCTATTTTACTCTTTGAGCGCCTTTGTGGCAAATTTCCCAAGATTAGACTTGTCTTATCTTTGCTCCATATAAAATCCCATCCCTGAATACGACTCGATTAACTCGCACTACTTCGTTTGCATGATAAAAGCCTGCATCTGCTGGCGATAACCCTGAAAAGCCTTTTGGCCCGAGGCGGTAAGCTTACAAACCGTCAACGGGAGTTTGCCTTTGAAGGTCTTCTCGATCTTCACGTACCCGCCCTCCTCCAGCTTGCTTAGGTGCGCCGAAAGATTACCTTTTGTCAAGCCTGTCTCACGCTGGAGAAAAAGAAAGTCCGCACTCTCCGCCGTGGATAGAATGGTGACGATCAACAAGCGCGCAGGCTCGTGGATCAGGCGGTCAAGATCAGTAAGACTACGCAAGTCGTCACTCATTCCCGGTCTCCAATGGCAACTCATTTTCGCGCAGATAATGCTTCAAGGTCAGCCCGCCTGAAACCGCAAAAGCGATGGCCATCAACGCGTAGAACAGACCCAGGTTGTAGCCGCGGGGCAGGCCGCTGACAGACAATACTCCGCCAAGTACGAAAGATGCCGCGCTTAGAAAATAAAACCGCCCCATCCTGGAAGACCATCCCTGGTTCACAACCAGGATGACGCCCACCAAAATACCCGTTAATGCCACCGTGGAATCAATCGCATCAATGCGGCGCGTGATTAAAATGGCGGCGCCTGCCACGATCATCGCGACAACAGCAGAAAGAACGCGCATCAATATCGCATTCCTGCCGCTTTGGCGATATTCAACGTATCCCGTGCGCGGATAAGTTACGCGTGCTTTCAGGAAGTTGATCAACTTTCGGCCCAGAAAGAGTGCGCCGATCAGGATAACGATAAACGCTGTCTGCAGCAAACTGCCTGCGAGCGATTCATCTCCAAAGTATTGCTGCGCCGTAAAATACAATCCGAGCAAAAGGAACACTCCTCCGCCCGTCAATTCACCAATCCCATCCGAATACCAATAACGCTTCACGCGTTGCTCAATTTGTGAGATTTCGTCTTTCATCGCATTCTCCTTTCAACTTTATGGTTTGCAACACAAACTAGTTTGTACATGCTACACCCACTCGCCAACCCTGTCAAGAGAAAATAAAACCCGGCTCATGCGAACCGGGTGAATGATGGAAGTCTTTTATTTTTGCAGGCAGGCCAGCAAACTTCTAACCGCCCCTTCCGGCGTTTCTTTTGTAATCGCCAGCACAGGCACAGTCCCCGCGTTATAAACGATGCGCGCATCCCCCACCTGCCAATGCTTCGGGAGGATTCCAACCGCGTCCTTTTCCGCGTTTAATAGGTCCGACATCTGCTGTGGGCTGGCTGCCATTTTCGCGAACGACGTGACGCCTCTTCCCGCCATCACGGCCTGCTCGAACACCTCCTGCACATCCTCCCCTGACGAATATACCCACACCTGCACGGACGGATCCCCCCGTCCCCCAAACAACGCGCGGACCTCATCCAACGTCAAGTTCTGCACATTACTCTCGCGATGCGTGACAACCAATATTTCTTCGGTATCAATTTGATAGGCGGGAGTGACCAGGCCATCCGGTTCCCCAATTCGCAACACAATGTCCGCAGAATCCGGATCGGTCATATTGACCGCGGTGTTACTCTTCGCCGCACAATCAAACACCTCCGCCAGCCACGGCTGAACCGCGAACGTGACGTACACATTCACGAGCTGTGGAGAGGGAGCGATTTGAGTCGCAACCGGCGAGCAGGAGGAAAGGACAAAAATCAATATTACAAACAAGATCGTTTTTTTCATGGCACCTTCAGGGTGGCAAGTTTATCTTCTTTTCCACCCAGCAATTTAAGAACCAGCCATGCGCCGAAAAACAACACAACCCCATTGACGTAAAATGGCAGGGCGTGACCGGCCGCGTCATACATCCAACCGCCAAGGAGCGGGCCCAGCGTAAACCCCAGCCCTTCGGCAAAGGTGTACAGTCCGTAGCCTGTGCCGCGCACATTCCTGCCCGTCAGGTCCGCCACCAGCGCGCGTTGGGCCGGGGAAGCCACAGAGAATCCTGCCGCGTCCAACAACCAAAGTGCCGATAACGCCAGCAGGCTGTTCATCAAAGGCATGAGCAGGGAAACAAGACCCGCGCCGGCCAGCCCGAGCGCGATCATCGGCGCGCGGCCAAGACGGTCACTTAACCCACCCAGGCGTCCGGGCAAATACGCGGAGACCAGCGCGGCAGGGATGAAGGCGCTTGCGAGCGCGGCAACATCCGTTGTGAAGCGGTCTTGCAGAAAGATCATCACCAGCGGACTGATCATCGCAGTGGACATCCCGGTCAGGAAGACAATCGCCATCAAACGTGTGATGCGCCTGCGATCAAGATGATCTTCGTGCAAAACAGAGTCCTGCGCTTCCTGTGCGACGCGGGTTTCAGGCACGCCCCACCAAACCAGGCAGGCTGAGACCAGGGTCATCAAGCCATAAACAGCGAAGGACAATTTCCACGCCAGCATAAACGGGGTGATCGTGAACATGAAGCCAAAACCGATAAAAGTCCCAAAGAAACCGCCTCGCGCCGTCAGCATGTCCACAATGCCGACTGCGCGTCCCCAGTCCCGGCCGGTCAATTCGGTCGCCACGGTATATGCGGGAATCCAAAGCAGGGAGGAGCCGATGCCCTGCACGAAGCGCGCAAGGTAAAGTGTGTTCACATTTTGGGCCATGCCAAACAAAGCCATTGCCAGCCCATAGAAAAGAAACGAAATGAACAAAAAGGATTTTCGCCCAAAGCGGTCAATCCCCCATCCCACCAGCGGGCGCGCGATGGTTATCATCACGGCAAAGATCGAGATCATCCCGCCGATATCCAGGGCGCTGGCTCCCAGTTGTTTGGCATAGATGGGCAGTGAAAATTGCAGGATCCCAAAAGAGAACGAGCCAATCAATACCGCATTTTGCAAAACAGAGAAAGCGCGTGTGTTTTGATTCCCGGCAGGTCCCATTGCAAATCCTTTCACCACTCCCTCAACAACGCGGCGAGCAACTTCGCGCGCTCAGGCAAACTATTTGCAAAGATAAATTCACGTTCCGAGTGATAGCCTTCGCCAATTGCACCCATCCCATCAATGACAGGGATTCCCAGCGCGGCGACGAAGTTCGCATCCGAGACGCCACCCGTGCCGCCGGCTTTGACGTCCATGCCAAGTTTCGCGGCAATGGACTTGACCTTTTCAAACGTGACCTTCATCGTGTCGTCGAATGGCATCGGGCCGCGGTTGAGTCCGCCAGCAACTTCGATGGAGGTGCCGTCGAGAACAGGTTTGAGGGCAGAGAATGCCGATTCAAGGCGTCCCCACTCCTCGGTCAGAAGGATGCGAACATCCACTTCAACGGAAGCCTCCTCAGGCACAACGTTCGAGACAGTTCCGCCGCGAATCGTCCCAACGTTGAGAGTCGTCCCTTTGGAATAATCAGTCATCTTTTGAATGGCGATGATTTGATGCGCCATTTCTTCGATGGTGTTGCGCCCCTTTTCGTGATCGCCGCCCGCGTGCGCGGCGCGTCCCTTCGTTTTGACCCAGAACACGCCGCCGCCCTTGCGCCACGTTTTGAGCGAGCCATCCAACAGCGCGGACTCCAGTACGAAGACCATGGCCGATTCTTTCGCCAAACGTTCGATGTGCTCGCGCGATGTGTGACTTCCGATCTCTTCATCGGAAGTGCAAAGCAAAGTGACCGGGCGAGCCAGCCCGGCTTTTTGCGCTTCGATTATCGCGGCAAAGGAGATCACGATGCCCGCTTTCATATCGAGCACGCCGGGGCCGAAGATTTTTCCGTCTGCTTCGCGGTAGGGCATTTTTTCGAGCATGCCGAGAGGGAAGACTGTGTCCATGTGGCAGAGGAGGAGAATGCCATCTCCCCTCTCCCCGCGGGAGAGGGGCCGGGGGTGAGGGTTCATCCATCGTGCGATGACGTGATCTCCCGTTTCCTTGTTTGAGACGATCTCAATCTCTGCGCCGAGTTTGCGCGCTTCTTCCACGACAATTGCGCCGACGCGGTTTACGGCATCTCTGTCACTCGAAGGCGATTCGGTTTTAACGAGGCGCTTGAGCAAGGATTGCATTTCAGCGGTGTTCATTAATGGTTTTCCTACACCACGCGAAGGATCAGGATGAGAACGCCAATTGCCAGGCAATACGCCGAGAAAACGTACAGCGAATGTTTGTTGAGGTAGGCCAACAGCCACTTGATCGAAAACCAGCCTACGATTGCGGCAGTGATAAAGCCCGTGGCCAGGTAAGGCAGGAACTGGCGTGTTCCGCTCATCTCGATAACCTGGAGCACTTCATACGCGCCTGCTGCAAGCAAAATCGGCGCAGACATCAGGAAGGCGAACCGTGCGGCGGAGGGACGGTCGAAGCCGCGCACCATACCGCCTGCAATCGTTGTGCCGGAGCGCGACGCGCCGGGGAACAGCGCCAGCACCTGAAAAAAGCCAACCGTCAGCGCATCGAGCCACGTGGCAGATTCGAGCACGCGCCTGCGGCGGCCAAAATATTCCACCATGAACAGCAAAGCGGCAGACATCAATAATCGCACGCCCGCCTGAGTGAGTACATCCTCATACAGGATTTCCATCACGTCTTTCAAAAGGAAACCGACAACCAGCGCGGGAAGCGTTGCGACAATCAACAACCAGCCAAGCTGGGACTCGTGATTCTCGAAAGGTTTTTTATGCCAGATGCCCAGCAGGAAGGACCTCGTCACATTCCAAATATCGCGCCAGAAGAACACGAGCAGGGCAAAGACCGTACCCAGCTGAATAATGACTTGAAAGGAAAACGTCCTGCCATCGGCGGGAATTCCGAGCAGGTATTGGCTAATCATCAAATGTGCGGTGGACGAAACGGGAATGAATTCGGTAAGACCTTGAACAATTCCCAATACGAACGCTTGCAGAAATGACATCAAGTTTTTCCTCTTTCGGGATGTGGTTTTCTCCTTATTCTATTGACAACTTGTTAAAACTGAATGAACCAACGGTAAACGATTTCGACAATTTTAGCGTCAATTCGGGATAGCGTGAATTCAATTTTCAGGACGCTGATTCACGCCGAAAAACGCAGACGAATTCTTTTACATCAGCGAAATCAGCGTTTATCAACATCCAACAACCTTATCCCGAATTCAGGTAATTTTAGTAACTCACTATGCAGAACGTCCCGAAGGTTCTCGTAATTCAGGTTTATCTTCTGCTAAAACCTTCCCTGTCCCGTCCGGGCCCGGACGGGGCGGGACGGTGCGTAACATCAGTTAGTAAATCGCGATTCTGGATTCCAGAAGTTAAGAACCCTGAAGGGTACTGTCTATTACCCACAAGTTGGGTAAAGGTGAGGTAGACTATGGAGAAAGCACAAAGACAGGAGCAATCTGAACATTGACAAGCAAGAAGAAAAGCGGCGATATTTCATGGACGGTGGAAGAATTT
>JACRLC010000017.1 GCA_016235425.1 Chloroflexota bacterium | reverse complement strand
TCAATTCTCAAGCAGTTGTTGTTCCGCTTTTCTAAAGAATGCGGGCAGGTTAGGTATTGTCCCAGTCCTGCGAATCGAGAGCCTTTTCAAGTTAAAATGGACTGTCTGGTGTATTGGTTTTTAAGGTGCAAAAGTCGAGCTGTAATTCTTCCAAATCCAATTTGCAGTAAGCGGTCAGATAGGAGGATATATGCCCAGGAATGTTCAGGAAACCCAGCCACAAATAGACTATGGCACGTTGCTCAAAAGAATCCGTGCCAGTTTATCTGACGCGGATTCTTTTACACAGCGCCATAAACGTCTTAACTCAACACTGACAATGATCACCATCATTGGTTCCGCGCTGACTGCATTCATCACAGCCTTGACCGCCGTAGAGGGTCCTACGGTGATTCCAGGATTATTGGATTGGAAGGTTGCCTGCTCTCTTGGAGCGGTATTGAGTTTTGTTACAACAATCTGCTCCGGATTAAGCCAACAAATGAACATCAGCCAAAAATTGGTGCTGGGAAGCCAATGTACCGGGCGTTTGCGTGCACTCGAGCTTGTTGCCACGACCCAAACGCGCGCTGTGGGCGAGATCACGAATGAATATGCTGAGATCCTGCGGACGTATGCCGAAACTGTAAGAAAATAAATATAGCCCATCGTCCACGAGTTGTACCAGCGACTCAACGCCGCCCCGCAAGGGGGGATAAAGGCTGGATTGCCCCTGGCTCCCCGTTGGGGCGAAGAGAAACTCCATTTATGTTCTGTGCTAAAATAACTTCGCCATGACCGAATACATCTTCTCAAAACATGCTGCAGAAATGATGGAAGAACGGAGTATCTCAGAAGATTGGGTTTGGCATGTTTTGAATGACTCAGAAAATAAATTCACTGGTGAAGATGGTAATTTACACTTCTCAAAAGCAATTGTAGAAAAAGAAGATCGTGTTTTACATGTAGTTGTAAATCCTGCTTTTTCTCCAAAAAGGATTGTTACATTGTTTTTCGACCGAAGATTAAGGAGTAAGCAATGAAACTAAAAGTTGACAAGGAAAACGACGCTCTTTATTTGCGTCTTGATGAAAGCGAGATTGTCGAATCCGAGGAAGTCCAGCCTGGCGTAATTTTGGATTTTGACAAGAACAATCGCGTGGTTGGTATTGAAATTCTCGCCCTTAGCACGCGTGTCACACCTGACATGTTGAAAATCGTCCAATTAGAGACTGTCTAACATTTACATCCTCGCGTATCTTGCGGGGATTTTTTTATCTTTCATCCTTATGTCTGACCTCAAACTCCGCGTCTTCCTCTGTCACGCCTCGCAGGACAAACCCATCGTCCGCGAACTCTACCAGCGACTCAACGCTGAGGGCTGGATTGATCCCTGGCTGGACGAAGAGAAACTTCTCCCGGGTCAGGATTGGGACACTAAAACCAGAAAGCAATCCTATGGAATTCTTTAGTTTAGAATTTTGGCAATCATTTGTTTCAAATGCACTTGCAACATTTATTGGCGCAGGGTTAGGTGTGTTAGGTGCCCTATGGGTGAGTAATTATCAAGAGAGAAAATCTGAAGAAGAACGCAAGAAAAAAATACTTAAACAATTATTTAATGAATTAGTGTTAAATCTAACTCACTTGTCAGGGTTTCAGAAAAGCCAGACAAGATATAAAGAGGCGTTGGTTTTATCGGCCTTGCTAAGGAATGAATCTTGGAAAGCGTTTTCAGATGGTGGCGAACTTGAATGGATAAAAGACCCATCGCTTCTTTACAATATTTCTGAAGCTTATTATGCCATTAGGTCTGTAATGAGTTTGTCCGATAAGTATTGTCAGGTATCAATGCTTGAGACAAATCCGATGTCATTTTGGACCAGCTCTAATTTGGCGTCAACAATTGAATATGGAGTTCAATACGCCATCGAATCCTTGGATTTAGCTTTCAAGGAAATCAAAAAGCATACAGAGAATTGAATAGATCCTCATGCCTACAAACACTGACCGCAAACTCCGTGCCTTCCTTGCCGCTCCTCGGAAGACAAATTGAACTTAAAATAAATGCTCCCGAAGTCGGACAAACTTCGGGAGCTTTGTGTTTATTGACCAAGCCTCGCTCTTTCTTCATCAATAACCTTTTCCTCCAACTTCTTAAACAGCGGACCAGGCTGATTCAACTTCTTCCCAGGCTGTAACTCGCTGGGCTTCCATTGCGCTTCGACTTCGCTCAGCGCGGACGGACGGTATCTCAACACCGTATGCTCCCCAAGCGAGTCTTTCACCGTCTCTGTATATTGCTCCCCAAACAGCGGAGTCTCATAGCCGAAGAAGCCGTGCAGTTTCTCGCAGGTGAACGGCAGGAACGGGGCGAACATCACCTTGAGCGAGTCGATGGCTTTGAGTGCGGTGTAGATGGTCTTGCCCGCTTCGGCTTTGTCCACTTTGATGGCTGACCACGGCGCGTTGACGTCGAGATATTGGTTGACCACGGTGGCAAGTTTCATCGCTTCACCCAAGGCTGAGCGCAGGCGCACGGCTTCGAGTTCCGCGCCCACGATGTTGAATCCGTTTTCGATGGTGGCGAGCAATTCCAAATCCGCGGGTCGTAGGGGCGGGGTCTCCCTGCCTTTGTCGTTGGACGGGGAAACCCCGTCCCCACCCAAACCCAAATCAGGCACGTGCCCATCCCAATTCTTGTAACAGAACGCCAGCACGCGGTTCGCAAGGTTGCCCCACGTCGCCACCAGTTCGTTGTTGTTGCGCGCCACGAACTCGGCCCAGTCCCAATCGCTGTCCTTCGCTTCGGGCATGTTCACCGTCAAGTAATAGCGGATGGCGTCAGGGTCGAAACGGGTCAGGGCGTCGCGTCCCCACACCGCCCAGTTGCGCGAGCCGCTGATCTTCTCGCCTTCGAGATTCATGAACTGGTTGGCAGGCACGTCGTACGGCAAAATCAGCGGGACTTCCTCGCCCGCGAACAACTCCATGAATGCGCTTCCGACTCCCATTAACTCGGCGGGCCAAAGCGACGTGTGGAAGAAGATGTTGTCCTTGCCGATGAAATGAAATTGCTTCGCTTTGGGATTTGTCCACCACTCGCGCCACGCATCTTTCTCCGCCTGAAATTGCCCCCACTCAATGGGCGCGGAGAGGTAGCCGATGACGGCCTCGAACCAAACGTAAATGCACTTGCCTGCTTCCGTCCAGCCTTCGACAGGCACAGGGATACCCCAATCGAGGTCGCGCGTGATCGGGCGCGGCTTGAGTCCCTCGGCTTCGATTTTGCGCAGTGACTCTCCCAGCACGGTGTCGCGCATGTGGTCGGCGCGCTCCTGGAGGAACTGCTTGACGTCAGGCTCGAGTTTGGACAGGTCAATGTAGAAATGCTCGGTGTCGCGCAATTCAGGCGACGACGTATCGCCCGCCACCTTCGAGCGCGGGTTGATCAGTTTGGCCGGGTCGAGCACATTGCCGCATTTATCGCACTGGTCGGAACGCGCGTTTTCGTCGCCGCAGATGTAACAAGTCCCTTCGATGTAGCGGTCGGGCAGGAAGCGTTTCAACCCGGGCGAGAACCATTGCGGCTCAACTTTGGTGAAGAGGTAGCCGTTCTTCTGTAACGCAAGGAAGATGGTCTGCGAAACCTTGAAATGATTCTCCGTATGCGTGGACGTGTACAGGTCGTACGAAATGCCGATCTTCTGGAACAGGTCAATGAAGCCTTCGTGATAGAGCTTGTACACTTCTTCAACGGGCTTGCCGAGTTTATCTGCGCTGATCGTGACGGGTGTGCCGTGCGAGTCCGTGCCGGTGATCATCAGCACGTTGTTGCCTTTCAGGCGGTGATAGCGCGCCACAATGTCTCCGGGCAGGTGTGAGCCTGTCAGGTTTCCTACGTGAATTTCTGCATTGGCGTAAGGCCATGCAACTGCGATTAAGATGTTTTCGGGCATTCGTGCCTCCGTAATTTTTTACCGCGAAGCTCGCGAAGAGCGCTAAGAAACCCTTTTTAAATCTTCGCGGCCTTTGCGATCTTGGCGGTTAACTTTTTTTCAGTGTCTCTGTGACTCTGTGGCTAAACAAACAAAAAGGCCGTCCGCGTTATGGACAGCCCGTTTATCGTTCAGGTATGTAAACCTAACGTACTTTCCACTCGGCGCGGCAAGACATCTCCATTCGCATGGCCATGGTCATTGTCACCATTGGGAAAGCAGGTTTCGTTTTCATGGACGCAATTTTAGGCGAGCGGGGAAGGTTTGTCAATGGGATTGTGAGGACACAATCCCGCTTGCACTGGTAGGTATCCCCTTTCCACATTTCCGGCATGTCAGACCATTTTCCACATTCTCGAACGTAATTTCCTTGCATGTTGGGCATTGCAGAACACCCGTCAGTGTGTGGTGGCCGGATGGACTCGCCTGCCCGGGTTTGCGGGCGCTAGTGCGGTCGAACCATTTCCACCATGGTGTGATCTCAACCTGCTCGAAGCCTTTGCTTTCCAGCAATGACTTGAACCCGGCTTTGCTCATCACTTTTGATTTCCTGCCCGAAGCCTCAGTCCCGTGTGAGGTGAGGAAGAAGCCTCCGGGACGTAAAACGCGGAACAACTCGTTGAGCGGCGTGTCCATTTCAGGCATCACTTCCAGGGCTTCCATGCAACTGACCATGTCGAAGGAATGATCGGGGAAGGGGAGCGGGAATTCCACCAGCCGCAACAATGTAAACCGTCCCTGATGCGGCTCGAGTTTTTGCGCGGCCTGTTCCAGCATTCCCTGTGAAACGTCCACCGCGAGGATGTGCCCGTTGAACGCGGACTCTTTCAGCAGGGATAATGGCAATCGTCCGGTGCCAGTCGCGAGGTCCAGAATGAACGGAGCGGGGATGCCGCGCAAGGCTTCCATAACGGGACGTGCCAGCATGTCCGCATCCTGCTTTTGGCTTTCGCCCTTGCTCGTGTCATATTTTTTTGCCCAGCGATCGTACAACCAGGCCTGGACGCGCGGCCCAAGATGAGTCCCCTCATAAAAATAAATTTCGCGGTCGAGGGCATAGAAGAGCGCCAGCACAACGGCAACGGCAATGATCCAGACCCACATATTTTCTCCTAATTATTTTGAGCATCGGGCAGAAGGATTTCCGCCTCATGCACCGCGCGGAAAACGTACCCGGATAAAAACACAAGCGCGCCGCCGATGCCAGCCGCGGCAAGCACGTTTGAAATTGACCATCGCTCCGCGAGCAGGCCCGCGAGCAGAATCCCGAGCAGGTAGGGAACACGCACCAAAAGATGCTGCGCTGAAAGCACGCGTCCCTGCACATCGGCTTCCACTTTCGATTGCCAGATGGCAAGGTTGCCGCTCTCCACGAATGGTTCGAAGAACGAAAAGAAAAAACTTCCGATTGACCAGACCAATATCGCGCGGCCCAGCCCCAGCCAGACGACACCCAGCAGACACGCGCCGATCCCGCCCAGCAGAACCCCGTGGATGCGCCGCCGCGGCCCGCCCCACAGACTCAACAACCCGCCTCCCACCACGCCGCCAACTGCTCCCGTTGATTGGACAGTTGCCAACGCTGATTCACTGTTCCCGGTTCCGCTCAGGATCAGAGGCGCTATCAACGTTGCGCCGATGGCGAGAAAAACATTTGCGGCCATAAATAACATGGCAAGCCCCAAAAAATTTGGCCTCTCCCAAATATATTGAAACCCGAAACGAGTCTCCTGCCACACCGTTCCGCGGCTTTTTAATCCTACTTCGCTGGTTGCTGGTTTGGGGATGTGTATCCACAACAGCGATCCAAACGCCGCCAGGAATGTGACCAGGTCAATCAGCATGATGCCGGTCATGCCGATCTTTCCCAGCAGTGCCGCGGCAAAGACCGGCGCAAGGATGCCGGAGAGCGCAGCCGCCAACCCAAGCATCCCTTCGGCGCGGGCATATTGATCCTTTGGAAGCATGGTTGTCATGGCCGCGGTGTAGGCTGGATATTGAAAGGCGGTGAAGAAACCGGCGAGAATGCCGACTATGTAAATGTGCCAGAGCTGCAGGTTATCGGTCGCGTACAGAATCAAAACGGTCAAAGTGCCGATGGCCGTGGCCGCATCGCTGAACATCATCACCAGCTTGCGATTCCAGCGGTCAACAAATGTGCCTGCGAGAGGCGCCAGCAAAACGGATGGCAGGAACGCAAAAAAGCTGAGGATGGATAACGATGCCACACTCCCCGTCGTTTTCCAGGCCCAGATGGTGAACGCGAACCACGTCATTGCACTGCCAAGCAGGGACACGATCTGTCCGAGCCACAAGATGGTGAAGCCGCGCATACCCGAAGGGCGGTTGGTTGTCATTTCGTCAATTATAAGAATGGAACTCTGATTTCCCCATTACATACACTTAACAGAAATCATGTCTGCGGCTTTGCAGGCAGGAGAAGCGCAAGCATTCCAAGCACAATGAGCGTATTTCCCAAGCTCCACAAATCCTTCAAAGTGTAGGCGTGCATCGCCAGCGCGAAGAACGAATACGAAACCAAAACGATCAGAAACAAAAGGGCGTGGATGTAACTTTTGGATTTTTGCACGAGCCTTCCCACGATCCACGTAATCGGGATCACATAAAGGATTTGGTCATACGCCCAGAGATAAACCGTTGAAAGGAATCCAACCGGGATAATGACATTCATCGCCTCCCACGCGGACAATTGGGCCTGCTTCCGCCAAAGGAAGAGTGATCCCAGCCCGAGCAGGGTCAGCGCACCTGCCGCGCCGAGGAGTGTTGAACAAGGCGACGTGCCTTTACAAGCAAGATACGCGAACGACCATACATTCGAGTGGACCCCCTGGGTCCTATCCATCACAGCCTGGCTTGCCGTGCTAAATTTGACCACCCATAGCGGGTCCTGGACCAAGCCGATGAGGAGCAACGCGAGTCCGCCAATGACCATCCCGCAGATCGCCTTCCAATCGCGCCGCGCAAGAAACCAGATTCCAAAGAGAAACAGGATTGTCGCGCCCTGCGGCGGCTTGAGGATGGTCAGGGACAGCGCAATCCCCGCGAAAAATGACTTGTCCTTTTCCAGCAGGAGCAGGGCGGCCAGCATGGCAATCAAAGTGAATCCCCCGATTGCGCCGATTTGCAGGGTCAGAAAGACCGGGCCGAAGAATGACAGGAAAAGCATCATTGGAATGAGCAGGCGTCGTTGTGCGGGTTCTTTCCAGTGATTCAATAAGACGAACACGGTGATGGCAATGAGAATTTGCGTGACGATTTGCCAGGTGACATAGGCATTTTCAAGCGAAAATAATCCAAGCGGTATCATGAAAAGAGTCAACGGGAGAGGATAGGGGAATATCCTGTTCGGTCTCCAAGTGACGTCGAAAGCGTCGTGGCCCGCTAAATACTGCGCCTGGTCGTACGGATTCTCCCCGGTCAACACCATGCGGCCGGAGAGCCAGAAAAAGAAAAAGTTTGAATTGCGGTAATCCTGCGTGGAGAGATTCTGCCCAGCGCGCAGGTGGAATATCGCGCCGAGCAAAGCTACTGTAAAGAGAATGCCTGCGATTTTTAGAACGGTATCTTTTTTCATCATTCTCCCGTGTCGTTGTTCCGTTGATTGGGGGCGGCGTCGGGTAATCACCGGACTGCCTTTTGTGTTGGAGGGTCGGGAAGTTGAAGCTGGCCGGACGGGAACATCAGGATTCCGAAAATGGGCAAAGCATCCAGAAAGACGCGAAATTCCATTGGACTGCCTGAGGTGAAAAACAGAAACGTGGTTATAAAAAATATGCTGAAAGAGTAACGCAAAAAGATGGGCTTGTTCTTCCAGCCTTTTGCCGCGAGAAGGACAATCACGCCGAAGAACAGGAGGGTAAACAGGAATGTGAGCGGTTGGCGCGTGTATTGGTCTATGTGGAATTGGACTGTCCAGGGCATCGAACTGCCGGGATTATTTCTGTACATATATGTAATGGCGGCCCGAATAACGAAAAAAATTCCCGCCTGGGCGGCCAGCAGGAGCAGGTAGGTCCGAAGCCTTAGCCTGCGAAAAAAATAAAGCCCAAATATGACAATGAGAAAAAAGGAGGTTTCCTTGTTCAAAATTGCGATGGCCAGCAGGGGAAGGTATACATGCCACTTGCAACGATACAGAAACAGTAAGCAGAGAGAGAATAGAAAGACCTGCGGCAAATCATAGACATATCCAAAATGAATGGTGAGGGGAAGTATCTGGACGGCAATGGTTACGGGCAGAACAAGCTGTTCGTTCCCGGAATATCCAAGATGTTTCAGCAGGTCTTTTTCCGCGAAAATGAAACCGATGAGAGAGAAAAACATCAACGTCAGGGCAACGATTGCCTCCTTCGGGTATTGCCCCTGGCTGAACGAATGAAACGTGCTCCCCAAACTAAACGGCGCGTTTTGAAATGTTTCCACCAGCCAGCCCGGGACCAGCCTCGCGCCAACCCTGGCAAGGATGGGTATTAATTGACGATAAACTATGGGGCGACTCGCTTTCCCTTCCAGCATCTTTGGAAAAGACACTGATTCCGACGCGCTCACACGGCTGAATGACAGGTAAACAAGAAATATCCCTGCCGAGACGACCAGTGTGATTATGAAATAAAAGAACTTTGCAAGGGTTTTGACGGACATTTTCAAGGTGGCTGCCGGTTGACATAAAGCTACAAATAATCCTTCAACTCCCTCGCTCGTTTGGGGTGTCTCAGCCTTCTCAATGCCCGTCCCTCGATTTGTCGGATGCGTTCGCGGGTGAGGCCGAATTTTTGTCCCACTTCTTCAAGAGTGTAAACCCTGCCGTCATCCAACCCAAAGCGCAGGCGCAGGACGCGTGCCTCGCGCGGTGTGAGGGATTTGAGCGCTTCTTCGAGTTTATCCTTCAACATGGATTCATAGGCGCTCTGCATGGGGGTTGGACTGATATCGTCCTGGATGAACATGCCGAGCTCGGCCTCTTCGTCGTCACCGACGGGGGATTCGAGCGAGATGGGAGTCCACGAGGCCCTGAGTATCCATTGCACTTTGGGGACACTGGTTCCTAATCTGTCGGCGAGTTCTTCAATCGTTGGCTGGCGTCCCAGTTTCTGTTCGAGTTCGCGGCTGATTTTGTACAGTTCGTGGATTTGACCCGTCATGTGGACCGGGACGCGGATCGTGCGCGCCTGGTCTGCGATGGCGCGCGAGATGGTCTGGCGGATCCACCAGGTGGCGTAAGTCGAAAAGCGGAAGCCGCGTTTGTAGTCGAATTTTTCGACGGCTTTCATCAAGCCGAGATTGCCCTCCTGAATTAAGTCGAGGAACGCGACGCCGCGTCCCATGAAGCGCTTGGCGATGGACACGACCAAACGCGTATTGGCTTTGATAAGTTGTTCGCGCGCGAGGATACCATCTTCGATGACCGGGTTATATTTGCGCCGGTCAAAGGCGGTACTACGGCCCTGGAGCGAGTCCACTTTGCGGCGGGCGCGGCGTCCCTTTTCGATGCGGATGGCGACCTCCATTTCTTCGTCAGCGGCCAGCAGGGGGACACGCGACATCTCTTTCAGGTAGATGCCTATCGGGTCGTCGCTGGCAAGGCGGCTGCCTGAGGGGAGGTCAGGGTCTATTGGTGTTGAATCAGGTTCGGGTGAGTCGGAGGCGGGTTCTTCATCCAGCAGGAGCCGCGCTTCTTCATCGTCATCTTCGTTGAAGTCATCGTAGCGCGGCATGGTCATTTCCTATAAAAGATCTTTGAGTGCGGCGAAGGGTGAGTCGGGTTGTTCGGGGCGGTGGCCGCAATCCTTGTCGTTGTCGTTGAGGTTTTCACCGCAGACGGGGCAGAGACCCTTGCAATCAGGTTTGCAGATCGGGTTGATGGGGATTTCGAGGAGGGCGTATTCACGGACGAGGGGGGCGAGATCGATGTGCGCGTCTTCGGGAAGGATGAGACCCGAGTCGGTGACTGATTTTTTGTCGAACGCGTATAGCTCGGCGAAGGCCCAGTTGATGTCTTCGTTGAAGTCAGTGAGACAGCGTACACATTCGAAGTCGATCCTGCCGCGAAATTCGGTTTGGACGAAGAGTCCCTGCGGTGTGCGGCTCATGACAACATTGCCTTCGAGGCCGCGCAATTCGAGGTCGTCTATCGCAACTTTGTCCAGCTCAAAGGGAAATTCGTGCTGGTAGCCGACGTCTTCATGGATGATGAAGCCGACGTTTATACGGAAGGGTTTGCGAGGGTTGGGCATGGGGAAGATGAAAGAAGAAAGAGGAAGTTCATCTACAGATCACACAGATTCTTTATTTTCAATCTGCGTGATCTGTTAAATCTGTGGATTTAGATTTTCCTATCCACAATGTACTTCGCGAGGTTTTCAAGCGCTTCGCGTTCGATGGATTCATCCAGCGATTCCAATCGGGCGAGCGCGCGGTCCACGTGAGCTTCGGCCTCGCGCATGGACTTTGCCACCGCGTTGCTCAAGCGGATGTTTTCGATGAGGCGCGCCATGTTTTCAGGATTTGTCCAGCCGCCTTGTGGCAGGGACAGCACGTCCAAATCTTCCGGATTGGATTCGGCGTAGTAGATCGCGGGCAGTGTGACGAGGCCGTTGAGCAGGTCCGAGCCGAGCGGTTTGCCGACTGCGGTCTGTTCGCCGTTGAAGTCGAGGATATCGTCCACGATTTGAAAGGCCATGCCGATTTGATAGCCGAAGTCGCGCATGGACTCGATCATCGCTTCGCCTGTGGGGCTGATCATCGCCGCGGCGCGCGCTGTCATTTCGAACAGTGAAGCGGTTTTTGCATAAATGCGTTTGTAGTAGTTGTCGCGGCTGATGAGTCCGCGCGAGGTGAACATTTGCGTCAGTTCGCCGTTGACGATGATTGCGAGCGTCTCGGAAAAAGATTTCATCAATGGCAGGTAATCGGTCTCTGCGGCAAGTTTGGCGGCGCGGGCGAAAAGGAAGTCACCGGTCAACACGGTGGCGGGCGGCGACCAGCGCGCGTTCAGCGTTGGCATCCCGCGGCGGAGTAGTGCGCCGTCAATCAGGTCATCGTGGACAAGGGTGGCGGTATGAAGCAGCTCAACAGCCGCGCCGAGGGTGACGAGCCGCCATTCTTCCGCGCCAAGCATATTTCCGACGAGCAGGCCGAGGGTCGGACGGATGCGCTTGCCCCCAGCCGCGAGCAAATGTTCGAGCGCGGCACGCAGGTCAGGGTGAGATTCGTCCGCCTGCGTCCGCATTCGTTCTTCGACGAGTTTAATTTGTTCCTGTACGGGTGAAAGAAAAGTAACCGAGTTCAAATCAGTCTCCCCATGCAAAGAGCCGCGCCGCATTGGTGGTGGTAATCTTGGCAATCTCTGCAGGGCTTTTGGAATGGATTTCTCCAATTTTATCAGCAATATGGCAAACAAAGGCAGGCTCGTTTCGCCCGCCGCGATGGGGCACGGGAGCGAGGAAGGGCGCGTCGGTTTCGATGAGCAGTCGCTCCAGCGGCAATTGCCGAATGATTTGACGCTTCTCGTTCGCGTTTTTATACGTAACCGGGCCAGTGACGCCGATGTAGAAATTGAGCGCAAGGGCTTTTTGCGCGGTTTCGAGCGTGCCGTTGAATGAATGAAGCACGCCGGGCTTTTCTGCCAGCGGGTGATTTTGGGATTTGAGACGATCGCGCCATTCGGTGAGGATGTCCAGCAGGTCAACGGAGGCCTGCCCGAACCACGCATCCTTTTCTTCGCGCATGTGAATGATGACGGGCTTGTTGATTTCCTCCGCAAATGCGAGTTGCCGCTTCAACGCTTCATGCTGAAACGTTCGCTTCTCCTCTTCCTTGACCCAGTAATAGTCAAGTCCAATCTCTCCAATTGCAACGACTTTTGGATGAGTCGCCAACTGTTTGATTTGCTCAAAATTCTTTTCTGAGAATTTCTCCAAATCGGTTGGATGGAAGCCGACAGCCGCGTGCACCATTGGGTTTGACTCTGCCAACCGCACCGCCTCTTTACTGGACCTTGAGTCGAGTCCCGGCACGAGGATGCGGATCAGCCCTGAATCTTTCGCGCGCTGAATTACCGCATCGCGGTCGGGGTTGAATTTGTGATAATCCAGGTGGCAGTGAGTATCGGTAAGTCTCATGGTGTGTTTTATTAAACAGTGCGATTATATCAGCCGGAAACAGGTGCTCAAGTGATTTGATTATCGAGGAGAAAACAATGAAACAAAAACTGCTCGTTCTCACACTGGTCTTGTCAGCGTTCGTTGCTCTTTTCCCATCTGCGAGCGTGCGTGCAGATGTTGCGCCGCCCGAAGCGCCTCCTGGCGCCAATATCAACCCCAGCGGCGAAGTGACCCAGGTTCGCATGATGGCTGAAACGGTGATCCTCAACATTGCAGCCGATCCCGCCGACAGCGACGGAGCAATTGCGAACACGGTTGCTGCGTTTACCATGCGCAATCTTGGAGACACGGAAGAATCAATGCAGGCGCGTTTTCCACTGTCCTTCTTCAATGGGAATTCTGACGGCTTTTTCAATTTCCCCGAAATCCCCAGCATTCGCGTAAAAGTGAATGGTGTTCGCGTGGACACGCGGCGCGAAATGCAGCCTGCTCTCATCACAGAAGGATGGTCTTATTCCGAACGGGAGGAAGTCCCCTGGGCCGTGTTTGATGTCACCTTCCCGCCAGGCGAAGACGTGACGATTGAAGTGTCCTACACGGTCAGCGGCTACGGATATTATCCCTACGAAGCATTCAAATATGTGCTTGAAACCGGTGCTGGCTGGAAAGACACGATCGGTGTGGCGGATATCATCATTCGTTTTCCGTATGCAGTTGAAGGAAAAAATATCTGGCTGCTTGAAGAGACGACAGGCTATTCACACACCAGCCCTGGAGCGGTGTTGAGCGGGGATGAAGTCCGCTGGCATTTTGAAAACCTGGAACCGACCTGGGAAGACAATATCGAGATCACCGTGGTCACGCCTGCGCTATGGCAAAAGGTGTTGAAAGAGACAGAGGCTGTCACTCGAAATCCAAACGATGGGGAAGCGTGGGGAAGATTGGGAAAAGCGTACAAAGAGATCGTTCGAATGTCAAAAGGCTACCTGCGGACTGATCCAGCCAGCCGGGAGATGTATGCACTGAGCAAGCAGGCCTATGAAAAGACTCTCGCCTTACTGCCAAACGATCCGCTCTGGCATTATGGTTATGCAGACCTGCTGTGGCCGCATTACTATTTTGACCTTTATTTAATGGGCCTGCCGGATACGGAGGGCTTCCTGCCGCTTATCTTAACTGAATTGCGAAGTTCTCTGGAGTTGGATCCAAACAACCAGCTTGCAAAGGACTTGCTAACCTGGATTTCCTATTCGGTGCCGGGCGCAGTGACAATCACGGATTCAGGTTATGATTTCCTGGCCCTGACAGCAACACCAATTCCTCCGACGCCCTTCGTATTTGCAACCGAAACACCCATTTCATCCCCGACAAAAATTGGCCCCTCGGCGACACCCGCTCCTGTCATCCCTTCTCCAGCGCCCACTGAAAAGCCTGGCGGCCTGCCTTTTTGCGGAGGCGCGGCGTTGGTATTGCCCGCCTTATTCGGTGTACTATTGTTGTCAAAGCGAAGACTGCATTAGTGCATATGGTTTCCAAAAAATAAAGTTGCCGCAGTTATTTTCGGGCGGCGGTCTTTTTGGGTGATTTTCTGCGAACCGTGTATTTTGATTTCTTCTCGCTGATTTGTTTGTCCGGGACGAGTGCAATGAGCGTACGTAGAGCGTTGTTCACGCTTTCGGAATCTGGAAAGTACGCGGCCACATCAGGAGCAAGAGTAATTACCTTTTCGAGAGAATTGTAGTGCTTTACTGTTACCGTTCCGTCTTCATGATGTATGTGAACCGTATGAGCCTGATTTGGCCCAATATAATATTTGCCGCGCACACCCTTTTTACCCGTGAAATCATATTCAGGCAACATGCCGTCATCATAATCTTCAAGTTTATTATTTTTCGTCTTCTTCATACAATCTTCTTTCAGGTGCTGTTGCTTTTCGACAACTGATGATGCGAATTATCGTGCCTTCGATTGTTATCTCTTTTTCGAGGTGAACGACCAACAAGAGTCGCTCATTGATGGACGTGCCAATGCTTATGAGACGTTCTTCGTTCTCAGAATGGAATTCATCAGGAAAGGTCAAAATAAAGGGGTCATAGAAGATCGTCTTACCTTCATCGAAGCTGACCTTATGTTTCGTCAGGTTTATTGCGGCTTTGTTGATATCCCATCTGAAGATGAATTCCATATTGAATTATACCGCCTATACATTGACGTGGATTCGAAGATGCCAACGCATTTGAGAATACCTTCGACGCTTCAAACACTTCTACTTTATTCCCGCCACCTTCAATCCATCCTGCAAAATCGCCTGCACTTTGTCCTTGTGCCGCGTCTCGCAGTAAACGCGCAGGATTGGTTCCGTGCCTGAAAAGCGGATCAACATCCAGCCGCCGTCTTCAAGCTTGAATTGGAAGCCGTCCACGGTAATGAGGCCGGTCACCTTCAGACCGCCGAGAGTGGCAGGCCTTGCATCGAGGATGATTTTCTCGCGCGCGGCCGGGTCGCCTGTGAAAGGGCTATCCACGCGGTCGTAGAAATATTCACCACCGACTTTTGCGAACAAGTCTTTAAGCAATTCAGTGGGTTTCTTGCCCGTCTTCACCATGAAATCGAGCATGTACAAGCCCGCCAGGATCCCGTCGCGTTCAGGGACATTGCCGCGAAAGGCATAGCCGCCTGATTCTTCGCCGCCGATGAGTGCGTTTGTCTCGGTCATCTTCGGCGCAACGAATTTGAACCCCACGCCTGTTTCATGGACGGGCACGCCGTAAATTTCGCCGAGTTTGTTCAACATGCCGGTTGTGGACAGGGTCTTCACAATGTCGCCGCGCTCACCGCGAATTTCAAGCAGGTAATAAGCAAGCAGGGCATACACGCGCAATTGGTTGATGAACTGTCCGTTCTCGTCGCCGATTCCACAGCGGTCAGCATCACCATCGGTAATCAGCAACACATCGGCTTTGTTGTCCACCGTTGCTTTCAAGCCCACGTCAATATTCGGCTGGATCGGTTCAGGCCTTTTCATCTCAGGGAAGGATGGATTGCGTGTATTGTGGATTTCGATCACTTTGGTCTTGCCGCCTGCCAGCAGATTGGGGAACCAGCCCGCGCCGTTGCCCCACATCACGTCCACCATCACGGTGAGACCTGCGTCTTTGATCGGTTGCAGGTCAATCAAGCCATCACGAGTCAGGTGTTCGATGTAAGGTGTTGCCGCATCAAATTTGACAATATTCCCTGCAGACTCTCCAGTGGAATACGCAACGCGCTTCACATCTTTGATATCATCTGGAATGGAAGCCTCGATCTCCTTCAATCCATCGGGGTCAATTGCCCCTCCCGTTTCATTGCGGACCTTGAATCCGTTATCGGTGGGCGGGTTGTGACTTGCCGTGATGTTCACCGCGCCCGCGGCTTTCTTGTTCACGACCGCGTAGGCAATGACGGGGGTGGGCGTCGCGCCATCGGTGAGATATACCTTTAATCCGTTGCCGGCCAGCACTTCCGCGGCTGCCGCGGCGAAGTGTTCACTGCCGAAGCGCTTGTCGTGTCCGACGACGACCCATTCTCCCCTTCTGCCCTGCTTGAGCAGATAATTTGCAAAGCCCTGCGCGCACCGGCGGACATTATCGAAAGTGTAATCTTCTGCGATAACGCCGCGCCAGCCGTCCGTGCCGAATTTGATTTTTTGTGCCATGATGATCTCCTGAAAAAATGATGACCTGCGGATTATATCATTCGCAAAAAGAACTCCGAGATTTTGTCTCGGAGTCTGAAATTTACGGGGTCGGTGTGACTGTGGCCGGCTCAGGAGTGGGTGTGGATGTAAACGTAAACGTTGGTGCAACTTCCGGGGTCTGTGTAATTGCCGCCTCCGCTTCACTTTCTGGCAGTTCGTTCATCAGCAATTGCCAGGCGATGTCCACATCGTCCACGGCAATGACGGGGAATGCGGGGAGATTGCCCAATGCCATGTCCAAACGCGCAATGATTTGCGCCAGCGCGTCCACTTGATATTCAGGTGCGCCGCCTTGAAGTTGTGCGAGCAGATCACGCGCCGATTGCGCATCCTCACGCGCCAGGCCGAAATTGCTTTGCGAAAGATACAAGCGTGCCCGCGATAAATATTCAATCGAACGCGTGAGCATGATCTCGCGTTTCAATTCAAGCGCGCGCGTATCGTTTCCATTCTTCATCTCGTCGTCCAGCCTGGTCTGCATTTCTTCGAGTTGCGCGAGCGACGCGCTGTGCGCCTCAATCGTTTTCTCAATCGTGTCCACCCGCGAATTCACATCTTCGAGTTGGGTTTGAAGTGAAGCGATTTTTTCATTCAACGCGGTCACTTCGGATGACAGTTGCTCGATGCGTGATGTGTTCTGCTCCACCGGCGCGACGAATCGCTGGTTGAACAGCGGCAATCCCCAAAAATAAATCGCGCCGCCGATCAATATGCCGATGGCAAGCGTGATGACGACTTTTATCACCGACCACACGAAATGTAGAATTGAACGAATGACTCGCGCGAAAGCGGACGGCTCTTTCCTGGCAGACGACTCCACTTTGGGCTGACTCTTCTCGATGGCCGCCGCTTCTTCCTGGACCGGGATCATGGCGCGGCTTTCTGAGTCATTTAGCTCCGCCTCAAAATGACTCTGCGCCCGTCCAAGCAGGTTCTTTCCCATGCCTTTCACGCGCAGGGCATCCTCCACGAAATCGAAGGGACGCGCCGCGATGATATTTCCTGCGAGTTGACGCGAGATGCCGGGGATTTTGGTCAGTGTATCGAGTTCTGCCGTGTTGAGGAAATTGAGGAAATCGGTCATATACCACCGCCTTTTATTTGAGCAAATTGTTGAACGTCCACGTGAGTTGTTGGATTAATTCGGGATTGAATGTCCTGAACCTTTGAAGGTTGCTCGAAAACGCGAGCAAAAAACTGACAAGGATAGTATACGCCCAGAGGCCCGCGCCCAGGATTGCAAATAAGTATTGCGCGAGGCGGCGCGGTTTTAGTAGGTGGAGTCCCTGCCAGAAGCCGATCACAGCCAGAAGGGTCAGGGCAGGTACGAGGTCCAGAAGGTAGCGCATGGTGGTGTAGAAAAATATCTGTAAAGTGAGAAAGATCAAAAGGGTGGAGCCGATCAGGGAGGTGGAAATCCAATTAATATCCTGCTTTTTGCGAAGCCCCGTGATGAAAGCAAAGACGAGGAATGGACTGCCGACGAGAATTCCCGTGATGGATTCTGCAAGGAGATAATAAATTTTGGGACGATAACCATAAAACCATGACGGGCCGGCCCAGAGTGTTGGCCTGATGAAGGGAAAGGAGGTTTTTGTTTCGAAAGGGTTGAGGAGCGTTTTGAAAAGGTTGAGAGGAACGTATGTGAGTGAAAAAGTTTGGCCGGCGGTTTCGTGGATGTTGAAGCCGGTGAGCTGGTAACTGTAGCCGAACTCAGCGACCGAGCCGAAGCGCGCGTAGTTGTACCAGGCATAACCCGCCGCGCCGAGCGCAAGCGGTAATGCCAGGGCGAGGATGAAGGCGAACGTTTTGGCGCGATTTGCTTTGACCGCCCAGATGAGGACGACCAGCGTGAGAAATGCCACAGGTAAAACAAGAATCGTGCGTGAACCGACTGCCAACGCGAAGAAGATTCCTGCAAGCGCGAGGCGCGGGATGGATGGTCTGTTGAATGCGGTGAACAGCCAATACAACCCGCCGGTGAAAAAGAATTGTCCGCTTGCGACGGCGGCTTCATAAACACGCGGGTTAACGAGGACGAAGAGGATGGGGTTGATGAGTCCCCCAAACATAATGCCAAAAATTACCACCCGGCGCGGTGTTTGGCTGAAATAATTTTTCTTTATTTCAAGGAGGATCAATGCCAGGAAGACGAACATGCCTGTGATGAACGCAAAAGTGAGAAGGTTGTCGCCGATTTCTTTGGCATAAAACAGCTTGACGAGAGTGAGTACGAGCGCGGGGGCGGGACCCCAGTAAAGGTAATATTTGCTCTCGTAAAGCGAGGCGTCCCAAAGCACGGGGATGCCCTGGCGATTATCCGGGATGTATGGATCGGCGAGCGCGAGGAGTGCGGGGTCAGGCTCCACTTCGAGCGCGAGTTGACCGTGACCGAATGCGGTGGCAAGCAGGTCGTAATAATTTGTGGTCGCAGGCCAGTTCGTCCACAAGCCGAGACTGACCCACCAGGCGTAAACGAGGATGATGCCGCTTCCTGCAATCGTGGCGGTAAGATAAAGTCTGCCTCTCTTTGAGTTGAAGAGGCGTCCGATGAGATTGTCTTCGCGGTAAGACAGGGACGTGACAAAGATGATGACGCCAATGAGGAAAAGAGTGATTCGTTTTGATCCCCAGGCGGTGTTGTTATCCAGCCCAAGTTGATATGCAAAAAACATGCTTCCAGCGGCGGCCAAACCCAGAATCATGCCCGCGACGGTTTCCCGTTTTCTCATCATTCTCTAATTTTATCATTCAAGCTTTTTCGACGGAGTCAAAAGTCTCCAGACATTTGACATGCTCGCCAAGGCGCAAAACCAACATCAGGCCCCACGGGGGTGCTTCGCGAAGACGTTGGACTCCGAAATTGTTTGCTATAATCCCTCCCATGATTTATTTGGATTATGCCGCCACAACACCTGTTGACCAGCGCGTGCTGGATGCGATGATGCCGTATTTCCGTGAGTCGTTTGGGAATCCATCGTCGGTGCATCGTTTTGGGCAGAAGGCTGAAGCCGCAGTGGATGAGGCGCGTGAGAAGGCCGCTTTCGTGCTTGGCTGCCGCGCGGACGAGGTCATTTTCACCTCCTGCGGTTCTGAATCGGATAACCTCGCCTTGCGCGGCGCTTCTCTTGTGAAGCGAAACGAGACTGGCGCAAATTGGATTTTGACTTCACGCGTCGAGCATCACGCGGTGAGCAAAACTGCCGGGCAACTCGAAAAGTACTTCGACTTTCAAGTCAAATGGCTGGATGTGGACGAGCATGGGATGGTCACACCGCAGGTTATCGAGAAGGCGATTCGTGAACAAACCGCGCTGGTCTCGGTGATGTATGCCAATAATGAGATCGGCACAATTAATCCGATTCGCGAGATTGCCGGGATTTGCCGGAAGAATAAAATCCTCTTTCACACCGATGCCGTTCAAGCCGCGGCGTATTTGCCGGTGAATGTCGATTCCCTGGGCGTGGACTTGATGTCGCTTGGCGCTCACAAGTTTTACGGGCCGAAAGGTGTGGGCGCGTTGTATGTCCGCAAAGGAACGCCACTCGTTTCGCATCTGACGGGTGGGGGGCAGGAATTTGGTTTGAGGGCGGGGACGCAGAACGTGCCGTACATCGTCGGTTTTGCGGAGGCGTTGTGGCTGGCGAACGAAGAACGCGAAGCGCGGATTGCTCATGTCAGGCCGTTGCGTGACAAGGTGATTGGCACGGTGCTTGAGTCAATTCCCGACTCTCGATTGACCGGGCACATCGAGGCGCGGCTCCCAAATCACGCGAGTTTTGTCTTCAAGGATGTGGATGGAAATCTGCTTTTGCAGTTGCTTGATTCGGCTGGTTTTGCCTGCTCTTCCGGTTCGGCATGCAAAACGGGAAACCCTGAGCCGAGTGAAGTTGTCACCTCGCTTGGGCTTTCGCGTGATTGGGCGCTGGGCTCGCTTCGCGTTACGCTGGGCGTGAACACCACACCTGCTGAAATTGATTCCTTCTTGCAGGTATTGCCGTCTTTGGTGCAGAAAGTCAGAGATTTGAACCGGAGGTGATTGTATATTCGGAGTCCAAAGTCTCCAGACTTTGGATGAACTGCAAAATTATTTCCAACGTCGGGAGACGTTGGAGTCCAAAGAAACATAGCTGAATTTTGAAAACCCAAATCATCACCCTCGAATCTCACGATGACCTCATCTCCGTCCGCGACAGGCTGACGTGGGCGAAGACACCGCGCATCCTGCTCGTTTGGCCGAAGTACGAGCAGGTCACCCTGCGCGTGCTGGATTTGAAGGTCTTGCAGAGGCACGCCGATTCCCTCGGCGCACAATTGGGATTGGTGACCCGCCGCGCGAACGTGAGGCGCGACGCGGAGTCGCTTGGCATCCCGGTCTTTCAATCAACCTCCGCCGCTCAAAGGGACCTCTGGCCTGATCATGCCCCGAGAAGCAGACGCGTCCCGAAAGCGCCGCGCCGTGACTTGCGCGCGTTGCGAGATTCCGTTTACGAAAAAGAGGCCGTGTGGCGGACGTCACTGGCAGGGCGGATGATCACTTTTACGGTGGGGGTAATGGCCGTTTTAGCGGTGGCAGGTTTATTCGTCCCGCGTGCCGCGGTGACTTTGTATCCCGAATCGCAAACCCAGTCCATCGTCATTCCTGTCAGCGCGAGTGAGTCCGTTTCGTCCGTCTCCTTGACCGGAAACATCCCGGCGCGGAGGTTGTCAATTGCGGTGAATGCTGAACAGGCATCAGCGGTGAGCAGTCAGATTTCCGTGCCGAAGTCTAAGGCGAAGGGCGTGGCGCGGTTTATGAATTTGGGACAGGCCGATGTGACCATTCCCGCGGGAAGCGTTGTGATTTCTTCGAGCGATCCCGGAATCCGTTTTGCCACTCTGCATGAAACGCACGTGAATGCTGGGCCGGAGGAATTTGTAGACGTGCCGGTGGAGGCGATCGTTGCGGGCGCGCAAGGCAATGTGGATGCAGACTCGATCACGATTGTGGAAGGGCCGCTTGGGCTTTCGGTTTCGGTGACGAACCCGGAGCCGACCAAAGGCGGTGCGGATGCGAAGACGACCGGCGCAACCGATGCAGACCGCGAGCGGCTTCGCAAAACGGTGATGGAAAATTTGTGGCGTGAGGCTGAAAAGCAAATGCGCGCGGAGTTGGCGGCTGGCGATATTTTGTTGATGGATACGTTCGATGTTTCAAAAGTTACGGATGAGGCGTTTTCCCCCACGGCTGGCCAGCCCGGAAAAGAACTGACCCTGACGATGGAAGTGGAATTCGCGGCGCGCTATGTTTCTGCCGAAGATTTGAAACAGTTGACCCTGGCTTCGATGGATGCGTCGTTGCCTGTTGATTTTGCCGCTTCCGCCGCACCCGCGTTCAAACCTGTAAATGACCCGGTCATTGATGCAATGGACGTTATCCACTTCGATTTGGAGGCAACGCGGACACTGCTTCATAAAATCAGTTTTGCAGAAGTCTTTGCGCTCGCACGAGGACTCAAGCCCGAAAACGCGCGCGAGAAACTGGCGGCGAGTTTGTCCCTGCGTGAAGCTCCCGAAATAGAACTCGTGCCATTCTGGTGGCCGTGGCTTCCGTTAATCCCGTTCAATGTTTCAGTGGATGTGAAGTGACTTTTGGATAGAGTAAATACGTACACAAGTAAACAAGTAGACAGGTAAACATGCGCCGTCGTGTCTACGTGTTTACTTATGTGCCTGTCTACTGCTTCCCATGGAGAATAAATGCGAATCCTTGCAGTTGACCACGGCGAGAAAAGAATCGGTCTCGCCATCAGCGACCCCACCGCGACGATCCCCAGCCCGTTGAAAGTGATTCAACATATTTCTCGTGTGATGGATGCCGCGCAGGTGGCAGCACTTGCGCAGGAGAATGGCGCGGGTTTGATCGTCATCGGTCA
Organism: Chloroflexota bacterium; assembly: GCA_016235425.1. Lineage (GTDB taxonomy): Bacteria > Chloroflexota > Anaerolineae > Anaerolineales > Villigracilaceae > JAKOVF01. The sequence goes on along the minus strand of JACRLC010000017.1, from coordinate 57,986 downwards.
ATCGTTTGATGAAGAGGGCAGGCCGAACATGGCTGGCCGCCGCGCGGCGCGCTTTGCAGACGAGTTGAAAAATCAAACAGACATCCCGGTTGAATTGTTCGATGAATCTTTCAGCACGCAGGATGCGCGTGCGACGCGCATTGAAATGGGTGTCTCGCGCAAGAAACGCTCAGGTCATTTGGATGAACTGGCGGCGGTGATGATTTTGCGCTCGTATCTTGATGCGAGGGGAAAGAAGGAAACAGGTAAACAAGTAGACAGGTAAACAACGGAACACGCAATACGCAACAATTACTACACACCTGTAAATCCCCATTTCAAATCAAAATCGTAAATCTGAAATCGTAAATCAAAATGCGTCGTTATCATCTCATCCTCATTCTTTTTGCCATTGCCAGTTTCACTGCTTTGTTTTTTGCCATTTTCTTCATTCCCGCGCGGGCGTCTCGTTTGTATGGGCCGCCAGCGGCGCAACTCAGTATTTCACAGCGCATTCAATATTCCGCGCTCCTGCTTTGGTATGGCGATGACCTGCTCACGCCTCTCAGCCCCGGCGCGCCCGAACAAACCTTTATCGTGGATGAGGCCGAGTCGGTGCGCTTGATTGCGATCCGCCTCGAAGAGAACGGCATCATTTCAAACTCAAATGCGTTCCGCGACTACCTCATTTACACCGGCCTTGACGTGACGCTCCAGGCGGGCAGGTATTCGCTCAGTCCCGGCATGTCCATTGTGGACATTGCCCGCGAAATGCAGGATGCGACTCCCGAAGATGTGACCTTCGTTGTCCTGCCCGGCTGGCGGATGGAGGAGATCGCCGCTTCACTCCCGACCTCCGGCTTGATCATCGCTCCCGAGCAGTTTCTCGCCGTTGCAAATAACCCGTTGCCGATTGACTCGGTCGAAGGCATGATCAGCAACGAAGGATTTTTCTTCCCCGATTCATACATCCTGCCGCGCGAGACGACAGCCGAGCAGCTTGTGGACGCCCTCACGCGCAGCTTTGCCCAGCATCTCACACAGGATTTGCGCGATGGTTTTTCCGCACACGGTTTGACGGTTTATCAGGCCGTGACTCTCGCGTCCATCGTGGAGCGCGAGGCAATTCAAGCGGAGGAGTCTCCGCTCATCGCGTCCGTCTATCTCAACCGTTTGAACATCGGTATGAAGCTCGACGCCGATCCGACTGTCCAATACGCGTTGGGATTCGATGCAACCCAAAATACCTGGTGGACGAATCCACTTGGGCTGGAAGATTTGCAAGTCAACTCACCGTACAACACGTATCTGATCTCAGGCCCGCCGCCTGCTCCAATCTCCAACCCTGGTATGGATGCTCTGCGCGCGGTGGCCTTTCCCGCCGATACGTCTTACTTTTTCTTTCGCGCTAAATGTGACGATGGCGGCTACCACGTCTTTGAAGAGACGTTTGAAGAGCATTTGCAGAACGCCTGCCCATGATTTTGTTCAGGCTAATAAAGGATGTGTACGATGATCCAGCCGGTATAGCCCCTCTGCATGAGCCAGTTGAACGGCTTCTTCGTATTCACGTGTGGTGATTGGGCGGTTTAATTGAGGGAAAAGACGAGCGTTGTAACAAGGGCGGTACTGATCCATCAGGTTCAAATAGGTGTCGCGGGAAATCTTCCCAGCCAGAAAGCGGACAATTTCCTTCGTGCCTGCCAGTCCGTTTGGCAATATCAGGTGCCGCACGAGCAGACCGCGCGTCGCGATGCCGTGTTCGTCCACCTGCAAATCACCAACCTGCCGGTGCATTTCTTCCACAGCAATTTGGTTGCATTTCGGGTAATCACGCGCCTTTGAATATTTCAGGGCTGTCAGAGGATGGGCGTATTTCATATCCGGCATATAAATGTCAATCACACCGTCGAGAAGTCCAAGGGCTGGGAGAGAGTCGTATCCACCTGTGTTGTAGACCAGGGGAATATGAAGCCCATCTTTCGCAGCGATAACCAGTCCGGCAAGGATTTGTGCCACCACGTGACTCGGGGAGACAAAGTTTATATTGTGGCAACCGGATGCTTGCAGTTCGAGCATGATGTGTGCCAGTTCTTCCGTTGTCACTTCTTTTCCCGCCTCCGTCTGGCTGATCTCATGATTCTGACAGAACTGGCAGAGCAAGTTGCAACGCGTGAAGAAAATCGTCCCCGAGCCGCTCCAGCCGCGTAACGGATCTTCTTCACCTGGATGAGGTCCGAAACTGTTCACTTTGGCTTTTTTCCCCGTCTTACATACCCCTGTTTTTCCAGCCAACCGATCTACTTTGCATTCCCACGCGCACAAGTCGCATTTAGCCAGATGTTCGCGGGCCTGTTCGGCGCGCCGGGCAAGTTCCCCCGAATGGCTTAGAGACAGGTAGGCAGGATCAAACGTACCCATTTCATATTCAGGTTCTTATTGTCTCATGGAACCATCACCGCGTAAATATCCGCTTCTATCGTCCGTCTCTGAAACCATCCCATACGTCCAGCGCAGGTTTGGGTGTTCCGTCGAATTCCCTCAAGCCAACGGACGCGAACAAACCGAGAGTGTTTATGTCGTCGTCACCCTGGCCTTGTGCGCGCATGAGCGGTTCATATGAATCCATGTTGAAGTCGGTCAGGAGCAGGTAAATCCAGAAGTTGAGTCTTTCGCCGATTTGTGTGTGAATGGCGTTCAGGTAATCCACCTGATCCTGCGGGTCGCCGTGAAACGGGTCAATGTCGCGGCTGGCGAATCCGCCCTCTGCAACGGCGACCGGCTTTGAGGTCCGGGAAAGAAGCGGGGTGTAATAGTCGGGAGGAATGTCGGAGGCGTTTTCAAATGCAACGAACGGATACGAAGAGATCGCCCACAGGTCAAGTTTTGGTTCGAAGATTTCCACTTGATCCCAGTTGATGTCAAATTTCTGGCGGTTGCCCTCATTGGGCTGGGGGAAAATATTGTTCAGATCTTCCCATTGAAACGTGACGAAGATTTGCGTTTGCGGCGCTTCGGCTTTGACCGCGTCATAGACTTCGTTGTACAAACTCAAAAAGGTTGGAAAATCCTCGGGGTGCGCGTCTGCGTAGGTGTTGATTTCCGATGCGAGGCCGAGATAGCGCGGGTGAAATTCGCGCACGACACGCAAGGTGTAATTCTTGTACGCCGTTCGGACATCGGGGTTGGCGAAACTTGCCTCCCAACCGCTGGGCAGTCCGAGAAACTCGCGTCGGTTTAGACCGTTGAGCGGATCAACCACAAAGATGATCTCGAGGCTGTTTTGCACGGCGAGAATATGCTGGTTCTTGATGTCAGTGATATCCCCGGATTCAACCTCCGCGCTTTGGGCGAATGCCTCCCACGGGATGTTTTGTTGAAGCAGAACGACATCGGCATGATCGCCGAGGTCCTTGTACATTTGCATGACGCTTTCGAGTGTGACTTCGGGCGGGGAAGGGAAGAAACCGTAAGCCGTTTGGCTCGAATCAAAAATTGAATCCTGAGGTGTGGATGGAACAGTCGGTGTGCCGCCATCACAAGCCAGCGTTACGATGATCAGTGCGCCAATAAAAATATAGAAACCGCGCATAAAAACCTCCTCGAATTGGATGTTCATCTGGATTACAGGTTGTGGATGCAAAATGTTGCAATGGCCAATTCCCCTCTTATGGTATTTGATATTTGAGTTAGAACTTTCGTTTTCATGGAGTCCGAAGTTTCCCGACTCCGGCGCAAAATCAGGGGATTTTGCACTCCAAGCGAAAGCCCTGTCAGTAAATCACAGGTTTTCCATCGAGCGCGTCGCTAACCAGGGTGGATTCAAGGCGATAGGCCAAGCCCGCCGCGATCAAAACCGTGACGATCAGGGATAGTATTGAAAAACGAGCCAGGAGGCTCAAGCGGGAAAGGAATCTGCCGGCCATTACAATACCCGATAAAGGTTTATACAAATATCATACCACCTTGGCCGGATGGATTTACTTGGGATTTAATTACATTTCCCTCTTCGGTGAATGCCAAACGTCCAGTGATAAAATGAACCATCACCTTACCTGGAGCAGTCAATGAATCCCTCCCGCCTGCGCGGACGCTATCGTATGATCCTTTTTTTCTTTGGGGGCGTGATTGCCCGTTTCATTTTGTGGGAACTTTTTCTGGCGCGCCTCGGCCTTCGCAAATGGGTGAGAAGCACGCGCCCGGATCGTTTCCGCCGCGAGGCCGTCCGTTTTCGCGGACTGGCCATCCGCATGGGCGGGGTGATGATTAAGGTGGGACAGTTCCTTTCGTCCCGCCTCGATATCCTTCCGCCGGAGGTGACCGATGAGCTTTCGGGCTTGCAGGATGAAGTGCCTGCCGAATCCTACGCGGCCATCAAGGAATTGGCTGAAAGCGAATTGGGCGCGTCCCTCCCGGAAAAATTTGAGTGGTTTGACGAGAGTCCTCTCGCGGCGGCCTCGTTAGGTCAGGTCCACCGCGCCAGGCTTCGGGTCCAGGAAGAAGCGGGCGGATTCACGGAAGTCGTCGTCAAAGTCCAGCGTCCGCACATCGAGCAGATCGTCGAAGTGGATTTGTCCGCGTTGGGGCGCGTGGGTAAGTGGCTGATGCAATATCGCCCGGTCAGTGAACATGCGGATGTGCCGTCGCTCCTGCGCGAGTTTTCGTCCACGGTGCGCGAGGAGATTGATTACGTACGCGAGGCCGGAAATGCCGCGAAGTTTTTCGAGATGTTCAAGGATGATAACGAAGTTCACGTGCCGCGCGTTGTGCATGGACTTTCGACCCGCCGCGTGCTCACGCTCGAAGATGTGTATGCCATCAAGATCACTGATTACGCGGAGATCACCGCCGCAGGCATTGACCGCGGTGAAGTAGCGCGGCGTTTGCTGGATACCTACCTCAAGCAGATTTTCGAAGATGGCTTCGTTCACGCGGACCCTCATCCTGGCAACCTCTTCGTGACGCCTCTCGGCGCTGAAAATGATTCCCCCCGCAAATGGCGATTGACCTTCGTGGATTTTGGCATGACCGCGCGCGTGCCGGAAGGCGTACGCGAGGGCTTGCGCGAAATGTTGATCGGCGTTGGCACAAAAGATGCCGCGCGCGTGGTGAAGTCATATCAAAAGCTGGGAATGATCCTCCCCGGCGCGGATGTGAAGTTGATCGAGCAGGCCGAAGCCCAGGTGTTCGACCGCTTCTGGGGTATGTCCATGAGCGAACTGCGTAAGACCAGCCCGGATGAAATCCGCAAGTTCGCGCACCAATACCGCGACCTGATTTTCAGTATGCCGTTTCAGGTTCCGCAGAATTTAATCATGCTGGGGCGCACGGTGGCGATTCTCAGCGGCATGTGTACAGGCCTCAATCCCGATTTCAATATATGGAATCAACTTGCCCCCTATGCGCGCAAACTGATCGAGCAGGAGGCTGCGAAAGGATTCGATTTCTGGCTGGAACAGATTGGGGAAATGTTGCAGACGTTACTCGCCCTGCCTTCACAGACCAGCCGCGTTCTCACACAAGCGGAATCCGGCGGGCTGGTGTTTCAATCTCCGCAGGTTACTCGTGAAGTGCGCGCGTTGACAAAATCTGTGAACAAGCTGACGGGTGGGGTGGTCTTTGCCGCGTTCTTGATGGGCGGCGCGGTAATAGCGAACGCGGGGAATCCCGCGTTGGGCAACGCGCTGCTTGGAGCCGCAGGCGCGACATTGTTGTGGATTTTGTTCGGGGGCAGGGGAAAAGACTAAACCGCGAAGCCTCAAAGGCCACAAAGATTTTCAGGCTCTTCTGTTGTTTAGGAGAGTCTTTTTTCTTCGCGATCTTTGCGCTCTTCGCGGTTCGTGATTTTTTAGGTGTTTCGCGAGCTACGCTTTTTCGTCCATGCGTTTGATGGCGGCATCCAGCATACTGCGCCAGGCAAGCATCATTTCGCGGCGGGCCGCGTGGCGATGCTCAATGAAGCCTTCCGGCAAAAAACCTTCGATGGCGCTTCGCATCTCATCGCGGGCTTTTTTGAAATGCTCACGTGCCTCTTCCGGGATCTCACGTTTGAACTTCTTTTCGCGTTCGGATTTCTCGGCCATGGTTAACTCCTTTGCTGTGTTTTAATTATAGCACTTTCAATTGCGAGAGTTATGGAGTCGCTGTGATTGTTGGGGTGGCTGTGGAAGTTGCCGCAGATGTTGCCGGGGTCCCCGGTGTGCTGGTTGCTCCTGTTCCGCCCACGACGATCACCACGGTCAGCGGATCGCCGAAGTAGGCTCCCTTGTCATCGGACATACGCCACGTTCCTTGAGCTGTTCCCGTATTGCTGGGCGCGGTCATGGCTATGGAAAGTTCGGTTGTCGCTCCGATTGCCACAGCTTGCGGAAGAGACAATGTTTGCCCGCCCATCGCGTCGCCGCCGACCAGGGTGAATTTAAAGCCCGGAGCCCACGCACAACTACCGGTGTTTTGCACGCGCCACGTTTTTGTGAAGGTTTGCCCCGGGGTCATCTGTGTGTTATCGGGGATTGTCACATCGGCAACATAAACAAGTTTATAACAAGAAGTCACAACCGCGGATGTCGTCGTCAGGTTGGTTGTTGCCAGGGCAATGGGGGTGTTCGTAAGAGTCGGCGTCAGTGTGATGGTGGCTGTGGGGTTGGCAAGCGCGGTCTCGGTCAGGGAAGAGGCGAAAGTGGAAACTGCCTCGGTGCGGATCGCGTCGGGATTCACCGTCGGGGTCAGTTCTGCATCGCTGGGTCCGCATGCGGCAAGAAGCAAGGCAAAAGCCAGCAGAGCAGATGTAATAAATATTTTTCGCGTAATCATTATGTGTTATTTCTCCTTTCAATCTCAAAGCAGATGACAATTGTACCTAAACTTCCGCAATTCACAGACGGGCGATCCCCCTACAAGTTTCCTACCAGAATGACCAGGGCGCTTCGAATCGCCCCTCATCCTGCCGCGCCAACCCAAACATTCCCACCGCTGAAAAATTCCGCACAGCCGTCCGCCCAAATTTTGGGATATGGTAAAACCCATCTAGTATTGCTCTTTCGTTTCGTGTACAATTGTTCTAAGAATAAAACTTTAGAAAAGGAATCACATGAACGCAATTGAAGTCAATCATCTGAAGCGCGTCTACCGCGCGGCCATCGGCGTCTTCAAACGCAGTATCAAGGAAGTCGTCGCGGTGGATGACATCTCCTTCTCGGTGGAGAAGGGTGAACTTTTTGGCTTGCTCGGCCCAAACGGCGCGGGCAAGACGACGACGGTCAAGATGCTTGCCACCTTGCTGATCCCGACCGCCGGAAACATTTCCATCATGGGATTCGATGTGGTGAAGCAGGCCAACGAAGTACGCAAACGCATCGGCTTCATCTTCGGAGGTGAGCGCGGCCTGTACTGGCGTCTATCCGCTGAGGACAACTTGCGTTATTTCGCCAGCCTGTATGGCGCTGACCCGGAAGTTTCAAAGAAGCGCATCCCCTATTTGCTCGAAATGGTCGGCTTGAAAGGACGCGGCAACGAACGCGTGGAAGGCTATTCGCGCGGCATGAAACAACGCCTGCACGTTGCGCGTACGCTTTTGCACGATCCCGAAGTGCTCTTCCTCGATGAACCCACCATCGGCCTCGATCCGGTCGGCGCGCGCGAATTTCGGCAGGTGATCCTCGACCTGCAAACCGAGAAGAAGACCATTTTGTTGACCACGCACTATATGTTCGAAGCCGACGCTTTATGCGATCGCATCGCCGTCATTGACAAGGGATGCACCGTTGCGTTGGATACCCCAGGTGGATTGAAGAAGCACGTGAGCGATCTTTCCATCGTTGAGATGGAAACCTTCGGCGCACCGGAGGAAGTGTTGAATGGGATTCGCGCATTGCCCTTCGTTGACGCGGTGTCTGTCGAAGATCAGGATCAGCGTCAACTGCTGAAAGTGCAGACGGAGCGCGGGGCGGAGGCAGTGCCTGATTTAATGGCGGCCCTCGACGGTCAACGCGTGGGGCGGGTCATCGTCCGCGAACCAACGCTTGAAGATGCCTACGTCCGCCTCGTGGGAGGCAAGGTATGAATATCCGAAACATCATCAAATACTGGCGCGTCACGTTGACGGTGGCCGAGATGACTGTGCGCCACCAACTGAACGATAGCTTTATCGTGTTTGCCGTACTCATTCAGCCGATGCTCATCGCCATTTTGGCCCTGTTCATGCTGAAGGAGAAGGGGACGGATTATGCCATGTTCGTGGTGGTCGGAAGCGGGCTGACCGGCTTGTGGAGCAGCCTGCTGTTTGTTTCGGGCAACAGCATCAATGTGGAACGCTGGAGTGGAACGCTGGAAACGCTTGTGGGTGTGCCGACACCGTTTGAGGTGATCGTATTCGGCAAGAACCTCGCCAGCGTGGCGCAATCCCTGCTTTCGATGGTTGTCTCTTATGCGCTGGCGGCGTTGTTCTTTGGTTATTCTCTCCACGTTGACCAGCCCTTGATGTTCATCGCGTCCGTGCTTCTGACCGTGTTCGCTTTCGTGAGCTTTGGGCTGATCATCGCTCCAATCTTCGTCATGTATCGCGGCGTTCAGCAATGGCAAAATGCCCTGGAATTCCCGGTTTACATTTTGGCCGGGTTCCTGTTCCCGATTGCATTGTTGCCATTTTGGACGGTGCCAATCAGTTATGTCCTGCCTCCATATTGGGCGGCGATTGCCTTGCATGGTACAACCACCGGCGCGGCACCGCTGGAGGAGACTTTCTTTGCCTGGGGCTTGATGCTGGTCTTCAGCATCGTGGATTTGTTCATCGCCAGCCGCCTGTTCAAGTTCATGCTTTACAAGGTTCGCGTGGATGCCACGCTGGATACGGAATAGTTTTATGTCATTGCGAGACGGCGCTCGCCTGCCCCGATGATCTTTCGGGGTCCGTCGAAGCAATCTCCACTTGGATTATTTGTTGTTACACTGGTATGGGAATGAGGATGATATGAATGTATTAACCAAAAACCTGCGTCTCTTTTGGCAGGGGACGATGCTCTCCTATATTGCCCTGTTCGCATGGCTGAGACCGGTTACTTATGCGGCCTCCAAGATCGTCATGCCGCTGGCGCAAATGTTGTTCTTTGTCTTTCTCGGAACGTACGCCACGAATAGCAACAATGTCGATTTTTACGTGATCGGCAACGCGGTGCAAATTACCGCGGTCAGCGGGATTTTCGGCGTGACCATGAGCGTGGGCGGCGACCGCTGGGCAGGAACTTTGCCTTATCTCTTCGGCACCCCCGCCAACCGCGTGATGCTGTTCTTTGGCCGCGCCTTCATGCACGTCATTGACGGGACGATTGGCGTCGTCATTGCCTTCATTTGGGGTGTGACTCTCCTCGGGCTGGATCTCTCGCACACAAATTTGCCCGCGCTTGGGTTGACGATCCTTGTCACAACATTAAGCACCTGCGCCCTCGGCCTGTTGATGGGTTGCCTAAGCCTGATAACATCCAACGTGATGTTTGTGAATAACACGGTCTATTTTCTGCTGCTGATTTTCTCGGGTGCGAACGTCGCCATTGACAAGCTTCCTGCCTGGATGCAGGCCCTCTCGCAAATCCTGCCATTGACGCGCGGCATCGCGGCTTCGCGGGCATTGGTCGCCGGGCAGGGACTGGCCGAGATCGGCCCGATGTTGTTGACCGAATTGGGCATTGGTTTTGTCTACGGCACACTTGGCTACTTCATGTTCCACTGGTTTGAAGTTGTTGCCAAGCGGCGCGGCTCATTGGAAACGGTGTGATAAAAAAACGCTTTCGCTTACTGACGAGAGCGTTTTTCATTAGGTTACTTCGCGCTGAGCGCGTCGAAGCGTCCAACCCCGCGAACAAAAATCTCCTGTCGCGGGCAGGAGACTTTTGTTTGCACAATTTCCATCTAAATATAAAGTGTCATGGTCTGTCGATTTTCCTAATCCATTCCCCAACAAGCCAATAAGAGCCGGGGCAATCCTTTGGCAGTGGTTCTGCCAAACCATATGATGTTGGATTTGAGTCAAATCCCCCGCCAACCTCCACAAAATCTCCCACGCTTGCCGTCACCTGGCCTGTGCTATCAACAATTTGTACAACCCCTTGTTCTGTGCGGGTTGAAAAGCCTGGACGCCAAATAAGTAAAACGCTAAATCCATCAGAGTCTTTTACTCGCAGGCAGCCATTATTAAGTACTAATTCGCCTGTAAACCGCGCTTCCAGATAAGCAGGTGGAGTGTTTATTATTTGTGGAAAAGAAGTTACAAGCGATGAACGACTTGTGGGAGTGGTTGCGGGAGCGCTTGTGACCTGATTTGCACAGGCAGTTATCATTATGCAAACAATTATGAATGATAATGTATGTTTCCACATGTTGCATTTCCTCATTAAGGCAGACTAAGCACCCTTACCAATAAGCCCGCCATTGGAATGGAGCGAGGCGCATGTGTCTCAAAGACCTCGGAAGTCTTATAGGTTATTTTGTTTCTACGGCTTCTACCAAAATACAAGCTTCACGGCCTGTCAATTTGCTTTATATACTCCCCAACAAGCCAATACGGCCCAAGGCATTCTTTTGGAATCGGTTCTTTCAAAGCCCACTCTACCTCTGCTATTGAAGCGACACCGCCGCCAACTTCTACATAGTCGCCTACTCTTGCAAGCACCTCACCTGTGCTGCTATCAATAACATGTACAACCCCCTGCTCTGTGCGACTTGAAAAGGTTGAATCCCAGATGAGCAAAAAACTGTCTTCATGCAATGTGTTCGTTTCACTCACTCGTAAACAGCCATTATCAAGCGTTAATTCGCCCCTGACCAGTAAGTCCGTGTTACCAAGTAGAATATTTGTTTGGGGAAAGTGAGCGCCAAGTGAAGGGGTATTTGATGATACAGCAGTAGTTTCAAGCGTCGGAGCAATTGCTGCCTCCTTATTACCGCGTTTCCCACGGCAGGTGGAGTATAAGCAGAGCCATGTTTAGACTTCAATAGGAAGATCGCCATCTGGGCATGGGTTGTAGTTGATTCTGGACAGTAAAGCGGCGGACTCCATGAACACCCGGAAGTAATTCCCTCAGCCGCCAATTGCTTGATCCAGGCCGCCGCCCAGTAATTCGTTGCTACATCATTGAAACCTGTACTGCTTCCCACAGCAGGCGGGGTATAAGTTGAGCCATATTTGCCTTTCAACAGGAAGACCGCCATCTGAGCGCGTGTCACACTATTATCCGGGCAATAATACATTGGATTGGTTGAGCATCCACCTGTGACGCCGGAGTTATACAAGCGCTCGATATCCTGCCAGGCCCAGTAGTCCCATGGAACATCCGCAAAGACAGGAGCTAACACTACACTCACGCCAAGTCCGCCTACATAGTTGACCGCCATGTAAACCGCGTCATTTGAATCTCCTGCAGGCGTACCATGATGTATTCCATATGCAGTATTGCCGTTAAACCATGGACTGCCACTGTCCCCGGGAGAAGAAAGGTCGCCATAGCCAGCGGTATTATCCACAATTATAAAAGTAGGTGACGGATAATCAACACCTGGCGAAGAATAAGATTTAGATCTGATGTAACCGCACGTATAACCACTAACCACCCCTTACTTGCAAACATATCCACCAATTGCTTGAGAATCTCTGGATTTCGTCGCGTTAATTCTGCGGAGGGTACCAGTGGTAGCGACCTGTATTTGATTTGTTATAGTCAATCCGGGTGTGGTGTACCAACTGACATCATAACTAGTACTTTTTATCCAGGATTGGAGAGGTAAATATATTCCATTATAAGACAAAGAATAAGATTGACTACAATGAGCAGCTGTCGTAACGCCTCTCACTCCTTGAGAATTCTCTACAGAAAAAGCGCTAGTACATGGATTCAAACCAAGTCCCCCATGTATGTTAACCTCAGTTTTCCCCAGTTCTGGAACCGTGATTATTTTTATATAATCCGGGATAGTAAGCAGCTTATCTTGCAAAGCATCATCAAGGCGCATCCTATCCGCCTGGGTTACAAATATCTTGATGTTGTTTTCATATACGTTTATTTCCGACTCTACAGGTATTTCCATATTCCAAAGGGAAGATAAAGTTTCTTTTTGAGCATACTGAAGTTCTACGAGGGATATTTTGGCAGGCTGCACATCAACGATAGCAACCAATTCTTCTGTCAAATATGACCCAATGCTTTTCTCGCCATCCTGGGTAAACAACACAACAACTTTGAATTTAGGGGTATGCTCAATCCAAAGCCCGGCAAAAGTCTCTGCCTCTTTCACACTTAATTCAGCATCCAAATCGCCAGCAATATCTTGAATATGGAATCTGCGAAGAGCTTCCTCGACACTCACCCCATTAAGTTTTGCGTATGTTTCCGCATCGCCGAGATCCGGATCATTCTCATTTTGTATGCTTGGCCCTAATGGTGAAAAGGCCATCAGCAAGATCAATATCAATGTAAATATGGGTAAGCGGCGCAGGTGATACATATTACCCTCCTTATTGGGTAGGAATGAAAACTTCTCTTGTATGTTTTTGCTTTTTTCTGTATCCCGAGAAGATGTTTGGATTACTGTTAATACTATACAGAAATTCTTTGTAAAAGTCAACTATGGATTTCCGTAGCAAAAACTAAACTCTCTTTCCTCAGCTTTCCTCCCTAATAATTGACCTCACCAATCGAATCTGTACTGAGCTGGCAGGTTGAGCCGCCGCGTTGAGTTCATTGAAACGTTGTCGAAACCCTGTCGAAGGACGCTCAGGCCGAATGGCAGGTTACTCTACTCTTTTACCAGCCATTCCTTGGCTTCCTCTTCTGTATCGAAATACATCAAAGGCTGGCCCGTCAGGCGGGAAAGCAGATCGCCGAGTGTGCGCTTGATGCCGGTCACGCCCAATACCGCAGTTTTGTGGACGTGATCCTTGGTCATCTTCGAGGCCGCGTTCAGGATGGGCATCAGTTCACTTCCAATTTCCGTATCCTGAAAATTGGACATCACCAAAACGGAATCGTTCGGTTCATTGATCACGATGGACTGGACTTCCACAAGCTCCTGCTTCACAGCCTGGGTGTTGAAGAACAGATCGGAGAAATCCTGATAGAAGATCTTTTTGCCTTTGTATTCGATCCACCTGGAGCGCATTTCTTTTTCCTATCTACTTGCGGTTTTCAGAATACAGGGCGTATCCTGTGGCGACTGCGCCGGCAAGTTCCCAAACTCCCACACCGAGAAAACGCATGGGCGCAATGCCCATCAAAGTAATGCTTGTAAACACTGCGAATGTGACCATGCGGAACGGCACAGTCCATCTGTAAAATTTCTTCAAATCATTCCATGCCGCCAGCACGTAATAAGCTCCCATATTGAAGGAAGCCATGGAAGAGGCCGTCATGAAGACGATGGTGTAATCGCTCGCGGCGCGCTGGGCGCGGTCAACCACTTCAAAGCCGAGGAGGGATAAAACCAATTCGGGGCGGATCAGGCCCAAAAGTCCGAGAAGGAACGCAAGAATTCCGAAGATAAACATCGTCCAGCCGGAGGCGTCGCGGATTTTCATGAGTGTATTGTTCTCCTGGCGAAAATTATACACGCAAAGCACGAGTTTTCTTTTTGCAAAATTGTTTGGCAATCCCTTTTCTGCTATACTACATAGTGTCGCTAAACAACTAAACTGGAATCATCATTTTTACTCGGAATTTTGCCAACAAGTTTAGTAACTCACTTTACGCAAACGTCCCGAAGGTTCCCATAATTCAGGCTGGCTTTCCACTCAAACCTTCGGGACGGTGCGTAACATCAGTTAGTAATTCATGTAACAAGCGGCAGAAAAAAACTTCGGAGAGATTTTCATGGCAAAACATTTGGTGCTTGTGGCAGGCAATATTGGTGCGGGAAAAACGTCGCTGACGGAGCGCATTGGTTCGCGGCTGGGCTGGTGGACGGGGTATGAATCGGTGGCTGATAATCCCTACCTCTCGGATTTTTATACTGACATGCATGCCTGGTCTTTTCATTTGCAAATCTTTTTTCTTGGGCATCGCGCCGAACAATATCTTGAGGCCTCACACGACGCGCGTTCCGCCATCCTCGATAGAAGCATTTACGAAGATGCGCACATCTTTGCCCGCGCGCTTCATCACATGGGCAACCTTGCGGAGCGTGATTATCTTGCCTATCGAAACCTCTTTGAACTGATTATCAATGGTTTACCGCGGCCCGATTTGCTGATCTATCTCAAAGCCCCCGTGAACGTTTTGATGGATCGCATTCGCAAGCGCGCCCGCAACATGGAAACCGGCATCTCTGCGGAATATCTTTCCCTGCTTGATTCGTTTTACGACGAATGGCTGGCCGCATTCGACCTTTGTCCCGTCCTTACCCTTCGCTCGGATGATCTGGATTTTGTCCACCATCCAGGACATTTGGAAACCGTCGTTCAAAGGATTCAGGAAAAACTCGCGGGCAAGGAAGAGATGGATTTATCGAAAAGTTGATTTTTTCAAGGAGCTTTTATGGACTTTAACGGTTTAACCGAAGATTTGGACGCGAGGGGATTCGCCGGCCTTACATCTTACGAGGCGCTTCCATCATGACCGTCAACCTGCTTGCAAAAATCCCATTATTTTCCGACCTCCCCGTGGAGGAACTGGACAGACTCGTCGCCGCGCTGGATGTAAAAGAGATGCAGGCAGGGGAAATTCTCTTTCGCGAAGGCGACCCCGGTGAACATCTTTATGTGGTAGTGGATGGCGAACTTGACGTGTTGATGGGGGAGGGAAAACCCGATGAACTACTCCTCAACGTTTTGCGTTCGGGTGAATATCTCGGCGAAATGAGCTTGATCGTTCCAGGCGGGCATCGCACTGCCAGTGTGCGGGCGCGCGGACCGGTGGTGCTTCTTTCCATGAGCCGCACCCAATTTATGGACATCACCAAGCGCTACCCCGCGCTTTCCTCGTCCATGATGCGCGTCCTCAGCCAGCGCCTCGACGCGACCAACACACAAACTTTCCATAACCTGACCGAGAAAAATCGCCAGCTTCAGATTGCCTACGATGAACTGAAAGCCGCGCAGGCGCAACTGATCGAAAAGGAAAGACTCGAACGCGAATTGCAGGTCGCCGCGGAAATTCAAATCAGCATTTTGCCTGATTCGCTTCCAAAGGTAAAAGGCTACGACTTCGGCGCGCGCATTCTTCCCGCCCGCCAGGTTGGCGGCGATTTTTACGATGTCTTTGAGTTGGACGGTAATCGTATCGGCGTACTGATCGGTGACGTGGCCGATAAAGGCGTCCCGTCCGCGTTGTTCATGGCGCGCGCCCATGCCCTCATCATGGCTGAGGCGGATATCGGTCTCACCCCCGGCGAAGTGATGGGACTGGTCAACCGTCACGTCACGCGCTTGCAGAAGTCAACGCAATTTGTCACTGTCTTGTATGGCATCCTTGATCGTCGGGCGCGCGAGTTCACATATGCCCGTGCAGGCCACGAACCGCCGCTGGTTCTATCTGCCGATGGAAATGTGGAACGCATCCCTTACAGCCCCGGCATGGCAATCGGACTTTGGGATGCGATCACACTGGACGAACGCACGATCACCCTGCCCTCCGGCTCAACCCTGCTTCTTTTCACCGATGGTATGACCGACTGCCGCGACCCCAACGGCGAAGCCTTCGGATTGGAACGCATCAAACAGACCTTGTGCCGCTTCACCAACCTGACAGCGCAACAAGTCTGTGACGAACTGCTCGATACACTCAAGCATTACCAAAACGGCTCGAAGCAGGATGATGACGTGACGCTGGTTGCTATGCACGTGGAATAAGCTCAGGATAACACTCCGCTCAGCGCGAATTTCTACCTCAACGCCTGTTCCAAGTCCTCCAGCAAATCATCCTTGTGTTCAATCCCAACAGATAACCTAACCAGTCCTGGATCAACGGCCAACTGCGACCCCGCAACCGAGAGATGTGTCATCGCCGCGGGGACTTCGATGAGTGATTCCACGCCGCCAAGTGATTCTGCCAATGTGAAAATCCTTGTCGCTTCCACCACTTTGACCGCCGCGTCGCGCCCGCCTTTCAGGATGAACGAAATCATGCCGCCGCCGTTCTTCATTTGCTGTTTTGCAACTTTGTACTGCGGATGTGACGGGTGATGAGGATAGATCAGTTTCTCCACCTTGGGATGCTTCTCAAGGAATTCAACAATTGCATTCGCGTTCCCGGCATGACGATCCATGCGGAGGGGCAGGGTTTTGATGCCGCGCAGGACGAGGAAACAGTCCATCGGTCCCGGCACCGCGCCGACCGCGTTTTGCAGGAAATATAATTTGTCGGCGAGTTCCTTGTCTTTCACGATCACCGCGCCGCCAACCACGTCCGAATGACCGCCGAGATATTTGGTCGTCGAATGGACGACGATGTCCGCGCCCAATTCGAGCGGGCGTTGCAAATAGGGTGTGGCGAAAGTGTTATCCACCACCAGCAAGGGCTTGTTCGGATGCGCGTGAACTACTTCCGCAATGGCGCGGATATCCGTCACCCGCAGAAATGGATTGGTCGGAGTCTCAAGCCAGACGAGCCGCGTTGACGGAGTCAAAGCCTCGGCGACAGATTCGGGATCGGTTGTGTCGGCAAATGTAAAGTCCAGGTTGAAGCGGCGGAGCACCTTGTCAAATAAACGGAATGTGCCGCCGTAAACGTCATTGCCTGCCAGTACGTGTGAGTCCGCATTTAATAAACGAAGGACTGTATCCGTTGCGGCGAGACCCGATGAAAATGCCAGACCATAGTTCCCGCCTTCGAGCGCGGCGATGCAATCCTGCAATGCCTTGCGCGTGGGGTTTTGTGTGCGCGAATATTCATAACCCTGCCGCGGCCTGCCGACGCCGTCCTGCGCGTACGTGGACGTAAGATAAACCGGCGTCATCACCGCACCGTTGTTTGGGTCAGGTTCCTGGCCTGCATGAATGGCGAGCGTTTCAAATTTCATTTATTCTCCTTGTTAATTTGGAATCGGATAGCTTGCTGTCCGATTTTCCAGAATCGTGTAAATTCCAACATTCATGACGCGTCATAAAGTAAAATTCAGAGCAGCATTATAAACGAGGAAACATGACCAAAACTTTACTTGCCGTCCTTGCGCATCCCGACGATGAATCGTTTGGCCTTGGCGGCACACTCGCACTTTATTCCCAACGCGGCTGCGATACCTACCTCGTCTGCGCGACGAGAGGCGAAGCCGGTTCTGCCGACCCTGAATTCATGCAGGGCTTTTCATCAACTGCCGAAATGCGCGAAGCCGAGCTTCGATGTGCGGCCCAGCATCTTGGACTCAAGGGAGTTTATTTATTGGGCTATCGCGATTCGGGCATGCCCGGCATGGACGCCAACAATCATCCCGAAGCGCAGATCAACGCTCCGATTGAAGAAGTCGCGGGACGCGTGGTCAAATACATTCGCGAACTCAAACCGGATGTCGTTCTAACTTTTGATCCCGTCGGCGGATACAAACATCCCGATCACATTCACATTCACAAAGCGACAGTTCTCGCCTTCGACAAAGCAGACGACGCCTCCTTCCGCCCCGACGCCGGGTCGCCGTTTAAGCCGCAGGCTCTCTACTATCAGGTTTTCCCACGCGCCTTCCTGAAGTGGATGACCCGCCTCATGCCTCTTATCGGAAAGGACCCGCGCAAATGGGGACGCAATGGAGACATCAACCTGAAGGAACTCGCTGAAGTGGATTTCCCGGTTCACGTCCGTTTGGATATTCGTTCGGTTGTGGATGCCAAACGCGAAGCCGGCGCCTGTCATGCCTCGCAGGGCGGGGCAGGAATGCGAACCGGCTTGATGGGATTCATCATGCGCGTCCTGGGCGAGAAGGAAGATTTCATGCGCGCCTATCCGCCGGTGAACGGAAATCATGGGCAGGCAAAGGATTTGTTCGAGGGGATTTAATTTAATTGAGGCGCTTCAAAAGCGCCTCAATTAATCTTAGTCGTTTTATTGTAATTACGGTCGATCTATGGAGATGTGGGTGGCTCCGTCACTACGGGTGGCTCCGTCACTACGGGTGGCTCAGTTATTATAGGTGGCTCAGTTACTATGGGTGGCTCAGTTACTATGGGTGGCTCAGTTACTATGGGTGGCTCAGTAGCTTCTGTAGGCGGCCTTATAATGGGACCCTCTTTTGTTTCTTTTGGGGTTGGCAACAATGGAGTTGATAAATGAAGTGGAACGGTGGAAGTATCAATATCAGAAAAATTAAACCATTCCTTATATATCCATCCTGAATGACCGCTTTCGGTTCTAGCAAAAAACCACAAAGAATCGTCTGTTTTCTCGATCAAAATCAGCTTGGTTCCGCGAGGATATCGGTCTATTACGTCAGATGATATGTTTGGCTCAACATATAGATATGCCCATTTAACAGTAGTGATAACTTCAACTTCTCCTCCTTCTTCAGTCTGGGATGGTATAGGTGTGGGAGTTGTCAAAATTTCTTCTGAATCAATTTTGCAATTAATATCTTTTAGTTTTTTCGTTCCATCGTCCATTGTAATGATTACTGAGATAACCACACTACCTCCACCTTTGGGCGCGACATATTTTGCTGTTTGCCCACTTGGTGATTGTGTTATTTCACCTTTTTCAGCTTTCCATTCTATACTTTCTATCTTCCCAGTGATTTCAACGGAAAAAGGAAATTCCTCCCCAGGTTTTATGTTGCAATCTTTTGGAATGATAGTTATCTTGTCTTCTGGTGAATTGCCGGTACATGCTGAAATGAAGAAAGCGAAAAGCAGTATACAGGAAAACATTTTTTTCATGGCTCATCTCCTGTCAGTGAAATTGTGAAGGGAATAATAGCCTTGACATCGCAAAACGGCTCATTAACAGATAAAGATAATATTAACGTTCCTTTGCTATTGCTGTGAGTATGTAGCCGCGTCTTGCAGGATGAACTGTCTAGAATGATTAATTCATCGTTTGTTTTTTCCCATCTACAAATAATTGATTCCCCGGACTCAACCGATAGGTCTATATATTCATTGTTGGATATTTCAATTGTAGAAAGTGACGAAATGCGTTGACGGCTCTCATCCACAATTTCATAAACATCAACGATTGGCAGATCGCAGGATTTACCACCGAACCACCAACCAAAAGCTGATAGCAAGCCAAAGATAAAATAAATATAGATGAAATTAATTGGTAATAGTAGATACTCCCATATTTTTTTCAAATCCCCATCTTTTTCCTCTTTTTTAAGAGTGCCTATACCTGGTATAAAAATTGTCGCGCCCAGCGATAACAAAAATAATACCAAGCTGGCGAATACCGAACTAAGAGATATTGCTGTAAAGTAGGGATTTATGCTCTCTTTAATAAGCTCTGTCAATGGCTCTGGACTTACTAATCCAGAACTGATCAACCAAAAAATAACAAATGTTAACACAATATATGCTAATACTCTTGTAATCCGCTTAGTCATGTTTTCCGCCTTTGCATGTGTCTAACTCCTCGCAGCATTATGGAAAGATTGTAAAGTTTCCTCCAAAACTGGTGATGATGCGCTTACATTTACTTTGTCAGAATAAAATGTTGTAGAAAATGCTGATTTCAACTTATTTGTTTGCTGCGTTTGATCGCGTCCCAAATTATTATTTCACCCATTCTAATAAAATTCATTATACGACCCAGTGCTTTTTTATACAAGTTTTTGCAGATAACGAATAATTGCAAAATTCGGTAAATTACAGTTTTACTCTGGATGCGAGCAGCTTGTCGTCCAGATGCCTAGAAGCAAGCTTCTTCTGGACTTCAGAATCGTTTTACTCACGGTTTCAGGTGCTGGAATTTAAATTTGTTCATGGGGATTTGTGAGGAGGGAACATTCCGCGCGTTTTTGCCGTCAGACCTGCAATTTCAAAGCATGATAGAATCCTGCAAAATCGGAGGGCTACCTGTTTTATGAGTGATACTTCCACAATTGCAGACGTAAAACCGCGGCTTGATTTTTCCCGAGTTCTAGCGGTTATCCTGCATCCGCGTCAGGCGTTTGGCGCAGAGGCTGGTTCCGGTTGGCGAACGCCGATGCTTATTTTGAGCATTTCATCAATTTTGACCATTATCGTCACCGGCTTCTTGAAGGCGCGCGCCGCGGTGTCGGCGGCTGTTGAATTACCGCCCGATTTTCAATACTGGACGCCCGAAATGCAGGACAATTTTTTCCAGTCCCAGCAAACCACACAAAGCCCGGTGCTTGTATACGTAATGCCGTTGGTCGGCGCGCTGATCGCGTTGTGGCTCGGCTGGCTGATCTTTGGCGGCATGCTCCATCTCACGTCCACTTTGCTGGGTGGACGCGGAGTAATGGGCGGGACGTTGAATCTCGTCGCATGGGCCAGCCTGCCTTTCGCCCTGCGGGATGTTCTGCGGATCATTTTCATGCTTCTCGCGGGACATACCATTAATAGTCCGGGGCTTTCAGGCTTTGTCAGCGGGGGAGGATTTTGGGCGCAAATTTTGATGCGCGTAGATATTTTCTATATTTGGTACGCATTTTTGCTGATCCTAGGCATCAGCGGGACCGAGAGCCTTTCAAAGCCCAAGTCTATTACTGCGGTTCTGATCGTGATCGCGATTTCCCTTCTAGCCCAGGCAGGGGTGGGAGCAATGATGGCGGGACTTGGGGAAATGGCCGCCCAACCGTTCTTCTAAATCCATGACCGGACCATTTATCCGCATCTTCGGGCTTGCCCGGCATTACCAGATGGGCGGGACAACTGTGCGCGCTTTGGATGGCGTGAATGTTGACATTGAGTCACATACGTTCACGGTGGTGATGGGGCCATCCGGTTCGGGCAAGAGCAGCCTGCTCTACCTGCTCGGCGGGTTGGATCGTCCTACAGCCGGGGAAATTTGGGTGAACGGCGAGCGGCTGGATACGATGGATGAAAATCAGCTGGCCGTGTTTCGCCGCCGCGCCATGGGTTTTATCTTTCAGTCTTTCAATTTGGTGCAGAGCATGTCCGCGGCTGAGAATGTGGCCTTCCCAATGCAGTTCGCGGGTGTGCCAGCTATGCGCCGCACGGAACGATCACATGACTTGCTCAAACAGGTGGGATTGGCCGACCGCAGTCACCACAAACCATCCGAACTCTCCGGCGGGCAGCAGCAACGCGTGGCTATCGCGCGTGCTCTCGTCAATGACCCGGCCTTGATCCTGGCCGATGAGCCGACCGGCAACCTGGACACCTCCAGCGGCGCGTCCATCATGCAGATGCTGGCAGATTTGCACCGCGCCGGCCGGACGGTCCTCGTCGTCACACACGATGCGCGCATGATGCGTTTTGCGACCCATAAAATATTCCTGCTCGATGGGCACGTGGTGAGCGAGGCCGAGTATCAGTCCGCCACGCTCGATGCGATGTCTGATTCATAATATTTCCGGATATTCAATTACAGGGAGAGGCACATGCCTGGTAAATTTGTCCGCATTTCAGCGATTTCACTTTTGGTTGTCATGCTCACTGCATTTCTGACGCCCACAACTGCATACGCGGCGGTGGGGATTACTTCGGTAACCCCAGACTCAATTGTGAATGGCACGTCGAATACGATCACCATCATCGGAACGGGTTTCGCGGATACTTCAGTCGTTTTGTTGAGCGGATACGGAGCTCTTGCCACTACTTTCTTGAACAGCGGCACATTAACGGCCGTTGTTCCTGCTGGGATTACAGCTGGCAATTATGATGTCACTGTGAAGAACTCGGATAGCGATTCTACGACTTGTTCTCAATGTCTGGTGGTGATAGGTGCCTCGCTTTCCGGGCGTCCGCAAATCGTGGTCAAATCCACCGATACCAATGTGAGCGTAGTTCAGTACGGCCAGGAATTTAAATTCACAGTGAATTTTGAAAATGCAGGAACTGTGGATGCTTATGACGTGAAAGTCACATTCACGTCTGAGGATTTGACCCCCACCAAGAACGGCGGGGTGGAGGCGATTGGCACAATTCCTGCCGGTGGAAACGCCTCGGTAGACCAGAGATTGATTCCAACTGGATCGTTGTATGGCAAGGAAATCGTCCTGCTTACCGCGGCCGTCACTTATTTTGACAGCCTGGGCGCTTCCTATACAGACAGCTTTGTCCTGGCCGTCAAAGCCATGGCCTGGGCTGTTGTAACTGCCACACCAACCGGCGTGAGAAGTTCGCAGCTCATGATCACCAGTTATGGGATCAATCTCGAATTTCTTCAACCCGGACTGCAATTTACGCTGACGATGACGGTCCAAAACGTAGGTAACGCCCGTGCCCAGCGCGTGACCATGATCGTGGGCGGCGGATCATCCGGTGGCAGTAACGGAGGCACACCGTCGCCGGGCGGGGTTTCTGGTGGAAGCGGTGAGTTTACCAATTTTGCCCCGGTCGGCGCGTCCAATGTCCAATCGCTTGGCGATATGGCCGGCGGGGCCATGATGCAAGTGTCGCAAAACCTGATCGTAAACGTATCAACCACGCCGGGCGCTTATCCCATGAAGATCACGTTCTCCTACGTGAACGATAAAGGTGAAGTGATCAACGATGAGCAGGTGATCACCCTGCTGGTATATGACCTGCCAAAACTGGACATCAGTTTCTATCGCGATCCGGGGCAGATTTTTGCAGGCCAGCCAAACGTCCTGCCGATCCAGATCGTTAACCTGGGAAAGCGCTCTGCGGTGCTGGGTAACATGAAAATTGAAACGTCGAACGGAACACTGGACCAGGCTTCAACTTTGGTAGGGCCGCTCGATTCATACTTTACCTTTGACGCGAATCTGACGCCTGAGACTTCCGGTCCCCTTCAAGTGACCGTAACCGTGGACTACACAGATGATTTTAATCAGCCTCGATCCATCACACATACATTTGATCTTATAGTGGAGGAAACCTTCGTTGAATCGCCTTCCGATCCCTCTAAACCCGGCGGCGAAGAGGCGATTGCAAGTGAAGAGAATATCTTTCATAAAATCTGGCGTTTTATCCTTGGGGTATTTGGATTGGATTCTGCTCCGCCGGACGATGGGACGGTTCCCGGCGAGGAAATTTCACCCGATACCGTACCGATTGCACCGCCTGGCGGTGGAAAAGGATGATTACTCCCTCGCTTCTTTCCGCCCCGATTCCTGATTCCGTTATCCATGAAACCTCTTGACCTGTTCCGACTCATCATCGGTAACCTGAACCGGCGTAAAGCGCGTGTCGCATTGACGGCCATTGGCGTGGTCATTGGCACCGCGGCAGTTGTGATCCTCGTCTCGCTGGCAATCGGTTTGCAGAAAAACGCCACCGAGCAACTCTATGGCATTGGCGATCTGACTCAAATCCAGGTGATGCCCACGTTTGGAGACGGCGGCGGCGGATTTTACGGGCCGATAATTTCCAAACCTGTTGACGGTTCGAGTTCCGCCCAGGAGGAACACCTGCTCACGAAATCCGCGTTGAACGAAATTCGCGCCATCCCCGGCGTGCTGGAAGTAATCCCGCGCGATTATTTCTACGGCAGCGCCACAATGAAATACCAGCGGTTGGACGGCTGGGTGAACGCGCTGATCGGCGTTGAAACCACCGATCTTGCTAACCTGGGACTGGAGGCCAGCCAGGGGACGACGACGCTTTCGAACGGGTCGGTCGTTGTCGGGGTGATGGCGCTCAGTAGTTTTTACGATCCAAACCTGCGTCCCGGAGAAGAGCCGCCCCCTCCTCCCGATTTGTATAATCAGCAGATTCAGTTGGATGCCGTCAAATGGGACAACGAGGGGAAGGAAGTCCACAAAATGCTAAGCCTGCGCGTGACGGGGATTCTGACCGAGACCCGCGGCGAATCGGACTATGCAATTTATCTGCCGCTGGCCCAGGTCAAGGCGCTGAATGAGTGGGTCAACGGTGCGCGCATTGACTACAACAAGAGCGGCTATAACCAGGTGATCGTAAAAGTTGCGGAGGCCAACCAGGCGCTCGATATTGCGGACCAGATCACGCAGTTGGGTTATCAGGCGATCACGCCGCAGGAATTTTTGCAGGGTATCAACAGTTTTTTTGTGGTTCTGCAGATCATCTTCGGCGGCGTGGGCGCAATTGCGCTGCTGGTCGCGGCGATTGGGATTGCAAACACGATGGCAATGTCCATCCTGGAGCGGACGCGCGAGATCGGCTTGATGAAGGCAGTCGGCGCAACGAACCGCGATGTGCTGTCCATTTTTCTCGGCGAGGCGGCGGGGATCGGATTTATCGGCGGGGTGGGAGGTGTGGCAATTGGCTGGCTCGCGGCGCAAGGGATGAACGTGCTGGCAATTGTTTACCTGGCGCAACAGGCAAGCCAGCAAGGCGGCGCGCCGCCCAGTGTGGCGATTTACACTCCTGCATGGTTGATTGCCTTCGCTTTGGTGTTTTCCACGATTATCGGAATGCTCTCCGGCCTTTATCCTGCCTTGCGCGCGGCGACAATGATTCCTGTTCAGGCGTTGAAGTATGAATAACTCACCTTACGCGGGACGTTTACTGAAAAAATAGTTCTTCTGAAGGGTTGAAAAAATAGAATATATGTTCTATAATTGGTCAACGATATCCGTTTTTTGCAGAAGAGGAGATTACCATGTCCAAACGAAACGTTGTCCATGTCGAGATTCCCGCCGCAAATTTGGAAGCCGCGGGAAAGTTTTACGAAGCCCTATTCGGCTGGAAGTTACAGCACTTTCCCGAAATGAATTACACCATGTGGGAGGCAGGAGATCATACGGGCGGCGGTTTCACTGAGGTGTCAGACGATAATCCTGTGGGACAAGTGCTGGTTTACATTGACAGCGATGACATCGAAGCGGATTTGAAGAAGGCCAAATCGCTTGGCGGGAAGATTATCCAGGAAAAGATGGAGATCCCGCAGACCGGCTGGTTCGGGGTATTCCAGGACCCAACCGGCAACAGGATCGCGCTTTACACAAGCATGAACCCTCGCTAACTCGAATATAGATTTCACCGCTTTAAACAGATTTGGCCGACCCATGTTACAAGTCGGCCAAATCCTTTTTGTTTTTAATGGATTATTCCGTTTGTCTTTCTTCCTCAAAACTTGAAGTGAATAAAAATCCTCCCGAAATTTTTATCATCCTTCTCGACGCGATGATATAACTTCTTGATATGTCCCTGATTTAGAAATCGCAAAACCTTTTTCTTGAGTTGTCCGCTTCCTTTGCCGGGGATGATCTCAACAAGCGCGATTTTCTTTTCGATTGCTTCTTCCACGATGCGATTCAATTCCGCGTCAATCTGATCGCCGCGATTGTAAATGTCATGCAGGTCAAGTTTGAGTTTTGCCATTTTTTATAAAGAGCGGTTTCGCACAAAGAAACCGCTCTTTTCTCATCTATTGCTCGTCTTCAACCTTGATCAGCACTGCCCGCACTACAGTCCGATAGCGGTAAGCATCGGATTTCTGGTCATAGCTCCGGCAGGTGATGAGCGTGAGCCAGGGATATTCCTCGTGTTTGCTGATCGCGCTGGTGTCCGTTGGCTTTATCCACTTGGAGGTGGAGCGCACTTCGTAGATATATCGCTGGCCCCAGGCGTGGATGATGATTTGCTGACCTGACCAGAGATCCTCCAATCCTGCGAACGGGCCTGCTTTGCCTTCGGCGTTGTAGGCATGGCCGGTCAGCACTGAATTGCCTCTCCAGGTGGGGAAGGCTGTGCCTTGCAGATAGCCAATATCGTTTCCAAGCCAGTTTACATTCCAGCCTTCGGTCGCTTGCGGCACGCCGACGATGGGACGCTTGACCCCAAGCGCCGGAATTTCGAGCCACATCCCTTGATCGGTGTAGGCCTTGTCGGCTGGCTGGGCGGGCAGGACGGTGGTCTTGCCAGGCGCAAAGCCGGTGGAGGGCATCTTGCCTCGGCTTACTGTGAAGGTGATGGGCGTATCCCTCGCGCCGTCATTCAGCTCATTGCCATCAAGATCTTCAATCGAGGTGGTCCCACACACCAGCAGACGATAAACTCCAAAATCCAATGGCTCGGTAAATGACAATGTCGTCAGGAATGGTCCGTGGCCTCCGTTATTGCTGTAGACTGCTCGACTGATGGGTACCAGCTCATCATCCGTTTGGATGCCGCCGGCACACGATGACGTTTGGAAGCTGTCGTTCTGTCCGGGTTGAATCAACAAGTAATTGCTGAGGTTATCTGCCGCGCCGGGGATTGCAGAGCCGCCGCTCCTTACTTCCTTGCTGAATTGAACTACAAGCCGTTCCGGTCCTTCATCAAGCACATCGCCGTCGGTGGGAGCTGTGTAAGCTCCAAAGACTACTGTAGGGGCGGGGTTGAGAAGCGTGACTGTGGCATCGTCGCTGTGAACGTTATTGGTGGGCGTAACGCCGACGTGATTTGGTCCGCCATCCGTTCCGGCGTAGCTAAGCAAAGTGGCGGTATTTACCATCTCGCTTCCGGGTTCCAAATCCGGGGCAATTTCCAGGTCGTAGGTAATGACGATGGTGTTCGTGCCCGAAGACGGATCGTACACGTGGGCAATGCCTTGTGTTGCGCTTTCATCGTCGAAGATGATCCCATCATCGAATAAACCGGACGGTTCAGTGGTTGTGCTTCCGACGGGTGCAAAGGCGACGCCAATTCCGTCTCCGCGCCGGACCTGGAGGTTGATTCCGTTTGTGGGAATTTCCAAATTGGCGGGCAGGGTATCCTTGACCGAAATATCGAAGGCTCCCAATGAACTGGATCCCAAATTTTCAAGCACAACTGCGAAGGTTACAAAATCTCCGCCAACCACGTCAAAAATATTCGAGTTGATTAAGTCGGTGGCCGGGTCCTGGTCGCTTGATGCAATCACGCCGCTCCAGGAGGGGACGCTTCCCGGCGGGTTGAACGCGACCGGTCCCGGCGGATTGGGTACGAAGATGGCCAAAGCATTCGTGCTGGCGACGACTCCCTTGCGCAGGGATATGCCGGGTTCCTTGAGGGTGAATTGATCCGCGGCCAGGTAGGTGTGCAAATAGGAATTGGTCGTATCTTCGAGGCCGAGGGCAAGGTTGGTAAGCAGTGCGCCATCCACATATGGATCGTTCGATGTGGTGACGGTGAAGAGTATGTCAATTTCAGTGGTTGCATCGCCGGGATCGTCGAAATTGCCAAATTCAAATGACAGGCTGTTGGATATCCCGTCTGCGCTGATCGTTGGGAGAACGGGGGTGAGCAGGACACTGTTCAGGGTGCTGGCGGGGCCGAATTTAGCGGAACCAGCCGCGGGGACGGTTGGATCCGTCAAGTCGTCAAAGGTGGTGATTTCGTTGGCGTCGAAGATCGGCAAGGGCAGGAAATCCGTCAGGGTGAGATTGTCCGAATCGCTTGAAGGCAAAGACTGCCTCAGCCGGAACGTGATCGTATCGCCGGGTTGAACCGCGGGAGTGAAAGATGTGTTCCCATTGACGGCGTACACTTCCTTTGTCATCCCGCCATATTTGATCTCGAGTTTTTGGGCGCTATCGTTGTCTTCAGTTCCCAGGGTTGTGGTGATCGAAGCATTGTCGCGCACGGTCCCGGTAAGGATGACGGAGTTATAAAGCACATCGCCGTGATCCACACTGGAGTCACCGGAAGGATAGCTATCCGAGAAATCCTCCTGGATGATGGCATAGAAAGTAACCGACCCGGTGGCAGGGATATCCGGTGTTCCGACTTCGCCGCCTTCAAGGATGTCATCGAGTTCGGTTTGTGGCGGGTTGGTCATCGCGATGGATATGAAGAATTTCAGTGTGGTACTGCCATCCGTCCCGCCGCCGGGTGTGTTTTCAATTTCAGTTTCATCAACGATCAGATCATCGCCGGGATCGGGTGTGGCGGGCGGCGTGGTTCCGAATGGATAAACCGTGTAGGAGAACGGCGCATTTGTTATGGTTGTGTTCCGTTCGCTCACTGAAAAGACCGGTGAGTATGCCCCGCCGGAATCGTCAAAGCGCTGGCCATCCGTAAGCAGGTCGGTGAGGACCAAATCGCCGAAGGTGAAATAATCCGAAATCTGGAAGTCCAGCGTGTACTTCAACCTGTCGCCGGGACTATATCCTGGCATACCGGTATCGGTCACTATTGCAATGGATTTTTGAACGGCGATGGAGCGCAGATACAATTCGTGGAGAGGGACGCAATCCGGGCAGGGACCGTTGGCGCGTGCGTTGTCCGGCTCCGGGAGGTCGCGATCATCCACCGGGTCCCAGTCTCCGACCGCGCTGGCGATGTTCTCGGTGAGAACGGCATTTCCGGTGTTTGGGTTGATAACCGGATTGCCATCGGCGTCGAATTCAGGGATGAAGAAATTAATGACAATGGTGGCACTGCCGCTGACCGACGGAAAGTTGATCACCAGGTCATTATCCGGGGGATTGGCGGCTGAACCAACCGTCGGCGCGTCGACAATTGTCCCGCCGCTTGGTGATGTTGAAACAACGCCCAAATAAGCCAGGTTGTTCGGGAAATAATCGGTTACTTCCAGGTCGGTGACTGTCTGTCCGTTGGCAACGTCAACCGTGATGGTGTAGTGGCGGGGATAGTTGGGACCGGTAACACTCTCGTAGACGGGGTTGAGATCGGCGTAAGGGCAGTCTGTTTCGTCAATGACCGGCTCGAAGGAAGGCAGCAGGTAAGGGCATTCTTTCGGGCCGTCATAATCTTTTTCGATATGGATGACTTGCGGAGTTACTTCAAGGCTGGGCCAGCCGGCGCCGTCGCTGGAGGCCGGGTTGAGCACGGCAGGATCTGTGGCGGGGTTGTTGAGACTGTCTGACCCATAGCGGAATCCGCTCCGTGCCAGGATCACGAGCGGAAAGTTTGCATCGGCAAGCACGGAGACTCTGGCATTCACATTGATCCAAAGCTGGGGCATGCCCTGTGTAATGGAACTGAACGGCAATTCGAGAACGACCAGCGTGTCACCTGTCGTTCCGCAAACCGGCACGGCATTGCCCTGGTTATCGATTGCAAAGGGATGCGAAACACATCCCGTGGTCCCAGGCTGATCGGGGCCATCATCGTCTGGAAATACCAGATCAACGGAATTCAATGTGTAGTTTTTGAAAGCCGCGTCTACAAAGTCAATTCCATCCGGCACATCCGTCCCGGCCGCGCCGTCTGCCCCGTTTGATGGAAAGATCAGGTCAATGAAGGGACCGTATCCTTCGTCGGCAGATGAATTGTCAAAAGTAAGGTAGAAGTTAAATGTCTCCCCGACCAGGACGCGCTCAAGTGGTTTAATGCCGATGTTTACATTTGGGGTTGGTGCGAATTGCGGCATTTCCGAAGGGAGCAGGGCAGTTCCATTGGATGGACTTGCTCCACCCGCTGCCTGCGCCATCGAAGGCGGCAAGCTGCCAAACACAAGAATGATCAGGACAAGCGCATTGAAGATGATTTTGAATGATTGGTGCAAACGGCGGTTGAGATGGCTGGCTGGCGTCATTGATATTCCTCCCCACCTTCATAACTTGAAAAGTGGATTTAGTGTTGATTGTCATCTGTCCCCGAAATTTTCCCGGGGTTGAATGTATGGATTTTTGGGCAACCGAATTTTAATCTGTGTCGTTTTCCGCTCATTCAATTTTAAGGTAAAAGCACCTATCACTTTTGATAGGTGTTGAAATGTATCATCCTTTTTTAGGGAGGAGAGAATCAAAAGGCGGCTTTTGGTTGAGGCGCAACAGGTGAGCGCCCATCTCCCCGACATTCAATATGGTCATCGAGCCGGTATCGCATCCGAGCCGTTGAAAGTAATCGAGCGGCAGGCCGATAAAATGTGCCACGGCCAGTTTGATCGGGTCGGCGTGAAAGACGACCGCGACGATGTCCTGCGGCTTTTTATGTTTGGCGCAAATTCCCTCAAGCGCGGCAACGATGCGGGTCTGCATTTCAGGAAATGACTCGCCCCCGGGAAACCGGAAACGCGATGGCGAATGCTGGACGATCTTCCACGCGTTTGTGCGACGGAGCATCTTCCAGGACTTTCCCTGCCAGTTGCCGACATTCGACTCGATCACCCCCGCTTCAATCTGGACCTCGAGCCTGCGCGCGTTTGCGATGGGCATTGCCGTCTCGACGGCGCGTTCCAGCGGACTCGAATAGATGGCTTTGATCGGCGCGTCTTTCAAGGCATCCGCCAGGGACTGTGCCTGCTTCTGCCCGCGTTCATTCAAATGGACGCCGGAGATGCGTCCCGCCATTTTGCCTGTTTTGACATATTCATTTTCGCCGTGACGGATGAGGAGGAGGAGAGACATGAGATTTTTCCAGAACGACAATGACAACGTTGTCAATTACAGAAAACCCTGCCTTCCAAACCAGACAGGGTTTTTGGGATTTATCTTGCAAGTTCGCGTTTTCGAGTGCGCGGTTTAGTCTTTTTCTTTTCTGCCGGCAATTCATATAAGGCCTCTGGAGCGAAATCTGCTTCATTCGGCCAGACGACCGTACCAAGCACGGGGTCGAGAACGACGCGCGCAAAGTAGGCGGGATCGCGCAACGGCTTGAAGATTGGCCCTTCCAACAAAGGCAAAACATTGACCCGTTTATGTGTGCCGTCATTGAATGTCAATTCAAGCGAGTGTTCTCCGCAAACTTTTGCTTCAATAATGTGCAAAATCATCCGACACCTGCCTATTCCAACGGCGGGATCTTTTTCAATGGCTCGCCTTTACGAGCCAGATCCCAATTTTCCCGCAGTTCCTGTTGATACATTGCCGCCCATTCAAACACAAGCGATTTTACGCGCGGCGGCAATTGGCCTTTGTTAATTTGGATGGGGTCTATCGTAACGGAAGCTTCGAACTGTCCGTAGGCCGCGTGAAAATGCGGCGGCGCATGTTCTTTGTAGAACATGCTGATCACGACTCCAAAGAATTCTGCGATTCGCGGCATGGAATAATTATACTCTTACGTGAGGAGATGGCGGTTTTACTTTATCTTCCTCTTCATCTCCTGAATCTTCTCTTCGCTTAAATCAGGAACATTTTCAACCTTTGAAATTCCCAACGCTTTCCTCTGCGCCTCGCGCCACATTTCGAGCCGCGCAGTAACTTGTGATTCGTAGCCCTCTTGTGATGGCTTGTAGAAATACGTTCCAAGCAATCGTTTCGGCAAATATTGTTGTGGAACGAAGTGTCCCTCGCCGTCGTGCGGGTAAACGTAATCCTTGCCGTGTCCCATCGCGGCGGCATCGCGGTTGCCGTCCATGAGGTGGCGCGGGACGGAGGCCTGGCCTTCCTCTTCCAGTTTTTGCATGGCTTTGAAGTAGGAGGCCGCGCTGTTGGACTTGGGCGCGGTGGCGAGATACAGCGTCGCTTCGACGATGGGGTAAACGCCTTCGGGCAGGCCGATAAAGTCAAAGGCTTGTGCGGCGGACGAAGCGACGACTAATCCCATTGGATCGGCGAGACCGATATCTTCGCCTGCGAGAATGATCAGGCGGCGGATGATGAAGCGCGGGTCTTCACCGGCGTAGATCATTTTGGCAAGCCAATAAAGCGCCGCGTCAGGATCGGAGCCGCGCACGGATTTGATGAAGGCAGAGATGGTGTCGTAGTGCGCGTCGCCGTCCTTGTCGTAGAGCACCGCGCGGCGTTGGATGGATTCCTGGGCGACATCCAAAGTGATGTGAATCGCGCCGTCAACATCGGGAGATGTGGATTCCACGGCCAACTCGATGGCGTTTAACGCGTTGCGCGCGTCGCCGCTGGCCATGTCAATTAAATGGGAGCGGGCCTCGAGGTCCAGGTTGACGCGCTTGTTTCCGTAGCCGCGCTCCTTGTCCGCGAGGGCGCGGTCGATCAGGACGCCAGTTTCTTCTTGATTCAGATTCCGTAATTGA
This sequence comes from Chloroflexota bacterium, assembly GCA_016235425.1. Lineage (GTDB taxonomy): Bacteria > Chloroflexota > Anaerolineae > Anaerolineales > Villigracilaceae > JAKOVF01. Next base: position 26,088 of record JACRLC010000017.1, on the reverse strand, counting down.
AAGACGCGCGAACGCGAGATCAAGGCTTTGATGACTTCGAAGTATGGATTCTCGGTCGTCGCGCCGATGAGCGTGACCGCGCCGTTTTCGACGTGGGGGAGAAGCGCGTCCTGCTGGGCTTTGTTCCAGCGATGGACTTCATCCACGAAGAGGATGGTGCGTTCGTTGCGCAGGCGGCGGCGCTCGAGGGCCTCTTCGATGATGACGCGCAAATCGGCTTTGCCCGCAAGGATGGCGGAGATGGTGACGAAGTGGCTTTTGGTGGTGTTGGCGATGACCTGCGCGAGGGTGGTTTTGCCCGTGCCGGGAGGCCCCCACAAAATGATGGACGAAAATAGCCTGTCGGCTTCGATGGCGCGGCGCAATAGTTTGCCTTCGCCAACGATGTGTTCCTGCCCGATGTATTCATCCAATGTGCGCGGACGCATACGCGCGGCGAGCGGCGCTTCGCTTTTCATGCGTTCCTGCATGGCGTGGTCGAAGAGGTCAGACATGGCGTGATTATACAACGATGAACTGATCGGCGCGGTTGAAGAGGGCGGATATGTTTATATTGGTATTTGATCCATTGGGGAATCAAAAACAGGCGCGAAAACGCTCCTGTTATTTGGTTATTTCAGTATCTCCAGCCTCTGCCTCACCGCGGACGCATGCGCAGAGAGACCTTCTTCGTTTGCGATGGTTTCAGCCGCGGGGCCGATGGCGCGCAGGGCTTTTTCGTTCAAGTCCACGAGGCTGATGATCTTGATGAAGTCATTGACGTTGGCGGGGCTGGCGAAGCGCGCGGTCGCGCCGGTAGGCATGGTGTGACTCGGCCCGGCCACGTAATCTCCAAGCACTTCAAAACTCATTTCGCCGAGGAAGATTCCGCCCGCGTTCTGCACTTTGCTCACATGCTCCCACGGGTCTTTCACAAGCAGGCAAAGATGTTCGGGCGCGTATTCGTTTGCAAGGTCAAAGGCTTGATCGAGATTCTTCGTGACAATGATTCCGCTTCCGCGTTCGAGTGACTGCGAAATAATCTCGGCGCGGCTGAGTGACTCCATTTGTTTCGCAACGGCAGCTTGAACTTTCTCCGCAAGCCCGCGGCTGGGTGTGAGCATAATTGCGGAAGCAAGTACGTCATGTTCGGCCTGCGCCAGCAAATCGGACGCGGCCAGATTCGGGTCAGCGCTTTCGTCGGCGATGACGACCGTTTCCGTCGGGCCGGGCAATCCGTCAATGCCGACCATTCCATAAACCTGCCGCTTTGCAAGCGTGGTGAACAGACTTCCGGGGCCGCAGATTTTGTCCACGCGCTGGACGCTGTCTGTGCCAAATGCCAAAGCGCCAATCGCCTGCGCGCCGCCCGCGCAATACACCGCCTGCGCGCCGACGATATCCGCCGCGGCCAACACGGCTGGGTGGGGCAGTCCCGTCTCGCGTTGCGGCGGCGAGATGATGGCGATAAACGGCACGCCCGCCACCTTTGCGGGAATGGCCGTCATCAGCACCGTACTTGGCAGTGGCGCGCTCCCGCCCGGCGCGTACACGCCCACGCGCGCAATCGGCCTCACCAACTGTCCGAGCGTGCCTTCGTCGCTGTTGTGGATCCAACTGATGTTGGGTTGCCTGCGATGGAACGCTTCGACGCGTCGCGCCGATAATTTCAAAGCCTCCACGACTTGCGGATCAACGAGATCATACGCGGCCTTGATTTGATCCGTCGAAACGGAGACAGTTTTCAGGTCGATGGAATCGATGCGCTTCGTCCACTGAACGATGGCCTGGTCGCCGTTTCGACGGATGTCCGCCAGAATGCGGCGCACCGCTTCATCCGGCGAGACGCGTTCGCCGAACATGGACTCAAGTTTTGCAAGGATGGATTCGGGAACGGCGAACTCGTCCCATGCCATGCGTTTTAGGATGGATGATTGCGCGGCGGGAACGTCGAGGATTCTGATCATGGTTTCTCCTGGTTGGCATGTCATTGCCCCGCCACACCGTCCTGCGTCCCCGCACCTTCGTTGGATCGGGGATGAAAGGTGCGGGGCGTTCGGTGCGGGGAAGTATGGCGGGATTCCGAGGAGGGCGTTCCCTTCGATAAGCTCAGGGCGTCGCTTCCCGACGAAGCAATCCCCGATAAACGAAAAAGTCTTCACGTGAGGTTTGCCCGTTTAATAGGAGACTGCTTCGTTCCTCGCAGTGACATAATATAGTGAGACGAATTATAATACGGCGGACTTTGCCGGGTTAATAAAGTGGAGGGCACAAGCGCGCCCACTTTAAATATTTTTTATGGAGGAGAAAGTATGCGTACTTCCCGATTTGTTCCAGCTGTTCTGCTCATCGCCATGCTGGCAGTCAGCGCCTGCGCGCCGAAAGCGGCCGAGCCGGTAAAAATTCGCATTGGCACCCAGCCGTGGATCGGTTACGGCCCATGGTGGATCGCCCAGGAGAAAGGCATGTTCACCGCTCACGGGCTGGACGTGGAATTGGTGGACTTCGTGCAGGATACCGAAGTCAATGCCGCGTTCGCTTCCGGTGAGATGGATGCCGCCAATCTCGCCACCCATACCGCCATCAAGTTGTTCGCAAACGGCGTGGACCTGAAAGTTGTCCTGCTCGAAGATGCTTCCTACGAAGCCGACGCGATGATGGCCGGGCCGGATGTCCAATCCATTGCCGATCTGGCGGGAAAATCCGTGGCTTATGAAGAAGGCTCCACCAGCGACCTTTTGCTGAACTACGCGCTTTCGCAGAACGGCATGTCGCTCGCGGATATTTCCCCCGCACCCATGCCTGCTTCGGATGCCGGTTCCGCGTTGATCGCAGGTCAGGTGGCCGCGGCTGTGACCTACGAGCCGTACATCTCCGCCGCTCTGGCTGAAAACAGCGACCTGCATGTGGTCTACACCGCGGGCGAGCGCCCCGGCTTGATCTCGGATGTGTTCGTGATCAGCGGCAAGTTCGCGAGCGAGAATCCAGAGGCCGCGAAGGAATTGTTGAAGGTCTGGGATGAGGCAATGGCTTTCTACAAGTCCAACCCCGATGAGGCGAAAGGGATCATCGCCACCGCAGTTGGAAGCGCGCCCGAAGAATTGACCACCGCTTTCGACGGCGTGCAGTTCTATGACCTGGCCGAGAACCGCTCCCAATTGACCGGCGATTTTGCCGCGACGATTGAGGATGTGGCGAATGTCTCGATGTCCATCGGCCTGTTCGATTCGATCCCCGATTTGAAGGCGCTGGTTGACGCGTCCTTCCTGGGCGAGTAAATTGATCGCGTAGTGCGTCGCACCTGACGGGTTGATTTTTCCTGTTTGTAAGGTGCGACGCACTCTCGCCGAAATTTATCACATGGCAAATTCACCCATCGCCCGACCGAAAGAAAAAATCCAACTGCTGGAATTGCGCCGGGAAATTCCCCGGCAGTATTACGTCGGCGCGGGCATCGGCTTCATCGCTGTTTTTGTGGCCGCCTGGTTTTTATTGACCTCATTTGGTTTTGTCTCAAAGATATTTTTGCCTTCGCCTGCGGCTGTGTGGGGAGAGCTGATGAAGCAAATCCAGAGCGGTGTGCTTTGGCAGGATGCGGGCGCGAGCCTGTATCGCATCATGGTTGGCTGGCTTCTTTCGACGTTGTTCGCCGTGCCGATCGGCATTTTGATGGGCAACTTTCATTTCTTTGAAGGACTCTTCGAACCGTTCATTGACCTCGTTCGGTACATGCCTGCCGTCGCATTCGTCCCGCTGACGATTCTCTGGCTCGGCGTGGATGACAGCCAGAAGTTTGCCATTCTTTTCATCGGCACATTTTTCCAGGAAGTCCTGCTCATCATGGACAACGTCAAGACCGTGCCGCGCGATTTGATCCAGGTCAGTTACACGTTTGGACTGAGCAAATGGGAAATCCTGTGGAATGTCATTTTGCGCGCGGCCCTGCCCGGCGTGTGGGACACATTCCGCATCACCCTTGGCTGGGCATGGACGTATCTTGTGGTGGCCGAACTGGTCGCGGCGAACGTCGGTCTGGGCTACCGCATCATGCGCGCCCAGCGCTTTCTCGAAACCGAGACGATCATCCTGGGCATTCTGGTCATCGGTGTGCTGGGGCTGATCACCGATTATCTTTTCAAGTTATCGTACAAGAAATTATTTCCGTGGGTGATTCAAGCACGATGACAACACCAAAATTGCAAGTCCAAAATGTGTGGAAGCGATTCCCTGTCGAGAAGGGGGAGGCTCTCGTGGCGGTGCAGGATCTGTCCATGACCGTCCAGCCAAACGAGTTTGTTTCGCTGGTGGGGCCTTCGGGTTGCGGCAAGTCCACAATGCTGATGATGGCCGCGGGGCTGGAACCCATCACCGAGGGCGAGATCAAAGTGGACGGTGGAACAGTCTTCGGTCCCGGCCCGGATCGCGGGGTGGTCTTCCAGACTTACACGTTGTTCCCGTGGCTGACCGTCGAAGAGAATGTCCGCTTTGCGCTCAAGAAGAGTGGAGTGGAAAAATCGAAACAGGATGAACTCGTCCGCGATCATTTGCGGTTGGTTGGGCTGGAGGATTTTGCGCGCGCCATGCCCAACCAGCTTTCGGGCGGAATGCGCCAGCGCGTGGCGATTGCGCGGGCACTTGTGTATCGTCCGCAGATGTTGTTGATGGATGAGCCGTTCGGCGCGCTCGACGCGCAGACGCGCATGTTGATGCAGGAACTGCTCCTCAACATCTGGCAGGCAGACCGGACAACGGTTCTATTTGTGACGCACGACGTGGAGGAGGCGATCCTGCTTTCGGATCGAATCTACGTGATGACCGCGCGCCCCGGAAGGATCAAAGCCGAAATCGTTGTGGACTTGCCGCGCCCGCGGGCGTTCATGGAAACGGAAGGCGACGAGCGTTTTGTGAAATTACGCAAGCAGGTGCTTTCGCTCATCCATTCGGAAGTGAAGCAGGCAGGTTGAAAGAAAAGCATAAGCCCGGTCAATGAGCCAGGCTTGTATTTTTTACAGGCGATTCGGGCGGGAGTTTAGTGGAGTCCGTTTACAGCGGCAGGAATGTCTTGTAGCGAGGGCAGGCTGAGGTCCGGTTTGATGCGGAGCAGGTCCTCCGCTTTGGGGGTTGCGCGGCGGGTAATCCAAATCGTGAAAAGTCCGGCGCGTTGTGCGCCGAGGATGTCTGCATCGAGCGTGTCGCCAACCATGGCAGATTCGCTGGCGGGGATATTCCAATGTGCGAGGGCAAGCTCGAAAATGCGCGGATGGGGTTTGCGATACGAGCAGGCCGCCGACGTGAGAATGAAATCAAAGTAGGGTTCGATACGAAAACGTTCGGCAAGTTGAAAGACGTCCTTGTTATCGCCCGCGTTCGAGACGAGGCCGAGCCGATAACCGCTCGACTCAAGATTCTTCAACATGGGGATGGCATCCGACTCCAGCTCCCAATTCGCCTGCGTGACGGAATACAACGCGTCCAGCGCGGACTGGAGAACTGGCTCCGTTATGTTTGCATATCCCTCCTCTTGAAGCAGTTCCAATGCCACCGAACGATAGGTGGTTTCAAAGAGGTCCTCCTCGCGGCGAACGTAATATTCCTTCAATCGTTTGCGAAATAGGAGTGCAAATTCAGACGGGTCAATATCCAATCCCGATGAGCGCAGATTCTCTGCGAACATAAGGTCGGCGCGGGCCTCGATGGGCGGCCAGGGGCCGCGTGAATACATGAGGGTGCCGCCAAGGTCAAAGAGGATGGCTCGGATGAAGCGGGACATAAAATTGGGTGAGTTGTGCCTTTGGATGCACTGGCTAAATTTACTGTCAAAGGCGCGTTTCGTAAAGTGGACTATGGTAGGGTTTGAGCAAGCCATGGTTGAAGTACGTTCCTCCGCGGAGTACAATGAACGTAGGAAACGGAGGTCTGCATGAGTGACAAACTCTCCGATACACAGTCCATTCAAAGGCAATTTCAGGGTGTGAATATCCTGCTCTTGAAAGCGATGCGCGACCTTGCCCGCGTCCCCGATCCTTCCGCTTTGACTGCCATGCAGGATTTGAAAAGCATCTCTGATTCTTTGGGTTTTTTGCAGGGCGGGGTATCCGACCACCTGCATACGGGGAAATATCGGCTGGCGTCGTTGATGGAGGTGGGACATGTAATCAACTCGTCTTTGGGCCTGGAGCGGGTATTGGCAGAGGTGATGGACGCGTTAATCGCATTGATGCAGGCCGAGCGCGGCTTTTTGATGCTGCGAAATGCGGCGGGCGAGCTTGTCGTTCGCATGGCGCGCGGCATTGACCACATGGATTTGGAGGGAGACGCCTTTGCCGTCAGCAGGACGATTGTCCAACGTGTGGCGAATTCGGGAGAGCCGGTTCTGACTACCAACGCGCAGGAAGATCCACGTTTCGGGAAGGAGATGAGCGTCATATCGCTTCACCTCCGTTCCATTCTGTGCGCCCCGTTGAAAATAAAAGACGAGATCATCGGCGTCATATTTGTTGATAACCGCGCGCATACCGGCCTTTTTCAAGACAATGACCTGGAGTTGCTTTCCGCATTTGCAGACCAGGCCGCGGTTGCCATTGACAATGCGCGCCTGTTCGACGATTTGCAGTCAGCCAACCTCGATCTCGAAGCCGCAAACGAGGAATTGGAAATCGCGTACGACGCCACCCTCAAAGGCTGGGTGCGGGCGTTGGATTTGCGCGACAAGGAAACGAAAGGTCATACCCAGCGCGTGACCACACTGACACGCACATTGGCAAAAGCCCTTGGTTTTGAGGGGGAAGATTTGGTACACATCACGCGCGGGGCCTTACTCCATGACATTGGCAAGATGGGCATCCCCGACAGCATTCTGCTCAAACCCGGGGATCTGACGGCTGACGAACGGGAGCGCATGAAGCAGCACCCGGTGCTTGCCTACGAGATGCTCAACCCCATCCAATTTTTGCATCCCGCGATTGACATCCCGTATTGCCATCACGAAAAATGGGACGGCACGGGGTATCCGCGCGGCCTGGGCGGCGAAGAGATTCCGATCATGGCCCGCATCTTTTCCATTGTGGATGTCTGGGATGCACTGACTTCCGACCGGCCTTACCGCAAGGCGTTGAATCCCGTCGAAGTGCAGGAATATATCCGCAAGCAGTCCGCCACCCATTTTGATTCGCATATTGCGGATGCCTTTCTAAGCCTGGGAGATTTGTCGTCCCTGCCGGTAGTGGTTTAGGCTACGGTTTTGAAGTAACTACCACCCAGAGCGAATCTCCGTAGGCCAGATTCGTTATGAAATAATTATTGTCCCAATCTTCGGTGATGCCGTCCTCGGGGAAATAATCATAATCATAGTAGTATTGATGCGAAAACATATTTCCCTGCGACATGACAACCACCCAGCCTGCATTTCCATACGCAACGTTGGTGATGTAGTAATCTGCATTCGAATAGTTGCCGATCTTGTCGTCTGAAAAAGCCGCATCTGTGAAATAAACCTGTTTCCCAAAAACGCCGCCTTTCGACATCACCACCACCCAGTTGCCATTTCCATAACCGAGCGTTGTTATCCCGTATTCCTGTCCCCAATAATCGTTGATATCTGTTGATGGAAAACTCGGATTGTTGAGGTAGGCCTGGTTCGTAAAGCCGGTTCCATCGCTCATGACCACAATCCATTGTCCGCTGCCATAATATACCGTCGTAATTTCAAAACCGCGATCCCAATATTCCTTGATTTCTGTTTCGGGAAAATTTTCATCGGTCAAATAAGCCTGATCCGTGTAGCTGACTTCCCTGGTCATTACAAGCGTCCATTCACTGCCATCGTAAGCCAGATCGGTAATGTAATGATCCTGTTCCCAGCAATGCAGGATTTCCTGCTCTGGAAAATAATCCCGTTTAAGCCAGGTCTGTTCCCCTGTGCAATAAGCAGATTCCGTTGGCGTGACAGTAACAGTCGGGGGCGTCAGGGCGGGCCAAAATCGGTTGAGCAAACCCAGGGTTGATGCAATGGATACACAACAGATCACAAGCACAGCGCTCAAACTGACAAAGGCCCAAAGCGGCAATTTTTTCTTCGACTTAACGCCTGCGCTTCCTTCCGCCCTGTGAGCTGATCCCGTTACAACTGCACCAGCCTTCCCCGTAGTTTTTCCCGTTTCCCGCCCGAGGATCATGGCCGTGCCTTGCATTGGCACCCCAGCCGCTTCCCACGCGGACCTGAAGGCCGACACCATCTCAGCGACCGTCGCGTAGCGGTCAGCGCGCTCTTTGGCAAGCGCCTTGACCAGAACCGCCTCAACGCTCTCCGGCACCGAGGGATTGATCATGCGCGGCAGGGGCAGTGGTGTGTAGATGTGATCAAAGATGATGCTGAACGGCGTGTCAGCATTAAAGGGCACTTGTCCCACAACCATTTCGTACAGCATCACGCCAAAGGAATAAATGTCCGTGCCCTCGTCCAGGTCTTTTTTTCCGATGGCCTGTTCCGGCGAGATATACTGCGGTGTGCCCATGATCGAATCAGATGAAAAGGTGGAGCTTCCATCCTGGGCAAGGCGCGCCAACCCAAAGTCCGCCAGATAAACGTGACCGTCAGCGGCGATCAGCACATTCGACGGCTTAATGTCGCGGTGGAGAATTCCCTGCTGATGCGCGTAGGTCAGTGCCGAGCCAACCGACTCCAGCACGTCGCCAATCTCTTCGGATGTCAGCGGCCCGCGCCCCAGGCGCTCTTTGAGAGTTCCCCCTTCGATGAATTTCATTACAAGATAGGGATGCCTGTCATGTTCGGCGAAATCATGGACCGGGACAATATTTGGATGGTCAATCTTCGCCACCAGCCTGGCTTCGCGCTGAAACCTGACTGTGAAAGTGGGGTCCTCATATAAATTTGGATGCAGAACCTTGAGCGCCACATAACGATCCAAGCTGGCGTGGTACGCCTTGAATACGGTTGCCATTCCGCCCTGACCAAGTTGTTCCACGATTTGATATGGGCCGACCGTTTCGCCTATTGCAAAGGGCATGGGTTCACTCCTGAACCGTTTTCTTACGCGCCCACCTCGGCGTTTTTTCGGATCATCTTCGAGTAAATGTAGATCAAAACAGTTCCCAGGATCAGGCCGGGAATGACGATCAATCCTGCCTCCGGGCCAAAGGCGCCGCCGGTCCACAATTCCGGGCCTTGGACCCGAATCCGCATGAGTTGATAAATGTCCAGCCCGGAGACCGGAAACCCAAAGACCACGCCCTCAAAGAAATTCCAGCCGATATGCAGTCCAATCGAAAGCCAGAGTTGACCGGTTCGTAAATATCCGTAAGCCAGGAACAACCCCGCCAGGAAAATTCCCGCCGCGCTGACCCAGGTGGCGTTCGGATTGCCGAGATGCGCGATGCCGAAGACCGCAGAGGAGATCACCACTCCCCAGAAGGTGTTGATGCCGCTGGCAATTGTTTGCAAGTGATAGCCGCGCGAAAGCAGTTCCTCATTCCATCCAACGAGAATGAAAATTACAAAGAAACTCAGGACGCTTGTAAAGACTGCACCGACCGGCTCTACCTGCCATGCAAAGGCGTCGAATGTTAACCAGCCCATCGCAAATTCAAGGAGATATATCAATCCCATCATAAAGAAGGTGACGGCAATGCCTGCCAGGATATCAATAAAGGCTCGGGCGTTTGTAACCAAACCCAAACTCGCGAAAGATCGTTTATCGAGAAAGCGGCGGGCGATGTAGATCGAGAGAGTGAACACAACTAATTCAACGATCTGGCTGATCAAAAAGCCCGCATTCCCGCCCACCCCTCCTTTAAAAAAGGCCGTGACGAGTATTCCAACGAGCAGGCTGATTACGATCATAAGAAGCGTTTGTAACAACAGCCTCCAACCGGCGCGCAAGCGCGGCTCGTCGGGTGAGATGAATACGCGGGCTAAAAACGAACGCTTCGGTTTGATCTGGATGTCAGCCATTTTGTCCTCCGGTGTGATCGTTTGGGCTGTGAAATGCGCGAACGGCTGGATGGCCCTTTGCAAATGACCTTAGGCCGTGTCGGGCTGCAATTTTTGTGTTCTGACGGTCACGTGACGCATCATCAGATAATTAGACAGCAATGCCAGCGCTGTGACAAGATATCCTGCCGCGTACATGGTCGTTGAGAATACATCGAGAATTAGCGCGGTGTTTTCAGGCAGCCGTTCATATCCGCCGATCCAGAAATAGATGTTGATGCCGTCCGCAACGGCAAAAGCGATCAATCCCCACCAGGGACGCCCCCACTGTCCGCGCCCAAAAAGGAATGACAGCCAGATGGCGGCGGCGCCCTCGGCCAGGTCAAAGACGGGATAAAGGACGGCGAGATAGAGGGCGAACCAACCGATGCCCTCTCCGAGGCCAAACTGCAATGCCAGTTGCGTCAACCCCAATGTGACGATCAAACCCAGGCCGAGGAGCAGGAAGTAGATGATGGTTTTGCGTTTCTGGGTCGAACCATAGATCAGCCTGAATTGATAATAGAGGGAAAGGCCGAAGAAAAAATATCCCAGAGACCAGCACAGATCGATCAGGGTTAAATCCGGATATCCGGATTCGTAATAATACAAGTCGTAAATAAAGCCGCTTAATTCCCCGGCTACCCAGCACCACCATCCGATTGAAAAAGCCAGCCAGATGCGGCGCGGCCTCTCCCCGGTCCCGAATTGACGCGCAAACATGGCAGACAATGCCGCGGCGGCCACAGCCGCGATCAGGTTGAGCGCATCCACCACCTTGTCATTCCAATATTCTGATGCAAGTTCATTTAAGGGTTCGGCGTAATAAACCCATGTCAGCATTGCCAGCAAAATGACGGACATCCCCGCGCTCCACCAAAAGATGGGCGGGGACTTGCGCTTGCGGGATTGTTGAGTCGTTTCATTCATTTTTGTTCAATCCGAGAATGCCGCCGGGATCAATCTTTGCGTTTCAAGGGCGGCGCGTTCCTGCGGGTCCACCTGGGCAAAGGTTTCGTTCAGGATGCGCCGCGTGAGCGTATCTCCGATCACAAAGTTCATGTGTGCGCCCATTTCCATAAACAAGGTTCGATACGCATCCGCGGCGTCGGCTGGGCGGGCAAAGAAATGTGCGTCCATCAGCGTGTCGTTTGCGAACGAAATATTCCAATGCCAGGGTTCGATCAGGACGTTCAGTTCGTGATCCAGGATCTGCAAAAGTTTCCGGCCAACCATGTCCTGATAGTGACTTAATATCTTGTGGCCCCACCATTCCGATCCCTGGCGGAGAAGGAAACAGTGAAACGCCAGCGAATCGGTTGAAATGGTGTAACTTAAAACTCTCCAGGGATTTCCCGCCAAATCTTCGGCGGAGGGGATGCTGGCGGTAAATCCCTGCGCGTGGGAAAAAATGCTTTCGGAATTCAATACTTCACCCCGCCACAAGATCAGGAAGCCATTGAAGTCGCGTGACCCAATTTCAATGAGTCCGTTCCAACGCTCTGCCTTCCACTGACGCATTTGTTTATCCCACTCTTCTGCGTTTCCTATCTTGAATTCATTCTGCGTTTGCGATTCAAGAGACAGCCAGGCCATTCGGCTTGCCATGTCTGGCAGGTGAAAAGTGATGTGTGGGAATTCTTCCCAGCCAGCGGATGCGGTAAGTTCTGCAACGGATATTGGTTTGCTCGAGCTGTCTTCAACAATATAGGCCCCCGCAATGGCGCCGCTTCCAAAAAGAAGGTAGGCCCGCCGGCCTGTATTCAACTGGACCTCGATCAGTCCGCTGGCATGTTCCTCGCGGATGCGAGATTCCATTTCGGCGAAGCCGCCGCTCCTGCTGATCCTGGCATTTTGCGGAAAGAAACGTGGCAGTATTTGTTCTGGCATGTCAGCCATCCCTGAACATGGGACATTCAGATTTTATCTGATTTTTGTCCCTGTTACATTAGGAAAATTCCGGTAATTACCCACGCTTTTGTAATTTACTGATTCTCAATGTGGCTTATAATTAACCCGTCTGACACACCCATTACAATGAAAAAGGAAAAACCCATGTCGGGGCTGATTGGTCAAAATTTTGGGCGTTATCATATTCTTGAACTCCTCGGGGAGGGCGGTATGGCAACCGTGTACAAGGCCCACGACACACGCCTTGAACGCGAAGTTGCCATAAAAGTAATTCGCCGCTCGGCCTTTCCACCTGAAGAAATCGAAATGTTGCTCAAACGTTTTGAGCGCGAAGCCAAAGCATTGGGCAGATTGTCACATCCCAACATTGTTGGCGTTATTGACTATGGCGAATATGAAGGCCAGCCATATCTGGTCATGGTCTATTTGCCTGGCGGCACGCTCAAACAACGTCTTGGAAAACCCATGCCCTGGCGGGAGGCAATACAACTTATCCTTCCCATTGCCCGCGCGTTGGAATATGTCCACAGCCATAATATTATCAATCGGGATGTCAAGCCATCCAATATTTTGATGACTGAAGATGGCCAGCCCATGTTAACCGATTTTGGGCTGGTAAAGTTGTTCGAGGACAAGAATAAAGAATCCACAAATTTAACCACCTCGGGCACGGGGCTTGGCACACCCGATTATATGGCCCCCGAACAATGGACGGGGCAAACCACGGCGCAGTCCGATCTATATTCGCTGGGGGTGGTTCTCTATGAAATGATTACCGGATACAGGCCATACATTGCCGATACTCCGGCGGGCGTCCTGCTCAAACAGGCCACTGAATCTCTGCCGCTTCCAAAACAATATGTTCCAGACCTGCCGCAAAATGTGGAATCGGTACTGCTCAAAGTGCTTGCCAAAAAGCCGGAGGATCGTTATCCCGATGTGTGCTCCTTTGCGGATGAATTGCAGAATTTACTGGCCGGCAGGGAAGTTTCCGCTTCGACCATTAAGACCGAACGACTGCGCGAGCAAATGACCGGCAAGGTCGAACGAAGTCGAACCCCCGCTTCACCCTCGGACCTTCAACCTGCCCGCCGTAAAAAAACATTTCTCGCCCTGACGATGGTTTTCGGTGTGCTCGCGGTTCTTGTCGCTTCCGGTGGATACTGGCTGGTAAGCGCCAACCCTGGCATGTTCGCCGCGCCGACTCCCACCCAGCAAGCGACTCCTTCATCCATAGCGACCGAGATTCCTCCCACAGAAACGATCCAGCCGACCGGCGTACCGACGAATACGCTTCTTCCCACCGGAACCCCCATCCCGCTTGAGATCAAGGACAGCAAAAACGTTCCCATGCGCCTCATCCCTGCCGGGGAATTTACCATGGGCGATGACAACAGCGGTGATTTGGATTCGCGCCCTGCTCTCACAGTTGACATGGAAGCGTTCTATATTGATAAATTTGAAGTCACCAACGAAATGTACGACGCATGTGTCTATGCGGTTGAATGCAGGAGGCCGCTGCAGTTGGGATCTGCCACACGATCCTCTTATTACAAAAACTCGGTCTATGCCAATTACCCGGTGATCTACGTTGATTGGAAGATGGCGAAAACCTACTGTGAATGGAGAGGCGCACGCCTGCCCACGGAAGCCGAATGGGAAAAAGCCGCACGCGGCACGGACGGGCGTCCATATCCCTGGGGAACCGATGAACCCGATTGCAGTTTTGCGAATCTCTCCGGCTGTGTTGGCGATACGGCTCCGGTGGATCAATATGAAAAAGGACAAAGCGTCTATGGCGTGTACGGCATGTCGGGTAATGTGTGGGAGTGGACGAGCAGTTTATTTAAATTCTATCCGTATGACCCCGCGGATGGACGTGAAGACCCTGACGCATTAGGCGACCGCATGGCGCGCGGCGGCTCATGGCATCTATTTGGCGGCAACAGCGGAAATGTCCGCACCGACACGCGCTTCAAGCTGGACGCAGGCTACTATGGTGCGTACGTTGGCTTTCGATGCGCGGTGTCGAAGTAAATTGAAACCACAACTCCTTCCAATATTTAATTTTTCAAAGGTTTAGCCACGGATTTCACCGATTTACACGGATTTGGCCGACTCAGATAATGAGTCGGCCAATTTATGTCGAGAGGCTCATTCTTGTAGTTGAATTTTATAATCTGCGCTAATTCGTGAAATTCGCGGCTAAATTCATGAGCTTGGAGTTACTGTGTTTATTTATGCGCCGCTCTTCAGGTAAATTCCTGTCGGGTCAAGCTCTTCGCGCAGAATCCGTAATTCATTCTCTGTAACAAGCTCGGTCACCCTCACTTGCGGTGTGGTTTTTAAATCCCAGCCTGTGTTTGCTTTGGCTTCTTCAACGGTTTTGCCGGGGTGCAACGCGGTCAATATCATTTCTCCTGTTTCATCGGGCTCCATCATGCCGATATCCGTTACCACCGCAAGCATGCCTTTGCCGCGCAAACCGGCTTTCTCGCGGTCGCCCCTGCCGCCAATGGCCCCGGCGGACGTCATGAATTCCACTTTTTCGGGGAAGCGGCGTTTCTGGTGCGGCGTCATGATGTAACAACGATTTGCCCAGGCCGCGATCTCCTGTGAACCGCCGGAGCCGGGCAGGCGCACTTTGGGATGATCGTATCCGCCGATCACGGTCGCGTTGATGTTGCCGTATTTGTCAATTTGCGCGCCGCCCATGAAACCCACGTCCACGTTGCCGCGTTGCAGGTAGTTCGCGAAAATATCGTACATGCTTACCACGGACAACGAACCGCTCACGAGCGTTGGGTCGCCGATGGAAAGCGGAAGCCGCGCAGGCTCCGCGCCGATCACGCCCGCTTCGTAGATCATCACCAGATTCGGCGCGTGCGTGCGCTTGGCAAGATTGCACGCAAGATTGGGTTGACCGACCCCGACAAATACCACATCGCCGTCACGCAATAAACGCGCGGCGTTGATGATCATCAATTCTGCTGAAGAATAGTTCATGTTTCCTCGTAATTTTGTATTGCGACATTTATGTCGCCCTTTGTCGCGGCATGATGTCGTGTTGCGAAGATGCGGAGCGCGCATCGCCGCCGGGACTATTTTGCCTGAAGACGCCTTGCCTGACAAGGGAGAAAGGGTGGAAGAAAGGAAGCAATAACCATTGATTCAAATTTTAAAAAGAAGGATAATTGACAGCGAGGAGAACACCCATGAAAACCTTTCGCCGTAAACCCTTTGTTGTATCTGGCTTCATTCTTATGCTCGTTGCGCTGGCGTGTAACCTGCCGGGGCTTTCTGCAAATCCGGGAGGGGAACCGGTTACCGCGACCGTCACAGACACGCCCGTGGTCATTGTTGCTTCCGTCACGCAGGCCGAACCCGTTACCGAGACGGCAGTCCCTTCGCCCACAACCGAACTGCCCACGCCAACAATCGCTGTTTCGCATGTGTTAATTCCAACGACCTCTGTGAAGACAGGCAAGCTGGTCAATGACGTTGTGTCTGTGGATAACGCCGCCGAGAAGCGCGCACCTTACGGCGATTCTTACAAGATTAATCTCTTTGAACGTCCCTTCACGCAGGATATGACTTACATCCCAGACCTGGATATTGCAAGTTACAACTTGAGCAAGGATGAAAAGTTCTATTACATCTCGATTGAACTCGTCGGTACGAACCCGAATAACGCGATCGGCATTAATTATGCAGTGGAGTTGGATACCGACGCGGACGGCTTCGGCGATTACATTATCGCCGCCCGCCCGCCCTACAGCGTTGATTGGACAGCCGACAATGTGCAGGTGGTTCAGGATACGAACCATGATACCGGCGGCCTCTCCGCGGAAAGATCGGATGCGCCCCTGCCCGGCGATGGATATGATACGGTCATCTTCGACGGCGGGCGCGGGCCGGAAGACGACCCCGACCTGGCGTGGGTGCGCGTGAACGCGGGAAAGTATGCTACTGTGCAGTTCGCATTTAAGCTGGCGCTGGCGGAAAATCGCTTTATGTGCGGCGTGATCGCGGATGCGGGATTGAAGAGCATCGCCGACCTCGATTACGTGGATCGCTTTACCGAAGCTGAAGCAGGTTCACCCGAAAGGAACGAAGAGTTTTATCCGCTCAAGGCTTTGTACGCCGTGGATAACGTCTGCCGCGAAGCGTATGGCTTTACCGGAACAGGTCAGGAACCGCAACGCTGTTTGCCGCCTAAATGAACAAAGATTTATATCCCGTTTAAAAACGACTGCATGATTTCAAAGACTTCCCGCGGACGTTCCAGTGGAACGAGATGCGTGGACTGACTGACCGCTTCAATTCGGACCTTGGCCTGCTTCCGTTTAACGAGCTTTGCCGCGCTCTCCCAGAATGTATCCGTTTCCGCGCCGCGGATGATGAGGGTGGGAACCTGGAGGTTTTTTAGATCGCGCCAAAGTTCCATGTCGCGCCAAACGCCCGTGTAATAGATGTGCGCCTCCCATTCCGGTGAAAAGATCAGTTCGTAGCCTCCATCCGCTTTCGGTCTGGTCATGCCTGTAATGTAGGCTCGCAGATTTTCATCTGAAAAATATCGAAAGATTTTTCGGTTTCGGTAGCCGCGAAAGACGAGTTCAAGATTATCGAACTCGCGGCGGCGCTTCAACGTGCTGGGAATCAACGGATGGATGCGATATCCGACGCCAAGCAGTCTTGCCAGATTCCACGTCGCGATGAAATGGGGTGGGAACAGCACTGGGTCGAGCAATACCAGCGCGCGGAATTTCTGCGGGTCGCGCAATGCCGCGCGCAAAGTGACGATGCCTCCGATGGAATGACCAACTCCGATAATGGGTTCCTCCGCGCTGAGCGAAGTCGAAGCGGATGTCCTTCGACTTCGCTCAGGACGAATTGATAGGAAGCGGAGCAAGTCGTCCGACAGTGGATGCCAATCCTTGAGTTCATCCATCTTCGCATCCGGCCACAACGGGCGAAGATGCATTCCGAAGACACGATATTCTGTTTGCAAGATTTCAAACAACGGCTTGTAACAATCGGGCGGGTAACCGTTGGCATGGAGGAAGTGAAGCGGCGCGCCCGTTCCGCCAAGATCAAAGTGTTTCATCCGCTAATCCACACTAATCTTCGCTAATTGGTTTTGGGTCGTTGACGCGCGGTGAACACGGAGGGATAATGACTTTTGGAGTTCTGTTGGATTTTCGTTGCGTGAGAACCATACGTTTCCATTCCAAGTCATTTTCACGACCGAAGTTGATGAGTATGCCTACTGGTAGTCCGGTGGCTTTTAGGTAATTGAGCAATTGTGCCTCTTCTCTCGATGTTAAACGGTCCAGGGCTTTGATTTCGGCAATGATCTTGTCGTAATAGATAAAATCCGGTTTGAAGAACTGCTTCAATTTCGTGCCTTTGTAATCAATGTAAATTTCCTGCTGGGGATTGTTTGGCAACTTGCGGGCATCCGATTCGATTTCCAATGCCTCCTGATAAATTGCTTCGCCAAAGCCCGGCCCCAACTGATTGTAGACTTCCATCGCCGCGCCAACAATCGCATATACTTCATCCTTGTAAAGTAACTCTGTCATCACTGCCTCCTTGCCATTAAAAGATTAGCGCCGATTTGCGAAGATTAGCGGACTCAATACTTCCCGTAATTGATCGGCTGGCTCATTAGGTCTGGAACTTCGAGTCTTTTGTGAGTCTTCGTGCCGAGTTTTTCCCAGTACTCTTCGCGGTCCTTCACGCCATAGACCCACTCATCGAGATATGACTTGACCGAATCCGCCGACTCGCTGATCTTATCCCAGGAGAGATAGAACTCGTTGTCGCGGTCGTAATATCCCTGTGCGTAAGAGGGATGACAGGCGTGCGGAACGTGGCACACCGCGTCGACGACGATGCCGGGGATCATGGTGCGGTTTGGGTCGGAACGGATGACGGATTCGTCCACGATCTCTTCCGCGGTGACGATGACCTTCTTCGCGGCGAAGGCGGCTTCCTTCTGTTCGCCGATGATGCCCCACAGATGCGAGTTGCCCTGCGCATCCGCGCGTTGCACGTGGACGATGGCTACGTCGGGATTCAGCGCAGGCACGACGATCACATCCTTGCCGCCGTACGGATCAGGGATGCGCTTGATGTTTGGATTTGATCTTTCAAGGTCGGCCGCGCCGGTTTGGTTCATCGGGAGGAAGGGCAGGCCCGAGGCGCCCGCTTGCAAGCGCGTAATCATGCCGAAGTGCGAGTATTCCTCCCATTCGAGTTTGCCCTGCTCGATGGCAGAACGCACGATCCGAAGCGACCCCACGCCGGGATTTCCCATGTACGAGAAAATGACTTTGCGTGCGCAGTTTGCCGCGGCCATCTGGTCGTAGATCAAATCCGGTGTGGCGCGCGCAAGTACCAGGTCCCGTTTTTTGAGGCGGATGATCTCGTGTCCCGCCGCGAAAGGGATCAGGTGTGTGAACCCTGCCGCGTAAACGGCATCCCCGTCGCTGACGTATTTCGAAACGGCTTCGTTGAGAGAAATGAGTTTGGTCATGTTATTTCTTTTTTTCTTCCTGTTTGCCTTTTTTCTTTGGTTCGCGCATTTTTCGGAGAATTGAAAACCGGCCGGCGGATGGCGGTGGGGCTTTCTTGCGCCGGAATATCCATCCGAATCCGATCAGGAGCATCGCGACGAAAAGGTAGTCGAAATCCGGTTTCTCGGCCATGTCCGACGCGACGAATAGAATGAAAGCGCCTATTCCTAGCACCCAAAAAAATGTGCCCACACGTACGACAAGCGGTTCATCTTCCATGCAAATATTTTACCTCACCCGATTAGGCAGGTCTGTGCGCCGAAAAGAACGTCCGCCGGAAGGGATAGAAGACGGGAGAACCCGGCAGGGCGGCCTTCATTTTTTCACGAAGAGCGGCAAGGAATTCGGGTTTTCGCCCGCCGAGTCTTTCAAAGCAGGGAACCAGTGCAGTCCCCGAAATCCACTCGATCACAGCATCCGCGTCTTCCATAACGTGGGGGTAAACTTTTTCAAAGACGGTAATATCCTCCGCGCCACAATCGAAAAGGATCTGCGCGTATTGCTCAATGGATAGAACGGGGGATAGACGTTCAAATCCATCCAGCGCGGTTTTGAACGGTTCCTCCCGCGCGGTCTCGCGGATTAATTGATGCGAGATGTGATTGTGGTTGGATGGGATTTGCACACAGAGTTGTCCGCTGGGATTCAATTTTGAAAAAAGAGATGGAATGAGCGAAGTGTGATTCTCACGCCATTGGATCGCGGCGTTGCTGTAGATGAGGTCCCAGCTTCCTGTCAGACTGGATAAATCTCCTTGTTCAAAACGCAGGTTATCGGTCGAGAAAGAGGCGGCCTTTTCCAGCATTTGAGGGGACGAGTCCATGCCGGTCACGTCGCTTTCGGGAAGAGTGTCTGCCAGCGCGCGGGTCAATTCGCCTGTGCCGCAGCCGAGGTCAACAACCTTGAGACGCGGACGAACCTGGACAAGTTTCATCAAGTCATAAAACGGCGCGGAGCGTTCGGATTGGAATTTATGGTATTGGTCGGGATTCCAGGGCATGATGTTATCCAAAAGAAACCCCTTCCTCGATTGCGAGGAAGGGGCTGCAGGTTGATGTGATGTTACTTCACGAGCGTGCGGATCTGCTCGTGCATATAGAGGGGAACGTAGTAGTGGCCGCCCGCATTCTTGCCGCTGGAGCCGGAGCCTTTCCAGCCGCCGAACGGTTGGAAGCCAGGCCACGCGCCGGTGGTCGCGCCTTGTGGACGGTTGGCGTAAGTGACGCCTGCTTCGATCTGGTCGAAGAACCAATCGGTCTCTTCGGGTGAACCGTAGAAGCCCGCGGTGAGACCGTAGTTCACGCTGTTGGCGATTTTCATCGCTTCATCCATGCTCTGGACTTTGCCGATGGTGGTAATGGGCAGGAACATTTCGTACTGCCATAGGCGATGCCCAAACGGCAGGTCGGTGACGAAGGTTGGCTCGCAGAAGTAGCCCTTGTCGAAGCCGTCACCGGTTTTGACGTGTCCGCCGGTCAGGAATTTGCCGCCGCCCTGCGAAATCTCCTCGGTGAAGTTCTTGAAATCGTTGTAGGACGATTTGTTGATTACCGGGCCAAGATAGGTGGCGCGGTCGGTTGGGTCGCCAATGGCTAATTTTTCGGTCGCCTCTCTGAGGCGGCCAATGAGTTCATCGTAAACCGGTTCCTCCACAATCACGCGGGAGGCGGCAGAGCATTTTTGTCCCTGCAAACCAAACGCCGAGCGGACAATGCCAATCGTGGCGCGTTCGAGGTCGGCATGTTTTGAAACAATCGCGGGATTCTTTCCGCCGAGTTCCAAAATCACCGGGCGCACATACTTGCCCTTCGCAAAATCCTGGTACATCTTCATGCCCACATCGAAGGAGCCGGTGAAGGTTACGCCGTTCACTTCGGGACTGTCCACAAGCGCCTGACCCAGTGTGGAGCCGGGGCCGGTCACGAAGTTGACCACACCATCGGGCAGGCCCGCATCGCGGAAACATTCTGCCAGCAAGCGCACGATCCAGGCGGTGTCCGTCGCGGGTTTGATGACGAGGGTATTGCCCGCCACGAGCGCCGCGCCCGAAGGGCCGCCGGTCAACGCGAACGGAAAGTTAAACGGACTGACTACCAGCCACACACCGTACGGTCTCAACACAGACACGTTCCGCGCATCATAGCCCACGAGCGGGTCCTTGCCCATCTCGACGATGTAACCGTCGTTCTTCTCCATTTGGTAGCACGAATAATAAATAAGATCGGCTGTCTCCTGCACATCGCCCAAAGACTCCATGCGGTTCTTGCCGACCTCAAGCGCCATCGCCGCGCCCAGATCAAAAATGCGTTCCTCGATCAAACCAGCCGCTTTGCGAAGCAGTTTCACGCGTTCCTGCCACGGTGTGCGGCTCCATTTCGGGAACGCCGCGCGCGCCGCCGCCAATGCCTCCTGGGCGTGTTTGGCGCTGCCTCTCTGCATTTTAGCCAGCACCCAGTCCGTGTTGACCGGGGAATGATCGTCGAACTTTTCATCGGCCATCACGTCCTTGCCGTTGATGATCATGCCATATTCCCTGCCCAGGTTTTTCTTGAGCTTTTCCACGGCCTTGTCGAAGCCGGTGTGCAACTCTTCGGGCGGGTTGAACATGGTCGCATAAGTGAGCTTGAAATCTGCCATACGAGCCTCCTAGATTTAGTTGAATAGTTGGATAGTTTTGTAGTTGGGTAGTTAGACTGCACGTCAATAAACTACGAAACTATCGAACTAACTAACTACCGAACTAAACCCAGTATAGCGTAGGAATTCACAACCGTCAAAGTGAAGCGTCCGTTTTTGGATGTGACGATTTTCCCTACTTAGAAAAGGATGAGAATGTGTAAGACTGTTTAAAAACAAGTTGTCTGACTCACAAGCCACCTTATTGTGAGGACAAGATGAAAACCCGCTTCAAATTCCGGACTGTTATCCTGCTCGCCGTTTTACTGGCATCTGCCTGCGCCCCGGCAGTGACTCCGTCAAACGCGCCGGCCGAGGCATTTTCCCCCGAACCCGCTACGCCGACAGCGACTCTGCCGCCCACGCTCGCGCCCGTGGAAACAATCGCCGCTCCGACCGCGCTGGCCGAAGTCCAACCTATTGCCACCTCACGCGGCCCCGATCTCGAAGCCACCGACCCAACGACGGTTAGTCTCGCATCCGGTGGTCTGCAACTCGTCGAATTCTTCCGCTTCACCTGAGGCACCTGCCGCGCCATGGCGCCCATGGTTCATGGGCTTGAAGCGCAATATTTTGGAAAGATCAAATTCAGCTACCTCGATGCCGACGATCCCCGCACAGGCGAATTCCAGCGTGCCCTCGGTTTCTATTATCAGCCCGAACTTTACCTGTTGGATGCAAGCGGTAATGTCCTGAAAAAGTGGGTTGGTTATGTCCAGCAGGCAGATTTGGAAGCGGAGTTTTCTCAACACATCCAATAAAAATACCAGAAAAAACGAAGACCTCCGGTGTACACCGGAGGTCTTTTGCTATCTACTCATTTCTCGTTGCTCATCCTCACGTTTCGTTACTTGCTTTCTTCTCCATTTGCCTTCATCCCATCGTACTTCTTCACATCACCCACTGCCTTTTTGACATTCACCATCGGCAGAACGATCAACCCCGCGATGAAATAAAAGATCAACGAAAGGATGCCGTAGCGCAAACTGCCGAACACCTGATTCGCCAGCCCAAAGATTAATGGCCCGGTCCATGAAGTGCCGCGCTCCGAGATTTCATAAAAGGAATAGAACTCGGCCTCTTTGCCTGACGGGATCATCTGTGCGAAGAGACTGCGGCTGATCGCCTGCGAGCCGCCCATCACCAATGCGATGAAAATGCCGAGAATGAAGAACTGTGTGGTGCGTGTGTCGCCGTATAACCCGCCGTAAGCGTAGATCACCACGCCCGCCCAAATCACCAGGCTGACAACGATGGATTGCTTCGCGCCGATCCATGCTGCAAGCCTGCCCCAGAACAACGCGCCGCCAAATGCCACGAACTGGATCATGAGGATGACCGCCGTAAGCGTGGTCTGTTCCAATTCGAGGCCGCCCTGAATCAACGGAGCCGCCGCAAAAGTGGATGCGACTGCGATCACGGTCTGGATGCCATCGTTGTAAAGAAAATAGGCCAACAGGTATTTGAGCGTTTCAGGGAAGTGTTTTACTTCTCCAAGTGTATGGCGGAGTTGTTTGAAGCCTGCGCTGGTGTAAGTCTCACCGGGAGGTAATTTATGAACCGCGTGGCGCGGGTGGACGCGTGCCCACGTGATGAACGAGAATCCCAGCCACCAGATGCCCGCCGAAGCAAGATTGATGCGAACCGCCAGGGATGTTGGCACGCCAATGTCTTCACTGAAAATAAAGAACGCCAGATTAAGTGCCAGCAGGATACCGCCGCCGAGATAACCCATTGCCCAGCCATACGAAGAAACGCGGTCGCGCTGGTCTTCGCTCGCAATGGACGGCAAATACGAATTATAAAAAACGATTGCCGCGCCGAATGCAAGGTTGGCAACAACGAACAGGAGTCCGCCGAGCCACCACAAATTGCCGGTGACTGCGAACAGCAGGATCGTGGAGACCGCCCCGATGAACGCGAAGAGTTGCATCATTTGTTTGCGGCGGTGAGAATAATCCGCGATTGCGCCGAGGATGGGGAGGAAGAGCACCTGCATACCCACGGAAAACGAAATGCAGTATGGCAGGAACGAATCGGGAGCGATGGGAATCCCAAAGAGATATACGAATTCCGAACCTGCGGCTTCTGCCGCGCTCCGTGCCAGTGATGCAACATACGGTGCAAGGAACACTGTCCCCACTGTGGTGCTGAAGGCCGAATTTGCCCAGTCGTACATGGCCCAGCCGAAAATTTCCTTCCTGTCATTAACACTAGCTTGCGATGCTGTCATGAGTCCTCCACCGGGTGAATAGGATGTATGAAAAAACACGCGCTTACAAGGGAAGTTTCGGTCTGATTATAAGCGTGAATGACTGGATGCCCCGCTGTTCACGAAATGTTAACCAATGGACAGCAAGCTGTCCGACTCCAGAGTAAAATCCAATTCGCATCCTGCTTGACCCTCAACCTGCTTCCGCACTATAATGCCCGCCTACCCTCACCATTTGTCATTGCGAAGGCGCTGGCCCGAAGCAATGACGGAAAATAATTTATGTTTGAAAACCTCACCGGACGACTCAACCAAATCTTTGACCAACTCCGCCGCCGCGGCAAGCTCTCCGAAGCGGACGTGGATGCGGCCATGCGCGAAGTGCACCTCGCTTTATTGGAAGCGGACGTGCATTTCAGCGTGGTCAAATCCTTCATCGCACGCGTGCGCGAACGCGCTGTCGGCGTGGAGGTATCGAAAGCGCTGAACCCTGGACAGCAAGTCATCAAGATCGTCAACGACGAACTGATCGGCACACTGGGCGAACCCGCGCCGTTGAATATGACCGGCCCCAAGCCGCGCGTTATCATGATGGTCGGCTTGCAAGGCTCCGGTAAAACGACCGGCGCTGGCAAGCTGGCGCGTCTCCTTCGCTCGAAAGGGGAGCGCGTGATGATGGTTGCAGGCGACCCGTATCGCCCCGCCGCGGTTCAGCAGTTGCAACAACTCGGCGAACGGCTGGATGTCCCCGTCGAAGCGGACATGTCCCTCAAGCCGCCCGAACTCGCGAAACGGGCTTTCGAGAAAGCTGAAAAGGGCGGATTCGGCGTCATGATAATGGACACAGCCGGTCGGTCGCAATTGGATGCGGAGTTGATGGACGAGTTAAAAGCCATCGCCGCGAAAGTCAATCCTGTCGAGACCCTGCTTGTCATTGATTCGATGATCGGCCAGGAAGCGTTGAACATAGCGCAGGGATTCCGCGGCAACGTGTCCATCACCGGCCTGATGCTCACCAAAATGGATGGCGACTCGCGCGGCGGCGCGGCCATCTCGATCCGCTCGGTGACGGGTGTGCCGATCAAGTTCATCGGTACCGGCGAAAAATTGGACGCGCTTGAAACGTATGATCCCGCGCGCCTGTCGTCCCGTATTTTGGGCATGGGCGACATGATCGGCCTGATCGAAAAAGCAGAAGCCGCCTTCGACGCGCAAAGCGCGCAGTCCTTGCAGAAGAACGCTGATCGCATGATGAAGGGCCAGTTCTCGCTCGAAGACTGGCTCGAACAAATGAAACAAATGAAAAAGATGGGGCCGCTCAGCCAGATCATGGACATGCTCCCCGGGCAGATGGGGCAGGCCGCGCGCCAGGTGGACCCGAAGGAAGTGGAGCGGTCTTTCAAATCGTCCGAGGCCATCATCCATTCAATGACCTTGAAGGAACGCCGCAACCCTGATATTTTGAACGCCTCCCGCCGCCGCCGCATCGCCGCAGGTTCCGGCGTGGAAGTGCAGGACGTCAACCGCCTGATCAAGCAATTCCGCGAAGCGCAGAAAATGATGAAGATGATCCAGAAAACGGGGGGAAAGGGGCTGGGGAGGTTGTTTGGGTAAATGAAATGGCGGTCGCTGCAAAGTGTCCGCCATTTTTTGTTCATTTCTTGACATCCGACCCGCTCAAGCGGGTATATCTATATTGAGCCAGTGTTTTCGGGTTCCATAGGAATATAACGACCACCACTATTATCCAGGCAACGATACAAGTAAAAAACGGGTCATACCCTGAACCGTAATTTGGAAATAGGGACCAACTGATATTATCCATGGCGTGGACTACGATTGCCGCAAAAACGCTTTTCCCTGTGTTGTTGTATATCCAGACGATAAAAATTCGTAATGCGACCGAATAGAGGCTGTGCCATACAATCCAATTTGCAGTGTTTTGAGCCTGGATATCTGGAACGATGTGCCATATCTGCCACACAATCCCCAAAATAATGCTGGCGTTCGAGGCTCCCAATTGATTTTGCATTGGATCAATGGCATAACCCGTCCACCCCAGTTCTTCGCATGTGGCGCCGATAAAAAACACTAAAAAAAGGACCGGCGCTATTAGAAATGGAATTTTTGGCTCGGGGAGCGACAACCCCATCAAACGCATGATTACGTAAGACAGGAAATATATGAGAGGTGTTAATAACAGGATGGGCGCGTACCAAATCCCATTTTTTATTTTCTTGAAATCAAATATCTTCTTTAAGAGTTCCTTTATGCCATTGCTTCCACGCTGCCTGTATGAAAGAATTAAGGCTACCGCCAATGGGATGATGAACATAAATGCGCTTATGGGGAGATTAATTGGAATGGGCAGTTTATTTCCCAATATGGAACTAATCAACAAGAGCGGAATGGAAAGAATGAAGACTAAAAAGAAAAAAGCCCAGGGGAACTTGTTTGCTGATGTGCGGGAGTTCATGATTTTCCGGCCTCTTTCAAATAAACTGGGTTGCCCAACGATTTGCGTTACCTGCGCTGGGGCGGGGACGGCGAAGCCGTCCAACCAGAAAAATGCTAAGGCGTAGAAAACTGCTTGAGATTGCCGCAGACTCCCCAGCGTCGGGTGGTAGGGTCAAGGGATGGCGCCTGGGATATAAATCCTGGTTTCCATCCCCTGCCACATCGAACCGGACATGAGGTTTTCCCTCATCCGGCTCTCCGACAACCTTCTTCTTGGAGTATTC
>JACRLC010000073.1 GCA_016235425.1 Chloroflexota bacterium | reverse complement strand
CGGTTTCTTGGGGCGCAAATCTGATGGCGAACCAGGCATTGTCGTTATTTGGCGCGGATGGAAAAGATTACAAGATTTGGCTGCAACTTGGAATCTGATTGCCGAGACTCGCGTTCAAGTTGTGGGTAATAGATAGCTCAGCATGACACTTCGTAAGGTGAGTTACTAATGCCCCAGGAGCTCAAGAGCCGCGGCCACGGAAGGATCATTCTCGAATGTGAAAGTATCCCAATCCGCGTAGGCCTCCACGTCCGGGACGATGCCCGTCACTTCCCAATTGTCTTGCAGGTTAACCGGTGTGAATGTCTCTTCTGCAATCCACAGGCGCGAACCATCCGAGAGATTGTAGCCGTGCAGGATTTCCACATTCCCAAGCGTGGCCTGTCCAACGATCTGCGCGCGGCCCAGGTCTTTTAGCACACCGGAGAAAATCTCACCAAAACTGGCAGTCTCTTCACTGACGAGCACAACAAGCGGAACCGTCTGCGAATTCTGAATGGGGTTTGCCTCAATAGTCAGTGAGCGGGATTCCTTCCTGCTGGTGAATTCACCGAGAGCACCGGAGACAAAATACGAAAAGACAGGATTAACCACGCTGCTGCTACCGCCGCCATTCATGCGGTTATCCAGGATCAAGCCGTCGAGTGTTCCAAAACCCTCCAGGGCATCGGCAATCTGCCCTGGAATGGTCTCATCGAAGAATGTCGGGATGAAAAGATACCCGACGCGGGAACCATCCGAAGTCGGCAGGAGGCGGGCTTCAACCATGTAAGGGCTTTGAATTCGCTGGCGGACAAACGTGATCTCGCGCGGCTGTTCACCGGGCGTTTGAACCGTCAACACAGTGGCTGAGCATTCAGGGCCTCTCACAAGGTAGTCGTAACTTTTATCTCCCTGCGCAATCGGAAGCCCATCCACAGTGATAATGCTATCGTGCGGTTTCAGGCCATTGTGCTCTGCCGGTGAATCGGGAAAAACCGAGATCACGGTGATACGCTGTTTTTCGAGCATCGGTATGAAATACACACCGATCCCCACGTACTGATTCGTCCCGGCCAACTCCGCATCCGCTTCGGCAACCTCAACCGGGGACTCCAGCCACGAATGCTCGTCGCCCAATTCGATGATCATTTCGTGCATCGCATTGTAGAAAGTCTCCGTATCGAGGCCCGCCTCAACCTGGCCGCGATAACGCGAGGCCATTTCAGGCCAGTCTTTGCCGTTGAAATCTTCATACACGTAAACTTCTTCAACAATACTGACGACTTCATCGAACACTTGAAATTGCAGGTCACGTTCGATTTCGGGGTTTGCTTGCAGGAACGGCGTCGGCTCGGCCAGCGCGGTCGCCGGGGGAATGGTGGCAAGCGGAATGTTTTGACATAGCGATGGAATATAAACCGGCGGTGAAAAGTCAGGCGCGGGAGTCTGGGTTGCAGGAGTTTGGGAAACCGGCGTAACGCCGCTGACAACGCGCGTCACTGAATTGCAGGATAACGTGAATACAAATAACAGGACAAGGGCATAACGTTTAAAGTTCATGAGAGTCTGCCTTTCGGAATATTTTGCCGCTGCCATTTTGACGGGAAAGCCCAAAACTTCAGCCGCTAATTACGCGAATCCTTCGACAAGCTCAGGACAGGTTTTCGCGAATTTGATTTAAGAACTCACCTTACGCAATTTCTCCCCTCATCCCCAACCCTTCCCCTTCGGGAGAGGGCCAGGGTGAGGGTGCATAACATCAGTCAGTTAAGAATCCGCGAGAATTGGTGAAATTCGCGGCAGAGAACTTGTTCTTCGTGATTCAATTACTCAAAACGGAGGGCCAATATTCCAGCGAAGAACGGTTACAGTTTTTTATTCGCTTCCCATTCCCTGACCTTCACAAACAGATCAGCCAGCGGTTTCAACTCCGCAACCGGAACGGCCAGGTTTTTCGCGCGCGTCTGGTCATACTGGAACACACGCGTGCCGGGCTGGATGGGGTTGGCGCGGCGGCGAAACTCCTCATGCGAAATATAACCCGCCAGGAAAATATCCATGCCGTAAACCCAAATATTGCCCCACTCCAGCGGGTTGACCAGGTACGTCTCTTTTTGCATGGGACTGTGAATTCCGATTCTTGCGGGTACTGGATTTTTGACATGCAGGGACGCGACCGAGAAAAACGGATCTTCGATCACAACGCGCGTGTGCGGCGGCAATTTCACCTCCCGCGTCAAATATCCTCGACCTTCATCCTGCCCGCCGATTTCGAGGATGATCGCGGCGTCTGATTCAGACTTCAACGATAGCGGCTCAAGCGGGCACCACGTCTGCGGCTTGCACCACGCATCCGGCATCGCGTGGACGAGGTAATACGGCTGTCCCGCAGAAATGACTTTTTTCAAGTCACTCTGCGAAGCCGCGATGAGGCCGGATAAAAATGCAAACAGATACAAATCGTTATCCAAATGTCCATCCGCCGCGTGTTGATCTGAGGGTACGAGCGCGGGCGCGCCCAAAATGATCTCAGGATTGCGGCGCATGTCTGCAATCTGCTCGCGATACGTGATCAAAAAAGATTTGATGTCACAACGATGGCCGCCGAGCGAAACGTCATAGCGATCCGGGTCGGTGAACGGCGTCGCGCCTTTGACATCGAAGGGAACACTCTGCTCCGAAAGATATCGCCGAAAGGCAAGTTCCACCGCCACCCCCGCCACGATCCGCCGCAGACGGTCAAACGGTGAACCGCCCATGCGGTTGTACGTGTACGGCAGGGATCGAATCGCGTACGCGATCCCGCCTTCGGTGAGGCCGCGGATGAAGGGGAGGCGGAGGAGGTGGGAGGAGGTCAGCATGAAAAACGTGTTGCGTGTTTCGTAACTGATGTTACGCACTGTCCCGAAGGTTTGAGCGGCTCAACAAGGTTTTTCAAGGAAACCTTCGGGACGTTTTGCGTAAGGTGAGTTCGTAATTCGTAAAATGTGGTTTTAGGCTCGTTTCCTATCGCTTGTTACTCGTTACTCGTCATTCATTCCGAAGCTGCAAACAATAGTGATGGAACGTATTGCTCACCCACGCGGACCCAAGTCCGTATGGCGCGAGGGATTGGTTATCCTGTAACCAGATTTTTTCATCTTTCAGGGTGTAAGTTTTGCCGAGTTCGCGGGCAATATCCCACGCTAACGGATATATCTTCCCTCCCTTTTTCACATTCTTGACGATGATCGTGAGATAGGCCTTCTCGCACAGTAAAGGTTTCAAGCCCGCGTAGATTTCAACCAGCTTTCCCAGAAACGCTTCATAATCATGGACATTGCCCAGGTCGTTCGGATCATCTGAATAGACCACGTCCAGGCCATTCCCGGTGCGGCGCTTCTTTTGGTTCTCGGCTCCCTTGGCATGGAGCATGTCCCAGTAGGGAGGGGATGTGAGCACGTAATCAATCATTGGTAATTGGTAATTCCCGGCAAGATTCGCGTCGCCATTGATGATTTGAGATTGGAGATTGGAAATCGATTCACCAAGCGCATTGCGTTCTTCTTCGATGATCTGATTCGCGATTTCGGCGTATTTGGGATTCAACTCGATACCGTAGGAATTCCGTCCCGCGCGCAAGGCAGCGACGAGGGTGGAACCTGTCCCAGCCATGGGGTCGAGGACGGTCCCTCCCTTTTTGGTGAAGAATTCAATGAACTCCTGCGCCATCGTTTCGGGATATTTGGCAGGATGCACCAACACGCCTTTCCTGCGCGGCGGCGGGTTATGAATAAACCATGATTTCTGGAATTTGAGCCAGCTTTTGGGATCGAGATCGTTGAGTTTGTTGGGGGGCATGATTACTCCGGGCCGCGATGGAAGAAATTGATGTTGCATGAAACGCTCATGGATTTGGTGTATTCGTCGGCGGGCTATACGCTGCTTTCTGGATTTCCAGATCGGTAAAGTTGACGGTCACGGCAGTTGCGCCAGCCGAATGGGCAAAGACTCCGACAGTTCCAGAGGTATAGTTTGAGTCGCTTACGCTGAATTGGAATATGCCGTTAAGGAACAGCCGCATCTCATTTCCAACCGCCCACACACCAATACGAACTTTGCCCGGCGCGCCGGGAGGCGCATCGCCGCTGGGGATGGGAACCTGCAAGATCTGATGAGTCCCAACGCTGACCCGCTCCGCGCTCACCGTCCCATTGCAATAGACCGCGAAGCGGTAATATGCCACTGCATTGGCGCGCACGAGGAAACCGTAACTGTCCTCGCCGCGGCATAAGCTGGGTTCAGCGGTGATCTCGGCGTAAAAGTTGCCGATCACCAGTTCGTGCCGCAGGCTGATCAAATACACACCCGGCAGAACCGCGAGCGTGAGCCTGTTATCTTTCATTGCGGCGCTTCCCTGATCGGATGCTGCCACATCCCATAGATCGGCGTAGGCAAATCTATCCTTCAGTATTTCTTCGCCGAGGTCGGGACGCATCTCCGGTGTGGGAGGGCGGGTGGAAACAGGCTGGGGTGAGGGGGTGGCCGATGGCGGGAACCAGACGATGGTCGGGGTTTGAAGCGGGGTCTCCGTCGGCGTGAAGGTCATTGCAGGCGCGGCAAAAGAATCCAGCGTGGAGCAGGACGTCAACAGTCCAATCATCAAGAAAGCCAGAGCAAAACGGGAAATTCGCATACTTGTTTTGTGACAAAATTCGCGGGAAATTGTCGTAAAATAAACCGGTCTTCATTCTACTGCTTTTTGAGTCAATTTCTAACCTGATTTTACTAGAGGCAGAAAGTAAATCAAATTCTCTTTAGAGATTGATGCAGTACACTGTAGCATAAAGGAGAAAAACATGAGCGAAAAGCTGGTGCTGGTGACCGGAGCTTGTGGAGAGATCGGCCAGGCGCTCGTGCAAGGATTGGCGCAAAAGGGAGGGTATCGAATCGTTACTTCGGATTTAATGCCGCCCCCCGATTCGATCAAGTCACTTACGGCGGAGCACGTGCAGGGGGATTTGGTTTACAAGATCAAGACCTTTTACGATTACGATTTCGACATCATCTTCCACCTTGCGGCTTCGCTTTCATCGAAGGCCGAAGTGGCAACCGAGGAGGCGCATCGCATCAACGTGGAAGGCACGATGGGTTTATTGATGCTGGCGGCTTATCGCTCGGAAAAATATAACAAGCCCGTGAAGTTTTTGTTCCCCAGTTCGATTGCCGCGTATGGCATGGCAAGCCTCGAAGAAAAAATAGCCGCAGGATGTGTGAAGGAGGACGAATACAACGCGCCCCACACGATGTACGGATGCAACAAATTGTATTGCGAAAAACTCGGCATGTATTACAGCCGCTATTTCGGCCAGCGTCATTTGGATGACAAACCGCCGGTCATGCTGGACTTTCGCGCGATCCGCTTCCCAGGCTTGGTCAGCGCCTTTACATTGCCCAGCGCCGGCACAAGCGATTACGGCCCCGAAATCCTTCACGCCGCGGCGCAGGGCAAGCCTTATTCGTGCTTCGTGCGCGAAGACACGAAGATTTCATTCATGGCAATGCCAGATGCAATCAAGTCATTGCTGATGATCACCGACGCGACGCGCGAGAAACTTTCGCACACTGTTTACAACATCGCCGCGTTCGCGATCACCGCCGGGGAATTTCGCGACCGCGCAGTCAAGGCTTTCCCCGGCGCACAGATCACCTTCGAGCCGAATTCGCGCAGGCAGGGCATCGTCGACTCGTGGCCCGAAGACGTAAACGATTCACTCGCCCGCGCCGAATGGGGTTGGAAGCCGGACTACGACGTGGATCGCTTCTTCAATGATTATTTCCTGCCGGAGATACGCAAGAGATATAATCGGTAACAACGGACGGAGAAAAGAAAAGCCATATCACCTGCAACAACATATAGCAGAGACATTACTCAAATCCATGAGAAAGGGGCAATTTATGCTTACAGACAAGATCCATACCCAAAGCCAGGAGCGTGTAACGTCCAATATTATGGCAGTGGGTCTATTGCTGTTTTTCTTCACGCTGTATTCTTCTTTCAGCCTGCTCTTATCGAAAACCGGGGCATTCGAGACGTACAGCGTTCTCTTTGAAATTGATACTCCGCGCATCATAGACGATATGACAAGTATTGGTGCCAACCATTATCGCACCAATGTACATCCCTTGTTCGTCTTATTGATGAACCCAATCGGTTCAATATTGAGCCAGGTGGTCAAATCGCAGGTTCTAGCGGCCATCCTATTGAATTGTTTTTTTGGCGCGTTGGACGTAACTTTAGCGTTCTTCTATTTCAAATCCCTGGATCAAACCCTTAAGGACGCCTGCCTGTTAGCGTTCCTTTTTGGAGTGACAGCCAGTCAGTTTTTCCTTTCATCGATTCCCGAGACGGCATCGCTGGCTATATGCAGTTTAATAACGACTTATATGCTGTTCCTGTTTGCCGTGAAATCTAAAAAAGACTATTTTTTAGCGTGGGTAGCCGCTGGTCTATTTACACTTGCAGTAACCACAACCAACTTTATACAAACATTAATCTGCTTTTCTGTGTATTACGCAATATGGTCCCCTCGAAAGAACCAACGGTTTTATGCAATTGGCAGAATTTTGAGTTTTCTGACAAGCGTGATCGCTGTCGCGGTTTTGCTTTCCACACTTCAAAAGGCTATTTATCCTTCATCGAGTCTGTTTTATCTGCCGCAATCCTATCTGGAAGATACCTTGTATACCAGTGGAATGATATTTCAACGGCCTCTGGCAGTAATATCTCAATTGCTGAAGCATTTCGTCCTGGTAAATATCATCGCCCCGTTTCCCACCGTCTTTTCCTTTGATCATGTCAATCCGGCTCTCACATACAATCATGGCTTGGATTACACTTTGCTGGGCTGGCTTGCCCTGGTATTATGGTTATGTTCTTTGGCCGCAGGCATTCTCCTCGCGCTAATAAAAAAACAAGAAATTCCAATGGTGCTAGGCTTTGCATTCGCACTGTGCCTGCTCTTCAATTTTGCGTTTCATAGCATTTATGGAAGGGGAGTAAGTGGTGATTTTGAGTATTTCTTATACACCGGAAATTTTACCTTCCTGGTATTCAGCAGTATTGCCCACCTGCCATATTCAACCATAAAATCTACTCGAGGCCTATTGTTAATGCTGATATTATTGACAGGAATTAATAACATTATGATGATTGAAAGAATAATGGATATTTATAAATAAATCCAGACATAAGTCGGTATCAGCGATCGTTCATTGACAACCAAGAAACACTGGCTCAGCAGCCTTTGTGCATAATTGAATCCTGATATAATCCCGCCGATGAATCCAAAGCGTTTCTTCACTTTATTCATACTCAGCATTCTGCTTCTTTTTGGGCTGTGGCTTCCAGCGAATGCCGCGCCGTCGCTGCAGGTGCAATATTCCACACCCACGCCCGGCCCGGATGGACGCATCATCTACATCGTCCAGCCCGGCGATACCTGCACACGGGTCACGCTTTTGAACGGGATCTCCGAGCAGACTCTTCGCCAATTGAACAGCAAACTTGACTCGGACTGCACACTGGTGGAAGGACAGCAACTGCTCATCGGTCTCGCGGGACCCGCGGCCGGAACGGCGACTGTCGGACCTTCACCTACGCCTCTGCTGCCCACCGTTTCCCCCACCCCATTCACAGGCACGACCGAGATCTGCGTCCTGCTCTTTGACGACCAGAACGGCGACGCACTGAGGCAGGAGACGGAACCCGCCGTGGCCGGAGGCGCGGTCAGTGTGACGGAGATCAACGGCGAATATTCCGCCGCGCGCGATACGGTCATCAACCCGGACCCGGAGGCCTATCAGGGCATTTGCTTTAGCGATGTGCCGGAAGGGTCGTATAACATCACAGTGGGCATCCCCGATAACTTCAACCCCACGATGGAATTGAATTACAAACTCGATGTCCATGCCGGCGACCGCGCCTTCGTGGATTTCGGCGCGCAATCGCAGGAGATTTCCGTGGCTGGAAATGAGGAAACACCCGGCAATGGGGGAATGTCACCGATTATGGGTATTCTTGGAGGGTTGCTGCTGTTGGGAGGCGCGGCTTTGGGATATTACGCCTGGCGCTCCGGCAAACCGGAGAGCAAGCTGAGCG
The DNA here is from genome assembly GCA_016235425.1 of Chloroflexota bacterium. Lineage (GTDB taxonomy): Bacteria > Chloroflexota > Anaerolineae > Anaerolineales > Villigracilaceae > JAKOVF01. Next base: position 9,758 of record JACRLC010000073.1, on the reverse strand, counting down.
GCGGAAATATTTTGAAGAGATGAAGTTAAGTGACAGTCACTTCAAAGAGTGACTGTCACTTTTTTATCGTAAACGTTTTTCGATGTTCGGGGGAAAATCCAATTTGAAGGATCATCTGGCGATGTTTTAGTGTTCCATACCCTTTGTGCCGCGCAAAACCGTATTGCGAATATTGACCGTCCAATTGACGCATGAGTTCATCGCGCGCGGTCTTTGCAAGGATCGACGCGGCGGCAATGCTCAACGATTGCTGGTCGCCTTTGACGAGCGCGGTTTGGAGAATATCCAGTTCGGGGAGTTCGAGGCGGAAATCTGTCAGCAGGCAATCTGGAAGAACGCGCATAGACTCAAGCGCGCGCAGTGCGGCCAGTCTCGTGGATGCGACGATGCCGAGTGAGTCGATCTCGAATGCGGAGGCGAAGCCAACGCCCCAGCCCAAAGCGGTCGCTTTGATGCGAGGGGCGAGGCGGTCACGCGCGAGGGGAGTCATCTGCTTGGAATCACGCGCCCCGGCCAAAGTCCGCGCGAGATGCGGGTGTTCATCGGGCAGGATCACTGCCGCGGCGGCAACGGGTCCGGCCAGCGCGCCGCGTCCGGCTTCGTCGAGTCCGGCGATGAATTTAAATCCGGCTTGCCAGAATCTTTTTTCGTAATGCAGGTCAGGGTTTGAGATCATAGCGTCCGCGCAAGGCATTGACGTGGATGCGGAAGATATCGCCGATCATGCGAACAGCATCACGCACCGCGCTGACCTTGCTTTCGGGATCGTAATGCCAATGAATGGGAACTTCTTTCAGGCGGGCGCCGCGGCGGCGCGCAAGATAGAGCAATTCAATATCGAATGACCACCCGTAAAGAGTTTGCTGGCGAAAGATGGCCTCTGCGGCTTCAGCGTGAAAACATTTGAAACCGCATTGCGTGTCGTTGAGGCCGGGCAGGATCAACAAGCGAATCGCGAGATTGACGGCGCGGCCGCCCCAGTGACGATAGGCCGGTTCATTGTAGCGCACCGAGCCGGGCGCTTCGCGTGAACCGATGGCAATATCGAAATCATTCAGGGAAGGGGGAAGGAACTTGCCAAGCTCTTCGATGGGCATGGAAAGATCGGCATCGCAGATGAAGCGATACTCGCCGCGCGCTTCCAACATCCCGCGCCGCACGGCATGTCCCTTACCGCGCAGTTCTTCATGCAGGACGCGCAGGAAGGGGTTATGGGTTGCAAATTCGTTGGCAACGTCCAGTGTGGCATCTGAACTTGCGTTTTCCACCACCAACGCTTCGTACGTGTAGGATTGTTTTTCAAGATACGCAAAGACCTGCCTCAACGTGCGAGGCAGGCGATTTTCTTCGTTATACGCCGGGATGATGATCGAGAGAAATGGAGAGGTCAAAGCGGGTTACTGGAAGAAGATGATGAATACGCCGAAGCCGGCCAGGATGCAGCATTCCAAAATGATCATCACGGCCAGCAACGCGGCCTGCGAAGCGCGCATTCCCAGAATTTTTCCTTTTTGAGGCGCATTCGGTTTTGGAAGCGGACGGGCGGGACTGGTTTCGCGCAAATTTTGCGGAATCTCCTGCGACGTTCCCGTATCGTTAAAGGCAAAATCCAGGTCCGCGGGATTGAAGGACTGGGATTTTTCAGAAGCCGCAAAGATGGCTTTCGCTTTCGAAGGAGCCTGCGCGGGGGTTCCATTGGCCTGGGCGGGAGCGCCCGGCTGCGGCGCGGGAGCCGGGGGCGGTTCGGGCGGACGCGGGTTCACGATTCGATCCGCCACATCCTGAACATTGTCACTGCGCCAGACGGGCCGCGCCTGGATCAGCGAAGAGGCAAACTGCTTGATTGCATCGCTCATCACCACGCGCGCCACGGGCCGCAGTGAATCGACATGCGCGCCTGGATCGGCCATGATCAGCACCGACTCTATCGGCGCAGGGATTTGAATCTTCTGCTTGTTGAAATATACCTGCAAAGCGCGCGCATATTGCGCCGCCCACTTCAACAGATTCACCTTGGCGGGTATTGGCATGCCGTTGCTCACCGTGCTCCATTGATCGCCTTTGGCCTCAAAAAAGCCTTTGATGTTCGTCACATGGACCACCGTCACTCCCCCCGGCCCGATCAGGATAAGCGGAATAACAATTTCGCTTTCAGGCAGGGTGAAATTTCGGAGCAGTACGAAGCCCTTTTCCAGTGCGCGGTCCAGCTGGGCAATCACCGCTTTTTGCGCCTGAAGTTCACCGTACCAGTTGAAACCGTAAGTCAACGAGCCTTGAACGCGGCCAATAAAACTAATTTGGCCTTGTGCATCCTGAAAGGGGGTTTTATCAATGATCTTCATTGGAAATCAAGGGTTAGAAAACAGGCACTTCCTCAAGTTCGTCGTGCGAAACGTCCGAACGCGTCGCAAGCCATTCGCGGCCGTTCTGTTTTACCGTGATCACATCCTTGCCGGTCTTGAACGTGCTCGCCAGGAGCTCCTCGCGCTGGCCGGTCACGAATCGTTTGCCGCCCTGCAGGCGTTCGAGCAGGGCTTTGCGATCCAACAGGACCCGGTCTGAAAAAGTGGCGCCGCGCCGCTCATAAGCGCGCACCATCTGGATTTGTCCATTCTTGTAATGGACAGCTTCGATCACACCATCAAATTTTTTTGCCATACTGCCCTCCGCGCCAATTTTAACATAGAAACCGCCGAGATAATTTCGGCGGTTCCATTACTTAGTCGGGGCGCCGGGATTCGAACCCGGGGCCTCTTGCTCCCAAAGCAAGCGCGCTAGCCGGACTGCGCTACGCCCCGAAATCCCGCACATTTCTTTCCAATTCAGTGAGACGTGCGGGGAAACGGGACGAGTATAATGCGAAGAATGAAAACCCGTCAAGCGTTCATCGCACTCTCGCTTCTCGCGGGACTTTGGGCCTGCGCACCGTCAAACCAAACAATTCCCACCCCAACAGACATTCCGCCAACTTCCACTCCGATAGTTACACCCACACCAACTTCCATTCCCTTTACACCTACAGCCACCCCTCTTACCTGTCTCACCACACCCGGCAGTATCGAGCAGGATAGCGTCAAAACCACAAAACCGCCGCAGGAATTCCTGATCTACCTGCCGCCATGTTACGACGAGTTCAGCGATACGCATTACCCGGTCATTTACCTGCTCCACGGACAAACCTACATTGACGATCAATGGGTGCGTATCGGCGCGGCAGATACGGCCAGCCGACTCATCATTGCCGGTGAAGCGCCGCCATTCATCATCGTCTTTCCCGATGACCGTTACTGGAATTTGCCGGCAGGCCCCGGCTTTGGAGACCGCTTGATCAATCTCGTTGTCCCCTACGTGGATCAAAACTATCGCACGCTGAACGATCCCAGTTACCGCGCCCTGGGCGGCCTCTCACGCGGCGGCGGCTGGGCAGTACAACTCGGCTTTACCCATCCCGAATTATTCAGCGTGCTTGGGCTTCACTCCCCGGCAATTTTCAAGGACGACGCACAGTATATTTACAGATGGCTGCGAGACATTCCATCCGATTCGCGCCCGAATGTATGGATCGACGTGGGTGACGCCGACAAGGAACTCGGTTCCATTCAATTGCTGGAAGCCAGCCTGGCAGACAATAATTATCTCTATGAATTTCACGTCTATTCCGGTGACCACACCGAAGCTTACTGGAGTCTTCACGTTGAAGAATATTTGCGTTGGTATGCGGGCAACTGGAATGATCCAACGAACGAATCTCAATAAGTGAATCAAGTTATAATCCCGCCATGTCCCTCACCCCTCAAGAAGTTGAACACATCGCAAAACTGGCCCGCCTCGAATTGACTGACGAGCAAAAGACGCGTTACCGCGAACAACTCTCGGCCATCCTCGATTACGTCGCCAAGTTACAGGAACTCGATACCGCAGACGTGCCGCCCACCGCGGGAGGCTCCGTCTCGCAGATGCCCTTGCGCGCGGACGAACCGCGTCCCAGCCTGAGCCTGGACGAGTTACTCGCCAACGCCTCGCAAAAGCAGGACGGTCAATTCAAGATCCCGCCGGTGTTCGAGTAATTTCCAATGTCCAACCTCACTTCCCTCTCCCTCACCGAAATGCAATCCGCCCTTGCAAAGGGTGAAACCTCCAGCGTGGAATTGACCCAGGCGACTCTGGATTCCATCGCGAACCTGGATCCAAAATTGCACACGTTCCTGCACGTCGCTGGCAAACAGGCTCTGCACCAAGCCAGGCAAGCGGACGAAGAACGCGCGCAAAAAGTCAACAAGCCCCTGCTCGGTTTACCAATCGCGATTAAAGATGTTCTCACCGTTGAGAACATGCCCTGCACCTGCGGCTCTAAAATTTTGGAAGGCTTCATGCCTCCGTTCACAGGCACGGCGGTGAGACGGCTTCAAGAGGCAGGCGCAATCATCATCGGCAAGACAAACACCGATGAATTCGCGATGGGTTCGTCTACTGAAAACTCCGCGTATGGCCGAACGAACAATCCGTGGGATGTAAGGCGCGTGCCCGGCGGCTCCTCCGGTGGAAGCGCGGCCGCGGTCGCGGCGCGACTCGTCCCCGCCGCGCTTGGAACAGACACGGGCGGCTCCGTCCGCCAGCCTGCCGCGTTCTGCGGCGTGACCGGCCTCAAGACGACCTATGGCCGCGTCTCGCGCTATGGATTGGTCGCGTTCGGTTCATCGCTCGATACCGTCGGCGCATTCGGAAGAAATGCCAAAGATGCCGCCGCGATTTTCTCGGCGATGTCCGGGCATGATGCGCTGGATGCAACATCCGCGCCAGTGGCTGTCCCTGAAATCAAATTCGATCCACGCGATCTGCGCGGGCTGAGAATCGGCGTCCCGAAGGAATATTTTATTAAAGGGATTCAGCCCGAAGTCGAGGAAAAGACGCGGGCGGCCATTGATCAGTTAAAGGCCCTCGGCGCGGAAATCCGCGAGGTGAGTCTTCCGCATACCGAGTACGCACTTCCCGTCTATTACATCATTGCGCCCGCGGAGGCTTCGGCAAATCTCGCGCGCTATGACGGAGTCCGCTACGGCCCGCGCGTGGATGCGAACGCGCTATGGGATGTCTACTTCAAGACGCGCGGACAAAAATTCGGCGCGGAGGTTGAGCGGCGGATCATGATCGGGACGTACGCGCTCTCCGCCGGATATTACGACGCGTATTACGGACAGGCGCAAAAAGTTCGCACGCTTCTCACGCGGGACTTTGAACTGGCTTTCAAAGATGTGGACATGCTCGCCTGCCCGACGACTCCCTCGACGGCATTCGTCGCGGGCGCGCACGAGAATGACCCGCTGGCGATGTACCTCGAAGACGTGTTTACCCTGCCCGCAAACCTGGCAGGTGTGCCAGGCATTTCGTTTCCCGTCGGCTTTGACAATAATCATTTGCCGATTGGGATGCAGTTGATCGCACCGCACTTCCGCGAAGACCTATTGTTGAGCGCAGTGCATGTGTATCAGCAGTCATCGGACTGGCATACGAAGACGCCAAATATCTAGTGTCATTGCGAGCGCATCCTTCGACAGGCTCAGGACAGGCGCTGCGAAGCAATCTCCAATTAAACGGAGGATTCGAATCTTTGAGTTTCATCCGATAAGCGGGAGATTGCTTCCCTGGCTTGGTGCCAGCCTGTCCTGGACGGACAGTCCAGGGTGCAGGCGGGCTTCGCCCTCGCAATGACATGCAATGGAGAATCAATGAAAATCCTCGTCACAGGCGGAGCAGGATACATCGGCTCGGCCACCGCAGAAGCATTACTCAACGCAGGACATTCCGTCACGGTTTACGATTCACTCGTGACAGGCCATCGCGCCGCGGTGCCGGAGGGCGCGCAATTCATCCACGCGGACCTGGGCGACAGCCACGCGTTAGCGGAAACAATGAAGAACGGCCAATTTGACGCAATCATGCACTTCGCGGCATTCATCGAAGCAGGCGAAAGCATGAAAGACCCCGGCAAATTCTTCCGCAACAATTTTGCGAATTCACTGCAACTGATGGAAACCGCTGTAAAAACAGGTGTGAAGAAAATCGTGTTCTCGTCCACTGCGGCGGTCTATCGATCCAGCGACGAGCCGTTGAGCGAGGAATCCCCCCTCGGCCCGACCAACGTCTACGGCCAGACCAAACTGATGACCGAACAGGCACTCGAATGGTATCGTCAGATCCACGGACTGCACTTCGCCGCGCTGAGATACTTCAATGCCTGCGGCGCACTGCCCGGACGCGGCGAAGCACACCAGCCCGAATCCCATCTCATTCCGCGCGTGTTGAGCGTGCCTTTGGGCAAACTTGAATCAATCAATATCAACGGCAACGACTACCCCACCCCGGACGGTACCTGCATCCGCGACTACATCCACATCGCGGATTTGGTGTCTGCGCATTTGCTCGCGCTGGAAGCGCTCAGCGAAAAGGATAAGCTCATCTACAATCTCGGAAGCGGCAACGGCTATTCCGTGCGCGAAGTAATTGACACTGCACGTGCGGTGATAGGTCACGCCATTCCATCGACTGAATCCCCGCGCAGGCCCGGCGACCCGGCACGGCTTGTGGCATCTTCGGAAAAAATCCGCCGCGAACTCGGCTGGAAACCGGAACATGAAAATATGAAAGATGTCATTGCAAGCGCGTGGGAGTGGCACAAGTCATACCCGAAAGGATATGAAAAGTAAGCGAGTATAATTATCAGTATGAGAAAATTACGCCCCAGAGTCCGCGCCATCAAACTCGCCGCCAAAGTTCGCGAGCGGCTTACCGATACATTGGGCCAGCCTGTGAAGGTCATCATGTATGGCTCGCAGGCGCGCGGCGACGCGACCAAATATTCGGATATTGACCTACTGGTTATTTTGCCGTCTTTAAATAAGGATACTCGGAAGTTAGTGTCTGAGATTTCATGGGAAGTTGGCTTCGACGCGGGAAAAGTCATTTCGGCCATTCCCACAACAGATGATGAAATGAAATACTATACCATACTTCCGTTTTATAAAAATGTAAAAAAAGAGGGGATTGCGATATGAGTCCCGATGTTTTTGATAAACAGGCATTAATCCATTATCGGCTCGAACAGGCACTTCATAAACAAGCTCGCACACCCGCAAGCATCGTGAACCGCGCATACTATGCCATGTTTTATGCAACACTTGCATTATTGGCAACAATAGATTCAGATTCATCCAAACATAGCAGCGTTATCGCACTCTTTGACAAAAACTTTGTCAGGCAAAAAATCCTTCCAAAAGAAATGAGCGTCATGTTGCATGAAGCCTTCGAATCTCGGCAGGAAGGTGACTATCGGGATTTTTCAAAAATTGACCGCAATAAAGCAACAGAGCTATTGAGATCAGCGGAAGAATTTATCAGATCCATCGAAGAAAAACTCTCAGAATATCTATGATTTTCCTAACCTTCCTCGTCGTCCTCATCGGCTGGATCTTCTCCCTCTGCCTGCACGAATTCGCTCACGCGCTCGTCGCATATTACGGCGGCGACACCACCGTCAAAGACAAAGGCTACCTCACCTTCAATCCGCTCAAATACACGCATCCCGTTTATTCATTGCTTCTGCCCATGCTCTTTCTGATGATGGGCGGAATTGGTTTACCCGGCGGCGCGGTCTACATCGAAAAATGGCGACTCCGCAGTAGGACCTGGGAGACGGCGGTTTCGCTGGCCGGCCCCTTCGCCAATGCGCTTCTTGCTCTGACCTTGGGCCTGATTCTGCAATTTGCGCCACTCAGCGCCTCGGGCATCTGGCCGGGACTCGCGTTCCTCGGCCTGCTCCAAATTTCCGCGGTGGTGCTCAACCTGATTCCGCTCCCGCCTTTCGACGGTTTCGGCGCAATCGAACCCTATCTCGCGATGGACATCCGCATGAAACTCGCACAGGCACAGGGGATACTATCGTGGGTGGTCATCCTTATGCTGTGGCGAATCCCGTTTGTCGGTGACGCGTTTTGGGGGTTGGTTTTCTTCTTCGTGCAAATTCTCGGCGTGCCAATCCAATTAGCGGGGATAGGATTTGACCAGTTCATGTTCTGGCGATAAGTATGCTCCACGTCCACGAGACGATTGGCAATGTCGTAGGTGTAGCTATTCGTCGTCGTGAGTCCACTGACGAACGTTTCCCGGGTCAGTCTGTTTCCAACGGCGTCGTACTCGTAGTGATAGAAGTCGCCTGTTGAATAGTTTGCCTGCGTCAGGCGATACAAGGGGTCGTAGCTGTAATCAATCGTGACTTCGCCATACTCGAATCCGCCTGGGATTCCAACCTGGGCGGTCTCACAGCCGGGGATGGTGCAGTGATTTTCAGTGTTGCTCCAGAATTGGGTGCCCCGGAAATCTGCACGGAAGCGGTATTCACCAATGGGTAGAGTGAGAACAACCTGTCCGTTTGCATCCGTTGTGCCGTGATAGCCTGCGTATGTTGTGCCATTGAAAGCATAGACAGGCAGGTCGGGATAGGGTGTATTCAGTTGATCTTGCACGGTCACGGTCACAGGCTTGGTGACGGTGACGCCTGCCGTCTCACATCCTTCGTTGACATTGCAGTGGTTTTGCGAATCGCTCCAGAATTGGGTGCCATTCAAATCGGCGCGGAAGCGGTAGCTGCCAAACGGCAGGGTGAAGACCGCCTGTCCATCCGCGTTGGTTGTGTTGTGATAACCCGTGTAGCGTGTCCCGTCAAATGCGTAGACGTTCAATCCTTCTTTGGCGGTTGAATCTGTATCCAAAACGGTCACTGTGACAGCGTCAGAAACAATGATCTCCGCGTCAGGGCACACGCCCCAACAGGATCCGCTGGACGGCGTGCTCCAAAACTGAGCGCTGTTGCCTGCGCCGGGTGCGGTGTAATCTGCACGGAAAGTGTACTCGCCTTCGGGCATCGTGAAAAGTGCCTCCCCATTCTCATTGGTCACTTGATGATGGCCGGTGTAGGCTTTCCCGGCGCTTGCCGAGGGATCGTCTGCAAAGGCATAAACGTTGATACCTTCCATGCTGTTTCCTGCATGATCGAACACCTGAACAAGCATGTCCACGATGGTCGGTTGGATCACGGTGATCGTGACGGCATCACAGCCGGGTACGCCACAGTGGTTCTCATCACCGCTCCAAAATTGAGCGCCATACAGATCCGCGCGGAAGCAAAGCGTGATCGTTTGGCCCGCGTAATCGTTCAGCGGAATCTCGCGTAAGGTCCAGGCGGTTGTATTGCTGGCAGATTTGAATGTGGAGAGCGGCGTCCAAGTCAAGGCGTCATCGGCAGAGACCTCCACGTAAACGGTGGTGTCTGAGGCCAGCGTGAAGCGGTCATAGTAATTGAGTTTGAGGTATTAACGTTCCATAAATCCAGGCCACGGTAATACACCGCCGGATTCGATTCTCAATTCAATATATCCAGGTAGTAAATAGGTTATAGAATCTACCGTAAATTCTGGTAATATTTTTTTATTGGTGCTCATCGAATCGCACATTTCAGTAGATGCATCCTCAATATGATCAATGATAATATGTTGATCGTTCCATATAACGCTAATTGAACAACCAGGAGAATGAGCATTAGGCGTTAAAGTTAAGCTAATATAATCAGTAGATCACGAAAAGGCAAAATCTGGATGGCGAAAAACGACATCCGCCAAGTCGAAAAGTTTTTCAACCGCATGAGCAATCATGCGCGCCAAGCGACGTAGAGTGAGCCAGTATTTGGAAACAGACGCAGCAGGATT
>JACRLC010000077.1 GCA_016235425.1 Chloroflexota bacterium | reverse complement strand
GTGTTGCACCAGTTCAGGAAATTCCACCAAAGGTAGCATGTTGCACCTCCAGAATCGGGATCGTTACGAATTGTACAACTGCTCCCCCTTTTTGTCTGGTTGTTGGAGTATTTGGCTGGTAATGTGCTGCAAAAGTCGAGCAATAGCTATGAAATTCCTCCGCACATCAGACCTCGCCCGCGCAGTTGGGATTCACCCCAACACCGTCCGCCTCTATCTGAACTGGGGGCTGATCCCGCCTGTGGAGCGGAGTCCCAGCGGATACCGACTCTTCACCCACCGCCACCTCGATTGTCTGCGATTGGCGCGGATGATCTATGCCGCCCCATATCCGGGCAGAGGGTTTCGCGCATTAGGCAACGAGATCATCCAGTGTGCAGTCGTGGAGGATTGGCAGGGCGCGCTGGAAAAAGCGCGCGAACACTTGCTGGCCGTGAACACCGAGTTGGAACAAGCAGACACTGCCGCGGATCTTCTTGAACATTGGGCGCAAAACATGACAGATGACGCCGCCGAGGAACCTCTTGCAATTGGGGAAGTATCGAAATTATTGGGCGTCAGCCTCGACATCATCCGCAACGCGGAGCGAAACGGACTGATCACGGTGCCGCGCAACTCGTACAACAAGTACCGCCTGTTCGGCAAAAAGGAAATCGAACGCCTGCAGGTCATCCGCATCTTGAGCAAGGCGGGTTACAGTCACATGGCGATTCTGCGCATGTTCATCGAATTGGATGGGGGCAACACCCGCGACCTGAAAAAAGTCCTCGATACCCCGCGCGCAGACGAGGACATCTTCACCGCCGCCGACCGCTGGCTCACTACTCTGCATGAACAGAAAAAGCTGGCGCAGCAGGTGATTCAACTGATCGAAGAACAAATAGCTCTCAGGTAATAAGGCGCCGAATCATCCGTTTATCCGTTCATCCGCTCCGCGTAGCCATCCGTTGAAACCCTCCACTGGCACACCAGGGTTGTACAATGGAGATAAAACCCAGCGCCAAACTGCGCCTGTTTGGAGAACCCATGAACCCCACCATCACCATTCGCAATGCCCGTTTGCACAATCTCAAAAACGTTAGTCTTGAAATTCCAAAAAACAAATTCGTGGTCATTACGGGGCTGTCAGGTTCGGGAAAGTCCACACTCGCCTTCGACATCCTGCACAAGGAAGGCCAGCGCCAATATATGGAATCGCTCGGTCTGGTCACGTGGGGATTGAGCAAACCGCCAGTGGACTCCATCGTCGGCTTGTCTCCATCCATCAGTGTTGACCAACACCTGACGAATCACAGTCCCCGCTCGACGGTGGGTACCGTTACCGAAGTCTTCACCTATCTGAGAATTTTATACGCCCGCCTCGGGCATCGTCCCTGTCCCGCCTGCGGAAAGGATGTCCCTCCGCCAACGTATGAATCTGCCGACGAGAACTTTCAAGACGAGTCCGACGAAAGCCCCGATGGGACGTATCCCTGCCCGCACTGTGGCGCGGAGATACCAGAGATGGGCATGGCAAACTTCTCGTTCAACAAACCTGCGGGCGCCTGCCCTACCTGCATGGGTCTGGGCGTGGTGCGCCAACCCATTGTCAGCCGCCTGATTGACGAGAGCAAGAGCATCCCCGAAAATGCTGTGGATGGCTGGATCGAATTCCACATCAATCACTACAGCCAAATCCTGAAAAACACGGGCAAATATTTCGGCTTCGAATTCGATCCATCCAAAGTGATTAAAGATTACACACCGATTCAACGCGACCTGCTGCTGTACGGCACAGAGAGTCCGCAATTCCGCCGCCATTTCCCGAACGTCAAGCCGCCCGCCACCAACGCACAGGGACGTTTCGAAGGCGTGGTCACCAACCTGCAGCGCCGCTACGACGAGCATGCCACCAACGCCGCCTACCTCGAAAAATTGAATCCCCTCTTCACCACCCTGCCCTGCATGGATTGCGAAGGCACGCGCCTGCGTCCCGAAAGCCGCGCCGTGACCGTGGCGGGCGAGTCGATTATCAAAGTTTCACAACTTTCGCTCAATGATCTCGACACCTGGCTCAAGAGTCTGCCCCCGCGCTTCACCTCGGAAGAAATGCTCCTCGCCCGTCCTATTTTGGATGACCTGCACGAGCGCGTCGGACGCCTGCTCGAAGTGGGCGTGGGCTACCTGTCGCTTGAACGTTCCTCGCCGACTCTCTCTGCGGGCGAAGCCCAACGCCTGAGACTGGCTGCCCTGCTCGGGTCCGGTTTGACCGGCGTGCTGTACGTTCTGGACGAGCCGACAATTGGTCTGCATCCCCGAGATACGCAGCGCCTCATCAACATCTTGCGCCGCTTGCGCGATTTGGGCAACACAGTGTTGGTGGTGGAGCATGATCTCGAACTCATCAGGTCCGCCGACTACCTGGTAGATATCGGCCCGGGCGCGGGCAAGCATGGCGGGCAGATCGTTGCCGCTGGCACGCCCGACGAGGTATCCAAAACAAAAGGCTCGCTGACGGGTGCGTTCATCGCCGAGACAATGAGCGTGCCAATTCCCGAACGCCGCCGTAAGTCGGATTGGCAATCTGACCTACAAAAAGCGCTGACCATTCACGGGGCGCGCCAGTTCAACCTGAAAAATCTGACTGTGCGGATTCCGCTCGGCTTGCTGGTGGCGGTGACGGGCGTCTCTGGCTCGGGTAAGTCCTCGCTGATCTTCGATATCCTCGACCGCGCCGCACATGCCCGTTTCAACGGAGCCAGCGACCAGCCTGGCCAGCACGATTCCATCGACGGCTTCCAGCACCTCGACAAAGTCATCACCATTGACCAGGCTCACATCGGGCGCATCCCGCGCTCGAACGCCGCCACCTACTCCGACTCGTTCACGCCCATCCGTGAAGCCTTTGCCGCCACACCCGAAGCCAAAAAGAACAAAGTGACGGCGCGCCATTTTTCGTTCAACGTCCCGGGCGGGCGCTGTGAACGCTGCGAAGGCGCGGGCACGCTGACTGTCAAAATGCACTTCCTGCCCGAGGTCGAAGTGCGCTGTCCTGCCTGTCGCGGACGCCGCTTCAAACGCGAGACGCTCGCGGTCAAGTATCGCGGCTGCGATATTTCACAGGTGCTGAACATGACCGTCGAAGAAGCCCTGGCTTTATTCGCGGATGTCCCCGCCGCCGCATCTCGCCTGAAAGTCATGTCGGATGTGGGACTCGGCTACCTGCAACTCGGTCAGCCTGCCACTACACTCTCAGGCGGCGAAGCTCAGCGCGTCAAACTTGCCAAGGAACTTGGACGCCGCGTCAAGGGGCGCACTCTTTATCTGCTCGATGAACCGACCACAGGTCTGCACCTCGCCGATACAGCCCGCCTGCTGCTCCTCCTCCAGCGTCTAGTGAATGCGGGCAACAGCGTCATCGTCGTCGAACACAACCTCGATTTGGTGAAAGCTGCGGATTGGGTGATTGACCTCGGTCCCGAAGGCGGCGTGGCAGGCGGTCAGTTCCTCGCCGAAGGCACCCCCGAAGATGTGGCGCAGGTCAAAGAGTCGTACACGGGTCAGTGTTTGAAAGCGATGTTGTAACTTCAATCAAAAAGAGCGCAGTTTGATGCCGCGCTCTTTTTGATTCCAGGCATCCCCCTGTAAATTAAGGGTATCAATTCGGGCCCACCTGATGCAGACTGCACCGATTCTTGAAGTTTAATCTCCGCGCTTTGGATTGAATTGACCCCGTTCCATAAAGCCTGAAAGCCCCAGGCAGGTTTCCTGATGAAAACCTGCCTGAATAATCCACAAAGGATCAACTTTGCTCGGCCTTGCCAAAGAGTTGCCGCTTGTCAAAATACGGCTTGAGGATCAGATAACCACCCAGGACGATGATGAAGACCGCGCCGTCAATGCCTTTCATGCCGGCCAATTCAAGCGCGCCGCCGATGACCGAGATGATTCCCAGGAAGGTGGTGAAGCCGCTCATTCGGATCCTGGTGAAGTAGCGGGCTGCGTTTAGCCCAAGCATGATCAGCCCCACGCCGATTGACCACCAGCCGCCTTCGACAACGCTATCGGGCACGAACATGAACCCGCCAAGCATGATGAGGAAGCAACCCCAGGCGGCCGTTTCCATATTCTTGTTCAGGGCGGCTTTCGCAGAATCAACAACAGGTTTGACTTTCGTTTCTTCTTTCATTTTTTCTTCTCCTTGATTTGAAGTTGAGATCAATATAATGCCGAGGATCGCCAGCACAACGGGCGGGACCCAAGGCATGTTCTGGTCGCCGATTTGGAACATCAGGTCTTCGGGTGGCAGAGTGAGATTTGCAGCCGCCAATGCTCCCGCAATGACCAGACAGATGATGCCCCAGATGAGGTTGGATTTGTTCATTTTGATTCTCCTTACGATTATTTATGCTATAGCCTTCGCGGCCTTCTTGGCGCGTTTTTCAACAACGCTTTGAAAAACCATGAAGAATATGTATCCAGCCAACGAAGCCCAGCCGAGCAAATCGCCGAGGGAAGTGTAAGGGGTGGGACCAGAGCCGAGGGTCACGTCCCCAACCAAAATCACGCGTGAACCGTTGATGTTCGTATCCAGCGCCACCAGACTGCCATCCGGGTTGATGATCCCCGAAACAGTCGCCACGCCGCTGATCACAACGGCAGTTCGATTTTCAACCGCGCGGAAGAGGGCATTCGTCCAAGCCTGTTCGCCGAAGCCGCCAAACTCACGATACGGAGCGGCAACAAGTTGCGCGCCGCTGGCAGTCAGTTTGCGGGTGGTATCGGTATAGTTAGCGTCGTGACAGATCAAGCCTGCCAGTCTCCCCAGCGGTGTTTCGTAAACAGGGAACACGCCAGCCGATGGGGTGGGTGGCTCACCGATTGCCCATGTGTGGTTCTTGCCATACACCTGCGAGAACTCGCCTTCGGGCGACAGCATGACCGACTCATTGCGCCAGGGCTGCCCCTCAATCGCAACCACGTAGGTGATAAAAATGTATGCGTCCGTTTCCTTCGCCAGAGCGCGGAATTCTTCGGTGTATTCCACCTGCGGGTCGAAGTTGAACATCATTTCGGGTGTGTAGATGATTTGCGCGCCCTGCGCCGCGGCCTCACGCGCCTGTTCCGCAAACGTATCGAAGCGGACTTGCGATGTGTTGACTGTATCCTGAAAAGCAGGCAATGGGAAATTAGGCCGTACGCTCGCCACGCGGACTGTTGGCATGCTCGCCATCGAACTGAGGATGACCACACTGAGGCCGATCCACGCTACAAGAACAATGCCCATCCCCACCAGCCAGCGCCGCGTAGAATGTTGATCAACTGCAACAACATCTGCCGCAGTCCACTTGTGGTCAAGCCAAGCCATCGCGCCTTGAGCCAACGCGTAGTTGCACAAGATGATGACCAAGTTCAGCCCATAAACGCTGAACACCGAGACGGGCTGGATCAACCACGGTTGAGTTGCCTGGGTATAGCCGATGAACGCGCTGGTTGCGATCAGCGGGATGAACGAGGCACGGATCATCTCAAAGCCCACCCATGCGAGTATTCCCTGCAGGATGAACCAGCGATATTTCGTCAACTCATGAAATTTGCGATCCTTGGCTATGAAGAATTCGAGAATGGCAATCCAGAAGCCAAGATATTGAAAGAACGGCCCAAACTCAGGGCCAAAGAGGCGCGCCAGGAACGGGCCAAGCCAGATCGCCGCGTAAATGGAAGCCGCCAGGCTTGTCCATTTGGCGGGCAGCAACCGATATTGTGCCAGCAGAGCAGGCACCAGCGCGAACCATGCCAAATACCAAAATCCATAAGGCGGGAAAGCCAGCAACAACATCACGCCGCTCAACGCGGACAGTGTAATGCCAAGAGCGAAGCGCAGTGCCGTTGCAGGTGTTGCAACCTTCGTCTGAGGTTTGACATTGGAAATCGTGGTCATTTCTTTCTCCTTCTGAAAACTTTGAAAGATGATTCCTGTTGTGCCCAACGGAAGATACGTTTAGAGTCAAATGCGCCCATCCTCGTTCCCGGCAACTTCCTCGCCGCCAGGAATGAAGAATCGAAAAGATCACTTGTTGCGAAGCTTGGCAATGCCGATGAACAGCACGCCGAGGCCGATGAAGAACACACCCAGGCCGATTGGGCTACCCCAAAAGAGAGCCAGCCAGAGATCCATGTTTTTTTCTCCTTTCATTGGAAAAAGTCCGTTGGGCACTTACAAGCACAATGTACCCAATCAACCCGGTTTATTGCATCTGCCAAACGGTAGATTAGGTGGTTTAAATAAAAGGTGGCTGCCACTTTTGAAGTGACAGCCGCCTCAATCCCAGATGACCTAAATGCTAAACCAGGTTTAATTCTCTCGCCCGCATCGCCGCCTCGGTGCGATTGTGCGCGCCCAACTTCCCGCACAGATTATGGATGTGTGTCTTGGCGGTGCCCGCGCTGATGACCAGTCTCTCCGCAATTTCTCGATTCGACAACCCGACTGTGACCAGCCTCAGGACTTCGATCTCACGCTCGGAAAGCGGTTCAATCAGGACCTCGGAACTGGTCGCCGTTACCAGGGAGGATACGCGGCTGAATTCCACCACCACTTTCGCGGCCACCGACGGATCGAGAATCGACTCGCCGCGCGCCGTCCTCCGAATGGACTCTGCCAACTGCGCCGATCCCACATCCTTAAGCAAATACCCCACCGCGCCGGCGCGCAACGCGTCAAAAATGTACTCCTTGTCATCGAACGTGCTTAGCGCGATCACACGGCAATCGGGCAGTAACCCTTTCAACCGCCGCGTCGCGCCGATGCCATTCAGCACAGGCATTTGCATGTCCATCAAGATCACATCGGGACGAAGTTTCAGCGCGAGGTCAATCGCTTCCTGTCCATTCGATGCCTGCCCAACGACTTGAATATCCTTGTGGGCGGATAACAGCGTATCCAATCCCTCACGAAAGAGAGCCTGGTCATCTACAAGAAGAACTCGAATCGCCATCATTCCTCCTCTGCCACAGGCACACTTACTTCGAGACAAAATCCCTTTCCAGCTTGTGTCTCGATCTTGCAATCACCACCTAGCAAATGGATGCGTTCGCGGATTCCGACAAGGCCGAATCCACTGCTCGTGTCAGCCGCACCAGCCCCATCGTCCCGAACAGAGAGGCGGATCTTATCGGGCCGGGAAAAATCCAATTCGACATCCACGCATGAAGCATTTGCATGTTTGCGGACGTTGGTCAATCCCTCCTGCGCGGCACGATACAACGCCAGCGCGACTTTTTCATCCACAGCGCGAGGCTCGCCAAGAACATCGAACTTCGCAGTGATACCTGTTGCTTGTGTCTCATCAACCAACGTGGAAATGACTTCTTCCAATGGACGATTTTCCACAGGCGACACGCGCAGAGCCGAGACCGACTCGCGCACACTGGTCAGTCCTTTTCTTGCAAGTTCCTGCGCCTTGTTCAGCGCATCCCATGTGCGTTTTGGGTCGGAGTCCAGGGTTACTTTCGCGGCCTCGATCTGCACGTTGATAATAGTCAGGTAGTGGCCGAGATTATCGTGAATCTCGCGCGCCAGGCGATTGCGTTCCTGCGTGGCGGCAAGCTCCTCAGCCTGTGAAGCATATTCAGCCAATTGATGATTAGCCGCTTCCAATTGTTTTGCAAGCTCCTCGGCTTTTTCGCGCGCCTGTTGTTCATTCAAACGAAATTGCGAAAATACAACCACGAAGAAAATCGCTGTGGAGATGATAAATCCATTGAAGAGCGCGGTCTCCCATGTGGAATAGCGCAGACCGATCGGCAAAATAACCGTTGCAATCAGCGCGGCGTAAACCAGCCAGCGCCAGCGCGGTGATAACCTGTCCACTGCCATGCCTGCCAGCGGCAGGCCAATCAGCCAGTGGCCGCCGGGCCCGAGAGTCCAACCGATGCCAAAGACGAGCGCGCACTGAATGGAGAAAAATAAAGCGTTCCTCGTATTTGCCGAGAAACGCCGCAAAATCTCTGCATCAAAAACGCCCAGGATCAGAAAGACCACTCCAAACGCAATTCCCACAAACAATCGGGAAACGGAAAACTGTATGTCATCCCGCGATGCCGCCAGGAAGGTGACGAGATAGCCGATGACTACCATGAACAGGAGAAGCGCTTTTCCCTGTTGATCCTGGGTTGTGGAAAGTGTGGGGCGGGGTTCCATCTCAATATCCGAGTGTGGATGATCGCTAAAAATATTGTAGCACTTTTGACGGATAAAAAAACGGCATATTACGGTGTTGGCTGGATTTTAATGGATGAGTAAACTCCAAGATCAAAAAGAGACACAGGCCTCATGTTTCATCCTTCACTCCCGGCTGCTTTCAAGAAAGGAGCCGGAAGTGGCTTTTTCTATTTCCAATTGCGAAGTTCAAGCTGCCTTGGCAACTTGAGGATCCATGGTCTGGGCGGCGGGGGCCCTGGTTATGGGCTTCATCCCGAACAGGAATCTCAGGACGTTGACGCGCCGCACCGCAAATTCGTAAGTTGCCATGATGACGACGAATGAGGTGGTGAGGATGACCATCCATTTCGCGAAATCAGGAATAGCCCATTGCACGACGAAATAGCCGGCAATCAACAGCACGGTCTGGTGCAGGATGTAGAAACCCATCACGGCTTCGCCTGCATATTTGAGGAATGGACTGGTTTTGGTTAGATGCTGCATCCCGAAGCCGAGGAAAGCGGGGAGCAGACAGCAAGCACTGAGGATGTAGAACGTCTCACCCAGCGCGTCTTCCAAAGATGCAAGGGCTGGATTCGCAGTGAGGATAAGGAGCGCCGCTGAGAGAACAAGCCCCAGGGTCAGATGAAACCAGCGCATCCGTTTGATGTTCGCCTGCAAACGTTCATGCGAGACGATCACAAATCCGTAGAGCAGGAAGAAGATGTAGTATAGGAAAGGCCAGCCACCTGCCCCAAACTCCAAGTCGGTGTCACTCACCCAGATATTCAGGATAAGGATCGGGAAAGCCAGAGCCAGCCACAGGGTCCAGGGAAAGCCGAGGATGTCACCGATTTTATTCAGCATGCCGCGCCCGCTCCCCTTCCACCAGCGGAAGAGCGGATGGAAGAGCAGGCAGTAGATGAACAAGATCATCACATACCACATGTGCATCCCGTGGAAGGCGAAGTTGCCGGCACTGCCGACATCCAAGTACACGCCTTCGAAATAGTGCGGCAGGAATGCGAAATACGAGCCGCTGAACTGGCCGTGCGTGACCCTCTCCAGGTAGATTTGCAGGGATGCGTACGTGAACATCGCCACCAGCAGGGGGATAAGCAGGCGAAAGACTTTGTCCTTAAAGAATGTGCCCGCGCCGCCTTTGTTCATGGCGTAGAAGATGCTTGCACCGGAGATGAGGAAGACCAGCGGCATCATCCAGATCTCCATGAAACGCTCGAGGGCCTCCACCCATACGTAAGTAATAACGTTCTTGACGTGCCAATCTCCCAGGTTGAAAAAGCGCGTCGAGTGGTAGATGAAGACGGACAGGATGGCAAGCACTCTCAGCCAGTCGAGGTCGAATCTTCTTTGAATAGTTTTGGTTTCCATTTTTTACTCCTTTTGTTTGGAAATCGTTTGAACAATACTTTCCACAGACGCGCCTTTGACGAGGAAGGCATCCACGCCAGATTCCTGCGCCTTGGCGCGCGCCGACGGATAATCATGCACAGTGAGCGCGATCACCCTGCAAGATGGAACGCGCGACTTGACCTGCCGCGTCGCTTCGTAACCATCCATGACAGGCATTTCCAAATCCATCAGCACCACGTCAGGTTGGATGGACTCGGCTTGGCGCACAGCTTCCAGTCCGTTCGGGGCCTCGCCGATGACTTCAATTTCACCGGAAAGGCTCAACAGTGTGCGCAGGTCGCGGCGAACCTGTACTACATCGTCCACGATCAAAACTCGGGTTGCAGTCATTCTCTCGTCCCTCAAGAAACAAACCACAGATAGCGCGACTCGAATTCATCCGCATCCACTTCGTGAGTCGGCTCGCTCGCAGGCAAAGGGGCAAGTAAATCTCCTGCCAGTTCCTCTTCGTTGAAGTCGAAGCCGTAGTCGCGGGAGGAGGCATAAATTGGTTGCTCGGATACTGCAATACGGAAGTTGCAGATCGCCGCGGGGTGTGTCAACATTCGAGTGTTCATGGGAATTCCTTTGGTCGAAAATTACATTCCCACTATACGCGCAGACAGGTAAAGGCGCATCTGGCGCGAGGTTGAATCCGCCCTGCGAATAGAGGCGGATTTATTCGCTCAGACTTGAGATGTAGGTCTACATCGCAAGTCGTAGACATAAAAAAGACCCTAAAGGTTTTGGAAACCTTTAGGGTCTGATTTTCAGGATTTCTGTGGGGGACGCAACTGCTCGATCAACGAACGCAGTTGACTGAGCGCGTCCTCGGTCAGCTTTTGCAGGCGGTCGAGTTGTTCGGGGACACGGGCGGGGTCGCGGTCGAGCAGGAGGCGGGCGGATTGGGAGGTCAACGTGATGGAAAAGATCGCCTGGCTGACCGAGTCGTGCAGTTCGCGCGCCAGTCGGTTGCGTTCACGTGCCGCGGCCAGCTCCTTCGCTTGTGCGGCGTATTCCTGCAATTTTCGGTGGGCAGACTGCAAGCCCGCGAGCAGACGCTGACTTTCGGCCTGGTCGGCCTGGGTCCGCGAATAAAGGAAATCATATGAGATCAGAAATGCGCCCACCGCCAGAAAGAGCAGGAGAAGCGCCAGCCCGTCTACCCAGCCCAATCCAATCACCTGCGTGGCGCCGATCAGCGCAACGTATACAGTCATCCAGATCAGAACGGCTCGACGTGAAAACGCGCGCACAGCCTGGATGCAAAGCGGGATGTACAACAGCGATTGGATATCCAAAAATGGACGCAGGTTGGAGAGCGTAAGCACCAGCGCGGTTTGAAACGGGAAGTAAAGCAGGTTGTTCCAGCGAATATGGTTCGACAGCCACGGCTCCAAAGCATAGAACAGGCCATAGATCGCAATCAGCGAGACTGCGACGACGAGATTCGATGACTCCTCATAAAAGAGGATCGCGCGCAATGCGACCACGGCAATGAGGATGTAGCCGATCAGATAACTGCCCTGATAACCATACGCCCGCTTCATTCTGGACCTCGAGGTTGATTCTGCATTACACGAATTCGCGTCCCCCGACCGTGCCGCGACTCAACCGACAGACTCCATCCGATCTCACGCGCCCGCTCGGACATGCCCGCCAGCCCCAAATGACCGCGTTGATTCAAGGCTGCCTGCGGATCGAAGCCGAGGCCGCGATCTTCGATTTCAAGGCAGGATTTGTCAGCGTCCAAGTTCAAACGGACAGTTGCTTCACGCGCGCCGCTGTGTTTGGCAACATTGGTCAACGCCTCTTGCGTGATGGAATACAGCGCCGCGGCTACGGCTTCGGACAACTTTTCCTCGCCATGCATTTCCAGTGAAACTTGTAACCCGTCACGGGCCTGACGCTCATCTATCATCCGGCGCAGAGCCGCAGGCAGACCCTCTTCTGCCATCGAACGCGGACGCAACTGTGTAACGAGGGATTGGATCTCACTCAAAGCGTTCGCGGCAAGTTCCTCGAGGCGAAGCAACTGTCCCGAAGTGCGAAGCGGATCTTTATCCAATAGCAGACGCGCCGACTGCGCGGCCAGGTTCATGCTGAAGACCGTCTGCGTGACCGAATCGTGGAGGTCACGCGCCAGTCGGTTGCGTTCCTGTTCCACCGCCAGACTTGCCACCTGATCCGCATAGCTTTGAAGTTGACGATGGGCGGTCTGCAATTCGTTGAACATGCGTTGATTTTGGTCGTGCGCCGCTTCGGCTTTCTGAACCTGATGAGCGTATCCACCGAAGAGGAAACACATGCCGCTGTAAAGTCCTCCCATGGCCAGCCCGAAAAGTTGGCCTTCATCCGAAAACAGCATCGCGCTGGTGAGCGCGAGTGAAAAGACCGCAATGCCCATGAACCCCAAACGCCGCCCAAAGAAGGAGACCGCATCAAGGCTGAGCGGAACGAACAAGAGTGCGAAAAAATCCTCGTATGTAGAAACGATCAACAGGCCAATCACGAGAGTGGATTGCAGGAAAAGATAAATCAGTTGTGAATATTGAGATCGAAATAAATCCGAAGATTGGCGATGAATGATCCATGTTTTGGCAAACAGGAGCAAGCCATACGCCGCGAGAAGACCAAGCACCGCGCCGAACTGCGATTCGTCAGAAAAGGTCACCGCGCCGCGCAACGCAACCGCGGCAAAGATCAAGTACACACCGGCTGTACGCATCAGTTCTTGTCCGTCGTCAATCCGTGCCGCAGGGCGTAGATGGCGGCTTGCGTGCGGTCATCCAGATGCAATTTGCTGAGGAGATTGCTGACGTGTGTCTTGACGGTCTTCTCGCTGATGACCAGTTTCTCGGCAATCTCATGGTTGCTCATTCCATCGGCAATCAGCCGCAGGACTTCCTGCTCGCGCCCGGTCAACCCGTTCTCGGAATTGGCCGCGGCGCGGCCTGAAGCCGGCTCCTCCTTTGCTGCCACCGCCAACATCAGTTTTTTGGCAACCTCAGGATGCAGCTGCACCTTGCCAAGATAAGCCTCGCGCACAGCCTGCACCAATTCATTCGGCGGAATGTCCTTGAGCAGATAACCCTGTGCGCCCGCACGAATGGCAGGCAGGACTTTATCCTCTTCGCCGAAACTGGTCAAAATGATCACACGCGATCGCGGACTGGCTTCGATGATTTTGGGCGCAGCCTGGATGCCGTCCATTTCAGGCATAACCAGATCCAGCAGAACGATGTCGGGTTGCGTATCACGCGCCAATTCCACCGCCTCGATTCCATTAGCGGCCTCCCCCGTCACTTCGATCGGCAAAGCAGAGGTATCCTGCAATTCCAGGAATGTCCGCAGGCCCTGCCGTACCATGGCGTGGTCATCCACAATAAGCACCCGGATCTTGTCCCCTGAAACAGAGCGAACCTTGTTCATGTCATCATCCCTCCCTGGAGAGGATTGCCATAGACTTTGAGATTCACATCCGATGTTTCTTTCATCCCCAGTATAGTGTCAGTGGGAGGAATGTCAAGAAGAAAAGCGCCTTAAATGTCCCCTAACCTGCCTTATATTTCAACCAAGATTTTCCCGCGCAGTTCATATTCATCCGGTTCAGTAAACACGACCGCGTGCAGGGGTCAGTCAAATCCTGTTCATTCCCGTTTGCCGGCCGCAGCTACGGCTCGCATGATATTTTGATATGAACCACAGCGGCAAAGGTTTCCAGATAAATATGCACCATGACGAGCAATTAATCCTTCACTGAAGTCCGCATCATGGCGGAACACTTTGGCAATCGAAGAATGCTGTGTCACATTCTGGCTAAAATGGGAAACATCACTGAACTAAGCGGACAACTGGAGGAAGCGAAGCGACTTTTGGAGCCGGGCTTGTGCGCCATGCTGGCACCTGCCCCCCAGATTAAAGTCATTGGCGTTGCAAACAATGGGATCGAAGCCGTTGATCTGACTCGCAGGCTGCATCCCGACCTGGTTCTGATGGATCTAAAAATGCCGAAGATGAATGGCATTCAGGCAACCAAAATTATTCGCGAATAATTCCCGGAAGTCCGCGTGCTGGTTTTGACCACCTATGACGCAGACGAATGGGTGCTCGATGCGATTCGAAATGGCGCGGCGGGATATTTGTTGAAAGATACGCCGCAGGAAGACTTGACCAGAGCCATCGTTGATACGGCGCATGGACAGACTCACATTGACCCTCACGTGGCGGGAAAGATTCTCGATCACGTTGCCCGCCAACCCACTTCGGTTATAGCGGATCAAAAGCTGGTTGGCCAACTGAGCGAACGCGAACGCGAAGTGCTTCGGTTGCTGGCAGGCGGTTTGGGCAATTCTGAAATCGCTCAAACTCTCTTCCTCTCCGAGGGCACCATCAAAAACTACGTCAGCGTGATTTTTTCGAAGCTCGGCGTCACTGACCGAACGCAGGCGGCGATTCTCGCCATCCGCGCGGGGTTGGTCAGTCCAGGGGAAAGCTAGAGTCCGATCGCAATCTGCCAGGGTGATATACATCAAATATAGAAGCAACACGAAGGCTATTCAGGAAGTGCGATGACATTTTCCTTTTGAAGGTTATCAATTTCAATCGAAGAGAGATTCAATTCCTGCTCGAGAATTTCGCGAGTCTGTTCGCCAAGTTTGGGAGGCGGAGTGCAGATGCCCGCAGGTGTCCTGGATAATTTTGCGACCGGGCCAACCATCTTCACGGGATGACCGTCCGCCCGCTTCACTTCCTGGACCATTTGGCGGGCTGCCGCTTGTGGATGACTCAGCGCCGACGGGATATCGTTGATCGGGCCGATGGGAATTCCCAGTTTGCTGAGGGAGGAGATCCATTCGGAGGTGGCGCGGGTGAGGAAAATTTTCTGCAATAACGGGATCAACTCGCGGCGGTGTGTGACACGTCCCGGGTTGGTCTGGAATCGTTCGTCGGCCCACAGGTCCGGCCTGTTGGCCGCGTCGCATAAATTTTGATATTGCCGGTCATTGCCGACCCCGAGCGCCAGATATCCATCGGAGGTTTGAAAGACTTCGTAGGGGACGATGTTGGCGTGGGCGTTGCCGTATCGTTGGGGATCCTTTTCGGAGACAAGATAATTTTGTCCCACGTTGGCAAGCCAGCCAAGTTGTGAGTCGAAGAGGGCCACGTCAATGAATTGCCCCTCGCCCATTTTCTCGCGATGATGAAGCGCGGCCAGAATTGCATGGCTGGCGTACATGCCGGCGGTAATATCAACGATTGCCACACCCACTTTGTAAGGCCGCCCATCCACAGGCCCGTTGATGGACATCAATCCGCCTTCGGCTTGAATGATGAAATCATAGCCCGCGAGCGATTGACACGGGCCGGTCTGTCCGTAGCCGGTGATACTGCAATAGATGAGGCCGGGATTTACCTTGGAAAGCGATTCGTAATCCAACCCGAATTTTGCCATGCCGCCGACTTTGAAGTTTTCCACAAGTACATCGGCTTTTTCAGAGAGGCGGCGTGCGACGGCCTGTCCTTTGGGATGTTTAAGGTCGAGCGTGATACTGCGTTTGTTGCGGTTGACACTCAGATAATACGCGCTTTCGCCGTCGAGCCAGGGCGGCCCCCACTGACGCGTCTCGTCGCCATCGAGACTTTCGATCTTGATGACCTCCGCGCCAAAATCAGCGAGGAGCATGGTGCAATAAGGCCCTGCCAGCACCCGGGAAAAATCAACGACGCGTATGCCTGAAAGCGCGGAGTTGGACATAATATCCTTGGGCGAATTTTTGAACCACAAAGTACGCGAAGAGCGCAAAGAAAATCTTTTAAAAACCTTTGTGATCTTTGCGGTCTTAGCGGTGGATTATTTTTTATGAATGCCAGAGTTCTTCATCGTAGGCGGGAAGTTCGCAGCGCAGGGGACTATCTTCGCGGTAGCCAAGAGCATACCCGGCCTGCATTAACTGATGGATTTCACTGGTGCCTTCGTAAATGACAGCGCCGCGCGAGTTACGCATGTAACGTTCCACATCGTATTCGTCGCTGTAGCCGTACGCGCCGTGAATTTGTATGGCTTCGTTGGCGGCATCGAACGATGCATCCGTGGCAAACCATTTGAGCAGGGATGTTTCCCGCGTGTTGCGGACACCCTGATTCTTCATCCAACCGACTTTGAGAGTCATCATTCGCCCATATTCATAATCGCGCACCATGCGGGCGATCTTCTGCTGAACCAGTTGGTGCCTGCCGATTTCCCTGCCGAAGGCTTTGCGCGTGCTGGCATAACTGACGCTCGCGTCCAACGCGGCGCGGATCAATCCCACCGCGCCCGAGCCGACGGTGTAACGTCCGTTATCGAGGCAGGACATGGCGATCTTGAATCCTTCGCCTTCCTCGCCGAGTCGATTCTCAACTGGCACGCGCACATCCTGGCAATTGACCCAGCCCGTGGAACCTGCGCGCACACCCAATTTTCCGTGAATGTCGCCGCGCGATACGCCAGGCCAATTGGTTTCCACAATGAAAGCCGACAACTGGTCGTGCGGATCGGGCCTTTCGGGATTCGTGCGCGCCACCCACAAGATATGATGCGCCTTCGACGCCAGCGAGATCCACATCTTTTCGCCGTTGAGAATGTAATCACTTCCGTCGCGGCGCGCGGTGGAGGACATGTTCGCCACGTCACTGCCCACGCCGGGTTCGGTCAGGCCGAACATGGCATACTTCCCGCCTTTGGCCTGAGGCACGAGATATTTCTGCTTCTGTTCCTCCGTGCCCCATTGGAGCAATGCCAGGCTGTTCAATCCCATGTGAACAGACATGACCACGCGCAGGGATGTATCCATGTATTCGAGTTCTTCGCAGACCAGGCCGAGCGTAATGTAATCGAATCCCTGTCCGCCGTATTTCTCCGGGATGCAGATGCCGAGGATGCCCAGTTCGCCCATGCGCGGCAGGATGCTGGGGTGCATGGTCTGTGTGCGGTCCGCTTCCTTGATGACCGGGGCGACTTCCTTGCGGCAAAAATCGCGCACTACTTTGACGATCTGTAGATGTTCTTCGGAAAGATTGAAATCCATGATGGGTCTCCTTGACAACAAGAGTCTCCTCTCCCTTTTTCTGGGAGAGGGTTAGGGTGAGGATTAACCGGGAAAATATCCCAGGGCAGTCGAAATTTGATTGGTTGTGTTGACAAGCGCCGGGATGATCTCGTCTGTGAGACGCTCGTAGGTGATTCTCAGAGTGGCGCCTGTCACATTAACGGCGGCAACTGTCCGTTTGGAAAGATCGCGGACCGGCGCGGATGCCGCCCGTAAACCGGAGGCGAGTTCCTCATCGTCAATTGCATATCCTTGAGCGCGGATCTTCTGTAATTCAGTACTCAGGGATTTTTTGGTTGTCAGTGTTTTTGGTGTGTAGGCATTTAATTCATGAGTCGAAAGCAGGTTGCTCAACTCATCGGCTGGCAGGCCTGCCAGCAAAACCTTGCCGAGGGCGGTGCAATGCGCTGGCAGGCTGGAGCCAACTCCCAGCACCACGCCGACGATGGATTGGTTGCGAATGCGGTCCACGTAAATGGTGCGGAACCCGTCCAACGCCGCAAGGCTGACCGTTTCCCCAACTTCCTGCGAAAGTTTTTCCAAATAGGGACGGGCAATCTGGCGGAGCTCGAGCGTGTTGATGGCGGTGAACCCGAGTTGCAAGACCTTCAAGCCGGGACGATACTGGCGCGTGACTTGATCCTGCTCGAGGTATCCCATGGATCCCAAGGTGGATAGCACACGGTAAACCGTGCTTTTATTCAATTGAAGGAGTTCAACAATTTGGGAAAGGGAAAGGGAAGGGCGCTCGGCGGAAAAAAGCGACAGAATATCCAGTCCCCGGGCGAGCGCCTCAATGTTGTATCTTGATTTTGGAGAGGAATTGTCTGGTTTCATCTAATAAAACCAAGTATCTTTAGGTAAAACATTGTATTTTCCAGCGGATGTTTTGTCAAGACTTTTTAGTCTGGTGATTACCCACATCTTTTGCGCTTGCCAATTCAGGGAAAAACGCAAAACCTCAGCCGCGGATTTCACGGATGTGCGCGGATTTGATCTAAAAAATCAGCCTGCACCCTGGACTGTCCGTCCAGGAGGCGAAAATCCGCCTGTCCTGGCGGATAGGCCAGGGCGAAATTCGCGGCAAAATGCTCTTGCCTTTGACGTGTACGGACTTGTGGGTAATCACCGGAATCTGTGATTACTGAGATTTTTTGGTGTCCAATAGATTCAAAAACGCATCTACCGCCCCTGGGTCAAGGCGCCTGCCCACCTGCTCGCGGATGTAATGGAGAGCCTTCTCCTCAGACCAAGCCTTGCGATAATGGTGGGGCGGAGCGTAATGCGTCCCACACATCCACAACGGTAAAGATACGCACTGCCAGCGGAATCTGCCCGCCCTTAAGCCTGCGCGGGCAGCCCTTGTCTTCCCGCTTTTCGTGACGACACAATAGAAAAGAGCAATTCATCATATTACGCGTTCATACCTGGCGCGCTGACGACCCGGTCACGTCCCTCTTGTTTGGCATGATAAAGAGCATCATCGGCCCCCCGCATGATGGCCTCTGTGGTCGAACCATGATCGGGAAAGACGGCCACACCAAGCGAGACAGTGACGGCTCCGAGTGCCTGGTCATGATACCGCACGTGTAGTTGTTTTATGCCCTTGCGGAGCTGCTCGGCCCGCTTCAGGGTATCTTTGAACGAGGCTTCCGGAAGGATGACAAGAAACTCCTCACCCCCATAACGGCAGGCGATGTCTTCTGCTCGAACACTTGCCTGTAAGAAAGCGCCGATTTCACGCAGGACGATATCGCCCGCGGCATGGCCGAAAGTGTCGTTGAATTTCTTGAAGTGATCGAGGTCGAACATGATGATCCCCAGCGGGGTCCGGCGGCGCTCCGCCCGGCGCAGTTCGCGTTCCAGCGTCTCTTCCATGTACCGCCGGTTGAACAGACCGGTGAGTGGATCGCGAATGGCCTGGCGGCGGAGAGATTCCTGTATTTTCAAGTTTGCCAGCGACAGGGCAATCTGTTCAGCCATGGCAACTACCAGCAGTTGCTGCGAGGCCATGACGGCCGCTTGTTCTTCCCTGGTTTGACTCGGAGCAGGTTGGCCGCTTCGCAGATGCAGAATCCCCAAAGTTTCACCCTGTGCTATCATCGGCGCACACAGGTAGCCGCCCTCCGGCTGTCGCTCAGTGCCGAAGGGCTGGCTGACATGCCGGCAGAGCAACCTCGAGTCAGGGTCGGTCACGCTGTGTACTTGGCCGCGCCGCAATGCCCAGCAGTCGTCGGGGGTGAAGATACGGTCTTGGGGCGGGAACTCACCCCAGGCCGCAATGGCATCCACGAGATTCCGCGAGGCGGCGATGAGGCACAGCGAGCCCGCTTGATTCGGAAATAGTCTTTGAGCAAACTGAGTGACGACCGTACCGGCTTCTTCAATAGTTTGACAGGTTTGTAACAAGTCGCCCATTTCGTTGAGCAGTTTGATTTCGCGGCTGCGACGCTCCAGTTCTATCACTTTGGCAGCCAGTTTCTCCTCCGCCCGCCTGCGCGCGGTGATGTCATTGATCGAGACAAATAGCCGCCGGGCGCCTTTATCACCGTCAGGCGCCACCGACCAACTGAGCGCAACATGTATTTTGTCACCGGCCAGAGTTTGGTTGATGGCTTCGCCTTCAAACCTGGTTTTGCCTTCGGCGAGGGCAATCAGTTCTTCTCTAAATGTGGGGATTGCCTCTTCGCTGAGCACCACGTTTAGGCCGGCCAGAAAATCCTCTTTGGATTTGGCCTGATACAACCTCAGCGTCCCCCTGTTCACATCCACGACGTTCACCATCGTGGCGCAATGGGCCACCGCTTCGGGAT
The DNA here is from genome assembly GCA_016235425.1 of Chloroflexota bacterium. Taxonomy (GTDB): domain Bacteria; phylum Chloroflexota; class Anaerolineae; order Anaerolineales; family Villigracilaceae; genus JAKOVF01. The sequence goes on along the minus strand of JACRLC010000077.1, from coordinate 19,217 downwards.
GGTTCTCGAAATAGACCCTGAAGTCTGTGACCCCTGAATGCCGCAACTCGTCGAGGTACGCGGCAACGAGAGAGAAATCCTCTTCCCAGAGAGAGATGGGAGAATCCTCAAAGAGGCTTCTAAACCGTTTTTCACTCTCGCGCAGCGCCTCCTCCGCTCGCCTGCGCTCGCTGATGTCCTTGAAAACGACGACCGCCCCGGCCAGCGCCTCGCCCTCTCGAATTGGCGTGCTCACATACTCGACCGGCAGACTCGTGCCGTCCTTTCTCCAGAAGGCCTCGTCGTCGGCCCGGTTGACTGTGCCATTCCGGGACGCGCCGTAGATCAAACACTCCTCCCTCAGGAGGCGAGTTCCATCCGGTTTCGAGTGATGCACAGCCTCGTGCATAGATTGGCCAATCAATTCCTCGGGCCGATAGCCGAGCATTTCCGCCGCCGCCGGGTTGAGGAACGTGGCCTTCCCCTCCAGGTCAATCCCATACACCCCCTCACCCAGCGCGCCCAGGATGAGCTCATTCTGGTGGCTGAGCTGCCGGATCTCCTCGTCGATCCGCTTACGCTCAGTGATGTCCCGTAATACCCCGATCGCATTCCACCTGCCCTTTAACCTGACCGCAGAGACGGAGAGTTCGATAGGGAATTCTGTTCCATCTTTTCTCACCGCCTGGACTTCAAGGGTCTTTCCGATGATAGGACCCTCTCCGGTCTCTTTGAATTTCAGGCAGCCCTTTCTTTGAGCCTCGTGATACTGCTCTGGCATCAAGATTCTCAGCGGCTTGCCCAGCGCCTCTTGAGCCGAATACCCAAATATCCCTTCCGCGGCTTTGTTCCAGTAGCCAATGTTTCCTTCGTTATCCAGTAGAATGATCGCATCCTTGGCTAAGGCAGTGATGCTCTGGAATTTCTCCTCATTCTCCCGAAGCGCCTCTTCAGCCTGCTTGCGCTCGATAATACCCGCCAGGGTGTTGGCTGCGACTTGCAGGAACTCCACCTCGCGTTCTTCCCGGTGATGCCCCGCTTGTAGATAGAGCACGAGGACGCCCAACACCCTCTCGTCGGACAGAATGGGGACGTTATAATGCCCATGGGGCTCGATCTCAGCATACACATTCTCATGCCGTTCATCCACGCCTTCGGCAAATTCAATCTGCCGGCGGGCAGCCGCCCGGCCACACAGGCAGCGCCCAAAGGGGACCCTGGCGCACATGGTTTGTAACCCCGGCGGCAGGTTTCTATGGATCTTGAGCACCAGTACCTCGGGATCACTTTCGGCCAGAAAGATGCCGCCTCGGGGTTTGAGAGGGATAAATGGAGCCAGGAGGATAACGTCAAGCGCCCGCTCGAGTTGTTCGATCAAGGGAATGTTTTCCATCGAAAGGCGCAGCAACGCATTCAGCACACTCTGAGCCTGCTCGCTCTCGGCCAGCGCGTGGGCCTGCTGTTCGATGCGCTGAAGGTCCTCCTGCTGGACGGCCAGGGTAACCCATATCAGCGCGCCCATAATGACGACGAAACTCAGCGCACCGACGACAGTTCGCGGAGGTATGTGCGGGTCGAGCAGCGGCAGCAACGCCGTCGCCGCGAAGGTGGCGGCGAAGACAAGCACCGTAACCCGGCGAGAGAGGAACAGGCTGCTCGTCAACATACCCAGGCTCATGAAAGCGACCGTCAGCGGAACGGACGGGAGGATCAGCACCACCACGAAGGTGGCGGCCGAGGTGACGCCCACTGTGAGCGCGGCCGCCAGGGTGTAATGCCCGGCGTGGCACAGGGCATAGGCCCCGGCCAGGAGGGCGATAGAGGTGAGAACCAGAGCGAAGAACACTGGTGGATACGACTGTCCGGCGAGGGGGCCGATCCGCCACGCCGCGACAACGAGCACCACCAGGCCAAGCGGGACCAGGACCAGCAGCAGTGAGGCGAGCAGCCGCGCCCGGCGGCGTTGGGCGGGCTGTTGAATTGAGACGGCCGGTTCGGTCAGACGGCGCCAAATGGCGGCTCGAGGGCTTCCACTCGGGGATGACGAACTGGTAGTCATAGGCAGTTTCTCCATTCCTTCGATAATTGGCCGGAGGCTGCAGGTTATTCAAGTGCAGTGTGACAGGGCACGGCCCCAGACAGATTCTACGCCTTTTTCTCGTCCAAGAGCCTCAGGAACGCATCAAGCACCTTCGGGTCAAAATGCCTGCCCGCCTGCTCGCGGATGTATTCCCGCACTTTCTCTTCCGGCCAAGCCGCGCGGTACGGGCGGTCCGAGCGCAGCGCGTCGTACACGTCTACCACCGCAAAGAGGCGTGCAGCCAGCGGAATTTCCTCCCCCTTCAAGCCGCGTGGATAACCCGTGCCATCCCACTTCTCGTGGTGGCAGAACGGGATGTCGAGGGCCGAACGCAGGTAGGCAATCGGGGAGAGCATGTCGCAGGCAAACTGCGGATGCTGGCGCATGATCACCCATTCTTCGTCTGTAAGTTGTCCAGCCTTGAGCAGAATGGAATCAGGCACGCCCATCTTGCCGATGTCGTGCAACAATGCGCCGCGGTGGATATGCACCAGTTCGGCTTTGCTCATGCCCATGTTGCACGCCAGCCGTTCGGTTAACTCGGTAACACGCAGGGTATGGCCTTCAGTCTCTTTGTCACGCAGGTCGAGCGCTTTCGACCAGCCTTCGATGGTGGTGTCGTAAGCCAGGGCCAGTTCGACCGCATCACGCTCCGTTTGCTCGTACAGGGCCGCACGGTGGATGGCATTGCCGGCCATCTCAGCGATGGATGTGAGCAGGCGCACCTCCGTCTCATCGAAGGCGCGATCCTCGTGCCGCCAGATATGCAGCACACCGATGATACGGGCCTGAGTGTGGAGCGGCAGGGAAATTCCGCTCTGGATTGCGCGCAGGCGTTCCTCCTCGCCGGGAAGAAAGACGGCCAGCGGGTCATGCTGCAAATCCCGGGTGATGTAAATCTCGCCGGTGGCGGCGACATGCCCGGTGACGCCCTCGCCCGGGCGGTGGCGCAGGGTGAGCGAGGCGTCACTCGTGAACCGCCACCCGTCACTGGCTGCGAGCCAGCCCCGGGACACCAGGTCGCCCGTTCCAGGTTCGACGAGGAAGATCGAACCAGCGGCTCCGCCGATGACTTCGGCCGCTTTTCGCACGAGCAGGGGTAACATCTCCTCCACGGTGCGGGCAGTGCGCATCGCTGAAGCGACTTCGGCCAAAGATTCGAGTTCCTCGGCGTGGCGGCGGGTTTCATCGAAGAGCCGCGCACGTTCAATGGCCACGCCCGCCATTTCCGCCAGCGTGCGCAGCACCCGGCGTGTGCTGTCATCCCGTGATACACCCTCAATGACCAGGATGCCAATGACTCGCCCTTTTGCGAGAAGAGGCACGTTGGTGAGCGCCTCCGGGATGGGGCCATAGCCCGCGGCTGCCCGCGGGTCATGTCGTGCGTCGGGGATTTCCAGCATTTCGCCTGTCCCCAAAACAAGTGCGAAAGTGCCAAAAGTGCGGGGAATTCCCGTACGGTTCCACTCGGCTACTGCCTGAGCGTCGAGTCCCCGTTGGGCGGCCACGCGCAGCCTATCGCCATTCTCGTCCAGCAGCAGGATCGAGCCGGTCGGCACATTCACCAAATCGCAGGCTTGCCGCAGGACAGCATCGAGCACCTCTGGCAGATCGCCTCCGCTCTGGATGGACCGACTGGCACCGGCCAGAACAGCCAGTTCCGCCGCTTGCTGCCGCGTTTCCTCGTAGCGCCGGGCATTTTCGATGGCTATGGCCATGTGTTGCGCCAACGTTTGCGCCGTGTGAGCGTCACTCTCTTTGAATAAGCCGGGGTGAGTGCTGTCCACCATCAGCGCGCCGATCATCCGATGATGAGCCACGATGGGCACGGCCAGGAACGAGCGCACATGCTCGGCCCCGGGCACCCAGGTCCAACCCGGGTGGTCGCGCACCTCGGCAATATTCACCAGCCGCAGGTCGTTGGCCATCTGCCGTAGAATCGGACTATCCCTCAGTAATTCTCCGGCCGCCCGGCTGGTGGATTGCTCGTCTGCATAGCCGATGCCGGCCACAAGGGCGTGTTGGTCTGCCTCTCCCAAGAGAAGTACCGAGGCAGTGTCGTAGGTCAGCACGCGCTTGAGCTGCCCCAGGATGCGGTGCAGAACATTCTCCAGTTCAAGACTGCCGCTCATAACCTGGGCTACCTGGCGCAGAGTCTCGGCTTGCTCGCGGGCCGCACGCTCAGACTCGAACAGCCGCGCGTTTTCGACGGCATTGACACATTGCTGGGCCAGTGCTTGCACAAATGCTTCCTCATGCGGGGTGAAATGTCGAGTCTGCCGGTGCCAGAGCACGATGCCGCCGATCACCTCCCCTTCGGCATGCTCGCCGCGGAGCATCGGCACGGCCAGGATGCTGCGGATGTGTTCCATGTCAGCCAGTTGACTAAATGGATAGGCCGACTCGGTCAGCACATCAGGGATTTGGATCGGACGGCGCTCGGCTGCCGCCCGGCCAATGGCGCCGTGACCGGGCGGCACGCCCAGAGCGTTAAGCGCGGCAACGAACTCGTTCCCCACTCCATGGGCGGCCACAATGTGTAAACGTTCGTCGGGACCGAAGGCGAACACGCCGCCCGCATCCGAGCCGGAGAGTTCGGCCGCGTGACGGGCAATGAGGGTGAGGGCCGGATGTAGTTCGGGGACGATGGCGATCTCGCGGCTGAGGCGGGTGAGTGCCTCCAGTTCCTCGGCGCGGCGGCGGGTCTCTTGTAACAGGCGGGCATTGAGCACGCCGCCAGTGAGAATGTCAGCCAGACCCTCCAGCAGTGACAGGGCCTCGGCATCCAGGCAGTGATGGGTGCGCCACGCCACATTCAAGACACCTATGGTGGAGGCCTCGCTGCACAGAGGCACGGCGGCGTGGCTTACGATGCCATCCTGTTGCACGATCTGGCGGACTTCGGGAGTGTAGGGAAAGGCTGCTGTGTCTTCAATGAAAATCACTTTGCCCCGGGCGGCTGCCTGGCCCGTGACTGTTGAATCCCCGACGCGGTGAGCAATGAAGTGGGAAACGTTCTGCGAAGAAAAACCGCTCTGGGCGGCCAACACCAGCGCGTCACCATCCTGATCCCGCAGGTACACGCTGGCGGCGTCGGCCGGCAGGTGGGTCAGGATGCGCTCCAGCGCCCGGCCGAGGAGCCGCCGGAGGTCCTGCACGTCGGTCGTCGCGCGGGCCGTTTCGTACAGCACGGCCAGTCGTTCCACGTGGCATTGCTGTTGTTCCAGCAGGCGCGCCCTTTCCTCCTCCGCGCGCTTGCGCGCGGCCAGTTCCCGTTCTGCCCGCCTCCCCAGGTCGCTCATCCGCCCAACGATGCCGCCGATCAGTACCAGGGCTATCGCTCCGAGGCTGCCGCCTCCGGTGTGAATCATCACCTCCCACCCCGGCTGCCCAACCAGATTCAAAAGGATCATGTTCGACAGCAGACAGAACAACGCAGCCAGTAACCCGCCTCGCATTCCCAGGAGCCAACCGAACATCGCGACGGGCAACACGGCCAGCGTGGTCGCCGCCCGACCCATCCAGTGATAGGTAGGGAAGAACATCAACCCGTAAGTGCCCAGAGCGCTCAGGGCCAGTATGACCTGCGCCCAGCGAGACTGTGCAGACACCGTGGGGCTACGTTTCATTCGGTCAGGATCGTTCATCGGAACCCTCTGCCATCCTCAAGAACGCCTCCACCACCTTTGGATCGAAATGCCTGCCCGCCTGGCCGCGAATGTACTGGAGAGCCTTCTCCTCAGGCCAGGCGTTGCGGTACGGGCGGTCCGCACGTAATGCATCAAATACATCAACCACCGCAAAGAGGCGCGCTGCCAGCGGGATTTCCTCTCCCTTCAGCCCGCGCGGATAACCCGTGCCGTCCCACTTCTCATGGTGGCAGTAGGGAATATCGAGGGCAGGGCGCAAGTAAGCGATGTGAGAGAGCATTTCGTAGGCATGAACCGGGTGCATGCGCATGATCTTCCATTCTTCATCAGTCAACGCACCCGGCTTGAGCAGTATGTTATCTGGAACACCCATCTTTCCCATATCGTGCAACAACGCGCCTCGGTGGATATGCACCAGTTCCATACCGCGCACCCCCATGAGGTGCGCCAGTTTTTCAGCCATCTCGGTGACGCGCTGGGTGTGGCCTTCGGTCTCCTTATCGCGCAGATCCAGCGCCTTGGACCAGCCTTCCAGCGTTGTGTCATATGCTAACATCAGTTCAGCGTTCGCGCGTTGCAAGTCCGTGAACAAACTTGCGTTATCAATGGCAATGGCGGCATGCCCGGCCAGGGTTTCGACAAAATCCATCCAATTCTGGTCGGGTTGGAACGGGGAACGATGAAAGAGTTCCAGCATTCCCTTGATCTGATTCTTGGCGATCAGAGGCACACAGAGATAACTGACGAACTCCTCGAATTTGAAGTTGGGGGATCGCAGGAAATCCGTTCTGCGTCCTTTCAAGTCGGAGAGGTGGATGATTTTGCGTTCCAGGCCCGCCAGACCAGCGTAGCCTTCTCCCAAACGCAGGTGGGTATGTTGGAGGGCGTCGGTGCGGAAGCCCTGCCCGTCGGCATAATCCAGGGTTTGGGTAAGGGGGTTGTATGTCAGCACATCGGCCGCGTCCACGTTCAACTGCTCCATGGTCTGTTTCAGCAGAATCTGCAGGGTCAGGCGGAGATCCAGGCTGGAGGCGATGGCCCTGTCAATAATGTGCAGCGCCTGCATGTTTTCCAGCCGCCGCCTGGTCTCGGCAAATAGATTTGCGTTCTCGATGGCCACAGCCGCATGGGCCGCAAGGGTGGTCAGCAATCGTTCGTCTGCTTCGCTGAAAGCATTGGCTTTCTCGCTTTCCACCGCGATGACGCCAATGGTTCGCCCTCCAACCTGCAACGGCAGGTACAGTCCCGAGTTCAATCCGGGATACGTGTCCGCGTAACGCGGATCATGGGACACATCTCCGCTGCGGACCGCCTGGCCATGCTGGACAACCCAGCCGCTCAATCCCAGTCCCGGCCGCGATATCAAATCATTGAATCGTTTTTCGACGCCGCGCCGCTCCACCTCATTCTTTATATCGGGATGGCTGAAGGCCAGCAGTTCGAGGCGGTCACTTTCAGGATGATACAGACGGATGGCCGCGTGATGCCAGTCCAATTTTTCATCAAAGGTTTCTATGATCCTTTGTCCAATCTCTCGCAGGTCAAGTAACTGGCTGAGAGCCAGGGCGCTTTCGTAGAGCGTTTCCAATTCGTCTGCGTGGCGGCGCAATGCAACTTCCGCCCGCTTGCGCTCGGTGATGTCGCGTGCGATGCCGAGAACTGCGCGTACCTCCCCAGCCGCATTCCTGATGGGAGCCAGTCTGGTGCCAATCCATACTTCACCGATTGGGTAAACTGTCTTCGTCTCTTCATAAATGGAGTTGCCGGTTTCGAAAACCTCCCGCAAAGTGTGCGTTTGATGTTCGGCTACTTGTGGCGGGAACAGCGCCGCGCGGGTTCTCCCGATTAACTCTTCCGCTCGGCTGCCAAATTGACCGGCCGCAAAACTATTCACATATTCAACGCGATCGTCGCGATTGACGATAAAGATGGCATCCTGGGCAGCCTCCGCCAGGGTTCGATAGCGCTCCTCCGACATCTCTGCGCCGAGCCGTAGTTGACGCTCCCTTTCGAGCATCTGCACGTTCTCGGCGGCAATCGCTGCCAGGTTCGCCGCCATGCGCATGGCGGTAATGTGTTGTTGCCGGTAGGCCGAAGGTTGAACGCTCTGCACTTCAAACGCGCCAACCACTCTTCCCAACACGGTCAACGGCACGGCCAGCGACGATTGCGGCAGGCGCGGGTCTTTATCCGCCCCGAGGGTCACAACCGGTTTGCCCGCCAGGGCGGATTGAAGGTCGTCGGTTACAACGATCTGCCCGCTGGCAATCGCCCGGCTATGCGGACCGTCGTTCATGGGCATGGGCGGAAGCATGGAGACATCATCCTCCTCGCCGTCGCCGCCGGAGTATACACAGATACGCTCCTGCTTCCCGGGATCATAGAGCGACACGAACAACCCATTGCACGGGACGGAGGCTTCGGCGAACTCGCGCAGACCGCGAAACACGGAGGTGAGATCCCGCGCCGTGCCGACGGCCTGCGCCAGATGTGCTAGGCGCTCCAGTAACCGTTCGTACTCACGGATCGCGCGGTGGTTGGCCTCGTGCAACGCGGCCTCGGCCTGCTTGCGATCGGAGATGTCTTGTTTGATGGCGATAAAGTTGACGATCTCACCGCGCTCATCACGCAACGGGGTGATCGTCATTTCCTCGGGGTACAAGCTGCCATCCTTGCGGCGATTGATAATCTCACTATGCCAAACCTGCCCGGACAGGATCGTCTCCCAGAGTCTTTGATAAAAGGGTCTATCTTGTTTGCCCGAACTGATGATTCGAGGATTCTGACCGGCGGCTTCCTCGAGGGAATAGCCTGTTAGTTTGGTAAAGGCCGGGTTGACCCATAGGATCGCGCCCTCGCGATCGGTGATCACGATGGCATTCGCCGCGGCTTCCAGCGCTGTGCTTTGCAAGTGCAAACGCTCCTCCGCCCGCTTGCGCTCGGATATATCTTCAACGACACCTTCGTAGTAGCGGAGATTTCCATTCGCATCAACTACAGAGTTAACATTCTCCGAAATCCAGATCGTAGTGCCATCCTTGCGATACGCCTGGTATTCAAAGCCTATCACGCTGCCGCCCTGCTCCTTCAATAGACGCGTGTGCTCGGCGCGGCGGCCGGGATCCACGTAGACCTGGCGCGCGGTGTTGGTGACGCTGGCGAGCAGATCCTCGGGCGAGTCATAACCCCACATTCTCGCCAAGGCCGGATTGACCAGGATGAAGCGGCCATCGGGCGTACTTTGAAAGATGCCATTCAATGAATTTTCGAAGATGTTGCGATATTTCTCCTCTGCCCGCCGCAGCGCCTCCTCCGCCTGCTTGCGCTCGTCGCGGAGTCGTTTCTGCTCCAGCGCGCTTTTCACCGCTGGGCCGAGGCGCGTCAACCGATCCTTCAGCAGGTAATCAGTCGCGCCCTGCTTCATGGCCTTGACGGCGATATCTTCGCCAATGGTGCCGGAGATTAGAATGAACGGAATATCCAGCCCGCGCTGTTGCAGCAACTGCAGGGCGCGCAGCCCGTCGAATTGGGGCAGGGAATAGTCTGCCAGAATCAGGTCGAGTGACGGATCCAGGTGATTGACATAATCCGCCTCCGTTTCGACGCGCTGCCAGTCAGGTTCGAAACCGGACTTGCGCAACTCGATTACCGACAATTCGGCATCGGACAGCTTGTCTTCGAGCATCAGAACGCGGAGAGGAATGGACATGGTATTCTCCGATCATTTGCCATCATACGCCGTGCGTTTCTTTCCATACATATGTGCGTCGGCTTGTTTCAGCGTCTCGGTCAGCGACTCGCCTTCCTTTGCTGTGGCTGTACCCAGCGAGAGGTGTAAAGGGGTTTTGATGTGAGCCGCATTACACGTGACGAGACTCCTGGTCAGCCGATCCAAAGCTGCCTCCACGGCCCTGACATTTGCGCCAGGCAGTACCACCGCGAACTCGTCGCCGCCGATCCGCGCCACTACATCTTCGGCGCGGAAAGCCGCACGGAGAACATGAGCCGCTTGTTGGAGCAATTTGTCTCCGGCGGCATGCCCCTGGCGGTCGTTTACTGTCTTCAAATCGTCCACATCAGCCATCACAATGCTGACGGGAAAAAATCGTCCTCGCCCCAGCCGGGCAAGTTCTTCTTCGAAGTAGGCTCGGTTATAGAGACCAGTCAGGGTATCGTGGGTGCTCAGATACCGCAGTTCCTCTTCCGCCAACTTGCGTTTCGTGATGTCGCGATAGTTGGCGACGAGGGCTTGCACGCCCGGCTCTGCGAGCAGGTTGGTGGCGGTGCCTTCCAGCCATCGCCAGGTTCCATCTTTGTGCAGGTATCGAAACTCGACTTCTACGCTTGCGCCTGGTTCTTGAAGGAGTTGCGTGAAGAGGGCCAGCGCGTTTTGGAGATCTTCAGGATGGATCCATCCAAACATCTTCTCACCGACGAGTTCTTCAGGAGCATAGCCCACGATCCGGCTGGCTGAGGGACTTTCGTACAGGATGGTGCCGTCCGCGCCGATTAACGCAATGATGTCACTGCTATGTTCGATGAGCGCGCGGAAACGTCTTTCGCTGTCCCGCAACGCCTGCTCCGCCCGCCGTTTTTCATCGCGGAGTTTCTTCTGTTCCATTGCATGGGTCACTGCCAGCCCCAGCCGCGCCAGCCGGTCTTTGAGCAGGTAGTCGGTGGCCCCCTGTCTCATGCACTCGACGGCGACATCCTCGCCGATGGCGCCGGAGACGAGAATGAATGGAATGTCCAGCCCGCGCTGTTGCAGCAATTGCAGGGCGCGCAGCCCGTCGAAGTCGGGGAGGCGATAGTCCGAGAGGATGACGTCGGGCAGCGGGGGCTGATCCAGACAGGCGCAGTAGTCGGCCTCGGTTTCGACCCGCCGCCAGTCGGGATCAAAACCGCCGGCCTGCAGTTCGAGCGCCATCAGCTCGGCGTCGGCGGGGTTGTCCTCGACGATCAGCACCTGTAGAGGAATAGGCATCGTGTACCTGCTTTCACTGGGTGGAGCGCTGTCAGACGGCTTACGGTAGCGGCGGCTGGTTGAGCAGCAGCCAATAAAGGCCCAGCGTGCGCACGGACTGGGTGAACTGTTCGAAGTCCACTGGTTTGGTGATGTAACTGTTGACGCCCAGCCGGTAACTCTCGACGATGTCACGCTCCTCGCGCGAGGAGGTGAGCACCACCACCGGGATCGCCCGCGTGCGAGGGTCGGACTTGATTTGCCGCAACACCTCCAGCCCGTCCACTTTGGGCAGTTTCAGGTCGAGCAGGATGACTTTAGGGACGTTGTTAATGCTGCGCTGCGCATACGCGCCGGTGGCGAAGATGAACTCCAGCGCTTCAGCCCCATCGCGCGCTATGTGGATGGGGTTGGTGAGTTTGTTGTCCTGCAACGCGAGCAGGGTCAACTCCACGTCATTGGGATTGTCTTCAACCAGCAGGATTTCTATGGGTTTGTCGTTCATTGCGGTTCTCTCCTTTTTTCTATATCTCTTCGGATAAACAAGTGACTCTACTGCAAAAAGGTCATCGCACCGCGAAGCACGCTAAGGCCGCTAAGAAAAAGCCGAAACACGGATCTTTTATCAAGATAACTTGCATGAAAAATTACCATTCTTAATACGTCTTTGAATTTCCTTCGCGTTCTTTGCGCCCTTTGCGGTTAAAAAGAGTTTTTGCAATGGATTCATAAGTGGATGGACATCTGCCAGGTTCCTGCTACGGTACTGTGAAATAAAACACCGCCCCTTTCTCGACTTCGGCCTCAGCCCAGGCACGTCCGCCGTGACGGCGGAGGATGCGCTGCACGATGGCCAGCCCGACGCCGGTGCCCTCGTAGTCCTCGGCGCGATGCAGACGCTGAAAGACGCCGAAGAGTTTGTCCGCATATTGCATATCAAAGCCCACTCCGTTGTCACGCACGAAATAGATTTCGGATTTTAGATTTAGGATTTCAGATTTGAGCGGGTCGGGAATCGAACCTGCAACCTGGGTTCTGAAATTTGAAATGGAGATTGCGCCGATCTCAATACGCGCCACTTCGCGCCGACGCGTAAATTTGAGCGCATTGGCAATCAAGTTCATCCAGACCTGCTTGAGCAGCGCCGGGTCGGCCTGGCAGGGCGGCAAATCACCCTGTGTGATTTCAATGCGCCGCCCTTCCTGTTCCGGTTGCAATCCTTGAAGTACCTGCCGCACCAGGTCGGCCGGTGACACAGGCTGGAGTTTGAGCGGCTGGCGGCTCAAGCGCGAGAAGGTGAGTAAATCATCTATGAGGCGCCCCATCTGTTGGGTGTTATCGCACACCAACCGCTGGTAGCGCTGAGCCTCCGGCGAAAGCTGTGTTACGTATTTCTCCAACAAGACGCGAGAAAAGCCGTCAATCGCCCGCAGCGGCCCGCGCAGGTCGTGTGAGACAGAGTAGGAGAAGGCTTCCAGTTCTTTGTTGGCAGCTTCCAGTTCGGCGGTGCGTTCGATCACGCGCTGCTCAAGTTCCTCGTTGAGCCTGCGTATTTCTTCTTCTGCCCGCTTGCGCTCGGCCAGTTCATCTTGTAGAGCCGTATACAATTGAGCCTTCTCCAGCCCGATGGCGACCTGGCGGCCGACGGCGGTCAACAATTCCAGGCCGGCAACATCAAAAACTCGAGGTTGACTCGTGGCCAGATTCATCGTGCCCACCACGCCCGTGCGTCCGATCAGGGGGATGACCGCCGCCGATTGGATATTAGCCCTCTGAACGTAGATTTTCAAGGCACCCGGGTATTTCGACATGTCTGGCATGACCACCGGCTTGCAGGCCTCTGCCGCCTGCCAGGTCAACCCCTCCCCTTTTTTCATCCGGCCTGCGTTCTGGACAAATTCGTCCGTCAGACTGCGCTGGGCGATCATGACCATGTCCCCCGAATGTGGCTCGAGCAGCATGAGGGCGCCCGCATTCACATTCACCAGCACCAGCGCCTCATCAAGGGCGCGGCTGCAAATCTGTTTGGCGTCCACTGATTCGATAACGATGTTTGCCATGGTGTTCAAGGCTGAGAGAGCGTTCACACGCGCGTCCAGTGCCTCCGCCATGTGGTTGAATTCGTCGGCGAGCCGGCCAAGTTCGTCGCCGCTGTTCACCTTGATGCTCCGGGAGAGGTCCCCGGCACCGATAGCTTCCGCCGCCGCCGTCAGCCGAACCAGCGGGCCGGTGATCTGCCGGACGATGACGATACTCGCCAGGAGCATGATGATCCCTGCTACCGTCCCGAGCAACGCGATGCCGCGCGCTAATTCGTCAATCGGCGCAAAGGCGGCACGCGTTGACACCTCGTACACCACTGCCCAGCCAGAGCCGGTGAGAGGCATGTAGGCGGCCAGTTTCTCCTGGCGGTCAATCGGGTCAACGAATTGATCCGCACCCTGTTGCCCGGCCAGTGCGGCCTGTACCGGGGGCACCGCGCTGAAATCGGTCTGATCCTGTATGTACGCAGGATTGGCCTGATGTGCGATGACCAGCCCCCGGCCATCCGTAAGATAACCGTAGTGCAACGCCGCTCCGCCTTGCGGCCCGCCGGAGCCGATGTGCGCGAGTTGCTCCAATTTTAGCGCGCCAGCCCACACCCCGATGATCTGCCCGTTATCGGCGAACACGGGTGTAGCAACGATGACCGTCGGGCGCTGGGTGGCGGTGGAGATGTGCACGTCGCTCACGACCGTTTGGCCGGTGCTCATCACCTCTTGATACCAGGCGGTGAAAGCCAGGTCGTGGCGCGACAACCTGACCTGCAGGTTGTAGGGTTCGACGAAATACACGGATCCGTCGGCCCGAAGAAGCAACACGTACTCAAAGACTTGCGAATGCTCCAGGATCAGCACCGCAATCCTGCGCTTGGCAGGGTCCGCGTCGGCGGGCAGGCCGTGCAGCGCCGGGTCAACAAGTTGGGTCGTGGTGAAGTCGGCCATCTCTGGCAAGTCGGCCGTGGTTTCCAGGGCCGAACGGGCGTTGCTCAGATAAAGGCCGGCCGCGCTGGCGTAAGTTTGGACGGCGTTATCGTTGGCCGCCGACGCCTGGGCGTGTAGGGCGTTGCTGATGATGGAAATCGCCACTAGGCTGGCCGCCCCGGCGACCAGCGCCACGGCCATGACAAAAAGGATCGGCAACTTGATGGATAGACTGAGGCGGTGCATGTCTGCCTCCTTACCGAGTCTCGGCGAGGACTTCATTGAGCAGGGTCTCGTCATACAGTTGGCTGGCCGGGATGGGTGCTTTGAGTATACCAATCTCCACCAGCGACGGTTGCATGCTTTCCAGTAGGGATGAATCATTGCGCGCATCCAACGGCCAGTAGGGCAGAATGATCTCCTGACCGACTTCCTCACTAAGCCCCAGGCGTCTTGTGAGGAGGGAACGGGCTTCGTCCGGGTTTTGATTGATCCATTCGACCGCCTGCAAGTGCGCGCGCAGAAATGCCTTGACCGCCTGCGGGTTATCGCGGTAGAGATCGGCCTTGACGACGATCAAATTGATTGACATGCGCTCGAAGGGTGGCCCGCCGATGACCCAACCCAGTAATTTCCCATCGCCGCGCAACAGGGATTGAGTCAGGTAGGGATCAAGCATGCAGGCGGCAGCGACGTTGCCTTCTGCTACGGCCAAACCCAGGTTAGGGATGGGGATTTCCACGAGCGTGTAGTTGTGGACGCCCTCCTGCTGAAGGCGGCCCGTGATGGCAACACCAGAGGGAGAATTCTTGGATGTGACGCCAATGTACTGCCCCTCCAGGTCGCTCCAACTACTTATAGAGGGAGCCACCACGACACCGGCGACTGGATGATCGGGGTCACCCAAAGCGTCGGCGGCCACTGGCACGATTTGACTGGGGACCAGGCCGCTCTCAGCCGCAGTCATCAGCGGCACGGTGGCAAGATAGCCAACATCCAGAGAGCCAGCGGCCATATCCTTGATGAACAAAGCGGCGGTTTCGTATGATGCCTCGGTGAATTGGAGACCGTTCCGTTCAGCGAACTCCTGCTCCTGCATGACAAAGAAAGGCAGGTTGGACGCCGCTGAGAAGAATCCGAAGCGCAGCGTGACCAGCGGCGCGGGCGTCGGCGGGGCGCCACACGCGGCAAGGAGGACGAAGATCCCGGCAACGCTCGCTTGCAAAAGCCGTCTGAGCCAAACGACAAAATGATGAGAGGCTGTGTTCATTCTTTTACTCCTTCCTTTTCCGCGTCGGTGGTATTCCCACCGAGCAGTATATGGATCTGCGGAATCAACTGCGTTCCCAGTTCCGCCTTACTGACGAATCCATCTGCGCCAGCCGCCTGGGATGCCTTACGGTATTGGGGATGATTGTGCAGTGTCAGGATGACGACGCATGGTGCGTCTTTCCGCGCCTTGATCAAGCGCGTCGCTTCAAGGCCGCTCATCTCAGGCATGGAAAGATCCATCAGCACCAGGTCTGGCTGGAGGGAAGAGATTTGTTCCAACGCACTCCTGCCCGAAAGCGCCCGCCCGACAATCTTGACCGCCGGGTCCGTAGACAAAAAACTCTCAACTGAATTGAGGAATACGGCGCTGTCGTCAACCAGGAGAATTCGGATGGGCAGCATTCATTGCTCCAGAATCATTTGAATACAATCTACAACATTCAGTTCGTGAAAACAATCGGGTAAATACCTGACCACAGTCTGACAACCCTTGGATCAAGCCAGGAGGTGAAGTAAGCGCTCCGCAAACGCGAAAAGATCAGAGAAATATCGTCTAATGAATGTGTGAGGGCAGAAACTGAAAAGAAATTCTTCTCCCGGTTGTGGTTAAGTCGTCCACCGGAAGCGAGATACCTGAAAAGTCGGGGAGTACAAGAAGTGGGGGAGTTTTTGTTCTGGACGTCGTAAACCCTATTCATCCGGGGGAAGCAGGCCCGTGCGAATTGCAAAGCGGACCAGACCTGCAACGTCGTGAAGGTCCAACCGATCCATTAACTCGGTACGATGGGTCTCGGCTGTTTTCACACTGATGTTCAACAACTGAGCGGTCTCTTGAGTTGTATAACCTTGCGCGATCAACTTCAGGACTTCGCGCTGGCGCGAGGTCAGATGCTCGAGCGAGCCAACGGCATTGATCTGTCGTTCTTTGCGAGCATGATTATGTTTCGCCGCACCAGAGGAGACATACGTTTCGCCTTGCGCAACGACTCGAATCGCGAGTTCGAATTCACTGGCGCTGGCGTCCTTGATCAAGTATCCCAGCGCGCCCGCGCCAAATGCGCGCCGCACATATTCGGCATTCGCGTGCATCGAAAGGATGATCACCCGTACTGTCGGAAACTCTTTGACCAATTGCATGGTTGTTTCCAAGCCATTCAATCCCGGCATGGCGATGTCCATCAAGACCAGATCGGGATTGTGAACTTCAATCAGCTGGAGTACCTCGTACCCATCGCCCGCTTCTGCGACAACCTGGATGCCTCCCAGACCTGTGAGCAGCGCGCGGAACCCGGCGCGCACGAGGGTGTGATCGTCGGCAAGCAGGACGCGGATGGGGGGCATGGGTTCACGTCTCACGCCTGTATCCTTCGCTTGGTCTATCCTTAGCGGATGGGGGAAACGGAAAACGCACGCGAATCTCGGTTCCATTCATTGGCGCAGATTCAATCTCGATTTGACCGCCTGCCAATTGGGCGCGTTCGCGCATCCCCAGCAGTCCCAAACTCGCGCCTTGGGCGGCATGCTCCAGAACGGTGTCCACGTCAAAACCAATGCCATCATCGCGGACGACCAGCCGCAGTTCCGTCTCTGTGTGATGCAATTCGACGCGCACCTGTTTTGCCTGCGCGTGTCTCGTCACATTCGTCAAAGCCGCTTGTGCTACGCGAAAACACGCGGTTTCCAGCAGCGGGGCCAATTGCATCTCCGGCGGCACGGCAACAAACTGTGCTGTGAACCCCGATCTCTCCGCCTGACGATCCACATACCACTCCAACGCAGGCGCCAGTCCAAAATCGTCGAGCAGTGAAGGGCGCAGATCGAGCGATAGATCGCGCACCTGGCGCAGAGCGTGTTCGACGATGCTGATGCTTTCCTCCAGGCGCGGACCGAGTGTTGATGGGTCGGGCGAAAGTTGTATCGTCTGTAGATTCACCCTCACTGCGGTAAGCACCTGGCCGATTTCATCGTGCAGTTCACGCGCGATGTGACGGCGTTCGATTTCCTGCGCTTCGATGAGTTGCTGGGAGAGGATCTGCAACCGCTTACGGCTGGTGTTCGCTTGTTCGAACAAGTGCGCGCGTTCCTCCTCCGCGCGCTTACGTTTGGTGACATCCAATAGCACGAACAGGAGTCCTTCAACGTAGCCTTCTTCGTTCATCAGGGGATGCAAAGTCCAGTCCCAGTAGGTCACACCCCGTTCAGGGTGATCGGGGAATTGAAATGGATTCGCGTAGATCGTAAATGGTGTGCCGGTGGACACCACATTCCGAAAGATGGTTTCGGCTTTTTCTCCCGGATACAGGTCGAAATGGTTCTTGCCCGCGAAAAACTCGGGCGGATAACCGCATGCATTGGCATAGGCTTTGTTCACCCGCACAAAATTGAAATCCCGGTCCAGATAAACCACGCAGAAATGCGTCGTTGCGAAAATGCGATTGAGGAGTTCGTAATTTTTCCGCAACTCTTCCTCCGCGCGCTTGCGTTCGGTGATGTCGCGGTAGTTAGCCACAATTGCCTGCACGCCCGGCTCGGCCAGCAAGTTATGGCCTGTGCCCTCCAGCCAGCGCCACGAGCCGTCTTTATGCCGATAGCGGAATTGAGTGCTGATTGTGACGTCGGGTTGTTGCAACAACTGGGCAAAACGATTGGTGACATCTGTCAAGTCATCCGGGTGGACGAGTTCAAAGAACGCCCGGTTTGTCCGCTCCTCGACGGTATAGCCCAGCACGCGAGTCAGCGCCGAACTCTCGTACAGAATCGTTCCATTGGCGCTGACCAAAGCGACAACATCCGAGGCGTTCTCGATGAGCGCATGAAAGCGTTTCTCACTTGCGTGCAGTGCCGCCTCCGCCTGCCTGCGCTCGGTAATGTCGCGGTTCACACTCACGTAGCCGCTGATGGGTCCGTTTGCATCGCGCAGCGCCATAGTCGTTCCCTCAACGTCAATCGGTTTCCCGTCGCGGCGATATTGAACAACCTCCACGCGATAGCGCCCGGTCTCACTGAAAAGCCGCAGCGCTTCGGCGAATTGGGCATCGGTGAATTCTGTCGGGATGACCTCGTTCACCTTGCGGCCAATTGCCTCTTCGGCTTTCCAGCCATACATCTGTTCCGCCGCGCGGTTCCACTCCGTAAGCGTAAAGTGCTCATCGGTGGCAATAATCGCATCGTGTACGTTGGCGAGCAATTGGCTCTGGTAGACCAGTCGTTCCTCCGCGCGCTTGCGTTCACTGATGTCTCTGGCGATAACCTGTCTTGCCGCTTTACCTTCGTAGGTGATGGGCACTGAGGACACCTCAATATCCATCACCTGTCCATCAAGCCGAACGAACCTGGTTTCGATCTGGAATCTTCGTTCTCTCCCCGAATAGATCGGTTCCAACCGCTCTGCCAACGTTCGCCTAAAGTCCGGATGGACCAAGTCCAACAGCGACTTGCCGATCAATTGCTGTGGATCGGCTGCACCCAGAAAGCCGACTCCCGCCGGATTGATATAGATGATTTTCCCTTCGCTATGAACGACGATCATGTCGGGTGATAGTTCCACCAGGTTGCGGTATCGCTCTTCACTTTCGCGCAGGGACTCTTCGGCTCGTTTGCGCTCGGTGATGTCGCGGTAATTGACGACGATCGCTTGCACATCTGGCTCCGCCAGGAGATTCTTGCGAATGATCTCTGTCCACCGCCACGATCCATCTTTGTGCCGGACACGGCACTGAGAAGTGCTGATCTCCCCTGGCCGCTCAAGCAGTTTCGCCCAATGAGCCATCTCAACCGCACGATCGTCGGGATGCACAAGTTCGAGTCCATTCTGATGGATTATTTCTTCGGTGGAATAACCATAGATGCGCTCATTCGAGGGGCTGACGTAAAGAACGGTTGCATCGGCGCCGACTAATGCAATACCGTCCGTGCTGTTCTCGATGAGGGCGCGAAAACGCTTTTCACTCGCAGACAATGTTTCGTTAGTCTGCTTGCGCCCATTCAGTTCGTGTTGCACTGCATCGTGGCCGGATCGTGCGCGTCCGCGTTGACGGAGAAAAATGAGGAGCGCCAACAGGACAATTAGCGACAGGATGCCCTGAACCACAAAGCTCAGGAGTTCGTTCATGACCACAGTTTATCTCCCTTGAATAGCGGCAATGAAATGCTTATCCAATAGTGGACATTAGACGTTATCACGATTTAGCAAAATCGACATTGTAATGCCAGGGTCTGAAGTTCAAGCGGAAATTGTGCAGGCCACAGCAAGTTTCCATGACCCGATCTCGGAAGTCGTCTTTCCGAATTCGCAGTTGATCTTTAACAAT
>JACRLC010000076.1 GCA_016235425.1 Chloroflexota bacterium | reverse complement strand
GCATATTTTCGGTTTTTATCAACATCATTCCAAACAACAGAATAATTGCCGATAATTTCTACTGCGTCATCTTTTGCCCCAGTAGGTTTCTGAATATTGCCGTGTATCGGAACACCCGCTCGGAAAAATTTGTATATTCCCGTTTGGTCACCATGCGAATAAAACAAATGGTCATCTGCCACGATTATAAAACAACATTTTACAAAACCGCTTTGACGAAGTTGTTCAAGAAAACAAATATCTTGACAAGCCTTGAACATTTGCTCTGGGTGTTGACCATTGCGCGGATACTTCAATTCGATTGCATATTTTTCTATCTGGTCTGGAGCAAAAACTGAAATGTCAATTTCTTTTTTTACAAAATTACTTCGATGCAAGCCAAAGAAAGAAACAGGGCGTTCAAATTGAGTTTTGAAAGCCGTGCCACACGTTGTCCGCAAATAAAGCCCAAATTCATGCTGAAGGCTAAATTCATTGTAGATTTCAACTGTTCCTTTGGCGACATCAGAGAAAAAACTCTTTGCATAGGTTTTGAAATCAATCATCTTTGCTCGCAGACAAAATTATTTTGAAGACCTACATAATTCTCGAAGAGGTGGCTAACGGTTTGCGTTACCTGCGTGTGGGCGGGCGTGGATTCTGTTTGGGAGCAGAGAAAACTCGAAGCCAGAAAAATGCTTGAAAAGCCGCACCGTACCCCAGCGTCCAGTGCACGCTTTGTTGGGTTGCGGTCTTGGAAGAATTGCCATCATAATTAACAACTTAGCCTTTTTTTACGGAGAGTTTTACTTTAGAGTACCTATCATTACATTATCTATTGCTCCAGTAGCACTAGCACCGTCGCCAGCGTACAAACCAATTTGCCAAGTGAATGTTGCATTGCTCAACAGATTTTTTTCTTGTGGTTTATAAGACCCAATTTCCTTATCACCAAAATAGTATTTAATAATGCTGGCGTCTGACGCCAATTCAATGGCGACTGTGTAAAACTTATCGAATTCAATAGACTGAGACACAGTTTGATAACTGGTAATAAAGGTCTTACCATCATATCTGTATGAATCGCAAATAAATTGCGCTGTTTTGCCATCAAATGAACCTGCTCTACATTGTACCCACCAAGTTCCTTTGCCATCGGACAAAGTAGTAAGAATTTGGATTTTTGTAAACCCATATCCACCAGAAACTTTATCAAGCCTTAAATCCGCTTGCAGTTTTCCTATCTGACCTATTCGCCATTGCGTGGGCGAATTCGATGGAAGAACACAATCACAGTTGTTTCCCGAAAAAATTAAATATCCATTTTGCCAACTTATGGCTGCTTGATTGCTTGGATTTGCCCAAAGTGCCGTATTAAATTTTTTACTAGAAGACCCAGATGAAAAATCATCGTAAATAGAGAATGTTGAGGGTCGAGGCGTTGCAGTGGGCACTTTTGTTTTCGTAGGAGTTGGGACAAGCGTTTTCGTGGGTGGGACAGGAGTAATTGTAGGCGTAATCGTGGCGCTTGGGCTTGCGGTTGGTATAAGCGAAAGAACTTGAGGCATTACCAATGAGCCACCCCAAAAGAAAATGATAATAATTCCTATGACTCCTGCAATTCTAAAAAATGGAATACCCCTTATAAGAATTGACTTAAACGTGGCGAAAGATTTAGAGATAGACTTTTCTAGTTCTGCCTTCCGAGCGGCTCGATGTGCTGCTTTTTCACGTTGGGATTTCTCAGCAAATTCATGTTTTGTTTTTTCTCGTGCTGCTTTTTCAGCGGCTTCAAGTTCCGCTTTCTCCCGCGCCGCTTTTGTAGCGGCTTCCCTTTCCGCTTTTTCCTTTGCGATTCTTTCGGCTGCTTCGCGCTCTGCTTTCTCCCACGCTACTTTTTCAGCGGCTTCACGCTCCAGTCTCTCTTTTTCCTTGCGAGCATGTTCTTCCTTCTCAATCTTTAATTTCTGCTCATAGCGCAATCTCAAAGATTCAAGTAAAGCATTGTATGTTTCATCTTTCTTTTCCCCAAAATAATCTGCCCATTGATAAAAACGTAAACCCCTTGGAACAGCGCACTCATCAATTCGTAAAGGTATTAGGAAAATAGATTCTTCAAGTTTTTCAAGCGCAATTTCTCTGGCATATCTTAACTCTTTCTGAATAAACCCTTCCTTGCTGACAGAATTACTTGAAAGACAAATAATCACTATGTCAGAGGTTTCAACGGCTTCTTCAATTTTTAATCGCCAATCTTGCCCAGGTAATAGTTTCTTCTCATCAAGCCAAGGGTCAATCCAACCTTCAGCAAAAAGGCGTTGGGCAAGTTCCCGCACACTAGGCTTGTCCTGTGATGCGTGGCAGAGAAAAACTTTGAGTAGGTGTTTGGGTTCAGGCATAATGTTTCCCCTCAGGGAGATTTTTAGAAATTATACGTCAATTGCTTGCACACAGCCTTAGCGAGACAATTTCTTCTTTTGAATTTCACGTTGTTAGCAACCCAACTATGGTTTATACAGCATGCTGTATAAACCCCCAAAAAGGTGTTTTATACAGCAAAATGGCTGTATAACTTCCTATATCTTTCATACATTATACAAGCACCTCCTCACGTGGGCAAGCAAAAATGGAAAATATACAAAAACCCAGGAAACTGATCGACCAACTATGTCTTATACGCCCCCAAACCGAAAAAGGGCAATTTCCCTTTTCTCTGGTAAAATACAGCCCGACGATTCCAGCCCGCAAGGCCGCATGATCCTTCCATGCAACCCCTCTCTTGCCTGTCTGAAACGCAAAACATTCTAAAGGAGCAAGTCAAATGGTTCGTATTCGTTTACGTCGTATTGGCCTCAAAGGCCAACCCACGTACCGCGTTGTGGCCGCCGATAAGGAAGCCCCGCGCGATGGTCGCTTTTTGGAAATCCTCGGTGTGTACAATCCCCGTACCAACCCGGCAACGATCCACTTAAAGGAAGACCGCGTCTTTCACTGGATGAAAAACGGCGCCCTGCCCTCCGAGTCTGTGGCGCAGATTTTCAAGACCTCCGGTACACAGGCTCGTTTTGAGCGTTTCAAGAAGGGCGAGTCCCTTGAAACCCTCGTCGCTGAAGCCGCCGAAGCTGAAACCAGGCGCGCCGCACCGGTAAAGACCCGCAAGGATTAGAATTTTCCCTCATCCCCAGCCCTTCCCCCTTTGGGGGAAGGGAGTCTCCTCTCCCTTCGGGAGAGGGCTAGGGTGAGGGAGGAGTTTCTTATGAAAGACCTCATCGAATTCATTGCCAAGTCACTTGTTGAGCATCCCGAAGATGTGCAGGTGAGCGAAGTCGGAAATGGCTCGCGCGTCCGCATCGAATTGAGTGTATCAAGGGACGACATGGGCCGCGTGATCGGCAAAGGCGGCAAGGTGGCGAACTCCATCCGCACCCTGCTCCGTGTGGCCGCCGAACGCGAAGGCAAACAGGCCGCGCTCGACGTAGTGGAACCTTGATGCCTGCAAAGAAAGAATCTCCAGCGAAGTCTGGTACCGGCTCGCCAGCAGGCGAGCCTTTCTATTTGGTGGTCGGATTTCTTCGCCGCCCGCATGGCGTGCATGGTGAGATCATTATGGATTTGCACACCGATTTCCCCGAACGGCTTGAAGCAGGGCGCAAACTCTTCGTCGGCGAGAAGCATAAGGCTTTGCCGCTTGAAGGTGCGCGTTTGCACGCGAATGGCGTTTTGGTAAAATTTCGCGGCATTGACACGCCCGAAGACGCCGGCCAGCTCCGCAACCAGTGGGTCTACGTCAAGGGGAGTGAAGTCCCTGCGCTGCCCGAAGGTCAGATTTACCAGCACGAACTTTTCGGGATGACCGTCGTTGACGAGGCCGACAAAACCCTCGGGACATTGACCGAAATCATCGAGACGGGCGCGAACGACGTGTACGTTGTGACGGATGACTCCGGCAAAGAATTATTGCTCCCCGCCATCCCCGCGGTCATTCTGGACATTGATGCTGGCCGCCGTTTAATCAGAGTTCACCTGCTCGAAGGACTGTAGAACGAGATTGATCTCGTTCTACTTTAAGATGGACGATAGAAAATACTGGATCGGCTTCAACCTCATCAAAGGCATCGGCGCGGTGCGTATGCAGGGACTGGTCGCATACTTTGGCGATCTGGAGTCCGCTTGGCGCGCTGATCCTGCCCATTTAATGGAAGCAGGTTTGGGGGCGAAAGTGATCGAGCGTGTCATCCAGGCGCGCGAAAAAGTTAACCTGGATCAGCTTTGGGAGAAGATCGAGTCACAGGGGATCAAAATCCTGACATGGCAGGATGAATCGTACCCGCCGCGTTTGAAAGAGATTGACCAGCCGCCGCCCGTGTTGTATATTCGCGGCGAATATTTGCCCGATGACCTGTTCGCGGTAGCGGTTGTGGGCACGCGCAGGGTCACGCCATACGGACGGCAGGTGACCGAGGAGATCGCAGCGTTCCTTGCCGCGAATGGCATGACGGTAATCAGCGGTCTCGCACGCGGTGTGGATGCGGTGGCGCATTCCGCCGCTTTGAAGGCTGGCGGGCGCACGATCGGCGTGCTGGGTTCGGGCGTGGATAAAATCTACCCGCCCGAGCATCGCGCCCTCGCCGAGCAGATGATGGAACGCGGTGGTATCATCAGCGACTACGCGCCGGGCACGCCGCCGGATGCTTCGAACTTCCCGCCGCGCAATCGGATCATTTCCGGGCTGTCGCTGGCGGTGGTGGTTGTGGAGGCGGGCGAGACCAGCGGCGCGTTGATCACTGCCGAGTTTGCCGCCGAGCAGGGACGCGAAGTGTTTGCTGTGCCGGGCAGTATCCTTGCGCCGCAGAGCAAAGGCACGAATAAATTGATTCAGCGGGGGGCCCTGCCATTGTTGAGCGCAAACGACTTGATGCAGGCTTTGGATCTGACGCGCGTGGGCGAGCAAAAAACTGCGCGCAAGATTCTCCCCGCTGATGAAACAGAAGCGCGTTTGATGAATGTGCTGGGAAACGAACCCTTGCACGTGGATGAAATTCGCAATCAGGCTGAACTGCCAATCGAGAAGGTTTCCGCCGCGCTGGTTTTAATGGAGTTGAAAGGCATGGTGCGGCAGGTCGGTGGCATGAATTACGTCGCTGTGCGTGAGGTACAATCGGGCTACTCGGCGTAAGGAGGTTATTTTATGGAACATACCTATGCGGTAATTATGGCGGGCGGAGGCGGCACACGTCTTTGGCCCGTTTCGAGAAAAGAAAGACCCAAACAATTGCTCCCGCTTATCGGGCAGGAAACCCTGTTCCAAAGCACCGTGAGCCGGCTGGAAAATTTATTTCCTCCCGAACGAATCTTGGTAGTGACAGTTGAAGAGCAGGCAACGGAGATGCGCCAGCAGGCGCCTCTCATCCCTGAGGAAAATTACATCATCGAACCTTCCCCGCGCGGCACCGCCTCTGTGGTAGGATTGGCCGCCGCGGTCTTGCAGAAACGCGACCCGCAGGCCGCGATGGCGGTTTTGCCCTCGGATCATTTCATCCGCAATCGCGACTTGTTCCATTACCTGCTCCGCGCCGCGTTTGAAGTGTCGAAAAATGAATACCTGGTTACGTTGGGCATTACCCCGACGCACGCTTCTACCGGTTATGGTTATATCCAGCAGGGCGAATCGCTGGATGGCAAATATAAATATCCCGCGTATGTTGTGAAATCCTTCAAGGAAAAACCGAACCAGGAGACGGCGCAGAAATTGCTCCGTTCCGGCGATCATTCGTGGAACAGCGGCATGTTCATCTGGAGCGCAGGCGCGATCCTGCGCGAAATCGAAAACCAGATGCCCGATCTCGCGAATGCCTTGAAGAACATCGTCTCTGCCTGGGGTACGGATGAGCAGGACAACGTCTTGAAGCAATACTGGAATGACTTGAAGGTCGAGACGGTGGATTACGGCATCATGGAAAGAGCCGAGCGCGTGGCAGTGCTGCCTGCTGGCGGCCTGGGCTGGAGCGATGTCGGCTCGTGGGAGTCGCTGTTTGAAGTCTTGTTGCCGGATATGAATGGTAATATTGAAACGAATGACGCCGTCCATCTTGCGCATGAGACGCACAATACGCTTGTATATGGAACCAATGAGGAGCGCCTGCTGGTCACCATCGGTGTGGACGACATGGTCATCATTGATACGGACGATGTGTTGCTGGTCTGCAAGGCCGACCAGACTCAGAAGGTCAAGGATGTAGTGGAGCATCTAAGAAAACACAGACAAGAAAAATACCTGTAAGGTTTGGAGAAGGCATGGAAGCTTATTGCATGAAGTGTAAGACAAAACGAGAAATGAAAGACCCCGTTGCGACGTTCAATGCGAAGGGGTCTCCTGTTACGTTGGGTATTTGCCCCGTGTGCGGGACGAAAATGTATCGCATGGGCAAAACACCCGGGCACGAAGGATTGACCCCTCCCGAAAAACCCCAAAAAGTGGAGGTTCGCGAGGGCAAGCTGGTGATCGTCGAATCGCCTGCGAAGGCCAAAACAGTGGGGCGCTTCCTGGGCAGAGGGTACACCGTCCGCGCATCGGTGGGGCATGTGCGCGATCTTCTCCGTTCGCAATTATCTGTGGATGTGGAAAATAATTTCGAGCCGAAATACCGCGTGCCGAATGAAAAGAAGGATATCGTCAAAGAGATCAAACAGCTCGCGAAGAAGGCCAAGGAAATCTATCTCGCAACCGACCCGGACCGTGAAGGGGAATCCATTTCGTGGCATTTGATGGAAGCCGCGCAGATCGAACCGGAGCGCACCAGGCGCGTGGTCTTCCACGAAATTACCGAACCTGCGATTAACGAAGCCTTCGCTCATCCGCGCGACATCAACATGGATCTGGTCAATGCGCAGCAGGCTCGGCGCGTGCTGGATCGGCTCGTCGGCTATAGCATCAGCCCCATTTTGTGGGAGAAGGTGCGGAGTCGTCTGTCGGCTGGACGCGTTCAATCGGTGGCTCTCAGGCTCATCGTCGAGCGTGAACGTGAGATCGAAGAGTTCAAGCCGGTCGAGTATTGGTCCATTCATGGGGAGTTCAAGCCCGAAGGGTTGAAATCGTCATTCCTAGCAAAACTCGCGCGCATTGACGACAAGGAACCGGAACTGCCGAACGAGGAAACGGTCAAGCCGATCCTCGTGGATATGGAAACTGCCGCGTATGCAACGACGAAGGTCAAGCGCGGCGAACGCAGGCGCAGGCCGTCCGCGCCGTTCACGACCTCGACCCTGCAACAGGAAGCCTCCCGCAAACTTGGCTTCACTGCCAAGCGCACGATGGGACTTGCGCAGGCGCTCTACGAAGGCCAGGACGTTGGTAACGGCGGCACGACGGGTTTGATCACTTATATGCGTACCGACTCGACCAACGTTTCGACGCTTGCTCAAACTGAAGCGCGCCAGTACGTGACTGAAAAGTATGGCAGCGACTTTTTGCCGCCCGAACCGCCGCTCTATAAAACGCGCTCGGCAGGCGCACAGGAAGCGCACGAAGCCATCCGGCCCACTTCGGTGATGCGCGACCCGGAAAAGGTCAAGCCCTTCCTCGAACCGGCGATGTACAAACTTTACAACCTGATTTGGCAGAGATTTGTCGCTTCGCAAATGGAAGCCGCGCTCTACGATACGCTGCAAGTGGAAGTAACCGGCAAGTCGAACGATCATCTTTATCTTCTGCGCGCTTCGGGTTCAGCGGTCAAATTCCCCGGCTTTCTGGTTGTGTATGAAGAAGCCAGAAACGAAGATGCAAAAACGGAAGATGACGAAGAGAACGTGAAAATTCCAGTGGGCGTTGCGGAGGGGCAAAAGCAGGAACTCGTGCGACTGATCCCCGAACAACATTTCACGCAACCGCCGCCGCGCTTCTCGGAAGCGTCGCTCGTGCAGGCGTTGGAAGAGAACGGCATCGGACGCCCCTCCACGTACGCGCCGACGATCTCCACCATCCAACAGCGCGGGTATGTGGAGCGAATCGAGAAACGGCTCGTGCCAACCGAAACCGGCGCGCAAGTCAATGATTTGATGGTGCAATATTTCCCCGACATCGTTGACCTGCAATTCACCGCGCGCATGGAAGAAGATTTGGACATGATCGCGGAAGGCCAGGCCGAGTGGGTGGAAGTGATGCACGAGTTCTACAAGCCCTTCTCGCTCGATGTGCAAAAAGCGCAGGCCGAAATGCCCGTTGTCAAAAGCGGGCCTGAACCCATTGGCCGCGCCTGTCCCGAATGCGGCAAGGACCTCGTCATCCGTTATGGCCGCTTCGGAAAATTCATTTCTTGCAGTGGCTTCCCCGAATGCCGTTACACCGAACCCTGGCTTGAGAAAATTGGCGTCACGTGCCCGAAGGACGGCGGCGAGCTTGTCGAGCGCAAGACCCGCAAAGGCCGCACATTCTTCGGTTGCATCAATTACCCGAATTGCGATTTCACTTCCTGGAAGAGGCCGATCAAACAACCCTGCCCGAAATGCAACGGCTTGCTCGTCATCGCGAACAAGCGCGAAGCGCAATGCGCCAACTGCTCGGAATCCTTCCTGCTTGAAAATATTATTCCAGAAGCGGTTGAATAATCATGTCATTACGAGGAGGGCGCTTTTCCCGGCGCCTGTCCTGAGCTTGTCGAAGGGAAGCAATCCCCATGCAGGCGGGGAGATTGCTTCCCTGGCCTGGAGCCAGCCTGTCCTGGACGGACAGTCCAGGGTGCAGGCGGGCAAAGAACACCCTCGCAATGACATACAATAGAAGGTCAAACATGCACTTCTCACCCCTCCCTTATCTCGATCCCGGCTCCGGCAGTTTCATCATCCAAATTGCCATCGCCGCGCTGCTTGGCCTTGGTGTTGCCCTGCGCGCCTCATGGGGCAAAATAAAAGGTTTCTTTGGCAAAAAGACGAAACCTGAGGACGAAGACGACGACACCGCCGATGCCCAAAACTGATCAACTGAACGCTTCTTTCCGGGACCCTAGCGGGTTCCTGTTTTCTCGAGGCGGGGTCCTGTTCCGACAGATCAACCGCGTCTACGCTGAAGATTATGCCCGTTTAATGGAATCCGGCCTTTACGATAGATTGGTAAAGGCCGGTTTGCTGATCCCGCACGTTGAGGTGGAAGCCCCTCGCGCTGAGCGCAATCGAAACGCGGAGGCCTTCAAAGTCATCCAGCCGGAACGCGTGCCGTTCATCTCGTATCCGTATGAATGGTCGTTCAGCCAGTTGAAGGATGCCGCACTTGCGACCCTGTCCATTCACAAGCGGGCGTTGAAATACAATCTGGCATTGAAGGATGCCAGCGCGTACAACATCCAGTTTGTGCGCGGCAAGCCGGCGTTGATCGATACGCTGTCGTTCGAGAAATACAAGGAGGGACAGCCGTGGATCGCGTACCGCCAGTTCTGCCAGCACTTCCTCGCGCCGCTGGCGTTGATGTCTTATTGCGACGTGCGTTTGAGCCAGTTACTGCGCGTGTACATTGACGGCGTGCCGCTCGACCTTGCGAGCAAGCTGCTGCCAACGCGTACGCGCTTGAATTTCGGCTTGCTCACTCACATCCATTTGCACGCGGGCGCGGAGAAACGATTTGCAGGCGAATCGGTTGGGCAGGCGAAGATGAGCCGGAACGCGCTGGTTGGTTTGATTGAAAGTTTGGAAGTCACGGTGCGAAAACTTTCATGGAAGCCCGCCGGTACGCGCTGGTGGAATTACTACGAGATCACCAATTATTCCGACGCGGCCTTTGAACACAAGAAACGACTTGTGACCGAATGGATTGCGCGCGTACAGCCAAATCAAGTGTGGGACCTCGGTGCGAACACCGGCGTATTCAGCCGCGTGGCAGGCGCTTCGGGCGCGTTCACGGTTTCTTTTGATATTGACTCCGCCGCGGTCGAGCAGAATTACCTGCGCGCGAAAAACAACAAGGAACAAAATCTCCTCCCGCTTCAACTCGACCTGACGAATCCAAGCCCCGCGCTGGGCTGGGCCAATCGCGAGCGCGAATCATTTCGGGAGCGCGGCCCGGCGGATATTCTGCTGGCGCTGGCAGTGATCCATCACCTGGCGATCACGAACAACGTCCCGCTCCCGCAACTCGCCGATTTCTTCGCGGAGATGGGCAAATGGCTGGTGATCGAGTTCGTGCCAAAGTCCGATTCGCAGGTGCAAAAAATGCTGGCGGCCCGCGAAGATATTTTCACAGAGTACACACGCGAAGGATTTGAGGCCGCTTTTGGGGAACGGTTCAAAATTCACGAGTCTGTCCTGGTGAACGAGTCGGAGCGTCAGTTGTATTTGATGGAGGCAAAATAGCTTCGCGCTGAGCGGAGCGCAGCGAAGTCGAAGTGCGGGTAGCTTGGAAACGTAGGGTTTGTGTGAGACCTGCCCTTCGACCCTTCGACAAGCTCAGGGCGGCGCTGCGCTCGTCGCAACGAACGCTCCTCGCTCCGCTCACACGTGCCTGCGCACGGTGCAGGCAGGACGGAACGTGTGGCAATATTTCTGCTATACAAGTCGTTAAGATTAGGATGTATAATCAGGCAACGGAATTAACAAAAGGAGTCTCGCCATGCAGTTTGTCATTGCCTTTTTGAAAAAACTCCCTCTTGTGCCTATCGGCGCCCTGATTGTTGGTCTTTTGCTTGGTTTGGGGATAGGCTGGTCAACCAAGGAATTCAAGGATGCTGACCCGTCTTATTTGCGTGCGGACTTGCAGGAAGACTATCTTCGCATGGCGATTGACTCTTTCCGCCTCAATCAGGACCCAAACCTGGCCGTGCAAAGGTGGGATAATCTTGGCCTCGGCGCGACTGATGCCTATAACAAAGTACAGGCAGACCCGCGCGCGGCAGACCCGGCTGTGGTCCGCGCTTATGGCGAGTTGATTGCGCGGATAAAAGAAAGCAGTGGCCTACCGACTACCCCGGAGGCGGGCGGTTCTTCGATGTGGAAGACCATCCTGCTCGTCGGCGGTGTTGTTGCCCTGGTTGTCTTTTTGGGCGTGGCGGGGGTTTATCTCTGGCGATTGCTTCGCAAGCGCGGAGGCGGCGAACCGACCCCGGTGATGCAGGCCGCCGAGATCAGCAAGCACGCTGAAAAGACCAACTTCGAACAGCTTGGTCTCGCTCCCCCGATCACACAAACGATGACCACCTACGTGCTGGGCGACGACTTGTACGATGAGTCGTTCAGCATCGATACGCAGGGCGGCGAGTTCCTTGGTGAATACGGTGTGGGTGTCTCCGAAGCGATCGGTGTGGGCGACCCGAAGAAGGTCACTGCATTGGAAATCTGGCTGTTCGACAAAAACGACATCAAGACCGCCACGAAAGTTTTGATGTCCGAACACGCCTTCAACGATGCTGGGATTCGTTCCCGGCTTGAGCCAAAAGGTGAGCTGGTTCAGGTCGAACCGCAGGCACAAATCCTGCTTGAGACGGCTACCTTGCAATTGCTAGCCACGGTCGTTGATTTGGAATATGGACGCGGCTCGATGCC
The DNA here is from genome assembly GCA_016235425.1 of Chloroflexota bacterium. Classification (GTDB taxonomy): domain Bacteria; phylum Chloroflexota; class Anaerolineae; order Anaerolineales; family Villigracilaceae; genus JAKOVF01. Next base: position 79,402 of record JACRLC010000076.1, on the reverse strand, counting down.
GCAAAACAGCTACTTCGAGCGCATCACGCTTGAGCTCGCAATCTGGCCGAAAGGCGGCGGATAGAGTATTTGAAAAAAGCAATCAGCCCGAACCGTGAAAAGTTCGGGCTGATTGTTGTTTAAGAAGCAATCCCGTTTAGTTGGGGGATTGCTTCGCAACGAACGCTCGCAATGACGTGAATCCTTTTACTCGATCTTCAATATCTTGAATTTCATCTTGCCGGCGGGGGCGTCAACTTCAACGGTGTCGCCCGCTTTTTTGTCCATGATGGCGCGGCCGATGGGAGATTCATTGGAAATCCTGCCGTTGCGCGGATCGGCTTCCTTGGCGCCGACGACGTGATAAGTTTCGGGCGGGTAGCCATCTTCCTGAATGGTGACGTGGTCGCCGATGGACACCACGTCAATGTTGGCGGATTTTTCGATGATGACCGCGTTGCGCAGCAGGAATTCGATTTCCTGGATACGGCCTTCGAGGAAAGCCTGGTCTTCCTTCGCTTTGTGGTAATCGGCGTTCTCGGAAAGGTCGCCCATTTGGATGGCGGAGCGAAGCCGCTGGGCGAGTTCTTCGCGGCGCGGGCCTTTGAGATCTTCGAGTTCGACTCTTAATTTGGCTTCACCTTCGGCGGTCAGATAGGATGGTTGGGGCATGGCAGTTACCTCCTTGTGAAATATAACTGAAAATAGACTACAGAAGTCTTCCATAAAGACTTCGAAAAAGACTTCCGTTGTCTGCGAGTGTCCTATGGTTTTTCGATGGGGTTGAACAGTTTTCGATGTTCTTCGATTGCGTAGCGGTCTGTCATACCGGCGATGTAGTCGCAGATCGTGCGTTCGAGGCCGCGCGTCTCGATGAAGCGTTGAACGTGATCGGGGAGGATGGATGGTTCGTTTTTGTAGCCGGCAAACAGGTCGGAAATGGTGCGTTCCGCTTTGACCTGCATCCTCACGACGCGGTAATGCCGGTAAAGTTTGGCGTAGAGAAAGTCCTTCAATTCGCGATGGCGGCGCTGCATGTCTTCGCTGTATCCGATGACGTTATGCTTGAGCTTTTGAATGTCCAACGGCGATTTGACCTTGCTCTCTTTCAAGCGGGTGTCGGTGGATTGCAGCATGTCTGTGACCATCAGGCCGACCAGGTGCCGGATCATGCGGTGGCGGGCGACGTCGTCGAGCACGGGGCCGCGCCAGTTGAACGTTTCGCTCAGGATTTCCCAGAGGGCGATCCCTTCGAGCATTGGCGGGGTGATCATGCCGGAGCGCAGGCCGTCGTCGAGATCGTGGGTGGTGTAGGCCAGTTCGTCAGCCACGTTGCAAATTTGTGTTTCAAGGTTGCCGCGCAGATCGGGGCTGAAGTCGCGGGCGTCGGAGATGTCATATTCCGATTCGTGCTTGACCATGCCTTCGCGCACTTCCCAGGTGAGATTCAGGCCGGGGAATTCGGGGTAGCGTTCCTCGAGTTCGGTGACGATACGCAGGGATTGTTTGTTGTGATCGAAGCCGCCGAAGTCCTTCATGAGACGGGCGAGGGCAACTTCGCCGGAATGACCGAAAGGCGAGTGGCCGAGATCGTGCGCGAGGCAGACCGCTTCGACGAGGTCTTCATTGCCGCCGAGGGCGCGGGCCAATGTGCGGCCAATCTGGGCAACTTCGAGTGTGTGGGTGAGGCGGGTGCGGAAATAATCACCTTCGAAGTTGATGAAGACCTGTGTTTTGTATTCGAGCCTGCGAAAGGCAGTGGTGTGGAGGATGCGGTCGCGGTCGCGCTGGAAGGACGTGCGGTAATCCGGCTCGCTGTCGAGATAGGCGCGCCCTTTTGTGTCTTTGCTTCGCGTGCCATAAGAAGCAAGGCTCTTGTCTTCGATCTCTTCGAGCTGCTGGCGGGTGAAGAACATACAAACTCTCTTTCAGAACAAAACGTCACTGCGAGGAGGGTGTTCTTCCCGACGAAGCAGTCTCCTGATTCTGAGGGGATTGCTTCGGTAAGAGCGCCCTCGCAATGACATTTGTGGCGAGGAGATTGCTTCGACGGTAGAACGCCGCCTCGCAATGACAGGGTTAAGAGTGGGGCGAGAGGGGGTCGAACCCTCACGTTGTTGCCAACGACAGATTTTAAGTCTGTTGCGTCTGCCGATTCCGCCATCGCCCCGGTTTACGGGTAAATTGCCCTACAATTAACTTGCGGGCATTTTCCATATTTTAACACAAGTTTATTAGTTCAGTATTTCGCCAGCTAGTCAAAAAGAAGCCCCTCGAAAGAAGGTTTTCTATATTAAACTTTATCGGTAATTAGAAAAAACGTCCCGAAGGTTGGTGTCAGACACTCAAATTGCCCGAAATAAACCTTCGGGACGGTGCTCGTATGTTATTTCCGATAAGGTCTATTCAAGTAGAGTAAAATCTAAGGAATAGGAGAAAGGCTGGAGACATGGATAATTGGATTTTCCTTTTCTTAGGGCTAATTCTTGCTTATCTTTTAGAGTTTACAAGACCCTGGGTTAAGTCTTATTTTGAGAAAAGTTCACTCTCTATACGTGAGAGGAGATTGTATATCTTGCGGTCTCGCTATAGATATATAAAGATACTTACGCAAATCCCTATCATGATAATTCTTCCGATGTTGAGGTATCTAGCTTTGGGGTTAGGTATGCTTATCATATTAGTAGCTGCCGTTGGTGTCTTTCTTCTCCCCCAGTTTTCAGTAAAACCCCTATCTGGCGAAGTCCTTGCAGGTTTTATCCTTATATTCGCTTTTATGGCTGCTTATCCCATGACTCGAATCACAGATGAAATAGATGACATACTAAATTTTGATAGGCATAGAGAGAGAGTTATGAGTAAGTATCAGAAACTAGGTGGCAATTCGGAAGATTTAGATAAAGAAGAAACCAAAACATAAACGCCAGTATGAAAGCAGTGCCAAGGCTACCCAAGGTCAGATCAAGCGGATTCTCTATTTTGAAATTCTTTCCAGTCTTGAGGCGCTCTCCTTCGCTATCATCCTTTTTCCCTGCCAGTCTTTGATTGCAAAGGGCAAATATAAAACCAGAAACGTGACCAGGCCAATGGCTTCCATGTACAGAATATACACCGGCCATTCGGGCAGCAAATCCAAGAGACTTGGTGTCGCTGGTTTGGCATTGATCATCAAGTAGTTGCTTCCCAGCCAAACATTGATGGGATAGATGATTGCCATGTAAATATTCGTCCCGATCACCACGCGCCAGAAGGATTTCCACGTGGGACGGAATCCTTCGACGACGGTCATGTAGATGGCGGAGATGAGCAGGATGCCGTGCGAGAGGAAAGTCTGGAAATAGCGGAAGTGGGGGAAGCCGTAAATGCCCAGGTCGGGAGTCATCAGGTATTGAAATGCCGCGCCGATTCCCATGAAGTAGGCAAATTCGTAGACCCTGTAATTCCCAAAAATGAGCATGAAGCCGCTGAGCCAGATCAGGATACTGCACGCGTGAAGCGGAAGCATGGTTTGCACATTCCAATGTCCGTGAACCGCGTTCCAAATATGCCACGTGGACTCGTTGGCCCATAGGAAAAACCCCAGCGCGATACGGACTTTTCTGCGCGTAGCCACGTCAGAGCTTTTGAATCGGGTCAGGCAAAATCCAATAAAGACAAGCGCGGTCAACGCGGCAAAGTGCGCCGCATCGAAAAGCATAAAGGGCTTGCCGGTGTAATCGTAGGCGAAAAATTGATCCATGAGGATGATGGCTTGGGCAAAAGAAATTGAACCGCGAAGAGCGCGAAGAACGCAAAGAGAAAGAAAAGGTTTTCTTCGCGCCCTTGGCGTGCTTCGCGGTTCAGATCTCTCGCGCTAAATCCACTTCAGGATGCCCATGAACAGGATCAGACAAATAATGTCAAATCCCCAAATGAAACCTACCGTCTGCAATTTTTGCTTCATCGTCTTCATGTCGTATACCCAGAATGCCGCGATGAAGAAAGTGAGATACCCGAACAGGAAGATCAACCACGGCGCGCCGCGATTCCACCACGGCCAATCCCACGTCAACGCGCCGACGCCGTTGAGGAAATATTCGACGAACACACAAAACGCCGAGCCTGCAATCGCCACGAACCAGCGATTGTTGATGTCGAGAATCTTATCCTCCTTGTTGGGAAGCAGCATCTTCGTCCAAACGATGCCCGCCACCGCGAACATGAACATGGTTTCGATATTCAGTCCCACCAGAATCAAATATGCGGTTGGCCCCGGTTCACCCCAAACCGGCGCGTAGCCGGTGAACCGCAGGACGAGTCCGTTCCAGATTTCGTTGAACCAGTCCATGCCCCAGAACGCCAGCGCCGCCAAAATCAGATTCCAGTTGCGCCTCTCGGCTTCCACGGTGTAGACGTAGAAGACGAAGGACAGCAATGGAATCACGTACCATTGGTAGTTGCTCCCGTCCCTCAAAATGCTCAATGCTTGCAATGCAGAATCAGACATGTGCGCCTCCGTTTTTTTATCGCGTTGAGCGGAGTGTAACGAAGTCGAAGCGCCCTGCAAAAGCGTCCTTCGACTACATTCGTCGCGAAGAACGCTCCTCATTCCGCTCAGGACGAAATATACAAACAAGTATAGACCCAGCACCCCGATAAATCAAATCATTCCTTCCGAATCTGCTCGATAAGTTTTTGCATCCTCTCGTAGTGCGAGCCCTTCCAATAGATTTGCCCGCACGCCGGGCAAATGCGAAAATCTTCAAAATAAAATTTTGTCAGCGGTTCAAGCCGCTCCAGCACGGCCTCCTTTGAAATGGATTCCAATGGATGGTTGCATCGCAGACAGCGGCAAAAGGGCTTGATCCACTGAATCAATTGATACCGTTTGACAACCTCCCGCAACTGTTCTTCGGGATCGAGACTCCGCAGAAGATACCCTCGCGTGATTCTTTTTTGCATCAGCAAAAGCCGGTCGCGCGTCAGCAGGATGCGGTCATCGCTGACGGAAACCTTTGCCAATTCGGGATCGTCATAATCAGAGCGATACAGGCAATCCAGGCCCAACATGCGAAGATGCGCGGCCAGCCGCCCAAGATGACCGTCGAGGACGAAGCGCGGTTCCGTTTGACAAACTTCGGGCGCATCAGGCCGGACCTCAATCTGGTCGCCGTCATGGACGAGATAATCCAACCCGATGGATTCCCCGTTTGCCTTCAAAGGCCCGATTTCAGTATGCGGCACTCTGAGCGACTCGATCAAGTGTTTGACCGATTGCGGCCCGCGAAAGGAAAGGTCGAATCCATCACTGCGTTTATCGCGTGAGAGCAGTGGATGGAACTCATCGTCAAAATGAAATCGTGCAGTCTTCATTGCATAAAGTGTAGGACGAAAAACAGGAAAATGCAAATTGACGAGCGGAGTCCCGAAGCGTCGTCCTGGGCTTGTCGAAGGGTCTCCTGACTTCGGTATCAAGCTCCAACGTCAGGAGACGTTGGAGTCCGTCTTGGATTAGAATCTGCTCAATGAAATCATCCCGCAATTCCCGCTTCAACTTGAAAAAGCCTGCCCGATTGATTCATGCCGCGCTTGCAATTCTCGCCGGTCTCATCCTTTATCTCTTCTGGGACCTGCCATCCATCAATTCCCTCTCCGAGCATTTGAACATGCCCAGCCTTCGCATCACGGATCGAAATGGTCGCCTGCTTTACGAAATCCTCCCCGAAGAAGGCGGACGTCACGCGGTGCTTTCCTCCGAAAATATCGCGCAATGTATGCTGTCTGCGACCATTGCCGTTGAAGACAAGCACTTCTATCAGAACATCGGCGTGGATTTGGAAGGCATCGTCCGCGCATTGTGGATCAATCTCAAAGGCGGCGAGACGATTGCAGGCGGAAGCACGATCACGCAACAGGTGGCGCGCAATCTTTTGTTGCAGGATGAACTCAGCCAGCGCACGCTTCGCCGCAAATTGCGCGAGGCCGCGTTGGCCTGGCAGATGACGCGCAAGTTGTCGAAGGATGAAATCCTTGCGCTGTATCTCAATCAGGTCAACTATGGCGGGATGTCTTACGGCGTGGAAGCCGCGGCGCAGACGTATTTCGGTAAGTCTGCCAGCGATTTGCTCATCCCGGAATGCGCGCTCCTTGCCGGGCTTCCGCAGGCTCCGGGAATTTACAACCCGTTCACGAATCCTGATCTTGCGAAACAGCGCCAGGTCATTGTGCTGGGACTCATGGAAGATCAGGGTTATCTCACGCATGAGGAACGAGTCGCGGCTGAGTCGGTGCCGCTGAGCTATAACCCCGCGCCGTATCCGATTGAAGCGCCGCATTTTATCTGGCTGGTCAAAAGCCGGTTGGATTCATTGTTTGACTCTGGGAGATTGAATTTGGATCAGAGTCTCGTCGTCCGCACCACGCTGGATTTGGACGCGCAAAAACTGTCAGAGGAGATCATTCGTCGGCGCATCGAGCAATTCAAAGTCGAGGAAAGAGGCGGGATCAGTCACAATGTCAATAATGCCGCGCTGGTCGTCCTCGATCCGCAAAATGGCGAGGTGCTTGCCCTGATCGGAAGCGCCGGTTATTTTGATGCGTCCATCTTCGGCGCGTTGGATATGGCGACTTCGCCGCGCCAGACGGGTTCCGCTTTCAAGCCGTTTATTTACGCGCTCGCGCTCGAAAAATCCTGGACGGCGGCAACGTCCATTCTAGATGTGACGACGACTTTCATTACACACGATGGCGCGCCGTACACGCCGAAAAATTATGACAGCCGCGAACATGGGCCGGTGGCGGTGCGCGAGGCGCTGGCGTCGTCGCTGAACATTCCCGCGGTGAAGACGCTGCAGGAGGTGGGCATCGAAGCGGCGCTGAGTCTTGCGAGCCAGCTTGGCATCACGTCGCTGGGCAAGCCGCAGAGTTATGATTTGTCGCTTGCGCTGGGCGGCGGTGAGATCAGTCTGCTGGAACTTTCGACCGCGTACGGCGCGCTTGCGAATCAGGGAACGTTCACGGGGCATACGGTCATTCTCGATATCCGGGATGCGGACGGCGATTTGATTTATAAGGAGGAAAGGCAACCGCCGCTTCAAGCCATTGACCCGCGCGTGGCCTGGCTGATCAGCGACATCCTCAGCGACGACAGCGCGCGCACGACCAGCTTCGGCCAGAACAGCATCTTGAAAATTGACCGGCCTGCCGCGGTGAAGACGGGCACGACCACCAATTTTCACGATAACTGGACGATTGGCTACACTCCCGATCTCCTCGCCGGCGTGTGGGTGGGCAACAGCAATTACGAAGCCATGCACAACGTGACCGGGCTGACAGGCGCGGCCCCGATCTGGCACGACGCGATGCGGTCACTATTGATGGGGAAACCTGCCAAAGAGTTTGAACGGCCTGCTGACATGACCCAACTCGAAGTGTGCGCGCTTTCCGGTCTCCTCCCGACTTCGGCCTGCCAGCATAAACGAACGGAATGGTTCATCCCCGGAACCGAGCCGACCCAGTCCGATACTTATTACAAACAAGTCTGGATTGACTCGCTCACGAACAAAATCTCGACCGATGCAGCCCGGCAGGCCGCGCCTGTGATCGTGCTTGACCTCCCCGTCGAGGCGCAACCCTGGGCGCGGGCACACGGGTTACCTTTGCTGGTGGATTATTCCCAGGCTTCTTCTTCGACGCAAAACGATGAAATCATTTTGGTTTCCCCGCGCCCGAATACTGTCTATCAAATCACGCCGAATCTCGATCCAATTGCACAGCAATTATTGATCGAAGCGCTTGTTGGGCAGGGCATTACCCAGGTCACATTTTGGGTGGATGGGAGCTTGCTGGCAGGTTTATCTGAACCGCCTTATGAAGTTTGGTGGCTGTTGCAGGCGGGAGAGCATCGGTTTTGGGTGGAGGGTGTCAATGCGGAGGGGGAAGCGGTTAGGAGCGATGTTGTGGTGATTACGGTAATTGGCAATTAGTATAATGCCCACGGTCACAAATTGCGCTTTCCCGCTTCTAAAAAAGCGCAATTTGTGACCGCTCTGGGTATAACTGACGAACCCGCGCATAGCGGGCGCCTGCGCCAATCGGGTGGAATGAGGATAACCACATCCCTGATCATAGCGTTTCGCGAAAGTTGAAAGGTTTCACGAAAACAGGGGACGGGCGTATGCCCGCACCCCTGTTTTCGGGCTTCTCCTTGGAGTCGCTGAACCTGGCAGGCCTCAGCCGCGTTGCCGCTCATCTGCTGATTTTTAAATGCGGATGCCCATAGACAACGTAAGCGAGCCATGTCGCTTCACCGGCTTCTTTTGCCGCATTACGCGCTTTGATGGTCGCTTCGGAGAGATTCGAGCCAGTGAGCAGGCATTTGTACAGAGTCTCGGTGAAGGTGCGGGCAGGTTCATCGCCTACCGACCATAGCGTGCCAACGAATGCGCCTGCCCCGCCGGAAAGGAAGGCGTTGGCAAAACCGCCTATGCCGCTGAGTTTATAACCCGTGCGTCCCACCTGGCAGGCGTTTAGAACGACCATTGGTGAGTTATCACCGGATTTGAGATTGCTGAAACTTTCGGCGGCGGTTGCCGTGAATGGGTCTTCAATATATTCACCCTTCTCGTTGTATTTTCCCCGCATCAACAATGCCGCTTTGCTAATATTGTCGGATTCTGCCGAACCATGACAGGCAAAGTGCAGCAGGTCGAACCTGCCCGGTTTGGAGATGATGGTTCGGACCGCACCCGATTCCGGTTTTACTGCGGTGGCGGAAAACTTACTTCTCAGAAAATTTTCTTCCATTTCTGCCTGCTCTAATTTGTACTCATCTTCCGGATAATCGGGAATGACGTAACGCGCCCGCTCGTTTCTTATTTTGATCTGTTCGGGAGGCCAGCCGTCTTCGCCTGCGCCTTCGAGCCATCGAATGAGTCCCATTTGGCCCATGAACATCATCTCACGCGGCATTCCCTTTTTATCCGGGTCTTTCAGGTGGACAAGTTCCCAGGGGATGAACGGTTCACTGGAGATCACCTGGATGCTGTCGAAATCCCTGCGGCGTTTCCAGAGTATTTTCTGGAGTTCTGCCGGGATCAATTCGTCGAATAAATCCGCGCCGAAGGCTCTCAATTCCTGGGCAAAGTTCTCTTCATCCTGGTGGGAGCTTACCCAGCGATCTTCGATCTGTTGGTACAGACTTTTTACATACTTGTCACGGTCGCCTTTGATGGGAGGCGAATTGACCCATTTCCGAATCTTGAGTCCCTCGGAGTAAAGCTCATATTCGTAAACGATTCCTTCTTCGGTGGTCCGTTCGTGAATCCAAAGCTGGTGCAACGGCGCGGACAAAGGCCTGGGCTCGTTTGCATTTTTATTTGCGCTCACTTTTTCGGAGGAATAACTTTGAGTTTTGACCACCTCAGGCTTGAGAACGAGTTTGACGATGGGAACCTGCCCCTGGCGCGCCAGTACCCAGATTTCGCCTTCGCCTTTCTTGAGTGCCCGCAGGTCGAAGAATAGCTCCCTTGGTTCCCGCGGTTGTGGGACGTCAATTTCCGCCCGCCCGCCATTTTCATCAATTGTGATGAAGTTCGATTTGGGCACGACCTGGACGAGGATCTTTTTCGCCGTGCTGACTTCCCCCACGCCCACGGCAGACACTTCACTGGTCAGGGCTTCGATCATCTCCCGCGAAATGGTCACGCAGACGGTGACTGCCCGATTGACAACGACCTCCGCGTCCATTTCAGCATGAAAGTGGCAGGTCACTTTGGCTTTGCTCCCTGCTTCGGCTGGTTTTGAACTCACTTTTTCCGTATCCATGACAAAAGTGGGCATCGTGCGGCGCGTGACTATTCGTTCGGAATCAGTTTTCGGGTCCGAAACGATGCGTGCCATTTCGGCCAGATCATTTGCGCTGGGAAGATTCCCCATTTCGGGAACGACGCCGACCGGCACGTCACCCGCGAGAATCACTTCACGGTGCGCCGCATTTCCGGGGCTTGGCAGGGCGGCGGCCATTCCGATTCTGCGCGTTATCCTGTCGGCCCCGCTTCGCGTCACGGAGGCCGTATCTTCGGCGAGTTTGAGAACATCGCTGATCGAGTCATTCTTTTTTCTTCCGAGCAACTCCAGCGTCTCTTCCCCTGTGAAGGCATAGTTGAGGATGTTCCCTTTGTGAGGTTTCCTGACGACCACGTAGCTCGGCGCGTGTTTGGCAATCTCGTCGCGCAGCGCCGTAACAGACGAAGTAACGTTGGCAAGGATGATGTCGGTGTCAACGATGGGAGGAAGCACTGCGGGGGCGTTGAGCGAACTGGTTGTCGCCAGGGGAATTGTAGAGGGCCTGGTCCTTCTTTTTCCCCTGCCCCCGGAACCCGGGCCTCTTTTGGCCCCAATCTTTGTTTTGCTCCCTGTTTTTGAATCGAGCGGGGGCAGGCTTAACCAACGCGCAAGCGCATTGCAAACTTCGGGGCGCGTGAAATAGTTTGTGTGATAAACCTGCGGATTCTCCCCGAAGTCGTAACGGTTTTTATCCTGAATGTACTTGCCGGTTGATCTGTCAATCGCGCTCATCGAAGCGACGTTCACCACCAGGTCGTTCGCTTCCTTCATGAGCTGACCCATGAATCCGCCAGCCGTCAACAGGAAGAAGCGTTTTGGAAGTTCCTTCGGTTCGTGGTCGCCTGTAAGGAGCGGCTTGAAATCGGACGTGACCGCGTAATAGTTGCTTTCAGCGATGGCGGGCTGTCCCGGCTGAAATTGATTGATATTCCTAACAAATTCTCCGTTGGGGACCATGGCCGCCAGGCCGGGAATCACTTCGTCTTTGCTTATTAAATCCGTGCAATACTGGACGAAGGAGCCGATGTTTTTTATCGTTTCACCGAGGATTGCCGCGGCAACTTTGGATTGCGGCGATATCAGGCTTATCACCCGGCATCCTCCAACCACGAGGTTTGTGTACAGGTTTATGAGGTGTTTCCAATTCTTCTGCTCTGCAAGCAGTGTTCCTTCATTTGTACAGCCGACGAAAATGACCCGATTGAATTTGGCCTTCAAGTTGGACTGAGGCATCAGTAGTTCGATCAGGGAGCGGATCACCAGTCCGCCTCGGCTGTGCGCGACCACATCGAAGACGGGCGGTTCTGTCCAATTCATGGCCTCCAATTGATCGAGAAGATATTGCGCGTTTTCCAGGGGACTTTGGCTGAGAGTGGCGTGGTCAAAACCGATGACCGCGTCGTAATGCTTAAACGCAGATCTAAGTAATTTTTTGCCCCAACCGTCTTTGCCAAGACCAAGTGCGCCGTAACATCCGACGGTACTGCTGAAAGTTCCATGAATTAAGAGCAGGATACGCGGGGCGTGCCCCTTCGGCGGGGTGGTGACCTTGAGTTTTTTCAGCGGTTTCCAGTTATCAGGGGAAACCGAGTCGATTCCTACAAGGCCGGTTCGGACATTTTTTTCGAGTAATTTTTTCGCAATTTCGATGGTCTTGCTTGCCGTGAATTTCAAGATGGAGGCCTTGGCCCATCCCCAGGCCAATTCCTTGGGCTCCACCTTCAAACCGCGAGCTTTGCGGGTGGTGGATGGTGGACGTTGGGCCTCAATCTCCAATTTAAAGACCTGGTGTTTCCCTGTCGATTCGGCGCGCATTCCCCTGCGGCGGGTGGATTTTTTCGCCTGCGTAGAGTCCGCGTATTTCCATAAAAACAGCCCATCCTGCTCGAGCAGTATGATGCTCTCTTCATTTGGTTTCAAGTCCACTGCAATTTCTGCAGCCTTGCTGGTGGTTACAGCGCGTGTTCGGCGCGCGCGCCCCTGTGATTTAGGCTTGAATTCCACCTCGCGAACAAGTTCCAGGCCGCTTTCCTTCAGCGACCCAAGCAGAAGATTGCCATCCTGCGTTTGCGCCTGGGAGGAAGGCATAGGCACAAACTCTCGCATTCGCTGTTTTGCCGAACGTTTGGCGATGGATGGTCTAGGTGTTGCTATCTCAAAGTCTGGAGGCAGAGTGATTTCCACACCATCATCGAAATTCCTTGTGCTCATGATCCATTCCTTTCATTGAGTAACAGTCTGATTGTTTCTTTGCCGAAAATAAACCTGCGTGAAAAGCCCTCTTATCTGATTTTGCGGTCCCAGCCAATGGTGTTGCCGCAATGATTGCAATGGTTGCCTGTGTCTGGGATTGTCTATCCACATGATGCGTGTCTCATGGCTTCCTCCATAAACCTCTTTGACAGATGTTGGTGAACGGAATGTCTCCATGCGTTATGTCAATGCGGAAAATTTGAACGTCCGCGCTTCAAATACTATACAGTTAATTTGCTGATTTTGCAACTGCCAGCCGAAGTTAATGTATCAGTTCGGACACGAGGATTCTTTGCCGCAGATTTCACGGATTACTGAGTTTTGAAATAAGAAAGTCTCATTTTTAGCCAAAAACACGAGAGAAAATAGCCATTTTTTGTGACTTACATTTTTCAAAAATCAGTAGGAAGAAAAATCTGCGCCAATTAGTGTAATCCGTGGCTAAAAATTTCGAGCTTAAGCGATGTCCGAAGGTCAGCAGGCCGGTCTTCGAGGCTGCTCTTTGCGTTCGGGGAAAAGCACGGACCAACAGTCTGGATTCCCCCGCAGGCAGTCCCAATCCATCCTGTGATGGTTTTTCGCAAAATAAGCGATCATTTCGCGGTACAGACAGAAATGACACTGCGTAAAGCGAACTGTTTAAGTTGGTTTTTATGTTTTTCTCAGAGAAGTATCATATTGCCTCCCTAAAATAATGAAATCCGCCAATGGATTTACACAATGTTATTGCGGATCACGATTAAATCCCCCGCCCAGTTTTAGATTAGAAAGGAGAAAAAATGTCTGTAATTCAGACTGCACCCCAGCGTTTCATCGTGGCTTTACTATTGGTCTCACTCAGCTTTACCATGATCGCAGGAATACCCGCAGATACGTTCCCGGAGGTCATTTTCCTGCCAAATGGCTTCCAGCCGGAAGGCATTGCCACCGGCCGTGGAAATACTTTTTACGTTGGGTCCATCCCAACCGGCGCGGTGTACCGCGGCGACCTGCGGACAGGCAAAGGCGAAGTGCTTGTCCCTGCACAGGATGGCCGCCGGGCAATCGGCCTCAAGTTTGACAAGCGCTCGGGCTTGTTGTTCGCGGCAGGCGGTACTACCGGCTATGCTTACATTTACAATGGCGAGACTGGCGCGAACGCGGCTGAAATCCAACTAACGGCTGAGTCCAGTTTTATCAACGACGTAGTGGTCACAAAAGATGCCGCCTATTTCACCGATTCCTTCCAGCCGGTGATATACCGCGTACCGCTTGAAAAGAACGGCCAGTTGACCGATCCCCCCGCCAGTGAGGTGATCTCACTGGGCGGCGATTATCAATTTACGCCGGGAGCTTTCAACGCCAACGGCATTGCCGTCACGCCCAATGGCAGGACGTTGTTCATCGTCAACAGTTCGCAGGGCGCCCTGTATTCGGTGGACCCAGCCACAGGCGAGGCAGCTCTCATTGATCTGGGGACAGGTTCGGTGTCGAATGGAGACGGAATCCTGCTGCACGGAAAAACATTGTACGTCGTACAGAATACCTTGAATCAGGTCGCCGTGGTGAAATTGGAATCCGACTTTAATTCAGGAACCATCGAGGCGGCCATCACCAGTCCACTGTTCCGTGTACCGACCACCATCGCACGCTTCGGCGGATCGCTCTACGTTGTCAATGCACGCTTCGGGACTCCGCCGACGCCTGATACCGAATACGAAGTAGTGCTCGTCCCCGAATAATTCCCGGATGGAGACTTGCCGCCGCCGAAACAGAGACTTGAGCTTGCGTGGCGGCAAGTTCCCCGCAATAAAAGAGACAGCCGCGAAATCGTGACTGTCTCTTTTTCATCTGCGAGCCAACTATGGCAGATCGTTTTTACCAAAATTATTTTGGAAATAGGGCGTTCGGATCTCTGGACGCAAGTATTTGATGGCGTTGAATTACCTGCAACCTAATGTTCATACAGAATGTCATCCATATAAATGACAGATCCATTAGGGTTTTGTGGTTTGTTGGTAACCCAGACAAAACCGCCTATGACATGGCTTAAATCCTTCCCCGATAATTCGATTGTGTATTGAACCCACGAATTTGTTAAAGTAATGGGTCCGCTCGATAACGCTGGTTGCAGGGAATCCCTGAAAGTGCCTGCAATGCCGCCGGCCTTGAATTCCGCCTTCTCTCCGCCATTTTCTCCACGTGCCCAGAAGGTCAACTTTGTTGCGCAGGAGAGATCGAAGCCGCCATCCTTACTGCCAAAAAAACTACCGGGCGGATCCCACCAATAGACACCAGCCCACTGCATATCTCCACTCGGTTTGTAGGTGATCTGGATCACGGTTGGATGTTCGGGGTCGAGCTTGTAATTGTCATCCAGCTTTATATCCTGGGTATCGCCCATCCAACCCTCCGGTACAAAGTGATTGACTTCAGCTCCCCAATCCTTATAAATATAAAACGGACATGAAGCCGCCGTAACGGCTTGTGCGGGAGGAATTGCCATTGCCGTCTGTGTCATCGCCATTGCGGTTCCTTCAGTTTTAATGGCACTTTGCGTATTGGCAACGTCAGTTTGTTCTTTCTGGAGGGCCTCCCGGGTATTTTCCTGATTTATCCCTGCCTGAACGGTCAGCTCGATTTCCTTCGTTGATGGCCCGCAGGATTGCAGTAATAAAGGGACTACCAATAATACCAATACCAAGAGAATGGTGTTTCGTTTCATAGCCAAACTCCTTTTGTCATGGCGTGAATATTAGCTCATCCACGTAGATTGTGCCGCTTCCAATCTTAAAGCTCAGGCTGAAGTTTTCCAATGAAGATAAATCTTGATTTTCGAAATCATCTAAAGGAATGGAAACTTGCGCCCAGGAAGCGGAAGCTGTTTCTGGAACCTTTGGTTCCCTGCCCGATTCTGTCTTCACATCTTTAATTCCAACCAGATATTGTTCTCCTCCTTTCTCCCCTTTAACCAGGAATGTAACCTGCTTTTTCGAGCTGGCGTCGTAGCCGTCAAGCGAAATAATCCAACTGCAAAAGCCGTCCTGTCCTGTTATATTGAATGTCAATCCCATGGCATTATCCCTGCCTGATTCGCGGGCATTATTATTCACTGCGATTGTGCATAGCGGTTTTGGATCAGTGGAAGTGATACCGTTTCCTAAAAACCACGGCGTTGGCATGGGAGCTTGTTCCAACGTGGGTGGAAAGCTGGTACTTTCAGGTGTGATGGATTGTGACGTTGATGCCCCCGGATTGGCCAGTAATGCCATGCCATAACCCAATACGCCGAACACAAAAGAAAAAATCAGAATGACGCTCCATCGAACCCGAATTTTAGGCTGGTGTAATATTACATTGCTTGGCAAAATTATGCCGCCGGTTTGTGGTTGTTTGTCTTTATTGGATTGAATCAAAGCTACAATAATCGGACTTACCGCACCCACGAGTGCTGCAATTGCGGTGATTATCGCGATAAGAACAGATGAATTCATTTTGCCCTTCTATTTTTGGAGTGCCTGATGGAATGTCATCCACAAGATTTAACTATTGCCGCGCTGGAACTTGGTTTTTTCCCTCGGAATCAGATTTTCTTCGAGCGCACCGTATTTTGCTATCAAATTATACGTCTGTGCTTTGGGTAAAACAATGACCAATAATTTTCCCGGCACATCATCCGTCATTGCCCGTTACTCACTCTCTCACCGCAAACAAGAACGCGGCACCTTGACGAATTCCCTCCTCACGGACTAAAATGCAGTCCGTTGATCCTGCGCCTCCAAGAGCGGAGGCGCAATTTGTGCCAGAAAAGATGACCGAACAAACTTCCCTCCCCGAATCAGACCAGCCGCAAGTGACCAACCTGACGCAGGTGGATGTTGACTCGGTCAAGGCTGAGTTGGTGCGAATGCACCAGAGTTCGGCGCAGGAGATCGAGGCGGAGGAAGTTGAGCTTCACATCAGCGTCGCGCTTGACGTGAAGTCTGGCAGGGTGAATACGCACGAATCCGGTTTGGGACTCGTTCATGCCGGGGAAGTGAACATGCAGAACAGCGGGGCGGGAGCGGTCCGGGCGGAGAACGTGTCTATTAATGGGTACGCAGGCGCGGTCGTCGCGGGAAGCGTGGAGATGGGCAACACCTACGCGGGAGTCGTGGCGGGCGCAAAAGTCCGCGGGGAACGGATCGAGTCAATCGTCCTGTTATCCCCGAAAGTGGAAGGCAGCGTCACCACCGTAATGGATACGCGCGGCGCGTTGATCGCCGGGTTGGTTGGCGGTTTGTTCGCCGGGCTGATGCTGTTGCTGGGCCGGATGTTATTTGGCCGAAAATCGTAAATCCCCCGGCTGAGAGGCCGGGAGAAAATCATTCAAAGGGCGAAGGTAATTTCGTAGTAACGACTTAAGTCGTTACTACGAAGTGAGAGGCGCCCGAGGAGTTAAGATGGAGAAAGTCGTACTAAAAGCTGTGAAACGCGATGTGACCGGCAAGCAGGTGAAAGCCATGCGCCGCGCGGGTCAACTGCCCGCGGTGATCTACGGACGGCACGTGGAGCCGATCGCGATCTCACTGGAAGCGCACAGCGCGGGGCTTGCGTTGGGCAAGCTCACCTCGTCCAGCCTGGTGACGATTGAACTGGATGGGCAGGAATATCCGACTCTTGTGCGCGAGAAACAGCGCAATTACATCAAGGGCAGTCTCACGCACGTGGATTTCCTGGCGGTTTCGCTCACCGAGAAGATCCGCGCCAGCGTGCGAATCGAATTCACCGGCTTTTCCCCCGCGGTGAAGGATTTCAACGCCGTGTTTGTGCATGGCCTCGAGGCACTCGAAGTGGAATGTTTGCCCACCGACCTGCCCGAACGCGTTACGGTGGATCTTTCCCTGCTCAAGCAGGTGGGCGACGGCATTCACGTCAGCGACATCGCATTATCGGATAATATCCGCATTTTGGATGACGCCGACATTATGGTTGCGATTGCCGCGGCTCCCAAGGTGGAAGAGGTTGCCGCACCCGTTGGTGAGGTCGCTGCTGTTACAACAACCGCTGAACCTGAACTCTCTGTGGAACGCGGTAAGAAGGAAGAAGAAGGCACAGAAGAGAAGAAGTAATAACTTCGACAGTCTTCAAAAGCCCGTCATCTTTTGGATGGCGGGCTTTTATGTTACTTGTGTGACTTTTGCTCAACGGAATCCGAAGCGTCGTCCTGAGCTTGTCGAAGGATCTCCCGACTTCGCCGCAAAATCAGGAGATTTTGCAGTCCAAGCGAAGGTCCTGTTATGTTAAAACATCAATCGTCTTCAAAAAATTGACCGTCATTCTTGCGGTTGCGCCCCACAACAATTCCCCGTCATACGGATGATAAAAGATAACCGACCTGTCCGAATCGCGGCGGAACAGTTCCCAGTAATTATTCCGGTTTGCGAGCCAGGATAACGGCATGGTGAAGACGCGCGCCACTTCGATATTTGCCACCCGAAAAGCATACGGCCACGGGATGACGCCCACGATCGGGCTGACCCGAAAACTGGTGACCGTTATCAGACGGCTTAGCCGCCCCAGGACTTTTACATCCTTCGGGGCCACCCCGATTTCTTCATCCGCTTCACGGAGCGCGGTCTGTTCGGGAGTGGTCTCGCCGTCATCGCACGCGCCGCCTGGAAAAGAGACCTGCCCTTTGTGTGACTCGACCCTGTCCGTTCTGCGCGTGAAGAGCAGGTGCCATTGATCGTCGAAACACACAAGCGGGATCAGAACTGCCGCGCATTTTATGCGGGAATTGGGCGAAAGGTCAACTTCGGCATAGCCGTCGGTGTCAGTGACATCCTCAGCCTCGCGCAGTTTGGCGGTGATATATTCTTCGGTTGGGTACATGGTGTAGGTGGGCGGAAGTGTATTCCTGTAACAGGTGGTCTCCCTGGCCCAGCCCGCCAGGGCAGGGCGATACGCCCCTCTACAAGCATTCGGGGCTGCTCGATCACCAACAAAGTGAGGCCAATCAATCTCCGCGCACGGGGCTTCCACAGTAGGTGCATTCGGCGGTGAGATCGTCCAGCCATTCGACTTCATCAGGGCGGAGTGAGCCGCCGCAATTTGGACAGTGTGTGGGCAGGGTCGGCTTTCTGGCGGGAGACGTTTCGTGCTCGCTTCGTTGAGGAATGTTGCCGTTGATGAGTTCGGCAATCTCCGCGGCTTCAGCGGATAGGCCGCGTGCATTCAATTCCTCAACGGCGTGCTGGCCTGCGTTTTGCATCCGCACGAAACGGCCTTGTGTGCCGAGCATGGTCAAGCCGCGGCGTAGATGGGCGATACCCATTTGGGTCTGTCCATCCAAAATGGCGGCACGACCGGCTTGCAGGTAGAGGAACGGTGCGCGTTCGGGGAAGCGATCCTCCGCGCCGCGCGCCAATTCCAGAAAAGCCAGCGCGGCCTCGGCGTAATTTCCGTTTGCCAGCAGTTGGTTGGCGCGCTGTAATCTGGGCGGTATGGCAGGAGCAAATCCCCGGCGTCCGGGACGGAATCCACCACGGCGGCGAAACATATTATTGCTCTCCTTCCTGGATGCTTACCCCTACTTCTTCGTTAAGTTCCTTCGCGCGCTCGTCTGCGCCTGGTTCGATCCTGCGGGCAAAGATCAGGAAACCTGTGTGCGCCACCATCCTGTCCGTGGGGCGGATGCGGGAGGGTTCAGGCTTGTAATAGCGCAGGAGGATTTCGCACACTTCGATGAAGGCGAATTTATGCTTTCGCAAGGCAACCAGAGTTTTTTCCACCTGGTTGAAAGTGGGGATGAGCGTGCAGAAGAATCCGCCGGGCTTGATGGCGGCGCGCACTTGCGCGATGTAGTCATATGGATTTGGCACGTCGAGGAAGAACGCGTCTGCATCGGCTTCGTCGAAGCCCTCTTGAATGTCGCGCAGTTTGAAGGTCACGCGCGAAGCGAGGCCCACCCGTTCGACATTCTTGCGGGCGAGATTCTGCATGTCCACGCGTTGTTCGTATGACGTAACGCGTCCCTCCGCCCCGACAGTTGACGCGAGCGCAATCGTCATTGACCCCGACCCTGTGCCTGCTTCCATCACGTGCTGTCCGGGCTTGATGCCCATCGTGATGAGGATGAAGCCGATGTCTTTGGGGTAGAGGATTTGCGTGGTGCGCGGCAGGTTGATGAGCAGGTCGCCGAGCGAGGGCTCGAGCAGGAAGAACGGCGCGCCCATGTGACTGAAGACCTGTGAACCCCACGGTTTGCCGATCAGGTCATCGTGCTTGAGCACGCCGCGATGGGTTTGCAAGTCCGCGCCTTCCTGGAGGGTGAGGATGAAATGTTTGTGGCGCAGGCCGACGAGCTGCGCGAGGTCGCCTGCGCGGGCAATGGATGAAGTCATGAAGTTATTTTACTCTCTGTATCGGGGGTGGTGTTTTTCGTCAATATGGGATTTGATGGCGCGGCTTCAGCCCGGGATAGTTTTCTTGCCCTGCGGTTGGATGCGAGCAGGACCGCCACCATGCCAATGGCAAGCACCAGCATTCCACAGATGGCGGCGGGCACGATCGTGAATATCCAGTTTGATTCACCGATGGTGCTTGCAATAACGGCAAGGCTCGTTCCAATTGTGGAGCCGTTCCAAAGGCCGTGCAGGACGACGACTGCCGCATAAGTTGCCAGCAATCGAAGGATGCGCCGCTCACGCCAGGCGGCGATGATCGCCCAGCCCATGAGCCCTGTGGTTGTGATGTGCAGGAAACTTGTGCCGGCGCGAATTGCAACGACCACCGTCCAATCCGGGCCGCCGCGTCCGCTTGCGCCGAGGCTTTCCACGAGGGCATAGGCCGCGCCGCTGAGCAGGCCCAGCGCGAATCCCTGCGCAGGTGATTCGATCTTGCGGGCAAACAGCCAAACGCCAAGCGGTTTGAGCAATTCTTCGATCAAGGGAACTATCAGAGCGATGTAAGTTAACGCGGCAGTGATCACGGCTGGGTTCATGACGTACGGGCCAAGCGTTCTTAACATGACCTCAGGATTGGTCTCGTTTTCAAGAAAATTACCGAGGCGGATGATTTCCTCGGCCATGCCGGGCTGCACGGCAAGGTAAATGCTGGCACCCAAAACCAGAACGATTGCGATGACGATTTCCAGCACGATCATGATCAGCGGGCCAACCGTCATGCCGACGCCGATGATGCCCCAGACCCGCCAGCGCGGCCCCAGATCGAGTCCCTTTGTTCCCAGCCCAAGCATGATCCAGATCGGCGGTGCAATGATGAGGATGGTCAGGATGGGAAGGAGAAGCAGGGCAAGCCACTTGATTTCTGAAAAGGCCGCCAACCCGCCGATGAGCAGGGCAATTCCTCCCAAACCGAGGGCGGTGAAGACGTGCCAGTTTGCAAATGGAAAAGCGGGGGACACATCGGCCTGTTCGCGGCCGATCGTTTTTTGCAGGACGAACCACGCGCCCACCGCGAGGATCAATCCTTCCAGCGCGGCAGAGACAGCGGCGATCATGGAAGCGGCAGGGTCATCTCCATTGGTTGCGAGCGCGAAAATGGAACTGACTCCGAGTCCCAGGGCTGTGACCAGGAACAGCCCCGCGCCGGGAATCATGGCAAGCAGGATTATTATGGAAGGCCAGTGTGTTTTTGAGTTTTGCATGGGCGGCTATTTTTCTTCGATGTCAACACCGATGATTTTATCTCCCGGCGGCAGGCTGAATCCTTGTCCTGGATCGCGCGGGGTGAGTTGTTCGACCACGTCCATGCCGCTGATAACCTGACCGAAGATGGTGTAGCTTCCGTCGAGGTGGGGCGCGGGCGCATAGGTGATGAAGAATTGGCTTCCGTTCGTGTTTGGCCCGGAGTTCGCCATGCCCACCATGCCGGGTTTGTCGAATTTCAGGTCACTTGTTTCATTGTTGAAGAGATAGCCGGGGCCGCCCTGGCCTGTGCCGCTTGGGTCGCCGGCTTGCGCAACGAACCCGGGGATGACGCGGTGAAAGGTCACACCTTCGAACCATCCCTGCTGCGCAAGGAAGAGGAAAGAGTTGACCGCCAGCGGAGCTTTGTCTGCAAACAATTGGATGGTGATGTCACCTTTTTCGGTGTGGATGGTCGCGATGTATTGTTTGGCCGGGTCAATGGCGAAAGGCGGGCATTCGGTGAACTGTTTTGCGCCCAGCGCGATCAGGCTGATGGCTTGATCGAGATAGTCGTAGTAAAGCAGGCCGACGTTGACGGGATTGCCATTGATCAGGACGAGAGGATATGGCGGCACGACACCTTTTTCCTTTGCCGATTCATACCACCCTGTCATCTGGGCGACCGTTTCCTGGCTTTTGAGGTCGCTTTGGAATTGGGCCTTGTCGACTCCGAGCGGAGGGACTTCCCTTGCGAGCCAGCCTTCGAACGCAGAGGTGGAAGTCATTCCGGCCCACTCTGCATATTTTTCATAGAGCAGGTTATGGACTTCGATGAATTTGCCCTGTTTGTCCGCGGCGATGACCGCCTGCATGGCGATCATCGAATTTTCAAATCCTTTGAGTTCGAGCAGTGGGATGGGGCGGATAACGAGGCGCATATCCCTGGAATGATTTTCGAGCAGTTTGTTCAGGATGTCCGCCAGGCCGTGACAGTCCAGGGATTGCAGGTCGCAGTACTCAACCACGGTTACAGGAGCTGACACATCGCCGAGAATAAAGTCATCCGCGGCAACGGAAAACGGGCCAGATGTGACCGCGGGGGTTGGTTCCATTTTGATGGAGGAACAACTGACCTCGGGTGTCGCTGTCGGCGGGATGGGGGTGGGCGTCGCGGTGATGGGAGTCTCGGTTGGAGTGGACGATCCGCAGGCTGAGAGGAGGAATCCATTGGCGAGGATAAGGATGGCAAGCGAAATTGTTTTTTGAATACGCATGTTTACTTTGCTGCCGCTTCCTGCAATTGCTCGAAGCTGGTCATCCAGGAGATTGTGTTTACAAAATCCGCGAGGGATGTGCTTTGGGCGCGCAATGCGCGAACTGCCGGGCCGACCGGGTCTTCGCCTGCCGCGCCGCCGGGGACATCTGCGTAAGCGCCGTGGAACGCGAAGTAGGCCTGGTTGATCTTGCGGAGCAGATATCCGTTTTCCAGGAAGACGAGTCGGCGCGACTCCATGTAGGCTTCGGCTTCTTTGACTTTTCCTTCGGTGAGGAGCGCGTCCACGGTGACGCGCGTTTCGTGCATGGCGGCGCGGAAGTCGAAGGGGGGCGGGTTTGAATCGTCGGGGAGGGGATTTGTGGGTAACGAGAGCAGGCTGCGGGGCGAGGTGGAGGCGGGCATGAGTTCAGGATAAAAGCGTTCGAGGACGCGAGTCCCGATCTCGTTGCCGACTATTGAGGCGGTCGTTTCGTTCATTGTCCGCAGTTCGGGCGTTTCGCTGTAGAGGATGCCGAGCGGGCGGAGGGTGAGGTAGTTGTGAGTCCATTCGTGGGAGACGACTTCGAGAAGCCAGCGGATGTCGGTGGTTTCCATGACCATGGTGGGATACACGCCGATACCGCCGATGGGAACGACGAGCGAGGAGACGTTTAGATGGGTATCCACGTTTTTTTCGAGCGCGGCTTGTTCATCCACGGTGAGGTCCATTGCAACGGAGATGTTGGCAGTTTGTTCGATGCGTTCGCGCGGGGAAACGATGAGCGCCATGGGTAACGGCGTGGAATGATACAGCACATTTGGGGTGGGTTGCCCGCCCATGGTGAGGTCTGCTTCGGCGAGTATTTCACTGACCTGGTTTTGGAGGATGGCTTCTGCAAGGGGGCCGATTTTTGCGATACGGTCATATGTGGCGGCGAGTTCGGCGCGCAGTGTGGCGGAGGCGGTTTCCTTGTCGAGGATGGATGCGTCGGCGTAGAGTCCCTCGAGCTGGTGTTCCTGTTCGAATGAAAGTTGTGTAACACGCAAATATTGGGTGACGATTTCTTTTTGCGCGGCCGGGTCGAGGCTGTGCGGCAGGTTGACGGTGGCGGACTCGAGCTTGAGCAGGGAAGCGTCAACCATCCAACTGATGTAGTCGAATTCGATGTCGCGCGTGAAGGCGCGAATGTTTTCGATTTTGTCTGTGGTGGGCGGTGTGCTGTAGCCGAGCAGGGAGGCGCAGACGAGGATGTAGGTTGTGTACTCTAAGGCTTGATATATTCGCTGTAACATGCGGGAGATTATAACTTTAAAAGATGCAGGGCGACTAATGTCGCCCTACAATATCAGCCTGCCCTCAGCAGGGAGTTATTTGTTTCGTAAATATTCGTCAATGGCGGCGGCGGCTTTGCGCCCACCGACCATGGCAGTGACGACGAGATCGGGGCCGGTGACACAATCTCCGCCGGAGAATACGCCGGGCCGCGTGGTTGCGCCGGTGGCCTTGTCTTTGACGATGATGAGTCCCCAATCATGGACTTCGAGGTCGGGTGTGGTTTTGCCGAGAATGGGATCGGGCCAGTAGCCGAGCGCGAGAATGGCCGTATCTGCCGCGACGCTGAAGTTGGAACCTTCGACGGGAACGGGCCTGCGGCGGCCTTTGGCATCCGGTTCGCCGAGTTTCATTTCGATACATTCGACGGCCGCGAGTTTTCCGTCCGCGCCTGCGATGAATTTGACAGGCTGGGTGAGGAAGCGGTATTTCGCGCCCTCGTCTCTTGCCATCTTGCGGTCTTTCTTGCCGCCGGGCATTTCCTTTTCCGTGCGGCGGTAGAGACAGGTCACTTCTTCCGCACCGAGTCGCAGGGCGGTACGGAGGCAGTCAGAGGCCGTGTCGCCGCCGCCGATGACGACCACGCGCCTGCCAAGTTCGAGCGGCCTTCGCATGTCGTCCGGGAGCAGGGCGGGATCAACATTGCCGCGGATGAGGAAGTCGGTGGCTTCGTAAACGCCGCAGAGATCCGTGCCGGGAGTGTCTTCCATTTTCGCGTCAATTTCAGAGCCGACGCCGATGAAGACGGCTTCGAAGCCTTCAGCAAATAAACCATCAATCGTCTTATCCTTGCCGATGTAGGTATTTGGTTGGAACTTGACGCCCGCGCGCTCGAATTCCCCCCATTTTTCTCCCCAGACATCCTTGGGGAGTTTGAAGTTGGGAATGCCATAGACGAGCAGGCCGCCGGGTGCAGGCTTGGATTCGAAGACGGTCACCTCGTGGCCTTTGCGGACCAATTGCTCGGCGCACGCGAGACCTGCGGGTCCGGCTCCGATTATGGCAACTTTCCTGCCCGACGGAGTTCCCACGGGAATAATGTAGCCATCGGTGCGGCGCTGGTAATCCACGGCGAAGGTTTCGAGTTCGCCGGTCTGTACGGGCTGGTGATGTTTGTTGAGTACACACGATCCCTGGCACAATGCTTCGTGCGGGCAAACGCGTCCACAGATTTCCGGGAGAGAACTGGTCTTGTGATAGATGTTGGCGGCATCCGCGAAGCATCCCTGTTCGATGAGCCACATGGCGGAGGGGATGTCATTATGCGCGGGGCAGGCCAACATGCACGGGGCCGGGTCGGGACAATGGATGCAGCGTGCGGCTTCCACCATGGCACGTTCGGGATCAAAAGAGATGACCACGTCATCGAAGTCGCACGTGCGGACTTCGGGCGGGCGCAAATCTAAATCAAAAAATGGCCGATTGGCTCGTTCTTTTCGGTCAATGGCCAGGAATTCACTGGGTACTGCCTGCATGCGGGATGCCTCCAAAACCTAATGATAAATAACGAAGGTCAGTGTGATGATACCCAATCCGCATTGGCAGACACAGGCTTTAATGTCACCAAAGCTGACGACAATCGTCACAATTTTCGTCATGACCCATTAACGTAAAAAGGGTATAAAACAACCCATCTATCTGCTTGTGCGTACATATCAAAGGTGTAGAATTGGGACGGCGGGAAGAACCCGCACGGAGGCATTTACATGATTGGATTCGTCAAGAGACATAAGAAGGTATCCATTGGAGTGGGAATAGCCCTCATCCTGTTGATACTGTTTTTTGTATTCCGCGGAGGAAGCGATTCGGCGAACCTGCAATTTCAGACAGAGGTGATCGAGCGCGGTAATCTGACAGCGAGCGTGGGCGCGACTGGAAGTGTGCGCGCACAGCGAAGCGCAACCCTGGTCTGGCAGACGAATGGAACTGTGGACGCTGTGAATGTGGAAGTCGGCGACCGCGTCAAACGGGACGATGTGCTGGCCAGCCTCGATAAGGCTTCAGTTTCCCAAAACATTATCCTGGCAGAAGCAGACCTGGTCAGCGCGCAAAGGGCGCTGGACGACCTGATGAACTCGAACACCGCCAAGGCCCAGGCCGCGATTACGCTCGATAAAGCCGAGCAGGATTACAAGAAGGCTTACGATTATCGCCAGTCGCTTAATGGGAAAATTACGATTACCGATGTTTATATCGTAGGCGGCGTTCCAAAGATCCGCGAATACAAAGGCTATGCAGATAAAGAGACCATTGCCGATGCCGACGAAAAACTGGCGCTGGCCCTGGCGCAATTGGAAGATGCGCAACGCGCTTACGAACGGGTGAAGGACGGTCCCAGCCCCGAAGATGTTGCCGCCGCTGAAGCCCGCGTGGCCGCGGCGAAAGTGACCTTGAACATGGGAAGCATCATTGCCCCATTTGATGGGACGATCACGCAGGCCGGGCCGGTCGTGGGCGATCAGGTGAATACAGGCGCAACTGCTTTTCGGCTGGACGATCTTTCCCACTTGCTGGTGGATGTTCAAGTCTCAGAGGTGGATATCAACAACGTGGGACTCGGAATGCCTGTGACTTTGAGTTTCGATGCAATTCTCGGCAAGGAATACCACGGCGAAGTCGTGGAAGTGGGACAGGCCGGTGATACGGTGCAGGGGATTGTCAATTTCACCGTGACCGTTGAAATCACGGATGCAGACGAATTGGTCAAACCGGGCATGACCGCGGCGGTCAATATCGTTGTGAAAGAGGTCAAGAACGCCTTGCTCGTGCCCAACCGCGCTGTCCGTTTGGTGGATAATACCCGGGTGGTGTATGTGCTGAAAGACGGCCAGCCGGTCATGGTCAAAATCAGACTCGGCCAGTCGTCCGATTCGATGAGTGTTGTAGTAGACGGAGACTTGAAAGAGGGTGATCAGGTGATTTTGAATCCGCCGTCGCAAAGCTTCGGGCCGTTTGGAGGTTGAGATGGATTGGGTGATCGAAGCCCACGACTTGAAAAAAGTGTATAAGATGGGCGAAATCGAAGTTGAGGCCTTGCGTGGGGTTTCGTTCAAGGTTAAGCGCGGGGACATAGTTGCAATCATGGGACCCTCAGGGTCGGGAAAGTCCACTCTGATGAATACCATGGGCTGCCTCGACCGGCCAAGCTCAGGCGAATATATTTTGGATGGCGAGCCTGTGGCCGCGTTGAACGACGATCAGCTTGCCAGCATCCGCAATCGCAAGGTCGGGTTTGTTTTTCAGAGTTTCAACCTGCTCGCGCGTTTGACTGCTATTGGCAACGTTGAACTTCCCTTGCGGTACGCAGGAATTACCGAAGGCCGACGCGATCGAGCCATGGAAGCGCTGAAAGCGGTGGGTTTGGAAGACCGCATGACGCATCGTCCGTTCGAGCTTTCCGGCGGACAGCAGCAACGCGTGGCGATTGCGCGTGCCCTGGTCAACAACCCTGCGATCATCATGGCGGATGAACCGACCGGCAACCTGGATTCCAAAGTGGGCAGGGAGATCATGAATCTCCTGCTCAACTTGAACCGCGAGTGGGGAACAACTTTGATCATTGTGACGCACGATTCCGCCATCGCCGAGCAGACCCATCACGTGATCCGTTTGCGCGATGGGCTACTGGAGAATGGAAATGACATTAGCACAAGCATTCCTTGAAGCTCTTGAAAGCCTGGCTGGTAATAAAATGCGCTCCGGCCTGACGGTGCTGGGGATTGTGATCGGCGTCGCGGCGGTAATCGCCATGCTAGCCATTGGGAACGGCGCGGAGCAGTCTATCACCGGTTCAATTACCAGTATTGGCACAAACTTATTGTTCGTCTTCAGGGGAAATATGCAGGAGGGAGGTCCTGGCGGCCCAAGGACCGTCGCCTTTGAGCGCCCGCTTACACTGGCAGATGCCGATGCACTCGCCGATCCGCTGGCTGCACCGTCAGTGCTGATGGTAGCGCCAGCCCTGCAGACGAGTGGCACGATTACTTTTGGCGGCGAGAGCACTTCCACGACAATTATGGGTGTTGTACCCGAAGAATCTGAGATCAGCAACTTAATATTGACAGAAGGCGAGTTCATCAATGAAGAACACGTCCTTGGATACGCTTCGGTAGTTGTGCTGGGCCCGGAAACCGCAGACAATTTGTTTGGCCACCATGATGGCGTGGTAGGTGACACAGTGCGGATCGAAGGTCAGCCTTTTCGCGTGATCGGCGTATTGGAGTCCAGGGGCGGTAGTATGTTTGGAAGCCAGGATAACCAGGCATTTGTCCCTTTCAGCACGGCACAAGCGCGTTTGACAGGCCGCAAGGCTCATAATGAAGTGGACATCATCACTGTGCAGGCCATCAGTGCAGAAGCGGTGCCAACAGCTTCCGAAGAGATCAGTCAGATCCTGCGTCAGCGCCATCGTACGCCGATTGGAGAAGATGACTTCACGATCTTCACGCAAGAACAGTTTCTGAGTACTTTTTCCACAATCACCGGCATTCTGACCATTTTCCTGGGTGGGATTGCCGGCATTTCCCTGCTTGTTGGCGGGATCGGCATTATGAATATCATGCTGGTCTCGGTCACTGAACGGACGCGCGAGATCGGCCTGCGTAAAGCGTTGGGTGCGCGCAGACGTGACATCCTGATCCAATTCCTGACCGAATCGTCCGTGCTAAGTTTAGTCGGTGGGATTATCGGGATACTGTTTGGCTGGCTGATCTCATTCCTGGTCGGATGGATCGCGACAGCTTCAGGCACAGCTTTTACTCCGATCGTTGGGATTGATGCGGTGATGCTGGCCACGCTTTTCTCCGCGGCGGTGGGCCTGTTCTTCGGTATCTATCCGGCCAATCGCGCCGCTGCTCTTGAACCTGTGGAAGCGTTACGCTACGAATAAAATTTGCCGCGGACTCCAAAGTCTCCAGACTTTGGAGTCTGATAGGAATGGCCTGTAAATGTCTTCGAGATTTTCCAAATTATTGCTCTGGTCTCTTGCCGGGATTTTATTCGTTTCCGTAACCGGATGTCGCCGCGCGGCCCGATTTGTCCCCAGTGATACTGCGCCAGCGCAAATCACTGAAGTGCCCGTGAGCGAAGAAACCGCAACCCGGCCTCCCGAACCAACTTCAACCCTGCCGCTTCCCACAGTTACGGTTACGCCTATAGTTGAAGAGATACAAGTCAAAGATACGATCACCGCGGTCAACGGCAACCTGTACATTCGCCGCGGGCCGGGACTGGCGTATAACCCAATTGGCGTGCTTGCGAAGGGAGAATCAGCCTCGGTGTTGGCGCGGGATATACTCTCGGATTGGGTACAGATTTCCATCCCATCTCAACCAGGGCAAACGGGCTGGGTCTCCATAATGACAGGTTATTCTTCAATGGATGGCGATGTTGCAGGCCTGCCTGGTATCCAGGTTACGGATTGGCCGGTTGCGTCCTACCTGCGGAATTGCACCCACCATCAAATGATCGTCAAGCCCGGCGATATCATCATTCCGTCCCTGCTTCAATATCCCGAAAATGAAGTGTGGATCTATCCGGGCACTTATACCGTTTATGATCTCGACATGGATCAATATCCCGAAGTCGCAATCGTTCAACTCAGGGAAGGCGTTGAAATTGACATCAGCCTGGATGGCAATGGGGATAAAAGAAAATGCCCATAGTTTCTCCCTCCCCCTCTGGGAGAGGGGCGGGGTGAGGGCGGGAATTCATTCTTCCCGAATCCCAAACACCCAATTCATATTCGTGTGAAGTGTCTCTGCTTCGAATAATCTCTCGGTGACCGGGTTCAGCCTTTTCGCGGTTGATTTCGAGATCAGCGGGATGGGTTTGCGTTTGTAGAAATGCTTGTATAACCTGTTCGCGGACTGTTCATCCCACGGCCAGTTGGGGTCAGGATATTTTGATAGATCCATTGGGCGTGTGTAACCGCGCAGGGTCTTTTCCCTCTTTGTGTTGATGTAATGCTCGAAATACGACATCGCCAGCTCGCGCGGATTCTTGTAGATGGCTTCGCGGAATCCCAAATTGACGTAGTTTGACTTCGCCGCCGCACCCCACCGCCCCTCAAGCTGGTACAGCGCAAGGACATGATCATCGTCCATGCCGGGATCAGGCCTAAGGTCCAGAACAAGAGGCGGGAATCCCAATTTCCAAAGCAAAAGCGCCGCCAGGAATCCTCCGTCTAAACAGTGGCATTGCCCGTCCAGCATCACATTCAGCGGTGACCTGTCGCGCGCTTCGGCGTTGTAAGGCATGCCCAGCAAATATTCCTGCACGTCGAACGGTGTTTTGATCTGCTTGAGGGCCTGTTGCAGATCGGCGGGAAGATGGGATTGGAATTTGGCGATAATATCCATCACCCAAGTATAAAAGGTGACAGTCACTTTGCGAAGTGACTGTCACCTTTGGTTTACTCATATGCCAGCGTATCGCGGACAGTGAGCCTCGATGCCCGGCGTGCAGGCAGTGCGCTCGCAATCGTGGCAAGGATGAGGGTAAAGATCAGCCATGCGACGATGCCGCTCACGCCGTACACGGCAGGCATGGGGGAGGTCATGATGGCCACGCCTACACCATAGGTCAGCACGTTTGTGATGGGGATGGAGATGAGAATGCTGATGGCCCAACTGATCAGGCCAATGACCATGCCTTCGACGATCACGATGCTTTGGATGTCGCCGTTGGATGCGCCGATGGCGCGCATCACGCCGATCTCGCGCGTGCGTTCAAGAACATTGATGCTCATTGTTCCCATCAGGCCCAGCCCGCCGACGATTGCGATCAGGGCCGCCATGAACAGCATGAAATAAACCAGGATGTCGGTCTGCGCTTTTTGATCCTGGATGAAATCTGCGCCCAGTTGCGTGGAAGTCACCTGGATGCCGCGCGCTTTGAAGGCCGCCTGCAATTGATCGTTGATACGCTTCTGCGTGAGCGAGTCGTGCTGGCTCGTGAGCACGCGCAGGGAATAGACCTGTCCCGGCTGGCCCACAATGCGGCTGAGATATTCGTAATTGACGTAAAGCAGCGGCGGGCTGACGTTGCCTGTGATGCTGTAAGTGCCTATGATGTGCCATTTTGTCTCTTTGCCGTCAATCTTGATGGTCAGCCAATCGCCGACTTTCAAATCGGGGAAGACATTGAGCAGGTGGTTGCCGATCACGATGGCATTCTCATCGCCGGTCGTCAGCCAGCGGCCGGACGTGATGATGGGCTGAATCAGGGTCGAGGTCGAGGGCGGAGCGACAAACAGGATCTGCGTGCCGGCCTCATCTTTGTTGTCCGAGATCAGCGTGCCGGGGACTTCCGTCCAGCCTTCCACGCTCGATACGCCGGGTACGGCCTCCGCGATGGAGGCAACCTCCTCGAAGCGATAGTAGCGCCCAAACGAAACGTTGATGTCGGCCATGAAATAGCCCTGGATGTCCTGCATTGTCTTATCGAACGAAGCCCACAGGTTATAAACGCCGATGAAAATGGCGCCGCCGAGAACGAGGGTGAACAAGGTCAAAGCCAGGCGTGCCTTGCGGCGGAAAGCATTGCGTAACGAAAGCCGCATCGGGCGCGGGATGAACAACGCGCCCTTGCTCACTGATTTATCCTTTGGCTTGGCGTTGCCGCCAATGCCATAGTCGCTGAGAGCCTCGCACACCGTGATCCGCACGCTGTTGTAGACCGGCCAGATGGCCGCGATCACCGGCACGACCAGCGCCACGATCACCTGCTGGACAAGGGTGATGGGATAGCTTCTGTAGGGAACTGTGTGGAAGTTCAGCCATGCCGCCATCCCTCCGCCGTTGGCCTTTGCCGCGATGTTTGCAAGTGGGATTGCGATAATCAGCGCGACCAACCCGAAACCCAGGATCAAAACGAGATACATGCTGAAGATTTGAGCATTTCCACCGCCTGTGGCTTTCATGATACCGATCTGGCGGGTTTGCTGTGTCATCAACGCGGTGATGGTGTTGACGATGAGGAACCCGCTCAACAGCACGGTCATGTAGCCCAGCACACCAAGCACAAAGAAGACACCCTGCGAGATGCTCCATGCAAAGTGATGGCCCGGTTGGTAGATGCTTACAAAATAAACCGTCGCACCGGCGCGATCAATTCGGTCGGCCACGGCCTGCGCCACTTCTGTGACGTGATCCTGGTCGGTTTGGTTTTTTGCAACGCTTACTTTCAAAACGTTGTAATCCAATGACCCGCCCAGCCACACCAGTGTGTTGGGAGTCACGTAGGCATTCATGGCATTTGTAAATGGGAACGGGAACCCCGTCACATCGTGCATGTAA
This sequence comes from Chloroflexota bacterium, assembly GCA_016235425.1. Lineage (GTDB taxonomy): Bacteria > Chloroflexota > Anaerolineae > Anaerolineales > Villigracilaceae > JAKOVF01. The sequence continues at coordinate 47,848 of JACRLC010000076.1, read as the reverse complement.
CCAGCCAGGATTAGTTCGCGGCGTTTGCCATTGTTGAGTTCGACGATAATCGTGTCGCCGGGTTTGTATCCAAGCGATTTGGCAGACTCATCCACCAGGACTTGTCTCTCGCCAAGCGGGGGCAGGCTGGTCTCACCGAGCGCGGGCTTGAGTTTGCCCACCGTCAGATTGTTCGGATCGTCCACTGCCGTGAGTTGGATCGTGACCGGCTTCCCCTCGCGAACCACGTCCGCGCTCGCGGTACTGCGTCCTTCCACCGCATCCACGCCCGGCATGGAGCGCGCGATCTTCACCATATCGTCGTTCAGCGGCGAGGCGTAAATTTCCGCTTCCGAGGGGCTGGCCGAAAGATAATCGCTGTCCATGCTTTCGTTCATGTACAGGCCGGTGTTGCTGTTCAGCCCCACCGCGAATACACCGACCGCGATCATCAAAATGGTCAGAAACGTGCGCGACTTGTTGCCCCAGAAATCGGCCCAGATTTTCTTCCAGCGGCTGCTCATGACATCCTCCCTCGCCGCGTGACATTTTCCTCTTGATGCTTATCCGCCATCTGGTGCAGCGCCTCACGCGTGACCTCGGACTGGCCCAGCAATTCGTTGAGTTGATCATAGCTGATAGCCAGCACTTCGACAGTTCCACGCTCCGAGGCGCGGATGGAGGCGCTATGTTTTTTCTCGTGGAAAAATTCAATTTCGCCGAAGACTTTTCCAGGTCCGAGTTGAACCGCTATCACGTCCGATTGATTTTCCCGCGGCAGGACAACCTCCACAGTCCCTTTGGTCACGATGTAGAACGTATCCGCGTTTGTGCCTTCGGAGAGAATCATCGCGCCGGCCTCGTAAGCCTGTGCATTTGCAATGCGCGTGGCCTGTAACAACTGGTCGCGTGAGAGGGTGGGCATGGCTTTCGCCACGTATTCGTTGACGATCTCGCCGTCCGCGATGAGCGCGGTACGATGAGTCTGTTTTGCCAGTCCGCTGTCGTGGGTGACGATGATGATGGTCTTGCCTTTTGCGACCAGCTCATTGAACAACGCGAACACAGACTCGGCGGTCTTGGAATCAAGGTTGCCTGTCGGCTCGTCCGCGATGACGATGGGCGGGTCGTTGGCGAGCGCGCGCGCGATGGCCACGCGTTGCTGCTGTCCGCCGGAGAGCGCGGTGGGGAGTTTGTAGGCATGGTCTGCCAGTTCCACCATTTCGAGCAATTCCAGGGCGCGCTTCTCGCGTTCGCGCATCGGATACGTTCGGCAGAAATCCATCGGTAACATGATGTTCTCGATGACCGAGATGGTCGGCAGGAGTTGGAAGAACTGGAACACGATGCCCAAATTCTTGCCGCGCCAGCGCGCCATGCGGTTTTCGTTCAGCTCGTGCACCGCTGTGCCATTGACAAACACTTCGCCGCTTGTGGGCCGGTCGATGCCGGTAATCATATTCAACAGCGTGGACTTGCCGCTTCCTGATTTCCCGATGATGCTCACGAATTCGCCTGCCTCAATTTGCAGGTCAACGCTGTTCAGCGCGTGATAATCACCGATGGCAGTCTTGTAATACTTGTGGACATCGCGCAGGTCAATCATGCGCGAGTTTCCATTGCTTTTCGGTTCATTATTTGTAAAAAACGGGAGAGTAAACATAATGTATCCTTTTTGATTGATTAAGAACCTATCCGATAATCCATCGGAGCGCGGACTTTAGTCCGCAAGCAAAGCAGACTGAAGTCTGCACTCCGTTATTCGGGCAGGTTTTAAGCGTAAGCCAGGCTGTCGCGCACGCTGATGCGCGTCGCGCCGCGTGCGGGAAGAATGGAAGCCAGTATGGAAATGATAATGACAAGGCCAAGCCACATGCCGACGGCGGGCCAGCTGTATTCATAATCGAGCGTCGCGCCGAACATGGCATGACCCAGCGAGCTGGCGACCATGGGACTGGCGATCAGGGAAATGGGAATCGAGATCAGCCAGCTCAATAATCCCTGTAAAACGCCTTCCATGACGAAGATACCGAGGATGGTATGGGATCGTGCGCCCACCGCGCGTAACACACCGATCTCCTTTGTTCGTTCGATGACGCCGATGGAGAGCGCGCCCATCAGCGCAATCGCGCCCACAACCGCAACGATGACGGACAGGGCCAGCAGCATCCACGTCACGGTACTGAATTGCCATTCATTGGTCGTGCGTAACGCGGCCTGCGTTTGGCTGTCAACGACTTTCATGTTATTGCTTTCGTATAAATCCTTGAGCTGTTTGGTAATGGCCGCTGTAAATTCTGGATCGTGAGAGGTTGTGCGGACAAGAACCATGCTTCCCTGATTATATTTTTTGGTCGCCCGATACAGCGTGTCAAGCGGCGCATAGATCGTATCGGAGGTAAAGCCGCCGACAAATACCGGCTCATAGAATCCGATGACCAGCCAGTCGTCCCTGCCCAATTCGCCCAGGTCAAGCGTCACCGTATCGCCGACTCGGATGTTGTTTTTCTTGGCCGTATCGCGGGACAACACGACCGCGCGGCCGTCTTCTGGATCGAACCAGCGGCCTGCCACCATCAACGGCGAGTAAAAGTCGCTGTCTGCGGGAATGCCCCTGATCGTCGAGCCGATGCCCGCATCCTTGACCAATTGGCCCGCGACGAACGTGCTGGCAGATTGGATGAAGCGGATGTCGGCTTTCTCGACCCCCTCCACAGATTCGGCTATGGACAGAACGCGGCTGGCCCTCTCATCCTGCTCGAACTGGATCATCGTATCGTAATGCTGTCTCCCGAAGTAATTATCAAGCGTCAATGCCAGCGATGAATCCAGACTCCTCACCATCAAAAACGCGCTTCCCGCCGCGATCAACACAAACTGCGTGAGAAGCAGGCGTCCCTTGTGGCGGAACATATTTCCGAGCGCAGTCGCATAATGCGACGGAAGCCAGCGGCGCCCGATTCCCTCGACGATGCGGTCGAGCCAGCCAGAGTGAAAGTCTCCGCCAAGCCCATAGCTTGCGATGGCCTGACGCACGGTGATCTTCGCGCCCTGCAAAACAGGAGGCAATCCCGCCAGCAAAGGCGCGATCAACGCAGACATGACTTGAAAGATGATTGCCTCTCTCGAAACCTGAAATTGAGTCATGTCAATGTTGAACAGCCCCAGAAAGATCGCTGTCAATTGCGCGGCAGTGATCGCGCCCAGAGGCAGGGCGATGATCAAAGCAAGGATTCCGTACACCAGCGCGCTGAACAGATACATTCCAATGATCGTTCCCGTCCTTCCGCCAATCGCTTTCAGGATTCCGATCTGGTTGATTTGCTGTGTGATGAGATTGGAGAGCGTGTTGTAAACCAGCACCGCGCTGATCGTCACGCAGATCAAAGCGAGCAGCTTTTGCACCAGCGTGATGCCGTCGAAAAATGTGCGCCCCCAGTGTTTGTTCGGGTCTTCGTAAACAAACGCCGCGACGCGAATATCCTGTTTCGCCAGTTTGGATTTGATCGCAGTTGCAACCTCTTTGGCATAATCGGCGCTGTACGGAGTCACGCGCACGTAAAATGAACTGAACTTACCGACGGGAATATCCAGCCGCTCCATGCCTTCGCTGTCCATGAAGAAGAAAGCCAGATCCTGAAATTGCGGCGGAGGCACAAACGGGTGGCGGATCAACCCCGTGATGGGCAGGAGGCGTTCCTTATCGTCCATCTTGAAGATGACCGAGTCGCCAATACCGATTTTGAGGAATTGCGCCGCCATTCGTTCCACCGCGACTTCGTCCTTCGCGCCGGGCCAGCTGCCCGCTCGCAATTGAAGCAATTCGTACTTCTGATTTTCGAAGTCATCGCGCATTTGAATCACACCCTGCCGCCACTCATCCTCAGGATGGAGTTTGTAAAGAACGCTGACCGAATTAAAAGGCTCGATATCCTCGACGCCTGGCACGCTCTTAAGGTTGAGCAAAATGCCGCGGTCAATGGGATTTCCCAGATACACGTTGATGTGGGTTGGAAGCACCGCGCGGTGCGACTCATCCATGTTCGTCAGGAGCAGGTCGCTCATGCCGAAGATCGCGCCCACCGCGAACACCCCGGACGCGATGCTCAAAACCGCCAGCAGGGTGCGCGTCTTATTGTGCCATAGGTCGAACCAGATCTTATGCCAGAGGACGCCCATCTCAAACCCTCGCCTCTCGCTGTTGGATATTTTCCCGTTCGTGCAGATCGGCGGCCCGATGAAGCGCCTCACGCGTGGCCTCAGATTGATTCAGTAATTCGTTGAGTTGATCATAGCTTATGGCGAGCAATTCCACGTCGCAGCTTTCGCAGGCGCGAATGGACGCCTTGTTTCGACGATCGTGGAAGAATTCCATCTCGCCGAAGAATTTACCGGGACCAAGTTCCACCGCGATCACATCCGATTGATTCGGGCGCGGCAATACAACGTCCACCGTTCCTTTGGAAACGATGTAGAACGTGTCGCTGTTTTTGCCTTCCACAAGGATCATCGCGCCCGCTTCGTACTGGCGCGGCTTGATTTTGTGAGTCGCGGACAGAAGTTGTTCGTGCGTTAGCGTGGGCATGGCCTTTGCCACGTATTCGTTGGCAATCTCGCCATCGGCGATCAACGCCGTTCGATGTGTTCGTTTTGCAAGACTGCTGTCGTGTGTGACGATGATGACGGTCTTGCCCTGTGCGACAAGATCGTTGAACAAACCGAAGACCGTTTCAGCAGTCTTGGAATCCAGGTTCCCTGTCGGCTCGTCGGCGATGACAATCGGCGGGTCATTTGCGAGCGCGCGCGCCATCGCGGCGCGTTGTTGCTGTCCGCCCGATACCATGCTCGGAAGTTTTTGCATTTGGTCAGCCAAACCAACGATTTCCAATAAATGCTCTGCGCGTTCCCGTCTCTCACGCGGCTTGTACTTGCCAGCCAGATCCATGGGCAAAATCACATTCTGCTTAAGGCTAAGTGCCGGCAGTAATTGGAAAAACTGGAAGATGATGCCAAGATTGCCGCCTCTCCATGCCGCCAGTTGATTCTCATTCAATTCATGGACCGCAGTGCCATTAACCAGAACCTCACCGGAAGTAGGGCGGTCAATGCCGGTGATCATGTTTAATAGGGTGGACTTGCCGCTTCCTGATTTGCCAATGATACTGACAAATTCACCGGCTTTGATCTGTAAACCTATCCCTTTGAGCGCAGGAAATTCACCCGCGGCAGACTTATAGGATTTCTGCACATCGCGCAATTCGATTATGTGATGGTTTGCGGTAGTTTCAGGCTGTGTTTTCATAAAGGGGAGTGACATGGCTTGGCCCTTCGTAATCACTCGCCAGTTGGAGAAGGATGCATTCAGTGTCTGGCCCGGATGCAGTTGTTTTCAACAAAGACGGACCGAATGAACACCACTTCTCCAATCAGCGTGATGAGCAATTATTCAAATTTGACTTCTGCGGTCATACCCCAGCGCATGGCGGGATGAGACTCTGTCAACAAGACCGTCACTTCGTACACGACATCGCCCTGGTTCTCGGAGTAACTCTGCCCGATCAAAAATACATTGCCTTCGAGTGTGACACCGCTAATCGCATCCAGCGTGACCGTGACGGGCTGGCCTTCTTCCAGTTCCACCACGTCAATCTCAGTCAGGTCGGTGGTTTTAACGATCCATTTCGACGTGTCTGCGATTGTCACAACCGGCGTTCCGGCGGAGGCGAATTCGCCCACTTTGAGTCCCAGGCTGGTGATCACACCCGCAAATGGCGCGCGGACTTCGGCGTTTGCCAATGCGGCGCGCGTTCCGGCGGTATCTTCGGCAAAGGACGGGTCTTGCAGGGCGTTGGAATCTTTCTGGGCCTGTGCCAAACGCGCCGAGGCGGTTTCAAGCGTGGTTTCCAATTCCATCCATAGAATAGCCTTGCGGTACCTGGCCCAGGCGTCGTCCAGTTGTTTTTTGTACAGCTTGGCAGTATCCCGGTAAACACCGGATTCTTTTTCGGCGTTGGTCGGTTGCAGTCTGCTGTCTGCGAGATCCTTGTATGGCTCGAAGTTGTCGCGGGCTGTGTTCAATTTCTCCAGCATTTGCTCCACGGCTTGGGTGGGAGTCAACCCCGAAAAGTCGGACGGAACATCGAAATTGTCCAGCTTATACTGCGCGTCGCGGACTTCCTGGTAAGCGACAGTCAGTTCTTCGGCGGCGCTGGCTTGTGCGGCTTCGAGGGTTTTGGCTTCGGCGCTTTCCAAACGGGCGATGACCTGGCCTGCCTCGACCTGTTCACCCTCTGCCACCAGCACTTCACTGACCAGTCCGTTGGCGTTCAATGCCACTTCCACGTAACGGATCGGTTCAAGACGGCCTTCTGTGATAATGGCGCTGTCGGCAACAACGATGGGAATGTCGGTTGCGACTGCGGTGGGAGTGGCAGTTCCACAAGCCGCCAGCATTAAGGCGGTGACTGCGAAAAGAAATACGGCTTTTGTTTTCATGGTTCAGTTCCTCTGTCTTCCCTTTTTCATTGGTTTTAATTTTGACAATGAATTTACGCACCGCAACCGGGAAAGTTGCGTGTTTAAATTATATTCCTCACATTTATAAAAGCATCTGCCAAATGTAACAGATTCAAGTACTCCGCTGGTAGCGTAGCTCCCCATCCCTTGGCAGGGGAAGCGGATAAATCTTGAGAACGGCTTGTGCAGGAGACTTGGTGGGAATCGGAATGCAAGGATGAAACCAGGTTTTGTAGGGTATTGCACTGGAGCCAAGACCCAGCCGGTCGGGTCTTGGCTCCAGTAAGTTGTCAGGCTGTCTGCAAAATAAGTCTGGGTGACGATTGACAGTAATTACACCTCATAAATCTGGATGAGGTTACCGCAGGTATCATCAAAGACGGCGACAGTTGCCGGTCCGGTTTTTGTCGGCTCCATACTAAATTTCACTCCCAGCTTTTTCAGCCTTTGATACTCCTTGTGAATATCCTTGACAGCAAATGCTGTTAGCGGGATCCCTTGCTCGAAAATAGCTTTTTGGTATGTCCTGGCGGCTGGGTTGCTGTTTGGCTCAAGAAGCAGCTCAATATCTTCCGGCCCTTCGGGGGAGACAACAGTTAACCACCTGGCTTCCCCCAGTGGAATGTCTCTTTTTTTGACAAAGCCCAAAACCTCAGTATAAAACTTAAGGGCCTTGTCCTGGTCATCTACCATTACACTGCTAAGTTGAATCTTCACGGTGATTTATCCTTTCTTTCGTTAACTGGACATGGTTATTTCACTTCTTGTTCATCTTTCTGTACTGTATCTCGCGCGGTGCTTTTGTAATGTCTACCTCCATCGGCATCGGACCCGGCGTCCGTGTCATGATCAGAATTTGGGTGGCCGCATTGCAACTGAGTTGGCGAAACTCACTGGGGCTGAGACCGAACTGTTGTTTGAATGCCCTGCCAAAGGCCGCATGGGTATCGTAACCGGCGGCTAACGCGACCTCTGTAATATCCACCGCACCCATCCGCAATTTTCGCCCCGCGCGTTCCATGCGCACGCGACGAACATAGCTGGAAATGTTTTCACCCATATAGGCGGTGAAGACGCGATGAAAGTGGGATACAGAGAAACCAGCGACCGCCGCCAAAATTTCCCGATTGAGCGGTTCGTCAACGTGCTCGCTGATGTACTGCCTGACATCGTTGATGCGTTCGTGATAGCCCTGGATGCTTTGAGTACCAGTCCACATACTGTACTTATAGTATATCAGAACACTTGTTCGCTACTCTAAATGTATCATTTTACAGGTCATTTGAAATAAAAGAAATACAAGATGTAATGTTCAATCCCCTGAATATCCGTGAAATGCTTTGCGAAGAACGTCTCGTTTAGCCGCGGCTCGAACGGCACATTTTCGTTTTCCATCCAGCCGCTGAAGGTGGTGTGCATCACTTGCATTGTCTGCATGGTTGAAACGTGCTGCTGGTTCGAAAAGTTGATGGCTGTCTTGGCGCTCAGCATGCCCATGAGTTTGGCGAAAACCTTGTCATTCTCTGCAAGCTCATCCGCGGCGGCGCGTGTCAGGCTTATCAATTGCTTGTTCTCCAGTTTTTCCGGTGAAAATGCCATGACGTAAAGAGCTTGTAACGTACTCATCTTTTTTCTCCGGTCAATCATTAAGCATCGTGGTCGCTTCGTTTTGCATCCACCACCGTCCGTCGCGGGCTAGGAGGGAATCTGCCTCGGTTGGGCCCCAGCTATTCGGTCGGTAAACAGCTAAGGGCGGAGTCTGATGCGTTTCCCACGTCTGCAAAATGGGATCGATCAGGGACCAGGCCGTCTCCACTTCGTCCGCGCGGGTGAAGAGGGATGCGTCACCTTGCAGGGCATCGAGTAGGAGTCTTTCGTAGGCCTCGGGGATGGCGGTCTGGCCGAAGGCTTCGGCGTAGTGGAATTCCATGTCCACGGAGCGCGTTTCAGCGACGGTATCGGGCGCTTTGGCTTCGAAGCGCAGATGCACACCCTCGTCAGGTTGCAGGTAAAGCACGAGCATGTTGGATTTCATGGTCTGCATGGGGAACATGGCGAGCGGGGGTTCCTTGAAATTGATGATGATCTGGCTTTGTTTTTCGGCAAGCTTTTTCCCCGAACGCAAATAAAATGGGACGCCGTGCCAGCGCCAATTATTGATGAAGAGACGAAGCGCGGCATACGTGGCGGTGGTTGAATTGCGCTTGACCTCCGGCTCTTCGCGATAACCGCGATACTGTGCGCGGACGGAGTTCACCGTGACCTGTTCGGGTGTCATCGGTTTGATGGCGCTTAACACTTTGACCTTTTCGTTGCGCAGGTGGCTCGCGTTGAACGACGCGGGCGGTTCCATTGCCACCAGGGTAAGCAGTTGCAGGAGGTGATTTTGGAACATGTCGCGCAGGATGCCCACGCCGTCATAAAACCCGGCGCGATGCTCGAGTCCCACCTTTTCCGCCACGGTGATTTGGACGTGGTCAATGTAGTTGCGATTCCAGATTGGCTCGAAGATTGTGTTTGCAAAGCGCGTGAACAAAATATTCTGGACAGTTTCCTTGCCGAGATAGTGATCGATGCGATAGATTTGATTCTCGTTGAGCGCCTTGTGTACCTGCTGGTTGAGTTTGACCGCGGATGCCAGGTTCGTGCCGAATGGTTTTTCCAGAATGACGCGCCTCCATCCGCCGTTCTCGTGCAGTTGGCCGGTGCTGTCTAGATTGTCAATGATGGCCGGGAAGAGGGTGGGCGGAAGGGCCATGTAGTATATGCGGTTGGCGGCGCCGCCTTCGACGCCCGCAAGCATGTCATTTAATTTTTTATAATCCGCGGCATCCGCATATTTGCCTTGCTGATAACGCAGGCGCGGGGCGAACGAATCCCATTCATCGTCGCTGAACTCGAAAGCGGCGAATTTTTTCGCGCCTTCCAGTAAATGCTCGCGGAAATGTTCATCCGTAAATTCCGAACCGGCAAACCCGATGATTTGAAATGCCTGGGGCATTCGTCCTTTGATGAACAAATTGAGCAGGGACGGGATCAATTTACGCTGGGTTAGATCGCCCGAAGCACCGAAAATAATAATGGAAGTGGATAGTTCTTGATTCATGGAGACCTGTAAAACTCACCTTTCGTAGAACGTCCCGAAGGGTTCTGTGATTCCGGTTTGTTTTTTTTCGCCTAACCCTTCGGGACGGTGTGTAACATCGGTTAAAAATCTCTGCGGCTAACTCTCAACGGTCTTTTTGACAGCATGTCCGCCGAATTGATTTCGCAGCGCCGCAAGCATGCGAGCCGGGAAGTTTTCCTCGTCGCGGCTGGCGAAGCGCATTTGCAACGCGAGTGTGATCACCGGCGCTGGCACATCGAGATCAATTGACTCGAATACCGTCCAGCGTCCTTCACCTGAATCAGACACCCACGGCTTGATCTCCGAGAGGTCACCGTCCTCCTTCAACGCGTTCGCCGCCAAATCCAACAGCCACGACCGCACCACACTGCCATGCCGCCAAATTTCCGAGACTTGCGCCAAATCCAAACCAAATTCTTCCTTCGATTTCAAGATGCCGAATCCTTCCGCGTAGGCCTGCATCATTCCGTACTCGATCCCGTTGTGAATCATTTTGACGTAATGCCCCGCGCCGGAAGGCCCGACGCGTCCCCAGCCTCTATCTGCCGCAGGGGCCAGCGTCTCGAAAATGGGACGCATCTTTTCTGTGACCTCGGGCCTGCCTCCGATCATCAGGCTGTATCCTTCGCTGAGGCCCCAGACTCCGCCGCTTGTGCCGCAGTCCAAAAAGTCAACGCCTTTTGTTGAAAGGTATTCCGCGTGACGGATGGAATCCTTGTAATTGGAATTTCCGCCGTCAATCACCGCGTCGCCTTTTTCCAGCAGGCCGGATAATTTTTCAATCGTCTCATCCGTCGGCTTGCCGGAGGGAACCATGATCCAAATCACGCGCGGCGATTTCAACTTCGACATCACTTCTTCCAAAGATGCCGCGCCTTCCGCACCGTTCTTGATGGCTGATTCAACCGACGATGCGTTTTGGTCGAAACCAACCACGCGATGTCCGCCACGCACAAGCCGCGTAGCCATGTTCAAACCCATCTTTCCCAAACCAATCATTGCGAGTTCCATAAATTCTCCTTATTACATTCTCTTCGTCCAGAGCGGAGCCGTCCGTTCGTTGGACGGCGCAGTCGAAGGACGGAAGATAGTGATTATCCTTCACAAAATTTTTGTTTCATCCTTCGCGGCAATTTACTTGCCGCGTCTTCATCCACCATCCATGTGACCGCGCCGCCCAATGGATGAATCCTCTGGGCGGGCAAAGTTTCCGGCTGATAGTTTTCATCGTCCAGCACGCGCGCCAATGTCTCTGCCTTGCTCTCACCGCTGACCAAAAATATGATTTGTCTTGCGGCATTGAACACCTTCGGCGTCAACGTCACGCGGTTGGCGGGGCGGTCTTGATATTGCGCGGTCACGGCCAACGTGGGAGTTGACGCGTCCACTTCGGAGCCGGGGAAGAGGGACGCGGTGTGACCGTCATCGCCCATGCCGAGCAGAACCAAATCGAAGCGCGGAAATTCGAGCGGCGGTTCGGCGAATCCGCTCAAAGTGAGGGCGTAGCTTTTCGAGGCCTCCGCAGGCTCGAGGTCCGATTGGACGCGGTGCACGTTCTCCTCAGGAATTTTTACTTTATCCAAAAATGCCCGGCGCGCCTGGCCGTAATTACTTCCGGGGTCGTCCGATGGCACGCATCGTTCATCCGCCCAGAAGACATGGACGCGCGGCCAGCCAACCGGCGCGTCTGGAAGCATTTGAAACATGCTTTGCGGAGTCTTGCCGCCGCTGAGGGCAACCAGAAAACGTCCGCGTTCGGAAATCGCCTGCGCTGCGGAGGCCGCGAAGAATTCCACCGCGGCGCGGCTCAAGGCTTCAAGGTTTTTGTGAATCTGAATATTCATTAAAAAGATTATAAGACATAACTTACGTTTACTTACAGTAAAATTGACTCATGCCAACCATTGATCTCACCCGACTCAAATCGCATCGCACGCGGACCTTCAACCTGCCTCCGTCAAAACGAATTTCATCCCCATCCCAGGCATTGACCTTTGTCAACGCGCGCGGCTTCATTTACTTTTGGCCAATCAAAGGTATTGACCTGCCAAGTTTGTGGGTGTCCGTTGCCGGTGACCGGGTCGTTGCCGATAAGCACGATGACCCCGGTCACGTCACGTGGCGCTGGAAGGATGAAGCGCTGGATAAAAAGAAATGGTATTACGCGAAAATCTTACGCCGCAAAGCAACCATGATTTCGCTGGACATCGCGCCATATTTTTATGCGCTTTCTGAAAACTATGGTTCGCCCGACGAGGATTACTTGATCGCTTACCAGGAGGGGCGCTTGTCCCAGGCTGCGAAGCAGGTGTATGAAACCTTGCTCGATAATGGCGCGCTGAACACGTTGGATTTGCGCCGCCTGGCGAAACTTGCCAATGCGAAGGAATCCGAATTCAACAAAGCGTTGGAGTTGTTACAATCCGATTTTAAAATACTGCCTGTGGGTGTGGCGGAGGCAGGGGCCTGGCGCTACTCGCATATCTATGAAATCGTCCCGCGTCACTATCCAGAATTGCCTGAGCAGGCGCGCAAAATCAGCGAGACGCAGGCGCGGGTGAAATTACTCGAATTGTATTTCCAGTCCGTGGGCGCGGCGCAGGCGCGGGATGTGAACAAATTGTTTGGCTGGGGAAATGAATTAACCGCGCGGACGATTGCGCGGCTGGTGGAAAAGGGAAAACTGAAACGGGCAGAGCATCCCAAGCAACAGGGGGAGTGGCTGGCACTGGCGGAATTAACAAATTCTCGGAAATAGGTTTTGTTCGTGAATAGTTATACTGCGTTCAGGATGCAGTTCAACCGCATCCTGAACAGCTAGCAAATCCTCGGCAGCAACTCTCCAGCGGGCAAATCCACCACGCGCGAACCGCCGATGGCGGTCTTTGCCACGACCATGCCTTTGTGCTCGTCTACGACGCGGCCGATGATGGCGGCGTTTTTTCCGTATTCATGTTTTTGCATCGCGGCTAAAACTTTTTCGGCGTGTGCCTCTGGTACAAAAGCCACTAATTTTCCTTCATTCGCAATGTAAAACGGATCAAGCCCAAGCATCTCGCAGGCGGAATTGACTTCGACGCGCACGGGGACTTTCGTCTCCTCAAATTCGATCCCGACTTTGGATGCTTCGGCTAATTCATTCAGCACGGCGGAGAGTCCGCCGCGGGTGGCGTCGCGCAGGCAATGGATATCGGGACTCGCCGCCAGCATCGCGTTGACGAGATCGTGTAACGGGGCGGTGTCGCTTTCGATGGCGGAATCAAATTGAAGTCCCTCCCGAACCGACATGATGGCAATGCCATGATCACCCATCGTGCCGCTGATGATGATTGCATCGCCGGGTTTCGCGTTGGTCGGTTTGATATCCACATTTTCGCGAATGAGTCCGATGCCGGTCGTGTTGATGTAAATCCCGTCGCCATGACCCTTGTTCACAACCTTCGTATCGCCCGCCGCGATTTTCACGTCCGCAAATTTGCAGGCGCGTGACATCGAAGCAGCCACGCGGCCAAGTGTCTCCATTGGCAGACCTTCTTCGAGGATAAAGCCCGCCGAAAGATAAAGCGGTTTTGCGCCGCTCATCGCAAGGTCGTTGACCGTGCCATTCACGGCAAGTTCGCCAATATTGCCGCCTGGAAAGAACAGCGGGCTCACCACAAACGAATCGGTAGTAAGAGCTAACCGCTGACCGCTAAAAGCTAACTGCTCGATCACAGTGGAATCGCCCAATTGGCCGAGCAAATCATTTTGAAATTCCTGCGCGAAAAGATGACGAATGAGATCGTTCATCATCTTTCCGCCCGCGCCGTGTCCCATCACAATGGTGGGATAGTTTTGGAGCGGGATCGGACAGGTCCAGCCGTCGAAATTTGAAGTGGTCATGGTCGGTTCCTCGCTGAAGAGATGAGCAATTGTACTATGCCCTACCGGAAGCCTATTGCCTTTTATCGAAGGTTTTCTATAATGTAGATAGTGTTGTGTCTCACAAGTTAGCGCGGGAGGGCTTATGAAAACCTTGAATAGCGGGTGGGTTGTTTTTTCGATTCTTCCAGTGTTGCTCCTCATTTCTGCATCGCCCAAGCCATCGTCGAATTTTCAGGCTGATAATCCAGGCCCTCCGGATGAAGCGGTTAAACTTGTTTTCATCCATCATTCCACGGGCGAGAACTGGCTGATGGATGATTACGGCGATTTGGGGAAAACACTCGACCAGAACAACTACTTCGTCAGCGACACAAATTATGGGTGGGGGCCCGATGCCATCGGTGACCGCACCGACATCCCAAACTGGACGGAATGGTTTGCCAGCGATAATACTCCAACTTACATGGACGCGCTCTTCAACGAAAACGAGCAACATGCCTCTTACACGCGCTCGCTTTCCGATCCCGGCGGCGAAAACCAAATCATTGTGTTCAAATCCTGTTTTCCGAATTCCGCGCTGGAAGGCAATCCAAACGACTCGCCGGACACTGAAGGATGGTTATCTGTTGGACATGCAAAGTATGTTTATAACGAAATCCTGCAATACTTTGGTGCGCGTCCCGATAAACTTTTCGTAGTCGTCACTGCGCCTCCGCTGAGCGATCCGACTTATGCCGATAATGCCCGCGCTTTCAACGAGTGGCTGGTCAATGACTGGCTGCGCGAGAACAATTATGCGGGCAACAACGTAGCTGTCTTCGATTTCTATAATGTGTTGACCGATCCCAACGCGCACCACCGCGTCAACAATGGACAAATTGGGCACATCATCGGAACACGTAACACGCTTTATTATCCATCCGGCGACGACCATCCTTCCGAACAGGGGAGCCGCAAAGCGACCGAAGAATTCGTGCCGGTGTTGAATGTTTTCTATCATCGCTGGAAAGAGGGACAACCAGCCGAAGCGAGCGTTCCATCGGCTGAGACACAGGCTCCCATTGCCCCGCTTCCTCCTGTGACGCTGGGCCTGCTCGATGATTTCGAGGGTGGGATTCCAGCCGGAACTGCGGGATGGGAGGCTTTCCAAGATGAAGCCGCCAACACATCCCTCTCCTGTGCGCCATCGGCACAAACCGCTCATGAAGGCGTTCATTCCTTGCAATTGGATTTCGACGTGGCGGCCAACAGTTGGGCCACCTGTGCCCTAATGTTCGAGCAGGTGCAGGATTGGAGCGCCGCCGATGGTCTGGCTTTTTACCTGCGCTCCGCGGATGCGGGTCTGGTCTTCGATGTAAATATTTATGCCGGGTCAATGACTGCGAGCGAGACTTATCTCCGCACGATTGAGACTTCCAACACAACTTCCGAAGTTTGGGTTCAATTCATATTAAGGTGGGAAGAATTTCACCGCGCAGACTGGGAGGAAAACGCCGGTGAGGCCTTCGCCAAACCGAATCAGATCGCTGGCATGGCGTTTGGTTTCAGCACTTATTCCGATACACCAAACACCGGCACGGTCTGGGTGGATGAACTGTCCCTTTCAGGGGAGGCAGAGACTTCTTCGGCGGAACAACCAAGTGCGCCGAAAGAACCCGAACAATCCCGCCAGCCATTGTTGCCATGCGGCGGCGCGATCTTCCTTCCGTTCCTGTTGGTTGCTCTGCCTTTGTTGAAGAAGCACGCAGGTGGAGGCGTGAAATGAACAAGCAACGTTTGTACAGGCTGTTTTGTGTTCTGCCCATTCTCGTTTACTCTTTACCGGCATAGATGACAGTCACCTTTTGCTGGACTCCACAAAATCTGTAAATTCAGTTTGGAATCGCTGACTTGAAAACCGCATCGTGTTCTCCCTCGCGGCTTGTGGACTCATTGCCCGCGGGCGCCTCTCAAACTGACTCACCGCCTCCATCATGGACCCCGCGGTCTGCTCCCGATATAAGAGACCCGTTTCTCCCTCCTGAACAATTTCCACCGCGCCGCCCCGCGCATACGCGATGACCGGGCACCCTGCCGCCTGCGCCTCGACCATCGCAATTCCGAAATCCTCCACAGCCATGTAGACGAATGCCTTCGCCCGTTTCATCAAATCCGCGACTGCTGAATCAGGTTGATGGCCGAGCAATTTGATATTCTCATTTGCCAACTTCTGCAGTCGCGGCATCTCAGGCCCATCGCCAACGATGATGAGTGGCAATTTCAATTGATTGAACGCGCGGATGATCTCCGCGGTCATTTTGTACGGAACCAGCCGCGAGACCAGCAAATAAAAATTATCGCGTTCTTTTGCAGGATTGAATCGATCCACATCCACAGGCGGATAAATGACTTTAGCCTCACATTCCCATGCCTGCTTGATTCGCTCTGCTGTCCACTGCGAAATTGCGAGCAGATGATCTGCGCGGGCGGCCGCGGCTCTGTCCCAGCGGCGGAGCAGGCCCAAAGTCACGCGTGCGGCGGCCCCGATGATCGGTTTGTTCAAATGGTGCAGGTGCAGATAGTCATCCTGCAAATGCCACGCGTATCGCATCGGTGTGCAGACATACGAAATGTGAACTTGTTCTTTCGTCGTCTTCACCCCATGTGCAACCGCATGTGAAACGGACAATACCACATCGTAATCGCGCACATTCATGCTTTCGATGGCGAACGGCATGAGAGGAAGAAGTCCGCGATAAAGATGCTCGACGCGCGGAATCTTTTGCAAGAAGGAAGTTTTGACATCTACTCCTTCAAGCAGTGTGCCGCACAAATTTTCCTTATTGTGGATTAGCGCGTGCAATTGGGCTTGAGGATGTAGGCCCAAAATCTCAGCAAGCAATCTTTCTGACCCGCCGTAAACGTTCAGCCATTCATGGACAAGCGCCAGTTTCACTAAAGGCTTTCAACCAGCGATTGAATCCTGTGCGCGGACTCGTCCCAGCTAAATTGTTTCGCGCGTTTCAATCCGCGTTCGCGCAATGTATTTGCCAGCGCGCGGTCTTTGGTTATTCGGTGCATTGCGTCAGCGATTTCTTCGGTGTTGTCCGGTTGGACTAGAATCCCCGCATCTCCAACTGTTTCTGTAAATGCGCTTGTATTCGAAGCGATCACAGGTGCGCCGCACGCCATGGCTTCCAGCGCAGAAAGCCCAAACCCCTCATACAAAGACGGCACGACGACCGCGCTTGTCCCCGAATATAAAGCGGGCAAATCCGAATCGGGAACGTATCCGAGTTTGTGGATCGAATTGTCCCCCTCCGGGGACTTCGCAATTTGACCTGCAGGCGCAAACACAATTCCTTCCGTTCCCGCAATGGCAAGCGTGTAATCTCCTGATGCTCCAAAACTTTCCCACGCACGGAGCAACGCATCTAAATTTTTGCGCGGCTCATGTGTGCCGACAAAAAGAAAATAAGGTTTTGTCAGCTTGTATTTTGTCCGCACTCCTTCAACCACCTTCGCGGACTTCGGTTCAAATGGCCTGCCGACCCCATTTGGGATCACATGGATTCTTTCATCTGGAATTCGTAAATGATGCTGCAGTCTCTCACGCGAAAAATTTGAGACAGTCAGAATCGCCTTCACCCCCTTCGCAAGGACTTTCCACGAAAGCCGTGTCCATGCCCCAAAAGTTGACTTGAACCACTCGGGGTGATCGAACACGCTGGCATCGTGGAGGGTCACTGCCTGCCTGCGGAGGATCCACGGGCTGGTGTTGGCGGGGGACCAAAGCACCTCATTCGAGTGCAAGTGCGCGGGCAGGATGAATTGCTCCCACAAATGGCCCGCGAGCGGGGACAACGCTTTGGATGGTTTGATCTCGCGCATGGGAGGAAACAACCTTTGGCTGATTTCCCTGGCGTAACGTTCCACTCCTGTGGCGCGTCTATGAGAATAGCGTGCGTTGACGGCAATATGCTTTGGCATGTAAGAATCTCACAAATCTTCCGTCCTGCCCTGCACCGTACGCATATACGTGTGAGCGAAGGAGAAGCGCTGAAGACGGACTGATGTGGTGTCCTTTGACTATGCGGTACAGAGAACGTATGGCTCCGCTCAGAATATATCGTACAGATTATAATAAACAATTCTTATAAATACAGTCTGAATTTAATGCGGCCATCCTCCCATAATCCTCTCTTTTACTGGTTCGATCTGCTTGCGCGAATCTCTTTTGCGCTCACGATCATTTTTGCGCCCCTGCGCTGGCGAATAGTTCTATGGCAGCGTCCTGTTTTTCCTGTCTATGGCGATTACACAGATTTCCTGCTCTTTGCAACAGATGTAACGCTGGTTTGCACTTTGATATTCTGGGGAAGTTCATTACTGCTCGCACCGCGTAGGATTACATTCGGCTCGGCGTCCATTTGGATTTTTCTTGCAGGGCTTACGCTGGCAGGATTTATTTCCACTTTTGGGGGTGAGGACTATGTGCTTTCGAGATACCATTCCATTCGTCTTGTGTTCCTTTTTTTATTTTATTTATATATTGTCAATGAAATCACATTGCCTGAATGGGTGATTGTTCCGGTTGGATTGCAGGTTATCCTGCAATCTGTCGTTGCGATCAGGCAATCGCTTCTTCAACATTCAGTTGGATTGTTTTCTCTCGGCGAACTCCGCCTTGATCCTGCTAAAGCAGGGATAAGTGTCGTCCCTGTGGGCGAGCTTCGTTTTCTGCGGGCCTATGGATTGGCGGATCATCCGAATATCCTTGGCGGCTGTCTCGCGTTTGGGCTTGTCCTTTTGCTGGCTGTGCTGATTTATGGCAGGAATAGATCACGCTGGCTCGCGTTGACCGCGTTCCTGCCCGGCTTGTTGGCTCTGGTGATGACGTTCTCCCGGTCGGCGTGGATCGGCTTTTTAATCGGAGCCAGTTTCATGGTCGGGTTGGAGGCGTTTGCTCACAGATGGGATTCTGTCAAACGGGTGATCGTGCTTGGGAGTCTGAGTCTGCTCCTCGCCGCGCCGTTCGTCATCAAAAACATTCCTGTTTTCGGCTCCCGTGTGAATTCGGGAAATATCTCAAGCGACGACCCGATGAGGGAGCGCATGTTTTTGATCCGCGCGGGCAATACGATTTTTGTGGAGCATTCCACGATCGGGATTGGGCTGGGCGCGTCGCCGCTGGCGATGAAAAGCCGTTTTGCCGATTTTCCAACCAACTTCCAACCGCCGCATTACACCCTGCTTGTGGCCGCAATGGAGACCGGGGTCCTGGGCGCTGCATTCTATTTTTTGTTGATGGCTGTGCCTGTGATTATCTTTGTTTCGCGTTGGAGAACATTTGCCGAACAGCCGCTGATGATTGGCGCATTTGCATTGTTGCTCGCATTGATGACCATTGATTTCTTTGATTACTACCCGTGGCTGAACGCGGCGGGGCGGATATGGCAATGGCTTGCGTGGGGACTCTGGTCTGCGTTGAGCGTCAATTCGTCCGCTTATCCGTTTCCAAATCCGTTACAAACCGCGGCATATGTGAGGGAGGCATAATGGATCTGCTCAATATCATTCTCGTTCCGGTCGTGGTGACTTACGCGCTGGTGATGACCGTGTTGTTCGTTTATGTCTTCAATTATTTTTATCTCGCCTGGCTTGGCTGGAGGGAACGACGATCATTGGTAAGCGCCGCGCCAAAGGAAATGGACGCGTGGCCGCGCGCAACAGTGCAATTGCCGATTTATAACGAGTGGTATGTTACCGAGAGGCTGATCGAATCCGCCGCCGCGCTCGATTACCCGCGTGACTTGCTTGAGATTCAAGTATTGGACGATTCCACCGATGAGACGGTTTCACTTATTCGCCGGAAAGTCGAACAACTTCGCTCGCAGGGTATCAATATAGTTCATCTTCACCGCGCAGACAGAAGGGGCTTCAAGGCGGGCGCGCTCGCAGATGGACTTGCTCGATCCAGCGGAGAATATCTTGCCATCTTCGATGCGGATTTTATTCC
Source organism: Chloroflexota bacterium (assembly GCA_016235425.1). GTDB lineage: Bacteria > Chloroflexota > Anaerolineae > Anaerolineales > Villigracilaceae > JAKOVF01. Next base: position 28,364 of record JACRLC010000076.1, on the reverse strand, counting down.
CCAGCCTGATTTTCTTCGCCGCACGATTCCATATTTTGATGATGACCGCGTCGCGTTCGTTCAGGCGCGCTGGGGGCATCTCAACCGCGATTATTCCCTGCTCACCTATCTTCAAGCGCTATCCCTCGACGCGCATTTTGCCATTGACCAACCCGCCCGCGCGGCCTCAGGCTATTTCTTCAATTTCAATGGAACCGCGGGCGTGTGGCGCAAGTCTGCCATTCAAGACGCCGGCGGCTGGCAGGCCGATACCCTCACCGAAGACCTCGACCTTTCCTATCGCGTCTTCCTGCGCGGCTGGTCTGCGCGCTACGCGGGCGAAGTGGAAGTGCCTGCGGAACTGCCCGTCAGCTTCACCGCCTATCGCCGCCAGCAGCACCGCTGGGCGCGCGGCGGCCTCGAGTGCGCCATCCGTTACATCCCCATGATCTGGCGCGTAAAACTTCCGCTTACGTACAAACTTCAAGCCACACTGCATCTCACTGGTTATGGCCTGCATTTTCTCACGCTGGCATTGATCTGTTTGTATCCGCTTCTCCTCGTGCTCGCGCAGGAATACCCAACTTTACTCGAACCCGTCGGCATCGGTCTCTTCATGAACGTGCTTGTTTTTGCGCCCACCATTTATTTCATCGTCGGCCAAAAACTGCTTCGCCGCCGCTGGCTTTTGAATCTTCCCCTTATCTTTTTGATGTCAGTCTTTTCTTCGGGCATGATCCTCAACACCTTGCGCGCCGCGCTTCAAATTTTGCGGCGCCACGACATTCCCTTCGAGCGCACGCCCAAATACGGCATCACCCGCCGCCGCCAGGCCTGGGACAAATCGCGATATCATGTCAAAATTGATTCGCTCGTCATTTTTGAGATTGCCCTCGCCTGCCTCAACAGTTGGACAGCCTGGATGAGCTGGCAGACGGATCATTATCTAATTATGATCTATGCATTTCTCTTCGCTGTTGGATTACTCTTCACCTCCGGCTTCACCCTCCTGCAATCATTTTCCACACGCTTCGCACCCGACCTTTAGCCTGCCTCCCCGCAATTTTCATTTTCCCCTCTGACAGAAATTGCGGGCCTCCGCCAAAAGGAAATTCTCATGGCTTTAGCTTTAGACCTGCAACCTCCGCGAACAGACATTCTCTCCCTCGAACGCGCCATCCTCGAAACGCTCGCATACTCGGATGTCTTCGATTACCCGTTGAAACTTGACGAACTCTATCGTTACCTCACTGTTCCTGCATCGCTTGAAGAACTAATTTCCTATCTTCCTCAATGCAAAAGTGTCGAATCAAAAGATGGTTTCTATTTCCTCCAGGGCCGCGCGGACATTGTCTCCCTCCGTCTTCACCGCGAACGCATCTCAAACAGATCCTTCACTCGCGCCCTCCGCTATGGCCGCATCCTCGGCAGACTCCCATTCATCCGCATGGTCGCGTTGACTGGCTCCTTGGCCCTCCGCAACTGCGACGAAACAGGTGACTACGACTACATGCTCGTCGCCAAGACAGGCCGCGTTTGGCTGGCGCGCGCATTTGCGTTGGTGCTGAATCGTATCGCGCGTCTCTCCGGCGAGACTCTCTGCCCAAACCTCATCGTCTCCGAGCGCGCCCTCGAATGGACAGCCCGCAATCTCTACTCCGCCCGCGAGATTTCCCAGATGATTCCCATCAACGGGGAGGATGTCTACCATCGTCTGCGCGCAGTCAATTTATGGGTCAATGAGTTTCTGCCCAACACGGGTAACGCGACATTTATGTCGCCTTCAGCCGCAGAGCGACATAAATGTCGCCCTACACAAATTCTCCTCGAATTTCCTCTCGGCGGTCGCGTTGGTGACCTTCTCGAATCCTGGGAAATGAATCGCAAAATCGCCCGCTTTACAAATCAGGAAGGCTTCGGCCTCGAAACCACCTTCACCGCCGACATCTGCCAGGGCAACTTCGACCATCACGGCTCATGGACAATGCAAAAATATCATGAACGTCTATTCGCGCTGAGCGGAGGGTCGAGTAGCGAAGCGTATCGAGACCCGAAGTCGAAGCGGGAAGCGGGCTAGTGTGAGGGCCACATGACTCAAGTTTTGTTCGGCCAATCCTACTACCTCCGCTTCGACCCCAAGCTCTGGAACGCCATGCAGCCATACCCTCCATTGGGAACTCTCTACGCGGCAAGCTGCATCCGCGCGCGTGGATATGATGTCGCGCTCTTTGATGCTATGCTGGCCGAGTCGGAGGACGAGTGGGCGATTGCTCTCGATGAACACAAGCCGCAATACGCGGTCATCTACGAAGACAACTTCAACTACCTCTCCAAGATGTGTCTGCTCCGAATGCGCCAGGCCGCGTTCACGATGATTGACATGGCAAAGAAGCGCGGTTGCACAGTCATCCTCTGCGGCGCGGACGCGACCGATCATTACGCGGAATATTTCGAGAAAGGCGCGGACTATGTCCTTCTCGGCGAAGGGGAAGAAACTCTCGGAGAATTGCTGGATCAATTATCGGCGGGGAAAGAGGCGGAGAATGTCATCGGTCTTGTTTCACGAAACACGAAACACGTAACACGTCGCCCAGACATCAAAGACCTCGATGCCCTCCCATTCCCAGCCTGGGATTTGGTTGATATTCCAAAATATAAAAAAACCTGGCTCGATCGTCATGGCTATTACTCGATGAACATGGTCACCACGCGCGGCTGTCCCTATCACTGCAATTGGTGCGCCAAACCAATTTGGGGACAACGTTACAACTCCCGCTCGCCCGAAAACGTGGCCGCGGAGATGAAATGGCTCAAAGAAAACTTTGCGCCCGATCACATCTGGTTCGCCGACGACATTCTTGGACTCAAGCCCAATTGGATTGAGAAATTCGCTGAACTGTTGGCCGAGAATGATGCGGTGATTCCGTTCAAATGCCTCCAGCGCGCGGACTTGGTCAACGAGAAAACCGCCTCCGCGCTCGCGAAGGCGGGATGCAAAACTGTTTGGGTTGGCGCAGAATCCGGCTCACAAAAAATTCTGGATGCGATGGAAAAGGGCGACAAAGTGGGAGACATTTATCGCGCCGCGCAACTCCTCCACAAACACGGAATCGAAGTCGGCTTTTTCCTGCAATTTGGTTATCCCGGTGAAACTTGGGATGACATCCAAAAGACTCTGCAAATGGTACGCAAATGCGCGCCTGACGACATCGGCATTTCCGTTTCCTATCCTTTGCCTGGCACGAAGTTCTTCGAGCGCGTGAAAATGGAATTTGGCGAAAAACAAAACTGGGTTGATTCGGACGACCTTGCCATGTTGTATCGCGGCCCATATCCGCAGGAGTTTTATCGCATCCTGCACGGACGCGTCCACCACGAATTCCGCATGAGACGCGCCTGGCGCAATCGAGAGTTGCGCGGCATTATCCGCACACCATATTACTTGTTCGGCATGGCGCGGACAGAATTCAAATTGCGCCGTTTCCGTAATGCGACATTCATGTCGCACTTCAGCCAGTCAGCGACATGAATGCAGCACCACATTTTTCGCATCCATGACTGATTCCCAATTCCCTGTCATCGCCGAAGCCTTCTCGCGCACCGCGGAGAAATATGATTCGTTCGCGGAAGATCATCCCCATCTCACGCGCATGCGAAACAAGGTCTACGACCACGTTGCCCGATTTCTGCCGCGCGGCTCGCGCATTCTCGAACTCAACGCAGGCACAGGCACGGATGCAGTCGCGCTGGCGCAACGCGGATACCACGTCCATGCTACAGATATTGCGGAGGGCATGTTGGAACGAATGCGTGAAAAAGTTGAGAAGCTCGGTCTCGAGGAGCAAATCACATTTCAAACATGTTCGTTTACAAATTTGAGCGAAGTGCAAGGCGGCCCCTTCGACGCGGTCTTTTCGGATTTGGGCGGCCTAAACTGTATCCCTGACCTTTCGCCGGTTATCAAGGATTTGCCGCGCCTCCTCAAGCCGGGCGGACTCGTCACCTGGGTTCTCATGCCGCGCGTCTGCCTGTGGGAGATGGCCGAGGTCTTTCGCGGAAATTTTAGGCTGGCTTTTCGCCGCCTCTCACTCAAGGGTGCGCGTTCGCATCTCGAAGGGCTTTATTTCGACGTCTATTATTTTTCATCGCGCCAAGTGATTCGCTGGTTTGGAGATGACTATTCACCCGTTGCGCTGGAGGGCCTCTCCGTTATTACGCCGACAGCCGAAAGCAAAAATCTTGCCAAGCAGTTCCCGCGTCTCTACCGGACTTTAGCCTGGTTCGACGACCGATTGTCCACGCGGCATCCCTGGTGTGAGTGGGGGGACTTTTATATTTTGTCACTTCGCTATCAGCCGGGAGTGCAAAATCTTCCGATTTTGCGCCGAAGTCGGGAGACCCTTCGACAAGCTCAAGGCAGCGCTTCGGAGTCCAAGTAGGCCCATGCGACTCGCGAAGAATAGTCTCTGGTTGTTGCTGGCGCGCATCGGTACGCAGGGGATGGCGGCTCTGTTCACCATCATCCTCGCGCGGCGGTTGGGAAGCGCGGGATTTGGTGAGTATGCCGTCATCGCGGCCATCATATTTGTAGGCAACATGTTCACCACGTTTGGTACGGATATGTCCCTGATTCGCGAGATTGCCGCACGCGATAATTTATCATTCCTGCCTGCCGCGCTATTTGCGCAACTCATCCTCTCGCTTTTATTGATTTTGTTTCTTTGGGTGGGCGCGCCGCTCCTGCCGAATCAAAGCACGGATGGAATCCTCGCTTTGCGAATTTATAGTTTTGCGTTGATCCCGCTGGCGTTCTTTACCGTATTCACAAGCGCTCTGCGCGGCAAACAATTGATGGATGCGTACACGTTGCTGAATTTGGCAGGCTCATTCATTCAGCTTGCCCTGATCTGGTTTTTCGCGAATGCGAATGTCGTCAGGCTGGCTATCCTGCTTCTCGTCAGCCAAGTCGTTATTTCACTGGTCGGGGTAATGATTTGCCATGTTCGAATTCCAGGTTTCTGGAGTGAGTGGCGATTCAACTCAAAAGACATTTCCGATCTTCTGAAGATGAGTTCTCCGTTCGCGTTGTTGACCGTCCTTGCTATGCTCTATCAAAGGCTCAGCATACTCATGATTTCTGGGATCAGTGGCCCAACGATGACAGGATTGTTTTCTGTTGCGCAGCGAATCGTCGAAGCGGCGAAGACGGGACACGTGGCAGTTTTTACCGCGTTATATCCAGCGATGGCAGAACGCAAAACCGAGTCATTTCGTTCATCGTGGATTCTGCTTCTGCTTGGCGCGGGACTCGGAGCAGTCACGCTGTCAGCGTTGGCAAGGCCGTTGACGCTGATCCTGTTCGGGGTTGGGTATGAAGCGTCTGTGTCCGCTTTACAAATCCTGGTGTGGATGCTCATCCCTTATTCGGTGAGCACGTTTCTTACGTTGAAATTTGTCGCATCCAATCGGGAAGGGCCCGTCTTGCGCGCGTCGTTGGTAAGCCTTGCGGTTTTGGCTTCGTTGAGTCTGTGGTGGATCCCGCGCACAGGGCTATCTGGCGCGAGCGGCGCTGTGCTGGCGGCTGAGTCGGCGCAAGCCGCATTGTTATTTTTGCAGTCGAGGCAATATGAGTTTTCCAAATTATCACGAGAAGCACACATCTGAATCTTTGCTCAAGGCCGAAGATATTGTTGAATATCGAAAGCATTTGGGACGCCTGCCGAAATTCCAAAAGCTCGATGGCGTTTTGTTTTGCCTCGAGCGTGGACTGCCGCGTCGAATGCGCTGGCGAATCCCTGTGCGGCGCGTGGGCGGCATGAATGCAGACGTTGACGAAGTGAAGAAAAACGGTGTGACGGTGTTGACTAACTTCGGCGGCGGTTGCCCAATTGTGGTTGAACTCGCGGAGGAACTTGCCGTCATGGGCGCACACCGCATGGTGACGATGACTTGGGGTGGAATCCTTCAACCTGAAATCAAGGCGGGCGATATCGTGGTGTGCAACCGAGCCATCCGCGACGATGGAACTTCGCATCATTATTTGCCACATGCAAAATACATCGAGGCTGATGCCCAGCTTGCCGAACAGCTTGCAGGTGCGATTCTCGCTCGCGGCGCGCCTTGCACGATTGGCGCAACGTGGACGACCGATGCACCGTATCGCGAAACGCTGGAGGAAATCAAAGCGTATCAAGCCGAAGGAGTTAAAACTGTCGAAATGGAATCGGCGGGACTTTTCACTGTGGGTCGGGTGCGCGGCATCGCGACTGCTTCGGTTGTCATCGGAATGGACAGCCTCGCCGAATACAAATGGCGCGTTCCTGAGCGGCTGGATGACATCATGCGTTCGCTCGAAACCGTGTACGCCGCGTGCATCGACGTGTTGGGCCAGCCGCGATGATTCCGTTTGCCTGCCCGCGTTGCAAAGCCGCGCTCGAGGAAGTTGCATCTGATGAAGTGCGTTGTCCGCAGGATGGTTTGACATTTCGACGAGTGGATGGCATCTGGAGATTTCTCCTGCCCGAACGCGAATCTCATTACGCCCGCTTCATCACGGACTATGAAACTGTTCGCCGTTTCGAGGGCCGCGGCTCCGCTAATGAAGCCTATTACTGCGCGCTCCCGTTCAAAGACTTGAGCGGACGCTTTTCCGCTGATTGGGCGATTCGCGCAAGAAGTTTTCTTTTGCTGGAGCGTGTGATACTTTCACAGTTGCCACAGCCCCAGCCTATTGTGGACATGGGCGCAGGCAACGGCTGGCTCTCGAATAGACTCTCCACGCGCGGACATCAAGTCATCGCGGTGGATTTGCTGGTCAATCCCGAAGACGGACTCGGCGCGTGGAAGCATTACGAAAACAGATTCGCGCCCATTCAAGCCGAATTCACGCGCCTGCCGATGTTAGACTCGACGGTTTCCCTTGTCATTTTCAACGCTTCCCTCCATTATTCTGAAAACTACGAAGAGGCGCTTGCCGAGTCTCTGCGCGTGCTGAATCCAACTGGGAAAATTGTAGTCATGGATTCACCGGTCTATCACCACGCCGAGTCTGGTGAGCAGATGGTCTCTGAGAGAAGGTCAAATTTCCTCTCGTGTTACGGCATTGCATCCGACTCCTTGCAAAGCGAAAATTACATTACCTATCAAAGAATGAACGAACTTGGCGGGAAGCTCAAAATCAAATGGAGGCATGTCCGCCCATTTTATGGCCTCCGCTGGACAATGCGTCCGTGGATTGCACGGTTGAGGGGACAACGCGAACCTGCGGAGTTTGGTCTTTGGGTGGGCACACGGTGAGCCATTTTTAAATACGAAGGACACAAAGGGCACGAAGGAAAAACGCGCAATCAAGTTTTTCCCTTTGTGTTTAGAGGTTTTCTCCCGCAACCTCTCCCACCCTCTCCTCGTATATCCACTTGGACTTTTCAAATCCCTGAAAAAGTTATACACTGATTTCATACCTTACTTAAGGAGAATGTTCAAATGAACAGACAAGGTCGTTCCCAGCTTGCCCTTGGCGTGATCCTCATTTTGCTCGGCGCGTGGTTCCTGGCGGATCGAACCGTTCCCGCTTTTCATGATTTCTTTAGCAGGTACACCGAATGGCCGTCTAACATGTTTTTGATAGGCGGCGTTATTTTGCTCATCGGTCTCGTGCTTGGCCAGCCCGGCATGGCTGTCCCTGCCGCGATTGTGGCGGGCATTGGCGGCATTTTTTATTATCAGGAGGCCTTCAACGATTACGAGTCCTGGTCATACATGTGGACGCCGATCCCGGGCTTCGTTGGTATTGGCTCCATCCTTGCCGGATTGCTTGGCGATAATATCGCTCACAACGTGAAACGCGGTTTGAATTTGATGGTCGTCAGTGCGGTGTTGTTCCTGGTATTTTCTTCCTTCTTTGGCGGCTGGAATTTGCTCGGCAATTTCGGCCCCGCGATTCTGCTCATCCTGCTTGGCTTGTGGGTGTTGGGAAGCGGCATCTATCGCTCCTATCGCAGGAAGGACGAATAACATGCGCCGCAATCAATTGCTCTGGGGTGTGATTTTGCTCCTCGTCGGCGGGTTGATGCTCCTCAACGCGATGGGCGTCCGATTGCCCGGCGGCATGTCGCCGATGGATCTTTTCTGGCCTGTGATTCTGATTCTCGCTGGCGTCTGGGTTTTGTTCGGCGTGATGATGCGCGGCCAGGTTGAAGTTGAAAATGCAGCGGTCAATTTGCAAGGCGCGCGCGAAGCGAATTTAAAGATCAATCACGGCGCGGGCGAGTTGAAGATACACAGTGGCGCAGGGATGGGGGAATTGGCCCGCGGTTCGTTCGCGGGAGGGCTGGATCAAAAAGCCAGTTTGAACGGAGACAGGCTCGAGGTGCGAATGAGACCCGCCCGCGATTTTATGGATTTCCCCTTCTTCGGGCCGCGCGTCCAGCTTGATTGGGATGTCGCGTTGAATGCAGATGTCCCGCTTGCGCTGACTCTTTCCGCGGGCGCGAATAAATCCGATGTGGACTTGCGCGACTTAAACGTCACCGATTTAAAAGTGGAGACGGGCGCGAGCGAAACGAAAGTGACCCTGCCTTCACGCGGCCGCCTCCGCGCGGACTTTGACCTGGGCGCGGCCTCATTGGAAGTGATCGTGCCTGAGGGCGTTTCTGCTCGAATCCGCGCTTCGGTTGGCGCGGCGGAGTTGAAGATTGACACGACGCGTTTCCCATATTCGGGCAATGTATATCAGTCGCCCGATTTTGATTCGGCACTTAACGCAGTTGACATCTCCATTGACGCGGGCGCGGCGTCGATCAAGGTTCGATAAAGGAGAATGATATGAAACGTTTTGACCCGCGTATTGTTTTCGGCATACTGCTCATTCTTGGCGGCGGGCTTGCATTGCTTCAAACCATGGGATTGCTTGAAAATGCAACCGACCTGTTCTTTGGCGGCATCTTCGCCTTGGCAGGGCTGGCTTTTCTCTCCCTGCTTTTGGGCGGGAACTGGTGGGCCGTGTTTCCCGGAGCCGCACTACTTGGGATCGGTGTGCTGATCCTTTTGCCCGCTTCCGTTGAAGATCTCGGCGGCATGGTTTTTCTGGGATTCATCGGCCTTTCATTTTGGGTTGTGTATTTGATGAATCGCGCCGAAAGATGGTGGGCGATCATCCCTGCCGGTGTGTTGACCACGCTGGCATTTGTGACGATACTGCCTGAACGCGTGGGCGCGTTTGAAATGGGCGGTGTGTTCTTTTTGGGGATCGCCGTCACATTCCTGCTCGTGGCGTTGCTGGCTGGAATGAGCTGGGCGTACTGGCCTGCCGGGGTGCTTGGCATCATGGGCCTGCTCGGCATTGTTTCTCTGTTCGATATTGCCAATTACGTCTGGGCTGTGGCATTGATGGCGGTGGGCGCTTATTTGTTGTTCAGGTATTTTGCAAATCGTTAGTGGTAAGGTCTTCACATACTCTCTTGCAAACCCAAACCTGCGAGACGGTGTAACATCAGCACTTAAAATTCAACATCCCCGCGCATTGCGGGGATGTTGCTTCAGTGCGAACCTGCCCTCAGCAGATGTTATTTTTCTTCAATCACTTCGATATCCGGGAAAAATTGATGGACTGTCCCGGCCACCCAGCCATGCAGGGTCGCTGGCTGGAGCGGACAGCCCAGGCAGGCCCCGCCAAGTTTTACCTTGAGTGTCCTGCCGTCGAAGGAAACATAATCAACCGAGCCGCCGTGGAATTGTTCAACGTACGCGCTGAGGCGTTCGAGCAGGCTTTTCAACTGCTGTTCCAGGCTGTGAGCGGGAGCGGTAGCGGTAGCCATGTTTTTCTCGCCTTTCTTTTTCTTCTGTGCCAAATTTATCCTTGCCAAACCCTGATCCAAAATGGACTGCACCTGGGCATGCGCGTTTTTCCAGCGCGAAGAGACGATCAGCGCGAGGCGGTCCAGCACGGTTCGTCCCATTTCCGGGTGGCGCAGGCAGAGCGCCCACAAGGCTTCGCCGCGAATGCGTACAGCTTCAAGCTTCGTGTCGCTGACGATGCTGGATGTGTAATGCGCGCTTCCCACCACCGCCGACCAGCCAAAGACGTCGCCTGTGTGTAAATGAGTGATGGTGATCGGCGGACCGTCATAAGGTTTGTAGCGAATGGAGATCGTTCCATCCAGGATCAAATAAAGGTGCGTGGCAGGGTCGCCCTGCTCAAAAATCACCGTGTCCGACAGGCATGCAAAATATTCAAACAGCGGTTCCAGCAGGGCGAGTTGGGCAGGATCGAGTTCCTGGAAGAGCGGGATGTGCGTCAGTGACTCCAACATTTGAACGCATAGTAACCCAGGCAGGGGAATGGTTTCTAGTAATAAACATCCTAAAAGCATAGACATATTTCCCCTTTTTTTATGTGACGGGTAAGGCAATAATCTCTTGCAGTGTCTTTTCCTTACATGTTTTTTTCTTCATAGCTTCATCACCTGTGAAGGTTGTCACATCGGGTATACTGTGACAGACGCAACTTTTCCAAAAGGATCGCATCAAAATGATGGTTATATCTTCGCAATCTGAAATTTCATTCCAGGCCTTGAAATCCGGTGACCGCGCTGAATTTGCCCGGCTCGTGGATCTGGCAACCCCGGCCATCTACCGGCTTGGTTTGAAAATGCTCGGTAATTCGCAGGATGCCGAAGACGTTCTGCAAAACACATTTCTAAAAGCCCTGCAATCACTGGATGATTTTGAAGGGCGTTCCAGCCCGATGACGTGGCTCTATCGGATTGCAGTCAACGAAGCGCTGATGCTCATCCGGCGGCGCAAACCACAAGTGGAGATTGCCGATGAACCCGTCGGCGAATCGGATGACATCATCGCCCCCGTGCAGTTGACCGACTGGTGTTGCCTGCCCGAATCCGAGTTCCTCACGGCGGAATCAAAGAAGGCCCTGGATGCCGCCATCCAAACCCTGCCGGAGAAATTACGCGCCGTTTTTATTCTGCGCGACATCGAAGGCCTCTCCATTCAGGAAACAATGGAGGCGCTCGGATTATCGGATACCGCCGTCAAGTCCCGTTTACTGCGGGCGCGCCTGCATCTGCGCGAACAATTATCGGTATATTTTGGTGGACGACTCAAAGAGGAGATAAACAAATGACACATACACATACACCCAGGTGCCGCGACCTGCTGGGCTCGATCTCCGAATATGTGGATGGCTCATTGCAGGACGATCTGTGCCGCGAACTTGAACGCCATTTATCGGAGTGTGAAAACTGCCGCATCGTTGTGGATACATTCAAGAAGACGATTTATTTGTACCAATCCTCCAGCGCGGAAGCAGACCTGCCCGTTGGTGTGCGCGAGCGTTTATTCAAACGTCTCGATCTGGATGAGTTCGCGAAGAAGGCATAAATCGAGGACTGGACTCCAACGTCTCCCGACGTTGGAGCTGGCGCTGTGACAAAACCGAAGTCAGAGACTCCGGACTCCATCCTGCAACTTTTCACAAATCCCCGCATCAAAACATCGTGACCGCCGAACCCAGAAATCTTTCATCGCTGGAATTGCTCCTTCTCAACATTGACCGGCCCGAAACATTCGTTACAACAAAACCTTTGCGGAAAGGCGAGACCTGTCCTCAATGCGGGCAGGGGCAGTTGGACTACAACGGCCTTCTGCAATTGGAATGTCCAAAATGCGGCTTCGTCAACAGCGAGGGCGGCGGTTGCACCTGATAACCCTTTTTGACCCCGTGTGGGTCGTCCCGCCTGAAAAGTTGCGGGAACATGGAGAATAAATGACAAACCTGCTCAACGAAAGTGTCACCGCGCAGATTCGCGAAGTCTTCGCGGGCCTGAAGCAACCGGTTCACCTGATGTTCTTTGGCCGCAGTCAGAACTGCGATTATTGCGGCGAAACCCGCCAACTGACAGAGGAAGTTTCCGCCCTGTCCGATCAACTCAGTTTTTCAGCGTACGACCTCGATGCCGATACGGAGATTGCCCGCCAGTATCAAATGGACAAGGCCCCCGGCATCATCATCGCCGCCAAAGATGGCGGAACGATCACAGACCTGGGCATTCGCTACGCTGGGATTCCGTCCGGCCACGAGTTCAGTTCCTTCATTCAGGACATTCTTTCCGCTTCCGCGCGGGACTCGGGCCTGTCTGCCGCTGCCCGGGAATTTCTCAAAGCCCTGACAGAACCCATCCACCTGCAAGTATTTGTCACCCCTACCTGACCGCATTGTCCGCGGGCCGTGGTGCTCGCTCATGCGATGGCAATGGAAAACCCGAAGATGGTCACCGCCGAAGCCGTGGAAGCGATGGAGTTTCCTGAACTGGCAGGTAAGCACGGCGTTCATGGCGTGCCGCACACCTCCATCAACAATGGACGCGAACACGTCATCGGCGCAGTACCGGAAATGAATTTGGTTGCCGCAATCCAGCGTGTGGCCTCTGTAAACTAAAATCGTTCAGGGAGCAGTCGCACTGCTCCCTGAACATTGTATAATGCAGGTGACACCCGCATCCAAAATGAAACGGAAAAAGGAACCCCGCCACTCTCCCGGTTTTATCTACGGCATGACCCTGATCGGCGCAGGGTTTATCGCGCTTGGTGTGATGTTGTTTTTTATATTGAATTCGTCGCAAGCGAATGCGCAGGAACAGCCGGACGAGTATTCGACCATTCCTGTAAAAGTGGACTACCCTGTGCCCGAATTGACGCTCACTGATTTGAACGGCAATTCGGTTTCACTAACCGATTATCTTGGCAGGGTGGTTTTGGTCAACATGTGGGCTACGTGGTGTCCGCCGTGCAAAGCGGAAATGCCCACCCTGCAGGCCTTTTACGAAAAATACAAAGGGGATGGCTTTGTCATCATCGGCATCAACGACGGCGAAACGCCGGATCTGGTCGCACTGTTTGTGAAGGATTACGGCCTGACGTTCCCCATCTGGCTGGATGAGGAATATCAATCCGAAAAGGCTTTCAACACTATGAACCTTCCGAGTTCATACGTGATTGACCGTTCCGGCACTGTCCGTTTAATGTGGATTGGTGGGATCAGCCAAAAAAATCTTGAAAAATACGTACCCCCCGTCATCAAGGAGTGATCCGTGGAAGTAACCCTCAACTGGAAAGGCCGCATGGCGTTTGAAGGCTCGGCTGATTCTGGATTCGTGCAAAGAGTGGACTCGGAAGAATCAGCGGGCGGTGATAACAGCGCCGCGCGTCCCATCGAATTCATCGCGCTTGGGCTTGCGGGTTGCACCGCCATGGATGTGATCTCGATCCTGCGAAAGAAACAACAGGACGTGACGGATTTCCAGGTGAAAGTATTTGCCGACCGCGCCGAGACGCATCCCAAGGTTTTTACGAAAGCGGTGATCGAATATCTCGTCACGGGACGCGATGTAAACAAAGCCGCACTTCTGCGGGCGATTGAACTTTCCACCGAAAAATACTGTCCGGCACACGCCATGTTGAGCAAGGCATTCCCCATTGAACTTCAATACAAGATTTTTGATGAGGGGAACAAACTGCTCGAACAGGGAACGTATGAAGTAAAAAGTGTATCACCCCAAGCATAAAGATTCAGCCACAGAGTATTCATGAAAGGGTTTCACCCCAAAGGATGAAAATGGAGTCCAAAGTCTCCAGACTTTGGATGGCGCACGCCAACGTCAGGAGACGTTGGACTCCACAAACGCTATTTTCATTGCGGGACGTTCTTCCCTGCGCCGAACGCCCCGCACCTTTCATCTCCGATCCAACGAAGGTGCGGGGACGCAGGACGGTGTGGCGAAGCAATCCTATGCTTCGTAAGAGAAATTGCTTCATCGGGAAGTACACCCTCCTCGCAACGACATGCGTAAGGTGAGTTACCTATTCAGCACCTCACTATATTTATCCGAACATTCGCACGCGGTGACGGTTGAACCGCCCTTGGTGAGTGTGCCAAGATAGGCGCGTGTGCCGTTGTGAGTCACCCAGCCACCCATGTTGAAGGGAAGGACGCCGTCGGCGAGGATCCACTCGCCGTTATATTTGCGGGCAATGTGGATGTGTGTGCCGGTCACGCGGCCGCCTTCGCACGAGGGATAGCCGATCATATCCCCAGCCTTCAGTTCCGCGCCGAGGTGGGCGCGGTCTTTTGCGGCAAGGTGCAGGTAAAACAAAACCCAGCCTGTGCGCTCGTCGCCGTCCATGTCGAGGTCGAGGATCAGGCCGTCAATATCCGAACGCACCACCAGGCCATCTGCCATCGCCGTGGCGAATTGCTGCGCGTCTGCGATGAAACAGCCTGATTTATCGGACGGAGGGGCCAGGTCAATTGCGGCGAAGGGTTCACCGGAACCCCAGGCGGTGTGCGGCCCGCCGGTGTATGTCCAGATGTGGCCGACCGGGAAGGGGAGTTGCAGTTCGGGTTGTTGCAAACTGCCGGGGATGAGAGTAAACAGATCAGCCCACGGGTCGCCGAATAAATTCACGTAGGTTTGATGCAGTCCCTGAGGTCCGATGGCGAGCGCATATTGATCGCCGGAAAACATTTTCGAATAATAATATTGAAGCGCCGCGGAGCCGGCATTCTGCCAGGGGTCAGGCCGGATCAATGTGCCGTCGGGCAGGTCGAATTCGAGAAGCGTGCCGCCGCGCCAGCCGTAGTATCCATTGTTAAGTGTGCTCGCCGCGAGGATCAGTTGAAGATACGGGCTTTCGTAATAGAGGCGCTTCAAGCCAAGCAGGTTCTTTTTAACCGGCGGTTCAGGCTGTGACAACGCGCCGCCCTGGTATTCAAGAACGGCAAGCAGGAGCCGCGGGCTGAGGCTGTAATTGGTGGCAATGAAATCCACCATCTGCGCGCCGGAACGCCAGCGGCCCGCCGCATACACTTGATAATCTTTCAGCCAGCCCGGTTGTGAAGCTACGAATGCCGGGGTATTAAAACCGATCAACGATGGGCTGTTGACGAACGCATCGTCCGGTAAAATTTGGAAAGGGCTGGCCCACAGCGCCCGATAATAAATGGGAATTTTCATCGGTAGCCCGGGCGGCATGGTGGTGGCTTCGCGTGGGACGATCGGATTGGCTTCGAGGATTTCGGCCACGCTGGTGTTGAAGCGCGCCGCCAGGGCTGAAAGCGTATCGCCGTTTTGGGCGGTGTAATCCACCAATTCGCCGGGTTTGTAAACCGGGCGCGTTGGCAGGGCGGGCAGTGGGACCGGTGTTGGGGTCGTGCTGTTTGGGTGTGTTGTAGCGGGAGTGGATGGCGGGGTTACTGCTCGAAGGTTGCACCCCGAAAGGAACAATGCGGCGATAAAGATGATCTTTAGCCCGCGCCTGGTTTTTGATATTGCAGAACTATTCATTCGCCTCACGTGTGATATTCGACCATTTCTGCCCGACCTCATCGGCGATGACGGTCAGGTCCCCTTTGGTCATCGTGCCTTTCATGAAACCTTCGTGTGGTGTGTCTTCTCCGCGGACCACCCAGCCGCCCAAAACCAGTGGAATGGGACCGTTTGCCGCGATCCATTCGCCGTTGTATTTGCGGGCAAAATGCAGGTGGGTCCCGTTGGATTCTCCGCCTTCGCAGGAGGCGTGACCGATGCGGTCATCCACCTCCAGCCACGTGCCAACTTTGACGCGGTCCTCAGCTCCAATGTGAAGATACAGGATGTTCCAGCCGGTTTGTTCGTGGCCGTCACCGTCCATATCCACCATGACGACGCCGTTGTCTGAGCGGACCACCAGCCCCGGTGTTACGGCCAGCACCCAGGTGGGTGTGGGATCACAGCCGCCGTGGTCGGTGGAGGGAGCGAGGTCAATTGCGGCTAGCGCGCCAATATGTTGCCATGCACCGTGCGGCCCCTGAACCAGGTTCCATTGGCGGTTTGGTTCAAACGGTAAGTTCATTTCAGGTTGTGTTAGTCCCGGCGGCAGGATTGGGTTTACGATGTCGGCGCGCGACCAGGGATCGCCGAACATCTCGGTGTACATGACCGGGAAGCCGGTATCGGGGTTGATAATTTGCGCCCATTGCGACTGGCTGTGCAGGCGGGAGAAAAGATATTGCAATGCGACTGTCCCGGCGTTCAAGCGCGGGTCAAGGCGCAGGTGCGTGCCGTCGGTAAAAGTAAGCTGGGTGATCGTGCCTGCGCGCCAGCCATAGTATCCGATGGAAAGCTGGTTGATCGCCCAGACCATTTGAATGTACATGCCTTTGTAACGAAAATCTTCGTAGCCCATCGGGTAATCGGTATGAAGCGGATCAACGGGTTCGCCGCGCACCCAGCGGCTTTCATATTCGAGGAGGCCAAGCAGGAGGCGCGGGTTGATCGAGTTTTCGTAGGCGAGACGGGCAATCGCATCGTCGCCGTATGCCCAACCGGTGGAACCGAGATATTCTTTAAAGCCGCTTAAATGTCCGCCAGCTTCTTTGACGAAGCCTTTGGTGTCGAAATCCACTGCGGTGGCGGAAAAGATGATCTCGTTATCGGGCATGATCTGGATATTCGGCGTGGTCGGTTCGTTGATGCGGTCCGGGATGACCAGCAGGGTTCCGGGATCGAGCAGGCCGGTGGTTGGCAGGGTTATATCGGAAGTGATCTCTTCTTCCACGACGTTAAATCTTTTTGCAAGCGTGGCGAGACTGTCGCCGCTTTGGGCGTAGTACAAAACAGGCGCGGTGTCGAATGTTGGTGTGTATGTGGCTTCGAACGGTGATTCGACCAAAGGCGTGGGGGTCTGGAAAGGCAGGTCTTCCGCTGGGCGGGGCGGGGTGACTGTTGAGGCGGGATTTAACTCAGGGAAAACGGGGGCAGGCGGAGGGTCAGTATGAAGCGGAAGCGAATCGAATGAATGAGGCGTGGGAGTCAGCGCCGCCCCCCAGATGGAAGGCGAAGAGGCGCAGGCCGTCAGGGTCAGCGATGGAATGATGAGGATGGCGAGGATGCGATTCACTTGTAACGTTCGCATTGAATTATATCTGCCTTGATTAAGCCCGCATGAATCAGCGCGTGATTTGGTTGAGTTCGTTCACGCCGTCCCATGCTTCGAGAACCTGATTTCCGCGTGTGAGGAAGCCATCGTATTCGACGCCGTCCCCGCTGGAAATCCAGCCGTCGAGATTGAATGGGAGGGGGCCATCGGCGGGAATCCATTCACCGTTGTATTTTCGGGCAATATGGAGATGTGTGCCGTTGGATACGCCGCCTTCGCAGGACGGGTGGCCGACGCGCTCGCCAGCGAATAAATACGTTTCCGGCTGGACCCTTTCACTGGCATCCACGTGCATGTAGAGGATCACCCATCCGGTTTGTTCGTAGCCGTCGTTATCCAAATCCTGGATGACCGCGCCATCCTTTGCGCGGACGATCAATCCATCGGCAACCGCAGTGACCCACGAGCCGCTGAGTACGCATCCCAGTACTTCACCGGGCGGGGCAAAATCAAGCGCGGCCCAGCCGGAGCCTGAGTCCCAGCCGCCGTGAGGGCCGCCGGTGAATGCCCAGGTTTCGCCTTTTGTGAAAGGCAGGGTCAGGCGCGGCTGTGCGAGCGACGGGGGAACGAGCGGTTCGACGGACAGGTGGAACGGGTTTCCAAAGAGAACGTAATAGGTGAGGAAGAATCCTTCAGGATTCAAATCTTTTTCCCAGGTTGTGCGGTCATCCAATTTGGAATAGAAATGCTGGACCCCGGCGGTGCCGGCGTTGATGGTTGGGTTCGCAGGGACGACCGCGCCATCGGTCAACACCCAATTGGATATGGCGTTGGCGTGCCAGAGATAGTATCCGCGATTGAGTGTGTCTGCGGCCCAGGTGAGTTGCAGGTACAAGCCGGTGTGATACGTGTCCGCAAGACCGATGGGATATTCGACATTGAATGGAGTCGGATTTGTCACCCAGCCGCTTTGGTATTCAAGCATTGCCAGGAGTAGACGCGGGTTGACCGAATAATTCTGCGCGACGCGCGCAACGATTTCATCTGCGGGCAGGAATTCGCCGTTGACTTCCTCGGCATAACTTGCGAGATACCCTTCGCGGCTTTGAATGAATTGATTGATATCGAAGAACGCACTCGCCGGGCCATAGACCAATTCTGAATTGGGAATGATCTTGAACGACGGTCCTACTGAGCCTGGCTCTGGCGCGGGGATGTCGAGCGTTACACCGACTTCCAACAGGTTTGGGTCGGAGATGCCGTTCATCTGCATCAACGCGTCCATGCTGATGCCGTATCGCTGTGCGATGCTTCCCAATGTATCACCGGCTTGCACAACGTATTGGTCAACGTCCTGCCGCGGGGTGGGAAGCTGGCGCCCGGAATCCGGCGTGGGTGTGACGAGGGGTTGGTCAGGGCCGGGCGTGGGCACAAGCGTGATGGCGAAAGAAGAGCGCGCGGGTGTTGGTCCGCGCGTGGGGGTGGGGGAATCGGGAACGTTCGAAGCCGCGGGAATGCTTACGGGGGAGTTTCCATCCAGCGGCATGAAAGGATCGTAACTGGGGAAAACAGCTGGTGCGCGAGTGGCGGGCGCGCAGGAGGCGAGAAAGAGCGCGGCGAGCAGGAATGCAACTGGCAGGGGGTAATTTCGGGGACGCGTGAAAGCGCGGGTCTGTTTTGATGGCATGGGGATGATTTTACCGTATAAAAAATTACAGTTTCTTCCTCATGTTATAGCTGGTGATTTCAAACCCAACCTTTTCATAAAGTTTTTTCGCGGCAGTGTTGTCGTTGAATACGTGTAGCGAGATGGTTTTGACGCCCAGTGATCTCAGCACGTTTTCCGCGGCCAGCAGGGCTTGTTTTCCAATTCCCTGGCCGCGGAATTCCTTGTTGATAACGAAATCGTAAATGAATGCAGACGGGTTTCGACCTTCGGGTTTGATCTCCAGCCAGATCATTCCCAGATACTGCCCGCTTGAATCGTCGATGATCGAAAAAAGATGCTGGTTTTTGGTTGCAAGTCCCTCCGGCAACAATTGCTCGTGGACTTGCCTGGACTTCTCCAGCGCATCTGATTCGTCCCAATATCCGGCTTGTACATTTGTTTCCGCATATCTTGCGATGTCTTCATCAAGATACGCCTTGAATTCATTCTCTGTCATGGGAATGAGTTTGATCATTGAAATCTTCCTAATAGTATTACCCTGTGGAAACTACGTCAACCGCGAAGATTTTGTAGCGCGATATTTATATCGCCTTTGGTTGCGGAATGAATTCCGCGTTACGATGTTCTCTATTATAAACTTCTCTACGATACATTTTGATCTTGAGATGCGGATTCGCCTGATTCATGGACTTCACCTTACGCACCCAATCGTGATTTCCTCCCGAAGGACATCGGGACGATATGAGCGAAGCGAAGGGTCTCTACTGCTGAAATATGAGATGCTTCGCGGAGTTTATCCTGCCTGCACCTGGCCCTGGCCTGGCCGCCAGGACAGGCAGGCACAGGTGAGCGAAGTCGAAGGGCTCAGCATGACACTGCGTAAGATGAGTAAGAGAGTTCCAAAATAAAACAGGCCAGGGATTTCTCCTCAGCCTGTTTCCATCTGTTACTTGTTCTCGTAACTCTTTTTCTACTCTTCCAACGTGCTGATATCTCCCTCGGGCAGTCCCTGCGCGCGTGCCTTCAACACACGCCGCATGATCTTGCCTGAACGCGTCTTGGGGAGCTTATCCACGAACCGGACATCCTCAGGGCGGGCGATTGGCCCCATGTGGGTCGCGACGTGCTGGCGCAACTCTTCAGCCAATTCAGGCGATGGGGCAAACCCGGCGCGCAACAGCACGAAGGTGTGAATGCTCTGTCCTTTGATCTCATGAGGCAAACCAATGGCGGCGGCTTCCGCAACCGCAGGGTGGCTTACCAGCGCCGATTCAACTTCCGCCGTTCCCAGGCGATGGCCTGAGACTTTGATCACATCGTCCACGCGGCCGATGATCCAGAAGTAGCCGTCCGAGTCGCGCTTGGCTGAGTCGCCGGTGGTGTAGCGTCCCGGATACCTTGACCAGTATTGGTTGACATAGCGTTCGTCGTCACCGTAGATGGTGCGGAGCATGGCAGGCCATGGATGCTTCAAGACGAGATAGCCCTCGGTATCGTCGGGGGCCGGATTCCCCTGTTCGTCCACGATCTCAGCCTCCTGTCCGAAGAAAGGACGCGTGCCCGACCCGGGTTTGAGGGGTACCACGGGCGTGGGAGTAATCATAAAGGTGCCGGTCTCAGTCTGCCACCAGGTATCTATGATCGGGCATTTTTCCTTGCCGATCACGCGGTAATACCACCTCCACGCTTCGGGGTTGATCGGCTCGCCGACGGTTCCCAGTATTCGGAGAGACGAAAGATCGTGCTTGTTCGGCCACGCTTCGCCGAAACGCATCAGCCCGCGGATGGCGGTCGGCGCGGTGTAGAAGATCGTGATCCCGTAACGTTCGACCACCTGCCACCAGCGATTCGGATAGGGGAACGTGGGGCCGCCCTCGAATAGCATGGATGTCACGCCGTTGATCATCGGGCCGTAGACGATGTAGGAATGTCCCGTAATCCAGCCCGGGTCGGCGGTACACCACCAGCGGTCTTCGTCCTTGACATCAAAGACGTATTTGAGTGTGGAATATGTGCCGACCATGTAGCCGCCGTGCGTGTGCAGGATGGCTTTCGGCTTGCCGGTTGAACCGGACGTATACAGGATGAAGAGCGGGTCTTCCGCATCCATGACCTCGGTCGCGCATTTGCCGTTGGCGATAGGTAACGAACACAGATCGTGATACCAGTGGTCGCGTCCCGCTTCCGTATTGACGGGCTGGCCTGTCCGCTTGACGACGATCATGTTCTCCACCGATGGGCAACGCTTGACAGCCTCGTCTACAATGTTTTTCAACTCGACGATTTTTCCGTTTTGGTACGAGCCATCACAGGTGATGATCAGTTTCGACTGGCTGTCCTCAATGCGGCCCTGCAGTGAATCCACCGAGAAGCCGCCGAACACCACCGAATGGATCGCGCCGATCTTCGCGCACGCCAGCATCGCAAAAACGATTTCGGGCACGCGCCCCATGTAAATGGTTACGCGGTCGCCTTTGACCACGCCCATGGCCTTGATCAAATTCGCCATGCGCGAGACTTCGCGGTTCATGGCGTAATACGAGAAAGTGCGCTCGAGCTTGCCGTCTTCGCTTTCCCAGATGAGGGCGAGTTGATTTTTGCGATGTGTCTTGAGATGCCGGTCAATGGCATTGTGAACGATGTTTGTTTTCGCCCCCACAAACCACTTGAAGAAGGGTTTCTTGGAATCATCCAAAACCTTGTCCCACTTCTTGAACCATTCCAATTCATTTGCTTCATCCGCCCAGAACCCCTGCAAATCCTTGTGGGCCCTTTCGGCGAGCGCATCCCAATCCTTCAAACGCGCCTGCGCCACGATTTCCTCGGACGGGTAATAGACTTCGCCTTCCATTTTTTGCTCTTTTACCTTTGCCATGAGTGCCTCCTGGTTGGAGAAATATTAGCGGCAATTCTAATCCGCTTTGCTATATTTTGCTATGAGAACACCAAATCGGGAAAAAGGAAACTACTTTGCTTGTGGCCGGATCAACGCAACCAGTATCGGCGACCGATGCACAACCTGCTCGGCTATGCTGCCCAACAATAGGTGCAGCAAACCCGTCCGCCCGTGCGTGGACATGGCGATCATATCCGCCTGCATGATTTCCGCCGCTTCCAAAATCGTTTCGGCTACCGCGCCCTCGCGAATTAAGTATGCAGCGCGCGCGCCCTCATTCTCCAACCTTGAGCAAACTTCCTTCATGTACCCCTTGATTTCATCTTGTCCTTTTTTTACCTCGATTGGCGGTGAAAGGGGAGACGTGTGAGGGTCAAATTCTGTTGAAGGTTCCACGTTCACATGCAGAAGAATGATCTCTGCATCCAGTTCTTTTGCAAGGGATAACGCGTGCGGCAACACGGCCTCGGAAAAAGCCGAGCCATCCAACGGGACAAGAATTCTCTTGTGCATGGGAGCGCCTCCGTAATTTCAATTTGCGGAACGTTCTTCGCTTTCAGATAAAGTAATTATATCGCTCTGAAATTACTCCACCCAATCCAAAATCTTGTGCCACATCCCCGCAAATGGCAGGAACCACGGGCGGCCATCGTACAGCCCCAGCGGCGCGCCGGGAAAATCAAAACTCGCAAATGGATGTTCTTTGATATTTCCCTTCATCATCGCCTCCGCCACTGTCTTTCCCAAATGCGTGCCCATCGCCACGCCGTGCCCCGCGTAGCCGAGCGAATAAAAAATCCCATCCATCTCGCCCACGTGCGTCATCATGTCGAACGCAAAATCGAGCGTGCCGCCCCAGGCGTATTCCACCGCCACATCCTTCAACTGTGGATACACCGTCACCATCTCGCGTTGCAAAATCTCCGCGCTTTGGCGAATGGTATTTTCATTCTCGGGGAAAAATGCCGCCCGCCCGCCGAAAATCATGCGATTGTCCCACAATCGAAAATAATTCAGGTAATGCTTGTAATCGAAAATCATCCTGTTCTTCGGGCTTAGTTCGTGCGCCAGTACATCCGAAAGTTTTTCCGTTGCAATGACGAACGACCCAATCGGAATGATTTTTCTTTGCAATTTCTTTGCGACATTTCCTGTATAACCAGACGTCGCCATTAAAACGGATTGAGCGACAACCGTGCCTCTTTCCGTTTCGACGACAAAACGCTTCTCTCCCCGCCTCAGCTTGTTGACGCGTGCCCGCGCACAAGTCAACGCCCCGGCCCTTTCCGCCGCCCCCGCAAGACCCGCCACGAACTGGGCAGGATTTATCCCTGCGCTGACCTCGTCCACGAGCGCGCCATGATACAAGTCTGTGCCGATTTCCTCGCGTTGCTGTTCGCGCGAAACGAGGTGGACTTTATGGTTGAATTCCTTTTCCATGAATTCAACCTCATCCTTGAGCGCGTCGAAATGTTTTGGCTTGTCCGCCGCCAGCAAATGACCTGTGCGCGCAAAGCCGCAATCAATTTTTTCCTCTTTGACGATTTGCTCGACCGTATCAATCGAATCGAGCGAAGCCTGAAACAACCGCTTTGCCAAATCCCGCCCGTAGCGTTTGACGATGGTCTGCATGGGCAGTTTTAAACCAGATAACACCATGCCGCCATTGCGTGAACTCGCCCCCCAGCCCATCGTCTCCGCTTCGAGCACGGCCACCTTCATGCCTTGCTTTGCCAATGTCCGCGCCGCGCTCAAGCCTGTGTACCCGCCGCCAATGACAGCGATGTCCACTCTATCAGGTATCGGTGTGAGATTTTTGTCGGACGGCATGTCCGCAGTTGTGTGCCAGTAGATTTGTTGTTTCATGTTTTTCCTTATTCGCGCTCCCGAAAGGCCATCGGGACGATGTGAGCGGAGGGACGTGCTTGTCGTCCCACAGCGTTGCCCTGAGCCTGTCGAAGGGTCGAAGCGCAGCAACTTGAAAGCGTACTGTTTACTTGAAAACCGTCCTTCGACTGCGCTACACTCCGCTCAGGACGAAATGATGCTAATCCAATCCAATTCTTCAAACGCCTTGTGCAGACGATGCCCATCCTGCACGACGTAATACGTCAAATTCGTGAACACCTTCTCCGCCAACACGCGGACAGGTTCAAGCGGTACCACGTCATCCTCTGTCCCGTGGACGATGATTGTCGGAACGGAGACAGGATGAAGGGCGGGGTGTGAAGCGAAGGGCGGGAGTATGAGGGCCGGTGCGAGCAGAATCAATTTGCGGACTTGAGTCGGATGTTCGAGCGTGAAGACTCCGCCCATGAGTCCGCCAAAAGAAGAGCCGATGATTGTCCAGTCTGTTTTGTCGGAGAGAATGGGGATGAGTTGACTCATCCGTTCATCGAATGAGCCAGTGAAATCGGGCGTGACCATGCCTGGGAATTTCGCGGCGAACTGGCGCGCTTTGCCGCTTTGACTCGTGCTTTCAAGCCCGTGCAGGTAGATGATTTTGGCGTTGTCAATCGTCATGGCCTTTTCTTTCTTTTCGATAGGCTGTTCCTTGAATGGCAACGCCGGTGATAAGCAGGATAAAAAACACAAGTCCGCTTTGTGCGTCTGTGATGTTGAATGCCTGAGTAAGGAGGGATGCGCCTGCAAACGCAGACAGGCTAATCAGTGCCCAATCAAACAACACACCGACGAGGATAATCCCAATCACGCCGCCGATGATGTAGATGATCCAATTGCTGTCCATGCCAACCGCGCTGGCAAATCCACTGATGATTGCGCCGCCGAGGAAGAATCCTGCCAGGCCAATCGCGAATGTTTTTAGGAACATCGCAAGAATGGCAAACGCGATGCCAACCACGAGACCCACAACAAGTGTCAGCCATTCGGGGCCATTTGGGAAACTTGACGCGAATTGAACGCCCGCTAAAAATCCGCCAGCGGCGACAAACAGCCAGAACAACTTGCGGCCCGACACCAGTAAGCCAGCGCCGAGGATGATGTTGATGATGGATAACATATCAGCCTCCTGGGGAGTCCAACGTCTCCAGACGTTGGGTTTGTTTACGAATATTATGCCAAAAGTCTGGAGACTTTTGACTCCGTTAATTCGGTTTGGTTTTAGATTTTGCCAGTTTGGTTGTTGATTTTTTCCGCGTCGTTTTTGGCTTTGACGGTTCTTCAGCTATTACGGGTTCAGGCTCTGGAAGGAAATCGTCCACTTCTTCGATTTTGGGCGGCGCGGGGCGGGGAGTGGGACGGGCGCGCAACGACTCGCGCAGTTCGTTTTGCAAATCCAGCGGGAAGGATGATGAGATGCGCCGCAGGGTAATGACCGTCATCGGGTTTTCGGAATCGGCGATGACTTGTTTGAGCATGAACGTGGTTTCGGTGGGTGAGGCGCGGTAGAGTGCGATGATTAAGTCTTCAAGGTCAAGTTGCAGAGTTGCAGGCGCTTCCGTGATGATGGGCTCGACGATGTCGAGGATGGTTGGGAAGTTCTCGAAGGTGGAGTCCGCAATCATCGGCAGGAGCGCCTGAAGGCCGTTTGACCACGTCCGCGTGCGGGCGGGGTGCAGGTATTCGCGGATAAGCGTGAAAAATTTGTCGGGCGTCTCTTTTCTCATGCGTGTGAGGCTGGTGGACAGTAACGCGGCGCGCACGCTTGGGTCGCGGATTTGCTGAGTCCACGCGGTGAGGCGGGCGAGCAGACGTTCCTCCTGCGGCGGGATACGTCCGAGCAGAAAGGCCGCGAGCAGACGTGTTTCGAGCGCGCCCTCGTCCCAGAGCATGTCCGCGAGTTCAAGTGCGTAATGCGGATTGGCTTCGGCGACCGCGCGCAGTTCATTTTCGATTTGGCGTAGAACAACGGGAGGCGTGCGATATGTTTTGAGGTTTGAGCCGGGCGCGACGTTTTCTTTTGTCCGCAGGGTGTAATTGACATAGAAATCCAGCATCTCGCGCAGATGCTTCATGAATTCATCAGTCAGGAAGAAGAAGTCTGCGAGACGGTTGGCTTGTTTGCGGAGGCGGGCGAGGTCAATGGCGGGCATAAACATCTGCTGTCATTGCGAGGGCGTTCTTCGCCCGAAGCAATCCCTGCCACAATGCGGAGATTGCTTCGTCGGGGAGATCACCCTCCTCGCAATGACGGAATTTTAATACGCTTTCGCGAAGTATATCTTCTTTTCTGCCTTCTCGCCGCAGACAATGCACTTGCCAGCCTCAGCGGGTTGACCTTCGAGGGGCATGTTGCGGGTGGTGGCTTTGGTGTCCTCTTTGACTTTGGCTTCACATTCCCTGCTTCCGCACCAGTAGGAGAAGGCCCAGCCATCCTGCACGACCTTCTTGAGTTCTTCGTAATCTTTGGGGTCGTGGATGTTGGCGTCGCGGTTGGCAGTCGCCTTTGTCAGCATGGAAGACTGTACTTCGGACAGAAGCAGGCTGATAGTCGAGGCGAGACCCGTTTGTGGGACGAAGGATTTGCCTTCCCTGCCAGGCTTGTCACGGCGGGCGAGGGCCACGCTTCCCTTTTCAACATCCTTGGGGCCAATCTCCACGCGGACAGGGACGCCGCGCATTTCCCAGTCGTTGAATTTGAACCCGGAACTGACGTTTTCGCGGTCGTCCATTTTGATGCGAATGCCCGCGGCTTTGAGTTCCTTGAAGACGCGGTCAGCCACTTCCATGACCTTGCTCTTTTCGGCGTCATTCTTGTAAATGGGAATGATGATTGCCTGGATGGGCGCTAGGCGGGGAGGCAGAACGAGGCCCTGATCATCGCCGTGCGTCATGATGATGGCGCCGATCACGCGGGTGGAGAGACCCCACGAAGTGGTCTCGCAAAATTGAAGTGTGTTGTTCTGGTCAACGAATTGGATTTCGAAAGCCTTGGCAAAGTTTTGGCCGAAGTAATGCGACGTGGCGGATTGAAGCGCGCGCTTGTCCTGCATCATGCCTTCGATGGAGGTGGTGATTTGCGCGCCTGCGAATTTTTCGCTTTCACTCTTGCGGCCTTTGATGACAGGCAATGCGGCTTCGTTGATGGCGAAGTCGGCGTAGACATCGAGAATGCGATACATTTCTTCCATCGCTTCCTCTTTGGTGGCGTGGGCGGTGTGACCTTCCTGCCAGTAAAATTCGGCGGTGCGGAGGAAGAGCTTTGTGCGGAGTTCCCAGCGTAGAACCGAGCCCCATTGATTGATGAGCACGGGCAGGTCGCGCCAGGATTTAATCCACTTGGCATACATGTAACCGATGATGGTCTCGGAGGTGGGGCGCACGACCAGGGGTTCCTCCAGTTTTTCGCCGCCGCCGTGCGTGACCACCGCGAGTTCGGGCGAGAAGCCCTCGACGTGTTCCTTCTCTTTTTCAAAAAACGACATGGGTATCAAAGTGGGGAACGCCGCGTTGACGTGTCCCGTTTCTCTGAAGCGCTTGTCGAGCGCGGCGGTAATGTTTTCCCAAAGCGTCCAGCCGTAGGGACGCACGACCATACAGCCGCGCACGGGGGCATAGTCCGCGAGTTCGGCTTTCAGCACGAGTTGGTTGTACCACTCGGCAAAGTTTTCTGCTCTTGTAGGTAATTTTTCTTCAGCCATTTTGTCCTCTTTTTTTGGAGTCGAAAGTCTCCCGACTTTCGTTTTTTTAATTCAGCATCCAACGTCAGCCCGTCCTGGCGGTCGGGCCAGGGGAGACGTTGGACTCCACAAACTTGACAGCGGTATTCACATCCTTTGCCATCGTAACCAACTCACGCTGATTGACGGGCATGTATGTGATGAACGATTGGAAGAACCGGTCAAAGACGGACTGCCAGCCGTCCCCGACCAGTATCAACGGCCTCCGGGGCAGGGACTCCACGATCATGAGATTCCACATCAGGGAGATTTCGGCCAGTGTGCCGGGGCCGCCTGAAAGGGCAATTGCCGCGTCACAGCCTTCGACGAGGGCCTGCAACCGTTCCACGAGCGTTTTCCTGCGCCATTCTTCCTTGATCCAGGCATTCGGCTTGACCTTGCGCCACGCTTCGATGTCTTCACAGGTCACGCCGATGACGTGCCCGCCTGCTTCGGCCGCGCCGCGTGAAGCGGCTTCCATCGTGCCGATATAACCGCCGTTCAGGACGGTGTGTCCGCGTTGCGCGAGGATTTCTCCGAGCAGACGAGCTTCCTCGTAAGCGGGGGAACCTTCCCTGGGTTGGGAGCCGCCAAATACACTTATTTTCATTCTGTATCCCATTCGCGTGTTGCATTGATTTCCAGTTTTTTGAGTACGGCCTGCTCCAAATCTATTTCTGAAACAGAAGCCAATTGCAAAAGATAAAGTGCCGCATCTGCGAGTTCGCTGGCGAGTTCGTCCTTGTCCTTGGGTTGCTCGCGGAATTGAAAATGCTCCAGAATTTCCGCGGCTTCCAACGAAAGGGAAATCGCCAGGTTGCGCGGCGTCTGCGGGCGCTTGCTGTCGGCCTCATACCAGCCCTTGGACTTGACCAGGGCGTTCATTTTTTCGGTGAGTTGTTTGATGTCCATCTTATCCTCCCCTCACCTCTGCGTTCCTCTTTCGTTGGGAGAGGGGATGGGGTGAGGGTATCCAACAAAAAACGGCTCGCCAAGTCCGGGAGCCGTTCATTGACACGGTGAACTGAACCTTATCCAGACCAGGCTTTTGTGATGCAAAGGGACGGGAGCGGGTTCAATTTCATGGCGTTCATTATAAGGGTTGATTGCAGGCTCGGCAAGGGGAAAGTTTTGGTGATTACCCACAAGTCCGTATCCGACATTCAAAGCCTCAAAGCCAGAGCATTCTGCCGCGAATTTCGCTAATTCACACGGATTTTTAAAACCAATTCGCGAAAATTCGTGAAATCCGCGGCTGAGGTTTTGCTTT
>JACRLC010000071.1 GCA_016235425.1 Chloroflexota bacterium | reverse complement strand
TGCATGGGGCGTGCACGCCCCATGCACTTGTGATAGACTTGAACCATCAAACCTGTCAGGTTGAGCCTGTCGAAACCTTAACGAATCACTCCACCTTAAACTGACCCGTTTCCAACTCTAAAGACTCTTATCCACCTTAGCTTGTGCCATCGGGAGAAGTCGCGCGTGCGGTGATCGAATATGCACTGCGCGGTTATGAGCAGGGTGATGTTGATCTTCACCCGCGTCCCAATCCCTGCCGTATGCGCATGACTTTGTTCCCGGTTTCCGATTCAACACGTTTGTATGACAGGCCAGTGAAACCCGCCAAACGCAAACAAACGCAAGTGCTATGGCGCGTGATCACCACCTGGCGCGGGTTTCCTCCCGAACTCAAAAGGGAACTTGCGGCTCTGGCTTCCGATGATGGATTGAACGTACCCGTTGGGGAATTGATCACCGCCCTGCTGAGCTTTGGTCTGAAAGCCTATGACAATGGCTTGTTGACTCTCGAGCCGGTTCAAAAAAGGACAACCTTCACATTGGCACAGGAGGACATCAAATGAGTTTCCCCCAAAAACAAATCAATGGAATGAAAAAAGAAATCAACGCAGGCGGCACAGACAACATGCCGCCTGCGCTTTGTCCACCTCCCGCCCACGTCTCCGCCTGCATTCCCGCCTACGCTGAACGCACAGGCAGGGCTGTAACGAATGAAATGAAGGACATGGGCATTGTGAGACACCCTGGTGGAAATAGCCCAATTTTATTTCTGGAGTGGACAGCATGAATCCCCATGAAGCCTGGCAATCTGTGCTGGGTCAACTCCAGATGGAAATGCCGCGCGCCTCGTTCGATACCTGGGTACGGGATACCGAAGTGTTGTCCCTTGATGAGGGTGTCATGACCATCGCGACGCGCAACGCGTATGCGCGTGACTGGCTGGAGTCGCGCCTGGCAAGCACGGTTCAAAGAATACTGATCGGTATTTTGAATCAAACCGTGACCGTTCTATTTGTGATCGGAGATTCTCCCAACGAAGAAACAGAAGTCGAAGAACAAAATGACGGGCAGGAACTCACGATTGAGCCGGTGCAATGGCTGGACTACGACAGGATCGTTCAGCCGCATAAACAGGTTGTCGTGAAAGGCTACTTACGCAGGCTTGGGATGGAGATCGGTCCAAAAGCGATCTGGTTGTATATCGGATTTCATCAGGCGGCCTGGATGGTGCAGAGCCCAAATTCAGAAGCGGGCAAGGCGTTGTATAGCCGGGCGATCCTGCGTTTCAGCGCCTTGAGCAACGGGGCCTTCTGGCGATTGCTCAAGCACAAAACGATTCAAGGAGATCTTGCCGGCCTGGTGCAGCGCATTGACGATCCTGATGTTCGCCGCTTTCGACGGGGCCGGGATGGCCGGCCACATCGCGCCCCGATCCGTTATCAGGTTTTTATGACTCCAAGATTGACCCGCGCAGATGCGGCAGCGGTGTATTCCAGATTGAAAAGTTTGCTGGATAAGGGAACGTCCATGTTGAATGCCTTGCAGGAGTTGCTGGCTGTGGAGGATGTCATGGAGTTACTCAGTCCCATAGAGTCAGCGAAAACAAATATCCACTTCAATACGGTCATGGATATGGCGCGCCTGGAGTCAGGTGAATCACTACACCCTGATGCGGATCATCTGGCGCAGGAATTGTATCGCAGGATCATCAATGCGCTGGGGGACATTCACATCACGCATTATTTCATTACGGAAACGATCAAACGATACAACCTCACGCCCGCGCAGGCCTGGCTGGTGACCGTCTCGCGCGACATGGCTTACCTGAACTCACACACCGGCGAACGGCGCGAAGTGGTGACCTTCAAGGAAGGCTATCAGGAGATAGCGGCTCTGGTCGGTTCCAACCGCTACAAAACCGTGCAAGCCTGGTTCAACCTGCACTGGACTTCGCAGCAGCGCGGCGGCGACATGACACGATTTCTGGTCGAACTGGAAACCTCCGAATCAAACACCTACCCTGACCTGCGTGTGGACAGCATGCCGCGCACGTATCGCGTGCTCTTGGATGAACCGCTGGACGCAGATGGGAGTCATAAGGTAGACGCGAATGGGAGTATTAGGCTGGACGCAGATGGGAGTAATAGCCAGACGCAAATGGGGGCATTAGTGGACGCAAATGGGAGCAATATGGTGGACGCAAATGGGACTGTT
Organism: Chloroflexota bacterium; assembly: GCA_016235425.1. Taxonomy (GTDB): domain Bacteria; phylum Chloroflexota; class Anaerolineae; order Anaerolineales; family Villigracilaceae; genus JAKOVF01. The sequence continues at coordinate 6,829 of JACRLC010000071.1, read as the reverse complement.
TTAAACTCTTTTAAACACCCCTTAAACACTGACAAGAAAAACACTTCCACCACCCAACACGCACGCTGCGCGAAAGCGGCGGGGGCGGCGCCGCAGTTTTGGGAACTCGAAACCCTGCTTGGATAAAATGACGTACACCCAAAAGTGCAACGCGAATTGCTGGAAGTGCAGGCATCCGTGCATGCCTTTGTTTCGTGGGTACTGTATGTCGCCAGTCCGCAAAGTGGAAATTTAGCCGACCCACTGGGTTATGCCCTCAGCCGGCTGCGCGAACATCCTCTGCGGGAAGCGCGTGGAGTCTTCCGAAAGTTTGCCGACCTGCCGCCGGAAGAACTATTGATGTTGATCGATACAACCCCCTCAAAACCATACGAAATTCCCGTTCGAGTCGAACATCCACTCGCACAGGACTGGAAGAAGGCGATGGGTTTCAATAATTCCCGCCTGCCTGCTGTGCGAGTCATTCTCTTTGGTGAAGGAGCCAATGAATAATATGCAACTGCATTTTTTACTTACTTCCGAACAACGCGCAATGGGCGCAATATTTTTCGAAAACATGAATGAAAACATTCTGGCCTTTGTGTATCCAACTGATGCCGCGCGCACCTTCCACACTTTTTTCTGTCCACCATTACGCATCATTGCGTTGAATGCGGCAGGAGAAACCCTGTTTGACCAAGTGATCCCACCCTGGAAATTTGTAAGGCTGCCAGCCTGTCGGTATGTGATCGAGACCGGTCCAAAGGTGGCCTACCACCCTTATGTAAACACCATCCTATCCATCTCGCCAGACCTGCCCCAAAGCGGCGCGCTGGATGCCAGCATTCGCATGGACAGTTTGTTGTTTGCCTTGCTGGCTGAAGCGGTGGCCGACATCCGCCGCATCCGCGAGGCGCATCAGGGTGAAATCAGGCCTGAAATTCAGCGCAGGAAGTTCGAAGCCTGGGAACGCGGCCAGATTGTAAGTTCGGCAGGATTTCTGCTGGATTTCTCGCGCGCCTGGAATCTGCCAGACGGCGCGGTGAAACTGTCCTATTCCGTGCTGCAGGTCGAAGAGCCTTATCTCGATGAACTGGTTGCAGCCTCCATCGCAGGCATTCCCTGGCGGCATGAATTTCCCAATGCCTGTATGCGCTGTGGCAAACCAGGTTCGTGGCGCCCGATTTTGAATCCCTCTCTGGATGTGCCTGTTGAAATTGCCTGGCGTTACCAACGACCGGAGAACGCCATCCCGATCTGCCATCATTGCACCGAGACGCTCGGTCTTCTGAGGAGCGAACTATTGCAACTTGATCTGGTTTGGGGTCTATGGGGCCCGCGTTTCGAAGCCTTCTGGCAATGGCATCGCGGGATGAAAAACAATCATTTGCCAAAATGGGATCCATACGCCTTTCCCCTCTGGCCGCCTGAATTTGGCGGACCGACATGGGAATCAGGCAGCGGTTCCCTAAAACATGCTGAGCCGCGTCCGCCGCATGACATCGAGCGCAGCGAACAACACGTGACCGCCTTGCGCCGCGCCCTGTACAGCAAAAAGTTTCGCGGGCGACAGCCAGGCGAAGCCCCTTTGCAGAAACTATTAGACTTTTGTTTTGACATTCCCGAAGGAGAAACCCCATGACTTTTTTTGCTTTCCTCGGCGCGCTCAGTTTGAGTGTGCTGGCTTTTGAATTGATGTCCGTCTTCCAAACTGCATTCAGTGTCTTTGGCGGCAATCGCCTGATGAATTTCCAGGCCTCCGCTCCCGTGAAGAGACGTTCGACATGGGAAGCGTTGCTGGTTGCCATCCTGCCTGGTCGTTTCGATCCCGATCAAGCGAAAAATGTGGCGGATGTGGTCAGCCTGCTGAGAAGGGCCGGCTACCCCTACGATACGCCCGGTGAATTCTATGCCGTGGCCATCCGCGACTTTTCAACCTTCCTGCTGGTGGGCGGATTATTGGCGGGCGCTTTGGCTGCAATGAATATCCTCACAGCAGCGCCGGTCATTGCCACCATCTTCATCCTGCTTGGTTTGCGCCGTCCGTATGTGCGTATAAAAAATCTGGCAAAGAAACGCGCCGAGTCTTTGCGCAACAATATGTTGATCGGTCTGTCCGTCTTGAGTTCGCTGTTGTCTTCGGGTGTGGGCGTGCAGGAAGCATTACGACGCGCATCCACCGTGGGCGGGCCGTTCTGCAACCTGCTGGGTTTGCTGGTGGCGCGCATGGAGGTGGAGGATTTTACGAAAGCGGTGGAAGTAACCCGCGCGCATCTGCCTGATCCCGCCGATGTGGAAGCCAATCTGTTTTTACGTGACATCTATGATTTCTTTGCCAACAATCGCCCGGTCTTATCCAGTGTGCAGGGCTTGCAGGAGTCTGTCCATCGTTCCGTGGTGGAAGCCACCGAAGCGCGCGCCGCATTAGTGCGCCAGCGCGCCGGCTTATTTGGCGTGATGGCTGTGCTGGGCCTGGTGCTGGCGATCATCGCGCCGTTCACACTTGCACCTGGCGCAAGTGCAGGTGTGGGATCGGGATTGATGTAACAACATGTCATCCTCATCTGGAAAGCCCGACTCGTTTCACCCCTCGTGGCGGTCAATGGCATATTGGGCGTTCGCCCTGATCGCGGTCATTGGTGTCTTTTTCTTTGTGCGTCGCCTGACAGCCTGCTGGCAGCTCACGGCCCTGCCCGGTGTCCCGCCCTCTTATTGCACGACCAAGTCCATACCTGCATCTGATTTGCCTGCCTTCGAAAGCGCAGGGATCTCAGGCAATGAAATTCCATCTGAAGGTACAGCGCCAGAGATGGAAATTCCCACTTGGGATGGCGGCAGCCGCATCAACATTGTGTTCTTTGGATTGCGGGGCGGCGAGATCAGCAGTGAAGATTGTCCGGCTTGCACGGATACGATCATCCTGTTGACGGTGGATCCAGTGACGAAGACAGCCGGAATGCTGTCCATTCCGCGCGACATGTGGGTCAATATTCCGGGCTATGGGTACAACCGCATCAACACTGCCTGGACCATCGGAGAGGCTGTCAAACTGCCAGGCGGCGGACCTGGACTGGCGATGGAAACCGTTTCTCAATTTATCGGCGTCCCAATTCACTATTACGTCCAGGTGGATTTTGGGACGTTCGTATCGTTCATCAATCTGATTGACGGGATTGATGTTTATGTGGAAGAACGGATGGTACTCGACCCGATGGGTTCAGGGCAGGATCATTTTGTATTGACCCCTGGCGACTTTCGCCATCTGACCGGGAAGCGCGCGCTGGCGTATGCGCGTTGTCGTCATGAGTCGCAGGGATGCACTGGCGGGGATGTGGGCCGTGCAAAGCGCCAGCAACAAGTCATCATGGCGATCCGCGACAAGGTGTTCGATCCGGGCTACTTTCCCGAGCTGTTGGCGCAGGCCCCGGAAATTTATCGAACTTTCTCAGCCGGCATCCACACCAACATGTCTTTCGAGGATGGCGTAAAACTGGCAGCGCTGACAAAAGACATTCCCATCGAAAGCATCAAGAAGGGCGTGATCGACAACAATATGGCTGTCTTTGCAAATGTCACCCTCGATGGGGTGTCGGCCAGTGGTGTCCTGCGCCCCGTTCCTGACCTGATCCGCATTCTGCGTGATGAGATCTTTGTTCCCGGCGGGCCGCTCAGCCCGCTGGCGCAGGGCGATCTGATCGCTTTGATGCAGGCGGATGAGGCGCGGATACGGGTGATCAATAACACCTACACTGCCGATCTGGACAGCCAAACTGCCAGTTTCCTGACGGCACAGGGAATGCAGGTGCTGGAATATGGCATCCCCACAGGCGCATCCGCTCAAACAAAATTGATCCTATATTCCCCAAAGCTATATGCCCTGCGATATTTGAGGGAGACTTTTGGGGCGGGGAGCAATCAGATCATCATCCAGCCTGATCCTGCTGCAACCGTTGATATCGAGATTCGTATCGGAGAGGATTGGGTGAGTAGGTTACCTGCTGGATATTGAAGTTTAGTTTGGGTCACGATCTACTTGACGAAATATGTTTTATATTGGATAATACACATAGATTGTATATTATCCAATATAAAAATGAAAACTGATTTATTACACCCTTTTGAGAACATCCCTTATTTCACGCTGGAAGGCTTCAAGCAGGCTTCGGGAATGGAAGCCCCACACCAAGTACGCACCCTGCTCCATCGCTGGGGGCAGGCCGGCCACATCCTTCAGCTAAAAAAAGCCGTGTACATGACACGCACCTTTTATGAGCAGCACCGGGCAGATTACCTGTTCTCTGCGGCGGTCAGCGCGATCCTCATACCACAGTCCTACCTTTCCCTTGAATTCATCCTACAGCAGCACAACCTCCTGACCGAAGTGACCTATCCCATTACGTGCATCACAACCAAAAACACCCGCAGGATTGTCAACCTCATCGGAACATTCTGGTACCGAAACGTCAGAGACAGCCTCTACCGCGACTTTGCCATCACTGAATATTTTGGCATCCGTATCGCACAGGCGTCCATCGCAAAGGCATTGTTTGATTATCTTTACCTGCGACCCCTGCCCGCCTCTTATCGGAACCCGAAGATCAATCTGGCCGGGGAGCTGCGGCTCAATCTTGACGAACTTTCCACAATGGACCGCGATGACTTTTCCCGCATTGTGGAGGAAAGCAAATCGCGCAAAATGACCGATATCCTGAACAACTTTCGGAGTAACGTATGGCATCCCTGATTCAAACACTACAGCACACCCTTGATTCCAAGGACCCACTTCTATCCCTTGAAACAAAGCGCATCCTGCTCAAGGAAGTATTGCAGGCTTATGTGCTTGACTTTATGTACAACCATCCAGGATATCGTCGTTTGAATTTCTACGGCGGCACCTGTCTGCATATTGTGTATGACCTGAACCGCTTATCCGAAGATCTCGACTTCGATAACAGCACTGAAATCAATCTGTCCAATCTGGCTGACGACTTAACCACATTGTTCCGCAAGTCCCTGGGGTATGACCCGGTTGAGATCAAATCCCAGCAGGGAGAAAACGGCATTTTGCGCGCAACGATCAAATTGCCCGTGCTCAATGAGTTGGGACTTTCCCCCCATCGCAATGAAGCCCTGCACCTCAAAGTGGAAGTCAGCCATCACAGGCAGGTTGCTATTCTGCAAAATACGCCGGTCTTTTATCTTGGGCGCAGCTTTGTGCCTTCGCATTTTTCACTGGAGACCATGATGGCCGGCAAAATGCTTGCCTGCCTGGAACGCAACTTCCAGCGTGGGAGGGAAGGCGCCTTCATCAAAGGCCGCGATTACTATGACCTTTTATGGTTCATGCAGAAGGGCATTCAACCTCTGGAGAAAAAACTTGCCAGGGATGGTGGGAAACCGTATACCGTGGAGTCCGCCATGCTGGCATTAAAAAGCAAGATCGCCGGCATCTCCGCGGCTGATTTGGCTGTGGATTTATTGCCGATGTTTGAGTCCAGATCTTTTATTGAGTCCTGGCTGGAGAATTTTCATGCCAACATTGAGCGTTACGTGGAGGGATACCTGAACAAAAAGTAATTGCAGGAATATGTAAATCAAAATCTGATAACGACACACCTCGATCACCCCCATTCCGAATTCTATATCATCTCGGCTGGCAGAAACTTCTGCCAGCCGATTTTTTATTTCAAAAGGAGATTCACATGGTCAAGTTGTTGAAACGTTTTATGCGCGAAGAGGATGGTCAGGACTTTGCCGAATACGCCCTGATCCTGGGCGCAGTGGGCGTGGTCGCCATCGCCGTGATTGCCCAATACAAGACCGAATTAATTGCGGCCTTCCAGGCGGGTATTGATGCCCTGCGCATGGCACGAGGCGGATAAATGTCTCGTCCGAAGGAAAAAGGGCAGACGATGGCAGAGTTCGCACTGATTATGCCAGTCCTGATCCTGCTCCTGTTCGGCATGACCTTCGCCGCGTTCTATGCCTTTCGTTCCGCCTCGATGGATTGGGGCGTGTTCATCACGGGTGTCGCCTCCGGCTCATACAACACCCCGGCCACAGAACATGCAAGAGACAACGTTTTGTGGCCCGACTTGGCGGATCAGATCAACGCAGGGCAGAACGGTCCGCGCCAGGTGCGCTCATTGATCAGCGTGGAAGACTCGCGTGATTGGATCTTTGGCATCCGACTGATTGAAGCGCAACGGGCAGAAACCAATTTCCGCTTGTGGCGCTTTTATCCCGGTCCGCCCCCTGCCGGAGGCATCGAATGAAAGTTAAGCATCGAAAGGGCGAGCGTGGTCAGGCGTTGGCGGAGACAGCTCTATTTGCCGTGCTCGCAGTCCTGATGGCTTTTGGCTTGCTCGCCTGGATTCCAACCCATCGCGCCCGCTCCGCCGCGACCGCCGCTGCATACGCCTGTACGCAGTTTCTATCTCAATCGCCTGATCCTGCCCGCGCACGACGTAACGCCGTGAATGTCGCATGGAACACGTTGAATGCCGACTGGTCTGCCACGGCAGGTGTGCAATATCAGGTACAGGTCTCGCCGCCGGGCGGTCCGGGTCTGCCGGGTCGCTGCCTGGTTTCCTTTCAAGCGCCGACCCTGTTCGATGGTCTGCTTGGTTTGAGTCAAAGCGGCTGGAACAGCGAATGGTTCATCTCACGCTCCGAGACCTGGAAAGCGAGGTGGCGATGAAACATAAACGGGTAGTGGTTAAGTTGAAAGTGATGATTTGGCGAGATTGTAGCGGACGATAAATAGTCGAGTAACCAGTTCGTGATAGAAATCGGACTTTGAAAACGATAAGGTCTTACGAACGTAGCGTGCGTTCGATTGGCGGCAGGT
>JACRLC010000072.1 GCA_016235425.1 Chloroflexota bacterium | reverse complement strand
TAGGACCTCCTCAAAGAGGCAGTATGAACGAAAATATCCACCGAGGCTATGGTTAACCCAACGCCGGACTCCCCCGATCCAAAAAATGTGTTCGATGTCTCTGGACTTAATTGTGCCCGATGTCGTCGGACACGACAGTTAACATAATCGCTCTGGCTCGGTCAAGAAACTTATTAACAGCCGACTCTATTTGCAAACAACTTTGAGTGCTAAGACCTGTTCTAGCAAATACTTTTCGCAAATTTACATCAGGAACCTGACTGCTAATCCATCGAGCAGTCTCCTTAATAGCGCCAACTAAAGGAGTCAAATCGACATTGTTTTTTATAGCTTGCACGCCTACCAAACTAGATTTTAGAAAACCTAAAATGCTTTCATCATTTTCCATGTCAACAACATTCTCAGCCATCAGAGCGATTATATGTGAGTCGATATATTTTATAAATTCATCCTGCTGAATTTGTTGTCTTATCAATGCCTTTAGCAATTCAAAAAGAGCGCTATTTATATTCTCAATATTTGCGTAATCTTTGAACTCATTTAACAAAATATTATCTGTTGGGGAAATAACGACAAAAATTACCTGACCTTCAGTTTCTTTGCCCGCTCTGCCAGCTCTTCCACAAATATTCCAAAAATCGTGCTTTTTGATGTTTTCCGAGTCCTTGCCCCATCTCCTAACTACGCTGTAGATAATAGCAGTTTTTATGGGCAAATTAACCCCTTGCCCCAATGTGTTTGTGCTAATTAGGATACTAATCTTTTTCTGTTTGAAATCACTTTCTACAGCTTCTCGTACTGGCTCAGGAAGAGGTCCATAATGAATTCCAACTCCATAGCGCAGCACTTTAGTTAAAGTATGCTCATCTCCTAGCCAACGGCGAGCAACATCGTAAGATTCAAGATTTGGGCTTTCGGTAAAAGGTAAAAATGGTACAGGATTGGCAGCAAGAAGTTCAATTATTTTTTCGGCTACTAATCTCACTTCCTTCTTCATTGCACAGAACACCAATATTGGGTCAGTCCTCGCCATGCTAATAGCCAATGAGGCAACTGTTTCGGCTTTTGATATAGTCTTTTTCTCTTTAATCAATACGTTAGGTACGAATGGCGGAAAGCCATTAGGCAAAACTGGTAAGTTTAAATATTCAAACTTACCTGAATTGCCCTCCCAAAAGAATTTTGCAGTAATTAAACGCGACGGGCGCCGAGATATGTCTATGCTCACAGAATGTTCTTGATCCTTAGAAAGCCATTTTACAAAATCATTAGCATTCTCTTCATTCATCACTGCGGACATAAATATAAATCTGGTAGATGGAAGCCTAGCTTTCATTCTTGACATCAAGAATTCAAGTAAAACTCCTCTGCCTGCCTGAGTAATTTGTGGCAATCCAGTATCTGCATCTGAAGAAGGTTTATTGGGTGGTCTCCAACCCTCATCTATGATATGGCCTTCGTCAACTATAACAACTCCCAGATTGTCAAAAAATTCAGGACGCGTTCTAAGAAACAATTCAGCTTTTTCTGGTGTGGCAACTAGAACATCTGCCTCGTTGACCAAAAAATTTTGAAATCCATCAAATTCAAAATTTCCCAATAAATTAGAAACTTTGTACCCAAGCGCTCCTAAAGAATCTGCTAGATTTCTCTCAACTTCATTCACTAATGCACGGTATGGCGCTATATACAAGCATTTCACTTTTTTTGAAGTAAGTTCTGCAAGAATAACAAGCTCTGCTATAAGCGTTTTGCCCGCGCTGGTAGGCATTTGAATTACAAAGCTATCATCACTTGTGAGAATTTGGGATCTTAGAGCATGAAGTTGAGACGCCCAAAAATCAACAATCGATTCCTCGAACGCAAGGTTTCTCAGGTAAGTTTGCCAGACTCTATCTTGAATTAAATCTCCTCCGTTAGCTGAAATATTCGACCAAGTACCTTTTTCTTCCAAGGTTTTATATGCTGTAATTAATTCTCTTGCCAAAACTGCAAATGTTGTATCTGTTGCCAAAACAAAATATTCAGAACTCTTTTCCATTTCACTATTTGCTTTTTCGTATTCATTTTCGCTTCCTGTTCGCCAATAGTTACACATTGAAAGGAGGCTCTTGTGAAAATAGGCAGACCCAGAATATTCAAATATATCTAAAAATGATCTTTGTTCATCCGTTATTTGATTGATTATTTCAGATTGATTCAACTGAATTCGTTCAATCACCAAGGATGAAACTCTCTCTATCAGAGTGATGTCCCGCTTCAAAAATCCAACAACAGCTTTCTTTGTATTTAGAGCTAGGTAAACATCAACATTACTGTCGTTTATTTCTTCAGTAGCCAATCTTTCTTCAAGTAACTTTGCTAAGCATTGTGCGTTAGCTTGATAACCAGCAATGTGATAGCTAAAAGCAGCATTTATTAATAAATAATCTTTTTCCGTTTCATCACTCACTTTTGATAAAAACTCAAAAGATTGTGCAGCTAAATTTAACCAACTCCCTATTTGTTGCTCATCGTCGGTTTCGCCCCGTAGCAAAAAACTTGACTGAGAGAAAATAAATTCGGATAATTTTTGAGCTTCCCTTAAATTTAGCCCAGGGTCGAGAACTGTGTCTTTTAGTAAAGAATAATCTTGAAACATGGCGCGAGCGCGCACGCGTGCACTCAAATAATGAGTGCCACGGTCTTGCATAGTTTCTTTAAGAATTTTGTGAATACGATTGGCGTACTCATTATTTGCCATTCGCAATTACCTCAGCCTCACGCCAGGAGTTCTTAAAACTTTCGTCTATGACTGTTTTTAGATTATCAATTAAAACTGCATACACAGTGAAGTCTTGTAACGCCGAGTCTAATTCGCAAGCATCCAGGTTTTCTAAGATTTCATCTTTCCAAAATTTCGTGTCGTGGACAAGAAATAATTTGTGTTTAATCTCATAATTTGCCATCTTGAGTTGAATCTCAATAAAAAAAGATGCCTCATCTTCTTTATTTTGATCGCAAAGAGTATTTATGATAAAGCGCAATATGTCAGGGTTTTCTAGCGCGTTATCTCTCTTTATACTATCATGCCCTTCTACACCTATATTTCCTTTGTATCCTGATGTATTTGTTTTTACTTCTCCATAAGAGACAATTGGTTTCTTAATGTCCTCAGTGTTTACGACAAAAACATCCGTCATTCTCATTGCCCAATTCTTCTTTTCCCTGTATCGAAGCTTATATACAGGCAGCCAATATTTTTCGAATTGAACAAGGTAAATCGTTGAGATAATTTCGCCAAAGCTCCCCACCAACGTTGATATTTTTTCTTCGCCAGTTAAGTTTCCTTCAACAAATTCTTGGAATTTTTGAAGGTTTAGCTCGCCACAGTCATCCTTAAGTTTACTCAAAGCTATCTTTAATGCCTTGGGGCTTATATTGGCAACAATATATTCTTCTGACAAAAAATCTATAAGTTCAGGAGTTGGAGGATTTCCTTCACGTATATCTACAACTCGAAATTTAAAAGGGTTAGCATCCCTTTGTTGTGATTTCAACCATTCAACTAAAACTGGCTTAGTCCTAATAGGTTCCATAAAATTCCCCTAAAATCCTTCCGCCACATACTCTCCCCACACCCCCCTCAGTGTATTGCAAATCTCGCCCAGCGTGACATCATTCTCCACGCACTCAATGAACAACGGCATCAAATTGTCCGTTCCCTTTGCCGCTTCCACCAACTTGGCAAGCAACTGCTCCACAACTCCCTGGTCTCTACTCTCTCTTAATTCCTTCAACCGCGCCCGCGCCGCCACCTCAATCGCGGGATCAACTTTCAAACGTTCCAACGTGAGAACTTCATCAACGGCAAATTGATTGACGCCCACCACGATCTGCTCTTTGCGCTCGATCTCCTGCTGCGCGGCGTAGGCGGCGTTTTGGATCTCGTTCTGCATGTAGCCGCGTTCAATGGATTGCAGCGCGCCGCCCATCTCGTCGATCCTGGCGATGTAGTCGAGGGCGCCTTTTTCGATCTCATCGGTGAGGTACTCGACTAAATAAGAGCCAGCCAGCGGGTCAATGGAATCCGCAATGCCTGATTCGTAGGCGATGATTTGTTGAGAGCGCCTCATCCATTGAATTGGTGTGCAAACTTTGCGTGCCGCCCAATACTGCCGAAAGCGCCTGCAACGTAACACGCACCACGTTATTTTCAGGCTGTTGAGCCGTGAGCGTTGACCCAGCCGTTTGTGTATGAAATCGAAGTTGCCACGACGATGGCTTTTGCGCTTTGAATCGTTCGCGCATGATCCTTGCCCACATGCGGCGCGCGGCGCGGAACTTGGCGACCTCTTCGAGCAGGTTGTTGTGCGCGTTGAAGAAGAACGAAAGCTGACCCGCAAAATCATCTATATTCAAACCAGCCGCAAGGGCCGATTCTACATAAGCGATTCCATTCGCCAGCGTGAAGGCAACTTCCTGCACGGCGGTGGAGCCTGCTTCGCGGATGTGATAGCCCGAGATCGAGATCGTGTTCCAATACGGTACTTCTTTCGCGCAAAATGAAAAGATATCGGTGATGAGCCGCATCGAAGGCGCGGGCGGGAAAATATACGTGCCGCGCGCCACGTACTCTTTGAGAATGTCGTTCTGGATGGTGCCGCGCAACTGGCGCATGTCCGCGCCCTGACGCTTCGCCACCGCAATGTACATCGCCAGCAAAACGCCCGCGGGCGCGTTGATGGTCATCGAAGTCGAAACCTTGTCGAGCGGGATCTGGTCGAACAACTGCTCCATATCGCGAATGGACGAGATCGAAACGCCCACCTTCCCCACTTCGCCCTGCGCAATCGGGTCGTCCGCGTCGTAGCCGATCTGAGTCGGCAGGTCGAACGCGACGCTCAATCCCGTTTGGCCCTGCTCCAACAAATAGCGATAGCGTTTGTTGGATTCCTCCGCTGTCGAGAACCCCGCATACTGACGCATTGTCCAAAACCGCGAACGATACATCGTCGGCTGGACTCCGCGGGTATACGGATACTCACCAGGGAAGCCTAACTTCTCTAAATAGGATTCCTCCGACGTAGGGGCGGGGTCCCCCCGCCCTGTACCAGGCAACGCCACCCGCGGGACCTCGATGCCTGCCGAGGTCTCGAAACGCTCTTTCCTCTCTTTGAATTTTTCCAAAGATTTCTTGAGAGTATTTTCTTTCCATTTGTTGTATTGATCGTTAAGGGTCATGTTAAGTTCCTTTATTCCATTTCATCATGTCGTTGCGAGGAGCGCTCTCCCTGGCACCGCCCGCCAGGGCAGGTGTGCTCTTAGCGACGAAGCAATCTCCGATTAAGTGGTAAAGACTCCACGATGAGATTTATCCGTTTTACTGGAGATTGCTTCGACGGAAGAACACCGTCTCGCAACGACATGTGGCAAGTATAAATCCAACCCCAAATTAGCTGTAGGACGAGTGGCACGCCATTTGGAGAGAAACATCCCCTTTCTACCGCTTGTACCACAGCCTCCATGAAGCCTATGTGGAAGCTGCGGCGCTCTGCAAATCCCACCAATTCAGTGCAAAAATCAAGACAAAAGTCAATTGTCGAAAAACAACGAAAATGCTAGACTTGACGTATACAAAATACTCCCGCTGGTTGAGTAGTTCCGAGCATAGCGAGGAACGTATCGAAACCAGCAAGATTCAAGCAAATATGAAATGGGTGTGTTTCATTTCAGTTGAAACAACCGTCCCGAAGGTTCAAAAAACGGCTAAAATCCCTTGAGAAAACCTTCGGGACGTTCATCCCTTCAACTCATTTGAAACACACCTATATGAAATAGCAAGTACACATGAAATAGGTGGTTTCCCCCTTCGGGGGCCTCGCGATACGCCCCTCAAAACTTGTACTGAGCCTGCCGAAGCGGCATTCGGAGCTACTCAACCACCATAGTTAGTTGACATAGGAGTCCTCTTCATGGCAAACAAAACCTTTCTCTACATCGGCGCGGGGATATTATTTTTGATTGGCCTGTGTTTGGTGGGATACGGAGTATTGAGCGTCATCGGCTCCACCTCCTCGCAGGGAAGTTCCTCCTGGCTGGCGTTTGGACTCGGCTTCGGCGCAGTCGGCGTCTTATTCCTTGCTGGCGGCGCAGGCATGGTCATTGCCGCCATGCGCGGGACGAAGACCGAGGTTGTCCAGCAGGTCACCATGAAAGTAGATTTACCCGGACAGACCAAAATCGAAGAAGTCAAATGCCGTTCCTGCGGCGGGACTCTCACGGCCAAGGACATCACCCTCGCCAACGGCGCGCCGATGGTCAACTGCCCGTATTGTCACACCGTCTATCAAATGACCGAAGAACCGAAGTGGTAAAAAAGTGTCAAAAGTGTCGAAGGTGCTCAAGTGTCAATGTGACACTTTTGACACTCTGACACTTCGACACTTTTGTCGACACTTCCCCGGAGGGCCAATGAAACAAAAACTGCTTGCAATCTGCCTCGTCTTCCTGTTGACGTTTGGTCTTGTCACCAGCGCATTCGCACAGGAATATTCATTCCGCCTCGATAAGGAGGTTGTGAACGTCTACTGGAATTCAGACGGCACGATGTCGCTGGATTACCAGTTCACGTTCACCAACCAACCCGGCGCGCACGTCATTGACTTTGTGGACGTGGGCATGCCAAACGGAAACTTCAGCACCATAAGCCCAAGCCCAACCGAAGCGCCATTTCCAGACACAACCCCAACCACCCCACTTACAGGCACAACCGAGGGAGCGTTCGCTGACGTTAACGGAAACCGCGTCTCCATCTCGTCAGACTATCAGGGAGAGGGTTCCTACGGCTTTGCGGTGGATATGGGTGCGTATGCCATCCAGCCTGGGCAAACAGGCACGCTCCATGTGTACGCGGGCAGGATTAGCGGCGTGCTCTATCCCGATGATAACGACGAAGCCTACGCCTCCGCAGTCTTCTCTCCCACATGGTTTGGAAGTCAATACGTGGTTGGCAACACCGACCTGGCTGTCACCTTCCACATGCCGCCCGGTGTAAAGCCCGAAGAACCGCGCTGGCATGGCGCGCCATCCGATTTCCCATCCGAACCGCAAACAGGATTTGATTCCGAAGGCCGCATCACATACACCTGGGCAAATCAAAACACCTCAGGCTCAAGACAATACCTGTTCGGCGCATCCTTCCCAAAAGCATACATTCCAGCCACCGCCATTGTCACAGCACCGGCTTTTGACATTGGAGAATTCATTGACTCCATCGTCTCAAGTCTTGGGCCGCTCTTTTTCTGTTGCTTCTTTATCTTCATGTTCGTCGGCCTGCCCGCCCTGACCGCCATCGGCAACAACCGCCGCAAACTGCAGTACATGGCCCCGAAGATATCCATCGAAGGCCACGGCATCAAACGAGGACTCACCGCCGTCGAAGCCGCCATCCTCATGGAACAACCGCTCGACAAAGTGATGACAATGATCTTATTCGGTGCAGTCAAAAAAGGCGCGGCAGTCGTCACCAAACGCGACCCGCTCGACATCACGGTCAACGAACCGCTTCCCGAAGGCCTGCACGAATACGAGTCCAAATTCCTTCAAGCCTTCAAAGACAAGGATCCGAAAAACCGCCGCAAAAACCTTCAAGACATGACCATCGCCCTCGTCAAATCGGTCTCCGAAAAAATGAAAGGTTTCAGCCGCAAGGAAACCATCGAATACTACAAACGCATCATGGAGACCGCCTGGGAACAAGTTCAAAAAGCGGACACGCCCGAAGTGCAGATGGCCTTCTTCGACCAGCAACTCGAATGGACGATGCTCGACAAGGATTACGATGACCGCTCCCGCAGAGTCTTCCGCGGCCCGGTTTACGTACCGATGTGGTGGGGCAGCTACGACCCAACATTCTCGCGTCACACCTCGACCGGAGGCAGGCTCCCGTCATCCATGCCGAGTCAGCCCTCGGGCAGAGTCTCCCTCCCCGGCGCGGACTTTGCCGCCTCCGTCGTTACCGGCGTTCAAACCTTTTCCCAAAAAGTCATCGGCAACGTCAGCGACTTTACCAGCCGCGTCACCAACGTGACCAATCCCCCGCCCAAACCCACCAGCAGTGGACGGAGCCGCGGCGGCGGTCGCAGTGGCGGCGGATGCGCCTGCGCCTGCGCCTGCGCCGGTTGCGCCTGCGCCTGTGCGGGTGGAGGCCGTTAGCTGGACTCCAACGTCTCCCGACGTTGGAGTCAAAACGTTGGAGTCAAAAGTCTCCAGACTTTTGACAGGAAAACTGCCCAATGAAAAACGATATCTTCAGAACAGCCCCGCATAATCCTCCGCATTTATTTCTCCCCGACACACTGTATATGCTGACCGCGTCCATTTACCTGAGCGAGCACCTAATCCAGCCTCCACAACGTAAAGCCTCATGGAACGATGCGTTCCATGAGGCGGCTAAAATTCATCAATGGAAGATTATCGCCTGGGTCGTTTTGGATAATCACTACCATGCCATCGTCGAATCACCCGGGAATGCCGTCACTCTCTCGAAATTTACAAGCAGTTACCATAAATTCACTGCGCGCAACTGGAATGATAAAGATAATGCAAATGGCCGAAAAGTCTGGTGGAATTACTGGGATACCTGCATTCGCTCGGAGCGCGATTATTACAGTCGTTTGAGATACGTGTTTTGGAATCCCGTAAAGCATGGATTGGTTGAGAACCCCGAAGATTATCCTTTCAGCAATTACAAGGAATACCTGACACAGTTACAGGATTTTGATTTTACAGGAATGGATGAGGTGAATGATGTCCCTGAATTTTAAAAGTTTGCAAACCGGACTTCAACGTCTCCTGACGTTGGAATCTTCACCATCCAATAAACAAGTCCAAAGTCGGGAGACTTTGGACTCCGGCCCACGCCTTTACCACTACACTCGCGAAAACGAACACGAAAAATCGCGCATCCACTTGCGGATTGACCCCGATGGTACGGGAACTTTGATCGTCAACGCCAACCGCGTCATGCACTTGAACCCAACTGCCGCGCTGATGGCTTACCTGATTCTCGAAGGAAGAAAAGAACAGGAAATTATCCAGACCATCAGGCATCAATACCGGGTTGGCGCAAATCAAGCAAGCAATGACCTGTCAACCTTCAACCTGCAGCTTGACAACTTGATTCGTCCCGATGGTGCCTGCGCAATCCACGAACTCGACCTTGAATCGATCATGCCATTCAGCGCGCGTCCCTCCGCACCCTACAGAATGGATCTCGCCGTCACCTACCGTTGCAACAACGACTGCGCCCACTGCTACAACGCCCGCGAGCGCAACTTCCCCGAGCTGACCACCGGGCAATGGTTCAAAATCATTGACCAGCTCTGGGCATTGGGCGTGCCGCACATCGTCTTCACCGGCGGCGAAGCAACCCTCCGCAATGACCTGCCCGAACTGATCGCCCGCGCCGAATCCAATGGGCAGATCACCGGCCTCAACACCAACGCGCGCCGCCTCTCCGATGAAAAGTACGTGCAAAAACTCGTGGACGCCGGTCTTGACCACGTTCAAATCACCGTTGAATCCTGCGATGAAAATATCCACGATGAGATGATGCGCGCAAAAGGCGCTTTCAAGCAAACCATTCAGGGCCTGAAGAATGTATTGGCTGCGCGGCTTTACGTGATGACCAACACCACCATGTTGCGGACGAACGTTCACAAGATTCCCGATACGCTGGACTTTCTCGCTGAAACCGGCGTTCCCACCATCGGCTTGAACGCGCTGATTTACTCCGGCAACGGACTCACCGTCGGCACAGGTTTGCACGAACGCGAACTGCAACCCATCCTCGATATGGCCGTGCAAAAGACATCCGATCACGGCCAGCGCCTGATCTGGTACACGCCTACGCAATACTGCAACTTCGATCCCACGCAGAGCAACCTCGGTGTAAAAGGATGCACAGCTTCGTTATACAGCATGTGCATTGAATCCAACGGGAATGTGATACCATGCCAGTCGTATTACCACCCGCTCGGCAACATGCTCACGGACTCGTGGGATTCCATTTGGAATCACAAACTGTCCGTGCAGTTGCGCGAGCGCAAGGGACTGCCTGCCAAATGCGAAGGTTGTCCCGTTGTTTCAGAATGTGGCGGAGGATGTCCATTGCAGTTTGAGACGCACCGCGAAAGTTTCGGCGTAAACCTGCCTGTTATCCAATGACTTCCCCTGGAAATGTCGTTCTGAGGCGCGGAGCGCCGAAGAATCTCCACCACAACAAACGAGACTCTTCGGTCGCAACTTGCGCTCCCTCAGAGTGACACAAGGCTCACCATGCCTCCAACGAAAACCACTGAAATCTGCTACCTTCTCGCCTTCCCAGACCGCGTCGAGAGCGCACCCGAACCGCCGGAGGAAATCCGCGGGCTGAAGGACGCGCCCTACTTCCAACCCGTGGATATCCGCGTCAGAACGCTGGGGCAGGTTGAAGTCCAGGCGGGAGGCGTGCAGGTTTCGGTGTTGCGTCAAAGATTCGACGATCGCATCCAGGTCATTGATTGCCGCTTCCAAATGTCGGATGCTTTAGGTCTCGCCGCGATCCAACAGCGCGAGGTCGTCCAGCGGAATTTGCAGGAACGCTTCGTGCCAATCGAACATCGCAGCTCCGGCATGTTCGAGGAGTTTGTAATCCTTTTGCTTGTCGGCGCAAAACCTTCGCCGGAAAAATTTTTGGAAAACAATGCCGTGGCGCTGGCGCGTTTCATCCGCTCACAGCGTGAAGTCTTCGACCGGCAGGAAATTGACGAAATCCTGAGTTCGCGCGTGCGCTATTCAAAAGACGATCTCACCGTGGTGGATTGGGAGGGTGCGGTCATCATCGCGCCGAACGGCGATTTTCAATCGGACATCGAATTGCTCAAGATTGGCAACTATCAACTGCTTCGCTACCGCCGGCTCGACCAGCACATCGAAAACAGTTTCCGCGACATCAACCAGCAATTCCGCGCCAATCCCCGCCGCGCCTCGCAGCTCGGCCCCACACGCGGACAGATCAAACGCATCGTACAACACCGCCTCGAATTGATGCTCGATTTTGAACACACCGAACAAAACCTTCTGCTCATCGGCGATTGGTACACGTCGCAGCTTTATCACGCCATCCGCGATGAATTTTATCTGGACGATTGGAAAAAGACCGTCAAGGAAAAACTGGACAATCTCGAAGACATCATCGAAATGATGCAGGAGAACTTCTCGCTCTCTTGGCAAAGCCTGCTGGAGATCGTACAAATCACAGGCTGGCTGATTCTCCTCATCGGCTATTTCTATCTTTTTTTCATAGAGGATTTGGGCTGGTTCCGCAATCCATAAGGAGTTCCCATGAAAATCGTCAACCGTCTCGCAGACCGCTTTGCAAAGATCCAACCTCTCCCTGTCGGCGTTTATCACAAACAGGACGTGCAGGATGAAAAACCCTATCGCATCCACCTGCGGCTGAGGCCTGATGGCTCCGGCGTATTGATCGTCAACGCCGCCACCATCCTGCATCTCAACTCAACCGCCGCCGAATATGCCTACCATTTCATCCGCGGGACGAATCCCAATGAAGTGGCGAAACAAATTGCCGCGCGCTATCGCGTGAGCAAGGGCATGGCGCTCGAAGACTTTCAAGACTTCGCGGACAAGATCGAAACCCTGATCTCCACTCCCGATTTGGATCCCGTTTCCTATCTCGACTTTGAACGGGTCGCGCCCCATTCGGCCTCCCTCACCGCCCCGCTCCGCCTCGACTGCGCTCTCACCTATCGCCTGCCCCCCAACGCACATGCAGACTACGCCCCGGCAAAACGCGTCGAACGCGAACTGACCACCGAAGAATGGCAGACCGTTTTGGACAAGGCATGGCAGGCCGGAATCCCGCACGTCATTTTTACGGGCGGCGAACCCACCCTGCGCGATGACCTGTCCGCGTTGATTGCCTACGCGGAAAAAGTCGGCCAGGTCTGCGGCCTGATCACCGACGGCTTCAAACTCGCGGAAAAAAATTATCTCGAGACCCTCCTGCAAACCGGTCTCGACCACGTGATGCTGATCCTGCAACCCGGCGAAAAGACCGCCTGGAAAGCCATCGAAACCATCGTCCCTGCGGATTTGTTCCTCACCGTCCATCTCACGCTTACAAAGGACAACGTCAGCGAAAGCGTGCAAATCCTCGAGAGACTTGCGGGCCTCGGTGTGCAGAACCTGTCCCTCAGCACATCCGATCACAACCTGCTCGATGAACTCCTGCAACTCCAGGGAAAAGCCAGCGAACTCAACTTCACCCTGCGTTGGGATCTGCCCGTGCCATACTCCGAATCGAATCCCGTTGCCATGGAAACCGAAGACGACAAAATCCCCTCCGGCGCGGGCAAGGCATGGCTCTACATTGAACCCGATGGCGACGTGCTCCCCACGCAGGGCGCGGCGAAAAACGTGCTGGGCAACATCCTGCGAAACCCGTGGGAGGAAATTTACAAGTAAAACCAGGCTTACAGCGGATTATCAAATCCGCTGTTTTTTTATCGTGCTCCAACGAGTGTGGTATCCTTGCGCCAATCTTTTACCGGAGCCGCCATGACTCGCAGGATACAAATACTGATTTTCGGGCTCACGCTTCTTTTTGCGACTTTGGCCTGCGCGGCCGTCACAGACATTTTCTCCCCCGAAGATCAACCCGCCCAACCAAACACCCCACCGACAGAGATCCCCTACTCCGAGCCTCAGCCCGAACCCGCAACAGAGTCAGCCTCCTGCCCCGCCGCATTGACCGAAATTATGAACGCGGCCGCCACCCCCAGCGACGATGTTTCCAGCGAAGCGGACACCTCCACACAGGAAGAAACCTACCTCGTCACCTATGAAGTTTCGGGCAATGAAATTGCCAATCCATTTTACGAAACCGTCTCCTCGGATTTGCAGGATGAACAGGACGATGCCGCCACACACGAAGATGTCTGGAATTATTTCACGGCGCTCATCCCGGCAAATCAGCGCGAAGCGGTGGCCGAATACTCCATCACCACCGACGGCCCCGACAACACCCTCGCCTCAGTCACGCAGACCACCTACGATCCCGCGCTTTGGGCCTTGGAAGTGGACATCGCCGACGTTTCTGACCGCGCCAACCTCACCTACACCCTCGTGCATGAATTCGGCCACCTACTCACCCTCAACGCGAACCAGGTCCCGCCGAGCCTCGCTGTCTTCAACAACCCCGACGACAACGATATTTATTTGCAGGAAGTCTCCGCCTGCCCAGTCTACTTTCCCGGCGAAGGGTGCAGTACCGAAGATTCCTACATCAACGCGTTCTACAACAAGTTCTGGGTTCAACATTACGAGGAATGGCAGGAGATCAACCAGATCGAAGATGACGACAAGTATTACGAAGAACTGGATAATTTTTATTACAACTACGAAGACGAATTCGTCACCGATTACGCCGTGACCAACCCCGAAGAAGACATTGCCGAATCCTGGTCATTTTTTGTGCTCGGCCCCAAGCCCGGAGCATTCACGGTTGACGAACTGAAAATCCTGTTCTTTTACGATTACCCGGAACTCGTGCAGTTGCGGAATGAAATTTTGAACAACCTTTGCGCGGTGTATCAATAACTTACCCTGGTTTGTTGAAAATCCATTAAATGTATCCCTGCTCTCAATCCGAAAAGGGGACAAAAAAGGACATGAACCTCAAACACAATCCATTTACTCTGATAGTCGTCACATTACTGCTTTTGGGCGGGCTGGCTTGCAGCATGGGTGCGAAATTACTCGCTCTCGAAACGCCAACAATCCTTCCACCCGCCAATACGCCTGTCCCACCATCGCCATCTCCCACGTCACTGCCTCCCACACCCAGGGTCATCTGTGCGGACGTGATGGCCGGCATCCTATCCAGCGCGGCCCCGGATCAATCCGGGACCGGCGACTTGCGCGGCAAACCGGATGACACCAAGGCAGAACTCTACACGCTGGCTGTTTACTCGATCACGGATGATAAAATCACCTGGTTGAGGAACGAACCCGTTCCAGAGTCGTTGATCGAATTTCAGGACAACAAGGACGCCCATCAACAAGTCTGGGATTATTTTGTAAAACTCATTCCCCAGAAACGCCGGACCAAACTGGACAACTTCGTCATCATAAGCGATGGGGAGAACAACCTTCTGGCGGCGGTCAGACGAACGGACGAAGACCCAAATTCCTGGATCCTGCAAGTAGATATTGCTGATACGAAAAACGCCAGAGATTTGACGTACACGTTGATCCACGAATTTGCCCACCTGCTCACCCTTGGCCCATCGCAGGTAACCCAGCCAGGTTGTATTCGATAACCCGGATGACCCGCAGGTCTTTGAACACGAAGTCTTGCGTTGCCCGCAATATTTCGCGCACGAAGGATGCAGTCTTCCCGACTCCTACATCAATTCCTTCCATGGGAATTTTTGGGTCGAAATCTACGATGAATGGCAGAGGATCGACCGCACCCGAAACAAGGAACAATATTACGAGAAACTGAATGCCTTCTATCAGGAACACCGGGAGATGTTCGTCACCGATTATGCGGTTACCAACCCCGTGGAAGACATCGCAGAAACATTCTCGTTTTTCATCTTTTCCCCCAAACCCGCAGGTGACACGATTGCCGAAAAGAAGATCCAATTTTTCTATGAATATCCAGAACTCGTGGAACTGCGTGATGAAATCCAGGACAGAATCTGTTCTTTGAACCCATGAATGAAATGAAACGTCCCCTGCCCGAATCCTACTGGGTCCTGCCAGGCCGCTTTCTCGCGGGAGAATATCCGATGTCAAATTCGGAGGAACGCACCCGCCGCCAGATGGACGCCTTCCTCGAAAACGGATTCGACACTTTCATTGATTTGACCAACCCAAACGAACTCCCGCCTTACCTGCCCATACTGACGGAGCAGGCGCAAGCCTATGAAAAGGAGATACGTTACCGGCGCTTTCCGATTGGCGATTTTGGCATCCCCACACGTGAGACGATGCAATCCATCCTGGATGAAATCGACGCATCCCTGGAATCCAATCACAGGCTCTATCTCCACTGTTGGGGCGGGGTCGGGCGGACGGGAACCACCGTCGGCTGTTACCTTGTACGGCATGGACACAGCGGCAGGGATGCGCTTCAACAGTTGGCCGCGTGGTGGCGGTATGTGCCTAAAAGCATCTTCCACCCAAGATCACCCGAGACGAATACACAGGTTGACTTCATCCTGAACTGGCAGGAACCAAAGAAGTAATTCCAGGAGTCATCACCTGATAATCTTTTCCATCCAAAAGGAGGAAATCATGCATAGAAAAAAATTTGCCATCGCTTCAACAATTCTTAGCCTCGTCATTCTCGCCTGCCAGGCAAGCGGGTTGATCGCCACCCCAACCCCGCCTCCGCCCACATTGACAGCCACCAGCACGTTGACTCCAACGCCCACAGCCAGCCCGACACCCACCGCCTTTCTTGCCGAGCAGACTTCTCCAATCTCCTTCCCCGCAGGCGGATTCAATTTTGCTCCCATTCGCGGGTACGAAAGAGATTTAAGTAGTTACAGAGCCATACTCACCAGCCCGGATGAACAAGTCAGATTGGTATTGGAGGGTGACACGCGGCCTCCAGGCGTTCATATCAACACCATCATGAAGTCATATATGGAAGCTTTCGCCGCTGGAATTCACGAGTTCAGCCAGGGTGAAAGGCGGGATGTCACTATTGATGGCGTGGAGGGGATTTCAGCAGATTACACTGGAACATTGGATGAACAGCCGGTGAAAGGCCGCCTTACCATTTTGGCTCCCGAAGACTCCAAATTACTGACCATCGTTGCCCAGGCAATCGGTGAGAATAGATGGGATCGTGAAGGAGAACTCGCATATTCCGCCATCATCAAAAACCTCTCTTTGTTCAGACCTGAAATCTCGGTTTCATGTCCCATCGCAAAAGACAGGGATTATGGCTACACCCAGGAAAAGCCCATCAAGGTGGGCGGCGGCGCAGATTTCGGCTCCGAGATGGAAAAAGGGTACTTAAGCGTACTGTTAGGCCCGCGCGGTGAGATCGTCGGTTATTATTGGGATGAATCTGTGGAAGTGAACGGCGTCATCCTCGACAAATACACCATCCGTTTTGGGAACACCTACAAAACCCTATATTTCGACATGTATAACGACGAGGAATTGCAGGTGCCCTTTGGCCTAAACTGCTCCACAATCCTTCCCCGATAATGAACTGGCACAACCGCTACCTGCAACAGGCAAAATGGACCCATGATTTACGCGCCTATCTTTTTGATAAAACAAGGCTCGACCGCGCGCAGCGTGTGCTCGAAGTGGGCTGCGGCACGGGCGCGGTCCTCGCTGATTTGAATACCCCCGCCTCGCTTCACGGCCTGGACCTCGATCCTGCCGCGCTCGACGAATGCAGAATCCATGCCCCGGCAGTTTCCCTTGTGCGCGGCGATGCGCTTGAACTGCCGTATCCCGATGAATGTTTCGATATCGTCTATTCCCATTTTTTGTTGCTATGGGTTCGCAGTCCATTGCAAGCCATGCGCGAAATGAAACGCGTGACGCGGCGCGATGGAAACATCCTTGCGCTGGCCGAGCCGGATTACTCCGCCCGCGTGGATAAACCGGATATACTCACGCAGGTTGGGAAGTGGCAAACCGAATCTCTGCGGCGGCAGGGGGCAGATCCCTCTTTCGGGGCGCGGTTAGGTGAAACCTTCCATCAGGCAGGAATCAAGCTGGTTGAAACGGGGCCAATTCAAGGTCCGGGGATGATGCGTTCAGCTGAGGAGTGGGACCAGGAATGGGGCGTGATCGAATCTGATTTGGCGGGATCGGTCGCGGGGGAGGAGGTCCGCAGGATGAAGTTGGTGGATGAACAAGCCCGCCAGCGCGGCGAGCGCGTTTTGCACATTCCCACGTATTTCGCGTGGGGTAAGACTTAAGTTCGGACAGGTATCGGAAAAACCGAAGTATAATTTCCTTCTTTGGAGGCTGGTTTGGAAAATTTGCAACCGGAAGGGCAGGCGCAAGCGCAGGCCCCCGCAGAAGATAAAGTTAATTGGAAGCGCCTGGCATTCGATATTCTTGAAACGCTTATACTGGCTGTTTTGCTGTTTCTGGGAATCAATACGGTTTCGGCGCGCGTGCGCGTGGACGGCTTCAGTATGCGTCCCACATTGGAAGACGGTGAATTTGTGCTCGTGAATAAGCTGGCGTATCGTTTCGGCGAACACCAGCGCGGCGATATTATCGTGTTTCATTTTCCGATGGATCCTGAACAGGAGCTGATCAAACGTGTGATCGGACTGCCGGGAGATTCTGTGAGCATTCGGAACGGACAAGTGATTGTCAATGGGGTCCCCACGAATGAGCCGTACATCGCCGCAACTCCCCGATATTCCGGCGACTGGCAGGTTCCGGAGGGACAGTTGTTCGTGCTGGGCGATAATCGCAACGATTCGTCTGACTCGCATTCGTGGGGTCTCCTGCCGGTCGAAAACGTGGTAGGCAAGGCCGTGCTTATTTATTGGCCGCCTCAAATGTGGGCCGTCATCGAGCATACAAGCGTTCAGGCCGCCGCGCCATAAGGGATCGAGATGAGCAGTAACGAGAATGCCCTTCCGCAATATATTCCATGCAATGAATGCCCGGCAGGGATCATGCACCCGCGCTCGATCACGTATTTCACGTGGCTGGGCGACGAATTGATCACCGTGCCGCATTTTCCCGCATGGGTGTGCGATGTTTGCGGGAAGCGCGAATATGATGAGAAGGCGATTTCATGGCTGACGATGCTTCTCAGCCCGGACGCCGGCAAGCCCACACACCGCCGCCGCAAACCGCCTTTTCCCCGGCCTCAAACCGGTTCGACCCACATCACAACAGACTCTTAACTGGGGAGGAATCCCACCATGGCGATGGACACATCACCACGAACATTTCGCTTTTTGCCAGCCGATATCATGACATCCGGTTACCGCGTGGTCGGCAAGATCATGATCACGAGTACGGGCGCGATGGGAATGTTGAACGATTCGACGCATTCCTCCATGGAAGTACACGATGCCCGCCTGGCGCGCCTGCACATGCCGACGAAACTGGTGGATCATTTCGAGATGGTGCGGATGATGAAGCAGCACATCTACGCGGTGTGCATGGGACGGCGCGAGGACCTCGGCCCGCATGCGCTGGTCCGCGCGGGATATGCCAACATTACGGAATATCCGGTGCGTGTGACGACCCAGATGTTCGAGATCGAGGGCATCCTTGAATTGCCGGGGCGGTTTGATTTCCCTGCGCTGATGTCGGAAGGAAGCCGCGAGTTCATCCCGATCTTCAACGCCACCCTCACGGCCATCCTGATCCCGAACCTGCGCGTGGAGAGCCCCGGTATGCTGATCAACCGCCGCCAGATTGACTTGATCGCACTGCTGAACCAGCGCGTTAAACCGGAAAGTTAGCCGAAAAATGCTTGACCGACGTGCAAGTGGATGATACAATCCGCCCGCTCGAAAAAAGCCCGAAGACGCCCCCATCGTCTAGGGGCCTAGGACGCAGCCCTTTCAAGGCTAAAACCGGGGTTCGAATCCCCGTGGGGGCACAAGCAGAAACCGCCGTTGAGGCGGTTTTTGTTTTATAAAACCAGCGTCCCCGTTAAGGGGATATTATTCGAATCTCTGTGGAGCACCATTTTGGTTGTGTTAGGTAAGAAAATCCTGTATACTTTGAGATAACTCCGAACCGACAGTACATAGTTGGCATTTGACCGCCATCTAACTCTTGGCAAAAGCCGGAAAAGTACCGCCACATAAGTCTTGGCATTTGTGTCAGTCGAAACGACACATAGAGAGCAGAGCAATTCTGATTTACAGTAGCCACGTGTGAAAACCGTCAATCGTTTTCTACGGAGGTTGCTATGAAAGATGAATTCTCAGATCGCCACCAGGCGATCAAAATGCGTTTGGCAGGTCGATCCATCGAGGTTATCTGCCAGACCTTGGATCGGTCACGTGAATGGTTCCGTATTTGGTGGCGACGCTATCAAGCCATGGGTACAGCGGGTTTGTATGATTTGACTCGCGCGCGCCAACGGACAGCGTTGATTTCACCAGAGATGGAACGGACGATACTGTCGATTCGCAAACGGCTTGAGTCGACCTACCATCCACAAACACGTTACGCTCTGATTGGCGCAAGCGCGATTCAAGCCGAACTGAAAGCCTTGAATGTTCGTTCTGTACCATGCCTTAGAACCATCGAGCGCGTGCTACAAAGAAACGGCGTAACTTTGCCCAGAGTCCGCTTGGCGCGTTACTTGCCTACACACGTCTATCCGACACCGCAAGCGCAAGACTCCAATCAATTGCATCAGGTCGATTTGGTCGGTCCGATCTACCTGAAAGGGCAGAAGCAGCGTTACTACATTTTCGTCTGCAAGGACGTTTTTGATGGCGCAACTTGCCTAAAACTCGGACATTCGCGCAAAATCGAGGCAGTTTTGGAGTTTTTGGGCGAGTGTTGGAAGACACTCGGTCGTCCGAAACAAATGCAGTTCGACAACACCCGCGAATATCTCGGCTGGGGACCCGCCGCACGTTATCTCTCGCGGATGATCCGTCTGTGTTTGCGTTTTGAGGTCGAACCGATCTTCATTCCACCAGCTCGACCTCAGTACAACGGAAGCGTGGAGAACTTCAATGGCTGGTTCCAACCACGTTTATTCCAACGTCATTTTACCCGCGTCAGCGCCCTCAAACGGGAATTGCAACGCTTGCAGGACACCGTCAATTCGCAGCACGTTCAACGCAGATTGGGCGGCTTGACACCCGAACAATATCGGCGGCGCAAGCGACTTCAGAAATTGCCGCCTCGGTTCGTAGTAGCTACTGATGCTTTACCGGTTGCCGCTGGTCGCGTGATCTTTATTCGTCAGGTGACCAGGCAGGGCAAAATCCATTTGCTCAGTCAGACTTTCATTGTTGGCAAACGATTGAAAGGTCAGTATGTTAAGGTTGTTTTGGATACGCAACGCGCGCACTTGACGGTTTATGTCAAAGGACGCATCTTCAAACGCTGGGCGTATCCTTTCTTGAAACACTAACCGACATTGGTCCCTCATATCTGGCGGTTTTCACACACTTTTTGCCAATACTTATCTGGCGGTACTTCGGAACTTTTTTATGCCTTGAATGTGCTGTCGGTTCGGACCTATTTCTCTTTACATTCTTCGTCTCCCGGGACATCATCAACGAATATGAATTGCTTTTGCTCACCTTCATCATCGCACCACTCGTCTTTACAATCGCCACTGATCCAGAGAGAATGACTAAGTAGTGGAAACCTCATGAAAACAACCAAGGCATCCTCAATTGAAGAACTCCCAGCTTGGGTGAATGAATGTATTTCTTTTCCGCAAAAAGGGGTTTTGAACTTTCTCCAAGAACTTTGCAACATTGGCAATGCTCCATATGCCCATATACGTGTAAGGTCTAGATCAGGTAAATTTTATAAATTAGCAGAGAGTATCGGTCCTTATAAAACAATAGGTTGGCAACGTCGATTTCAATTAATAGATAAAAAAGAGAACCACAATCTCTCCTATCAATTCGTTGATTATACAAAAAGCAAGGATTGTGAAGCATTAAAAAACAAATTCGAAATTAACTCTCCTGAATATAAATATCTCAACTCTCTAGTTTGCGGATTTTGGATTCCCCTCAAAATTAAAGACATTGACTTAGGGTATGTCACACTATCTTGGAATACAGAACCAGAACAAGAAAACAGGGCGGTTCAAGTAAAAAGCTACATCCAAACTTTCTCAGAATATATTCCTCTTGTCTATCAAGCTTGTCGCAACATAATTGCAGATAGATATCTTGTCAGTTTATGGTCAGACGCTGCAGTTATTTTATCCGCCACAAATGAACATGAATGCTATGACCGTATTGCCGATGCATGCATTAAGTTGTGGGGAAATGACACATCTATTTACATTGGCAAGGTTGCAGATGAAAAAACTCATTTTGAAGTTATTACAGTTGCAGGACGCCGAGCCAACGAAGCCAAAAGAAATATATTTACACACAATATCCCTATAAATAAAGGAATATTTGGATACTTATACAAAAAAGAAGAAACACTGCTTTCTTATTCAATACCCAATGATAGAAGATTTAAGTATCATTCCATGAGGGAAGATGGGAAAAGCCAAGGATCAGTAATTGCTGCGAGAATTAGTGATTCGTCAAATAAGATCCCTTTTGCCTTTATCTCGGTTGAACACGAGTTGGAAAGTTACTTCGACAACGATGATATAAGGTATATAACAGGAATTGCCAGCATCGGCTATGAGAACATTATGGCACACAGGAGCGCCGCCGAAAGAAGATCAAGGGATTTTGACGCGCTCTTTACACAAGTATCGCATGATGTCGTTGAACCACTTCAGGCATTGGTTGCTGACGCAGAAGTATTAAAGTATGAGACAACCAACGCATTAAGTTATTTGTACAAATCGGTCGATATAGAAAAGTATTTATCTGACACATTGTTACGAGTGACCAATTTTCTTGATGAAGCGCTAAATCTTAATAAAATAATGTGGAGTCACTTAGACGCTGGGATTGATGGTATATCGACCAGGATAAAAGAAGGTGCAATTAGAATCTTTCCTATGATGAATACTTTAGTGGATACATGGAGAAAGAGGGCCGAAAGCCAGGGCATTGAGATCAGATGTTTATACGACTCTCTTAGAGAGATAAAAGTATCATGCGACGAGGCAGAGCTAAAATCGGCTATAGGGCATTTAATTGGAAATGCAATAAAATACTCGTTCTGGGGTCGTATGCAACATCAAGGTAGCCAATCGAAATATGGTAGATACGTCAGCATTATAGGACGAGTAAAAATGGGCATGGCTATAATTGAGTTTCAAAATTACGGTATAGGTATACTAAGCAATGAGTTCAACTTAGTTACGGAAAAGTATTATCGCGGGAAATTAGCAATAAAGGAAGGAAAAGCAGGTACTGGCCGAGGGCTTTGGAGTGCTAAAAAATTTCTTGAGGGCGCAGGTGGATACCTAACGATAACATCTATGCCAAAAGGTTCTGATATCGACGGACCGTACTCCACTTCTGTTTACATTCACTTACCTATTATGAATTCCAAGGAGAGCAAAAATGGCTAATATACTTTGGATTGATGATAAAGCAGGCGGTGGAACAAAAAACAGATTAGGATTTGACGGGCTCATCTATTTTATAGAAAAAAATGGTCATCACATAGAAATAGTATCTATAGGTGAGCAAATTGAAAATGCCATAAAGCCCAACAAAGAATACGATCTTATTATTCTTGACATCATAATGGACTCCCTTTCCTCAGCAACAGAACATACACATCAATTTGGTGGGTTTGACGCTCTGGAAATCTTAATGGATTCCAAGCCCAAGACTCCAATAATTATCCTAAGTGTTATGTCATTGCAAATGATAAGGGACGAAGCCAATCGTCGCAACATAGATTTAACCCAAAGCGGGATTAGAGAGATTTTGAGAAAAGGACCAATCCTTCCAATGGATCTCGCAAATACAGTCGAAAAAATACTTGCTGAGAACATTAACATCGAAGCAGGAGACCATACATGATTCAACTCATAAAAGCTGTAGGTGTGTTCCTATTAAGTCAGTTCTGGGGATTTGCCATAGGAGTAATTAGTTCTATTGTTGCATCATTTATTGTTACTGCTATTGATAAAACAAAATCACTTCATAAGGCCGAAAGGATGATCCTTCAGTCAATTAGCCATCGTCGATTGAGAAAAATCCATCGCATTGATGACCCACATGCAATAATCAGAACTGAATGGGCAGTTGCACTGCGAGATCTCGGTTCTAAGAGACCCGGGGATGTCCTTAGGGCATTGGAGTCACTTGCTCATATGGCTGACATTCTTGAACCTGATGAAAGAGAAGTTGCTCGAGAAGCCCTCAGACTAAGAATTGCATTTAATAATACGAGGGATACTGATAAGCGATTTCTCGGAGTTATGGAAGAATTATCATAATGACATAAAAAATACAAAATACTCTAACATGCAAAGATAATGGAGCACACATAAATTCTGACAAAATTTATCGTACTTTGCTGGTGGAGATTTATAAATGGATAGATTTAGTCACAGTAGGAGTGTACGACAAATAGAATTTGATGTTGCAGTAACAGTTTAAGCTCAAGAAAATCTAAAAGCTGGAATGGGGATCTTTGTTTCTGCAGTAGGCATGGTTATTAAGCTCAAAAAGAAACAGGGGATTCCACAATGAGTCGCATAAAATTCAGCGCTCCCGTCGCCCTTCATCCCAAGAGTAAATGCCCTACGCCCCTCCCACCCAGTTTCATTGTAGATTCGCACCACTGCTGTCGCGATGGTATCCGTCAAGATCAATCCACAGATCAGCAACTTGTCGAGATCCGGGCATTCTGCGCCAAACATGGTCTCATTCTGTGGAATTATGCCCACTTTGTTTTGGTGACTGATATGGAATGAGCAGAAGAAATCCCAATGCAATGATCATCTGCCCGATCAATACCCCCAAGGCCTGCCACGGACCGAAGTAGGGAACCTGCGGAAGGGACTGTGATCCCATCCCGAACACATCGGCCATACCGGCAAATACTGCCACGACGTAACCCGTGCTGACCAATCGCAGGCCGATATCCGCGGCAATCGTCCGTTCCATGCCGCGCCAAAGGGTCACCAATCCGATATAGCCGCCGAGACAAATGAACGCAAGCCCCACAAGAAAAACTGAAATCTGCACAAAGCCGACCACGGGGCTTCGGTCCCAGCCGAGCCAGTTCGGTTTCGCGCCGAGAATGAAAACAAATAACCCAATGAAAGTAACAATGAAACTGACGCGCACCCGCAACTTCGAGGGATTCTCATAGCGCGAAGTGTCCACCGGGGAAGGCCTGGAAGCGGAATTCTGACTCATGATGCAGGCAATTCTCTCTTTAGGCGGGTTATCCAATTCCCGCCAAGAATATTCTCTGTATCGGTATCGGAATAACCGCGAGCCATAAGCAAGGATACCAGATTTTGCAAGTCGGCGACCGTGTCTATCTCATGCGGGACCGATTGCACGCCAAAACCGCCGTCGAAATCGGAGCCAATTCCAGCATGAAGCGAATCTCCCGCCATCTGGCAGATGTGGTCAATGTGATTTGCCAGGTCAGCCAGGGATAACTCTTCGCGCCTGCTCTTCGCCGTTGTCCAGCCCGCTTTCAAATATGGGTTAAACGGAACCACGCCAATCACCCCATCGCGTTCGATCACGCCCTCGATCAACCGATCTGAAAACAGGCGGTTCGAGGCAAAACCCGGCACGAGGGATAAGCAATTGCCGTGCGTGGCAACGATGGGGCCTTCATATCGGTCAAGGGCTTCCAGCGCGGCGGGTTCATCCATGTGACTCAGGTCGAGGATGAAGTTGAAATCGGACATGGCCGAGAGCAGTTTGCGGCCATCGTCTGTGAGCGGACCCGGTTCCCGCCAGCCGCCGCTGTAACGCGTCCCGACCCACGCGGGACCGATGAGCCTGAGTCCCTTTTCGTGCCATTCTTCAAGCTCGGAGAGTTCGCGGATGGCTTCCGCGCCTTCCATGAGAACGACAAGCCCAACTGGATGTGAGCTTTCGGGGAGATCATGCCAATCGTCGAGAAGCAGGCTCAGGTCCGATTGGGAGCGGAGGAGGCGGAATTTATCGGGATGGGAATCTGTCAGTCTGTGGTACGCATCCAACTGGTCACGGTAGAGGCGGTGGGCTTCGTCAAAAGTTTTGTAGGTATGCAGTTCGTTATCGGTCGTCTTCCAGCGGAAAGGAGTCGCATATAAAGTCGAAAAGACGACAGCCACCCGGGCGCGCTGGTAATCCGGCCAGCCAAGCAGGGTATCGCCATTTTCCGCGGCGGCCTGTGAACCGATTTCGAGTTGGCGCGTTTCATGGGCGGCACGTGTGTAATCACGTCCGTACTTGAGCATGTTCCAGGCCAGGTCGGCATGGGCATCTACGATGATGTGCATGGGGGATTTATGGAAGAGCGCACCGTGGGGGTGCGCTCTGAATTCTCAGGCTTTCTATTCGCCACCCGCTTCCGGCGGTGGTGGAGGAGTCTCGTCGTCCTGCTCGCTTTTGTATTCCTGCGTGAGCAGTTTGAAGTCCTTGTCTGCGAATGCGGCGGAGTCCACTTTGCGCAGGCTGAGGCCAATGCGATGCTGTTCGGCATCGATGCGGATGACGCGCAGGGTCTTGACGTCGCCTTCCTTGAGAGCCTCCTTTGGATGTTCGATGCGGGTCTCGCTGATCTCGGAGATGTGGATCAGGCCTTCGATGTCGCCTTCGAGGCGGGCAAATGCGCCGAACTTGGTCAGGCGGGTGATCACGCCTTCGACCAACTGGCCGACGCTGAATTTTTCAACGCGTGTCTTCCACGGGTCATCCTGCAAAGCGCGGATGGAGAGGCCGATGCGCTTCTTTTCGCGGTCGATGTTGATAACCTTGACCTTGACTTCCTGCCCCACTTCGAGCAGTTCGCGCGGGTGCTGGAGTCGGTCCCACGAAAGCTCGGAGAGGTGAACGAGGCCGTCTGCGCCGTTGAGGTTGACGAATGCGCCAAAGTCCGCGAGGCTGGTGACGCGGCCGGTGTATACCTTGCCTTCTTCCAGTTCGCTGATAACGCGCTCTTTGACGGAGGCGCGCGATTCGGTGTTTGCGGCGCGTTCTGAAAGGATTAGGCGGCGGCGTTCGCGGTCCACTTCGATGATGCGGACGGAGATCGGCTGGCCGACCATTTTCTGCCAGCGCTGTTCGGGCGTATCGCCGCTGGACTGACTGCGGCGAAATGCGCTGATCTGGGAGGCAGGCACAAAGCCGCGCAAGCCGCCCACCCCTACGATCAAACCGCCTTTGTTGAAACCGATGATCTTGCTGTCGATCACGGTCTCATCGGCGATCATTTTTTCCACGTTTTCCCAGGACATCTGTTCCTGGGCACGCTTGAACGAAAGAACAACGTTGCCATTCGCGTCTTCGGGATTGACAACGTAGACGTTTACTTCCTGACCAACCGCAAGAGCTTCGCGCTCTTCCTCCGTGAGTTGTTCCAACTCGCGGCCCGAAATAACGCCCTCCGATTTGGCGCCAATGCTTACCAGAATCTGGTTCGCGCCAATGCTGGCGATTGTCCCCTTGCGGATCTCACCGGCCTGAGGAAGCTCCACACTCAGGGATTCTGTTTCGAGCAGTGACTCCATGGTCTGGTTGTTATTGGGCTGGTCTCCCTGCGGGTTCGCGTTGGCGGCCCCCTGCCCGGTCAGGGCTTGATTCTCATCCATCACTTGTGACTCCAGTTAAAAGAAATGTAAGGCGGATTATACAGGGCATTGCAGAAGTTGACAACCCTAATGAGATGTGTATACACGACATTTACATCGTTAATGCGCAAAAATATATCTTTAATCACCAACCCTGCAATCAAATTACACGATCCATTAATACAACATGAGTCAAATGTCACCAACGAAATCAAGTTGAAATTTACGGAAGAGGAAGTGCAAAGTGCCGCAAAGCGGTATAATCACGCACTGGAGTATATATGCCCGCCATTTATCCCTTCACTGCCATCGTTGGACAAGAGCGCATGAAACGCGCTTTGATCTTGAATGCCGTTGATACACGTATCGGCGGTGTATTGATCCGCGGCGAACGCGGCACAGCTAAATCCACTGCGGCGCGTTCGCTGGCCGCATTGCTTCCCCACGTAAAAATCGTGCAGGATTGCCGCTTCGGCTGCGATCCCGATAAACCCGCCACATGGTGCACCGAATGCAAGGAACGCGCCGCAACCAATAAAAAACTTCCCACATCAGAGCGCGCCACGCCATTTATCAATCTGCCCGTCTCTGCCACCGAAGATCGAGTGGTGGGAACTCTCGATATCGAACAAGCCATTCAAAAAGGCGAACGCCACTTCGAGCCGGGCGTGCTGGCTTCCGCCAATCGTGGACTTCTTTACATTGACGAAGTGAATCTGCTCGACGATCACGTTGTGGACGTCCTACTGGACTCAGCCGCGATGGGCGTAAACACCGTCGAACGCGAAGGCATTTCATTTGCTCATCCCGCCCGCTTCATTCTCGTTGGGACGATGAATCCTGAAGAAGGAGAGCTTCGCCCCCAACTGCTTGACCGCTTCGCCCTCTCGATGGACATCGTCGGCATCCGTGAGGCGCGCGAACGCGTGATGATCATGGAACGCAATCTGGAGTTCGAACGCGACTCAGAAGCCTTCCGCAAAAAATGGCTCCCCAAGGAAGAGGAACTCTCACAACAAATCGCCCGCGCCCGCGAACTCGTTGACCAGGTCACACACACCAGCCGCGACCTGCTGTCCATCGCCGCGCTGACCGCCTCCCTCAACGTGGACGGCCACCGCGCCGACCTTGTTATTCTCAAGGCCGCGCGCGCCGAAGCCGCCTTCGAGGGCCGCACAAAGATCAACGATCACGACATTGCCCTTGCGGCAGAACTGGCATTACCTCATCGCATCAAACGCACTCCCTTCCAGCAGGCCGAGATGACCACCGAGCAGCTGCAAGAGCGCATCGAGCAGTTGGCAGGCCAATCGGTCCCGAATGAAGCGGAGGAACAATCCGAGAGCCAACAGGGCCAGCCCGAGGAAAAAAAAACTTAAAACTCGAGGAAGAGTCGGAGGAAGGTCCGCAACAGGGCCAGCCTGAACCCATGCAACAGGATGTGTTCGCAAGCACGAACGCAAACTGGTGGGAAGGTGGACAAAAAATAAAAACCGGCGAGACCTTCCAGCCGCGCAAGCTCAACACCCCGCTCGATAAATTAGCCCGCAAACATGCCGGCCGTCGTTCACTGACGAAAACTGAACGCAAACATGGCCGCTATATCAAATCGCGCCCCGCCGGGGACAAACTCAACGACATCGCCTTCGATGCCACGTTCCGCGCCGCGGCACCCTTCCAGAAACGCCGCGGGGAAAAACGCAAGCGCCTCGCCTTCGCCATCGAACGAAGCGACCTGCAACGCAAGGTCCGCGTCAAACGCGTGGCAAATCTTGTGCTCTTCCTCGTGGACGCGTCGTGGTCCATGGCAGTGGCCGAGCGCATGAACGCCACCAAAGGGGCGATCCTCTCTCTTTTGACGGATGCCTACCAACGTCGAGATAGAGTCGGTCTCATCGTCTTCCAAAAGGACCGCGCCACCCTCGTCCTCCCCCCCACCAATTCCGTGCAACTTGCCCAGCGCGCGCTCGCCGATATTCCCGTTGGCGGGAAGACTCCGCTCTCCGCGGGACTTTTCCTCGCACACGATGTTTTGACTCACGAGAAGCATACCCACCCGGACGTGGAACCGCTTCTCATTGTCCTGACCGATGGGGCTGGCAACGTTTCGATTGGCACGCTCCCCCCTCAGGAAGAATCCTACCGCTTCGCCGAACTCATTGCACACGAAAACACGCGCAGTGTGGTGATCAATATGGAACACGCCGCCTTTGACCAGGGACTCGCCCAACAACTGGCAAATCACTTGAAATCGCCATGCTACGCGTTGAGCGAATTGAAAGCGGAGAATCTCTATCACACCGTAAAACAGGAAATGGGCGCGCCGCAAAAGAAATAATGTTGAATGTATAATTCAACTATGGCAACACCAGCAGCATTTCAGGTCCAGCCAATCAATAATCGCAAGCGCATTCCAACGAAGACGATCCGCGCGCTTGCCAGGCACATCGCACAAAACTTCGACCCGAAGCAGATCATCCTCTTCGGCTCGCACGCGCATGGAAAGCCGACGGCCTGGAGCGATGTGGATCTGCTCGTGGTGATGGACACGCCGGAAGGGGAGGAAATGGATGCGATCCTGAAAGTTGCAGATTCCCTTCCCGACCTTTCATTCAAAGTTGATATTATCGTCATTCGCGCGCCATGCTTGAAAAGCGAAAAAAATTGGGCGATTGGTTCCTGCGCGAAATCACGGCAAAGGGGAAGGTTTTGTATGAACGAACTGACTAAAGAGTGGGTGGATAAGGTACGCGCCGCGCAACGCGTGCGCCGCTTTGTGAGAACCAAACTCGGAATTAAATAAGCGAGAATCTTCGCAACAACTGCCTCAGCCGCGTTTTATGGGGCAAAAGCGACTGAGGCCGCCGCTATGACAAGGTAATCAACTGGAGGAAATCATGAACTCAAAACCCATATTCCAATTTTTGCTCATTTGCGCTTTTCTGGCCGCCTGCGCCAGCCCCACCCAAATGCCAACCGCAACGTCTTTGCCTGCAGCAACAGTTACTGCAACACTGACTTCAACACCTGAACCGACACTCACCCACAGCCATGCCGGGAGAACAGGTACTGGAGGAAATCCAGCTGGCGCAGGCGAATTTGGGGAATGAAAAAAGGCAATCCAAAACCTTGACGATCTAGAACACATGTTCTATAATCCAACCAGTCCACACCCATTCGACAAGGAGGTCGAAATGACTACATACCGTCGTAATCTCGGGGATGGCCTGGCTGCCCTCTTCAAAAACCGTAAATTTAACCGTGGAGCGGCCTGGGGACTGATGATCATCGGTGCCCTGCTCGCTTTTGAGATCTTCAATTTCAGTACCACCCAGTTCGCGCTGTTAGACGTTCTCGGTGATCTCAAATTCGCCGGTTTCCGCTGGGCCACCATCCTCGCCATTGCCTTCTGCGGCATTGACTTTGCCGGTATCGCCCGCATCTTTACCCCCGAACAGGGACGAGACGAACCCGCAGAAGTGTATTACCTTTTCGGTGCGTGGCTCCTGGCCGCGGGCTTCAACGCCACCCTCACTTGGTGGGGCGTTTCAATCGCCATTGTCAGCCACAACAGCCTCGGCTCGGACGCGGTCTTGAGCAGTGGCACACTCACCAAAGTAGTCCCCATCTTCGTGGCCGCCATGGTCTGGCTGATCCGCGTGCTCATCATCGGCACCTTCTCCCTCGCCGGTGACCGTCTCTTCACCACAGACGAGCACCGCGCTTACAGCAATCAAAGCCAGCCGCGCACCTCTTCCTATCAACAGCCTCGGCCAATCAACCAACCCATCAACCAGCCTGTCCTGCGTTCTGCATCCAGTCTCAATCGTCCTGTCAACACGGGTTCCTTCAACCCTGCGCCAAAGCCTGCCGCGCCGCAACAAACATCGTTTGTCCCGCCTGAGCCAACCTATCACCCGGTTTCGTATGGCGCGCGCGGAGCGGATAACAACGACCGTCACTACGACGCATAACGCATCTCATTGACTTATGCCATACAATCAGCAGCTCGCAGAGCGTCTCCGCCAAAAACTGATCCCAATCGTCCGCGCGGATGAAAAGAAAATGTTTGGCGGAATCGGGTTTATGGTCAATGGCAACATGGCTGTCGGCGTTCACAAAGATTACCTGATCGTTCGCGTTGGCGCAGACCAACATTCACAGGCGCTCAACCTGCCCGGTGCAAAACCTTTCGACATTACGGGCAAACCAATGAGCGGATGGATCATGGTCGCGCAGGAAGGTTACTCCGCAGACCTGTCCCTTGAACACTGGATTACCCTCGCGCTGGAGTTTATGAAAACCCTGCCGCCCAAATAAACCCTTATACACCACTCGAGCCGGGTCCTTTAGACCCAGAAGAGAGAATAGATATGCCCCGAGCTCGCACAACCGATATGCAAACAGCCGCGGCGACTGAAGAAGCCAGCGGCTGTTTTAGTTTTATACTCCCACCCCTCGCAGTTTTATTCGTCAGCGCCATCCTGGCGTCATTTGCATGGAATCACACGCTTGCCATCCAACCAGCAGACGCGCCACCTCAACCCGCTAATATTCAAAATGCGGACTCGCCGCTCCTGTCCCCAGGCATTTCCCCGATATTCACGCGCGAGATCCAATACTGGGGCAATTCCATCTCGCAATGGGCGGCCGCCTCAAACCTGGACCCGAACCTGGCCGCCGTTGTTATGCAGATCGAATCCTGCGGGGATCCGCGCGCCACGTCACGCTCCGGCGCAATGGGACTCTTCCAGGTAATGCCTTTTCACTTTTACGCCACCGACAGTCCCTATGACCCGGACACAAATGCCGCACGAGGGCTGAATTATCTTTCGCGGTCACTTGCCAAAGCAGGCGGTGACGCGCGCCTCGCGCTTGCCGGCTACAACGGCGGCATCGGCGTCATCGCCCGCGCCGAATGGACATGGCCCGCCCAGACCAAACGCTATGTCCAATACGGCTGGCCGATCTACCAGGACGCGCAAAACGGCGCGGCAACCAGTGCGGCGGTTGAAGAATGGTACAACAAATACGGCGCAAGCCTGTGCAGACAGGCGCGGGAGAGGCTGGGGTTGCCATAGCATAACCACGCAACTACCAAACTAAGAACCACCCAATTACTGAACTAACCGATGTTACGCACCGTCCCGAAGGTTTGGGGCAAAAGCAAGGCTGAATTACAGGAACCTTCGGGACGTTCTGCGTAAGGTGAGTGAACTGAAAAACTACGAAGCCAGCGGAAGCCAGATCGCGAACGTTGTCCCCTTGCCTTCCTTTGAATCGACCTCGATCTTTCCCCCGTGATGTTCCACAATCCAGTGCGCGATGGAAAGCCCAAGCCCAAAGCCACCGACCTTCGAGCGCGTGCGCGACTTCTCGGCGCGATAGAAGCGCTCAAAGATGTGAGGCAAATCCTCGGCAGGGATGCCCGGCCCGGTGTCCCGGACGATGATGCGTGCCTGATCCTTTACGATGGTCAAGCTCAGGAACACGTCCCCGCCCGCGGGCGTGTATTGGATCGCGTTGGCAACCAGGTTGAGCAGAACCTGTTTTAAGCGGTCGCGGTCGCCTTTCACCTGAACCTGATCGATCTCATTCAAATGCACGTGGACTTTCATGCCCGCAAGGATGTGCATTTGCTGAAAGACTTCCGTGAGAAGCATATCCAACTCGACCGGCTTGAGATTGAGCGTGAGCTTGCCGGACTCAGCCTGTGCCAGCATGAGCAAACCACCGACCAGGCGCGT
This sequence comes from Chloroflexota bacterium, assembly GCA_016235425.1. Lineage (GTDB taxonomy): Bacteria > Chloroflexota > Anaerolineae > Anaerolineales > Villigracilaceae > JAKOVF01. The sequence continues at coordinate 6,362 of JACRLC010000072.1, read as the reverse complement.
CAGGCGCCCCGCCTCCTGATCGATACTGGTCAGCGACTCCTCGTCCACCTCTTTCATGCGGCGCATCAAATCCACATTGCCTTTGATAACGGTCAGCGGCGTCCGCAATTCGTGGCTCACATCGGCTAGAAATCGTTGTTGCGATGTGAACAACGATTCAAGCCGTTCGAGCGTCTGGTTGAAAGATTCCACCAGAACGCCGATCTCATCTTCCGTACTTCCATCGTACGGGATACGGCGGGAAAGATCGTCGGCGCGGTTGATCTGGTCTACGGTATCGGTGATGGATTCGAGCGGGGAAAGCGCGCGTCCAAGCATTACCCACGAACCCAGCCCCGCCAACAGGATCGCGATCAGCACCCCCGCGCCCAGGATCGAAAGCATGTCGCCGCGCGTCGCATCCACCACCGCCAAACTCGACCCCACTTGCAGAAAGCCAATCGTCCGGCCGCGCAATTCAAGGGGCACGGTTAAAACCCGCAGGTGAGATTCTTGGAGATAGGAATCGCGGTAGATCGTGCGGCCAGCCTGAAGTCCGGTTGGATCGAGAGGCTCGGTCAACATGCTAATGCTGGGAGAGGTCGAGATCAGGTTGTTGTTGGGTCCCCAGACCTGCACGTACGCGTTCGCCGTCATATCCAGGGTCGGCAGGCTGATCACGTTGATCTCCCCCACTGAATCAACCCTGGCTACTTTTACAATGTCGCTGGCGACGCTGGCGAGCGTGTCATCCATTTGATTGAGAAGAATGATGTTGACGAGGATATAAGCCGCAACGCCAAAGATAAGCAGGATCACACCGATCAAGGTCGAGTAAAGTGAAGTGAGGCGCAGGCGAAGAGACATTCGATTTACGATTTCGGATTTACGATGGACGATTTGTTCACGCGTTCACCTATCTACGCGCCTGCCCGCTCGCTTTTTGCTGATAACTGCTCACTGATTACTCGTTGCTCACTACGGGTTTTCCCTTAAAACGTACCCCACACCGCGCACGGTATGGATCAGGCGCATTTCCCCATCCCCTTCGAGCTTCTGCCGCAAATATCGGATATAAACTTCAAGCACATTGCTCTCGCCGCCGAAATCATACCCCCACACACGGTCGAAGATCACCTCGCGCGTCAACACCTGTTTCGGGTGGCGCAGGAACAACTCCAGCAACTCATATTCCTTTGCCGTGAGCGTCACCACGCGGCTGCCGCGCGACGCCTGCCGTGAACCCGTGTCCAGTGTAAGATCGGCGAACTTCAACACCGGCACGCGTTCAGGCTGTGTGCGGCGAAGCAATGCTCGCACGCGCGCCAGCAACTCATCGAGATTGAACGGCTTCACCATGTAATCGTCCGCGCCCGCGTCGAGTCCCTGCACACGATCCTGCACAGTATCTTTCGCAGTCAGCATCAGGATCGGGATCGAGCCGCCCGTCCGCAAGCGATGGCACACTTCCAAACCATCCATGCCCGGAAGCATCCAATCAAGGATCACCAGGTCGGGCGTATGGTCGCGCGCCAGGATCAAACCCGTGCGGCCGTCGGTGGCGGTATCCACCGTGTAGCCCTCATAAGCAAGGCCGCGCTGAAGAAGTTTCAAAATTGCCTGATCGTCTTCGATAATTAAGATGCGCTCATTCATATGTCGCTCCTGCGCAAAATATACCATAAATATTAAAGACTTCCGAAGTGTGTTTATAATAGAGCCATGCCCCCCAGCAAACGCATCTTCGACCTATTCTTCTCGATCCTCGCGCTAATCATCCTTTCCCCAATCATCGTTCTTACGGCCATCCTCGTCCGCATTTTTCTTGGGACTCCGATTCTCTTTCGACAGGAACGACCCGGCTGCAAGGGACATCCCTTCTTCATTTACAAATTCCGCACGATGACAAACGCCTCGGATCGGACCGGAAACCTGCTCCCGGATTCCAAGCGGCTCACACGCTTTGGGGAGATCCTCCGAACTCTTTCCCTCGACGAATTGCCCGAACTCCTCAACATCCTGCGCGGCGACATGAGCTTCGTCGGGCCGCGTCCCCTGCTCATGGAATATCTCCCGCTCTATTCGCCCGAACAAGCCCGCCGCCATGACGTGGTCCCCGGCCTCACCGGCTGGGCGCAAGTCAATGGCCGCAACGCCGCCGACTGGCCCGCAAGACTGGCAATGGATGTGTGGTACGTGGATCACTGGTCGTTCTGGCTGGATATCAAGATCATTTTCATGACGGCCTGGAAAGTGATCAAACGCGAAGGCATCAGCCAGCCGGGACAGGCAACGGTTGAGTATTTTACCGGCAGCCAAACCTCAGAATCAAACAAGAGCAAACAATGAACCTGAAAAATGTTTTGGCCGCGCAAATCTTTCCCCGCTTTTCCTGCCCAGCCATCAAGAATCAAATATTGAAAATATGGCCTACCACGGTGCTTGGCATCATCGTCTCATTGGGAGGCGCGGGAATCACAGTATTTGTCGCAAACCTGACCGGCAACCCGATCTGGAAACTCGCTAAAGATCCGGCGGAAGTGATGAGATACCCATCCTACATCGGCATGTTATCCAATTGGAGCGTCCTGCTGTGGATCAGCACGGCGGCCATTTGTCTATTCAGCGCAATAATTTTGAAACAACAAAACGCCGCCGGCGCAACGGTAATGTTCATCGCCATCTCCGGCGGCTTCAGCCTGTTCCTGGGAATCGATGACCTGTTCCGCCTGCACGACCATGTCCTTCCGAAGTTATTTCACGTCCGGGAAAGGATTTTTTATGCCCTCTACCTTGTCGTTATCCTGGCCTACCTGCTCTATTTTTTGCCCAAAATTTTGGAATACGATTACCTGCTGTTGGGAGCGGCATTTTTTCTTTTTGGGCTTTCCCGCCGCGTCTTCATCACCCTTCCCTACTTCGACCAATTCATGACTACCGGCGACGTACTCAAATACTTCGGCATCGTTTTCTGGCTGGCATTCTTTTACAGGGCGGCGTTGCTGGAGGTGGGTACGATGATAAAAGCAGGAAACAAACCTGCATAAAAAATCGGCCAGTCATAAAACTGGCCGATTTTTTATGCCAGCCTCAACTTCTCCTTCAACCACTCTTTTCTCTCCCTCGCCGCGTCCTCATTTAACCCGTGCCCTGACTGATACCATTTCATCTCTTTCGGCTCTTTTGCCGCGGCAAAGAACTCTTCGGCGCGTTCTTTGGATACGTGGAAATCATCATCACCAAATTGGAAGAAGACCGGCGCGGGCGATAAATTTGGGACGTGGGTGATTGGGTCAATCTCAGACATTTGCTGGATGAATGCTTCCCGAATTTCACCTTCCAGCTTGGGATAATACAAATACCAGTGCGAGAAACGCGGCGTCGAAGCCATGATGACGTAATGCGTGGGGCGCCGATCCAGGCTCCCAGCCAGCACACCGTATATCCCGCCGAAATCGTGGCCGACGTACGCAAAACGGCCCGGGTCTATATTCGGCTGGTCGAGCAACAAGTCCATGAAACGGCGCAGGTTGACGGTTTCTTCAATTGAGTTTTTCGGGTCATCGGCCTGGGTGCGCTTGTAGAAAAAGTCCATATCGGACCAAAGCGTTTCCACCAGCAAACAGACTGCGCCAGTGCGCGCCATCTCTTTTGCTTCTTCGATGAACTGTGTGCGATTTGAATCCCGCGCTTCGGGCTCATACCAGTGGACATACAAGATCGCCGCGTATGAACCTTCCCCTTCGGGGCGATAAATCTCAGCCACGCGGCGATAGCCAAACGGGGTTTGGATCACCACATACTGGTTTTCAATCCCATCCTGAACCTGTTTTCCAACCAGGCGTGTCTCGCCCGGTTGAAGTTTTGGATAATTACGCATTTCTTCCAACATGAAATCCTCCTTGAAATTAAACTAACAGTCACTTTTGCGAAGCACCCGCAGTGAAATGGAGAAGACGAAGTGACTGTCACTTCAGATTGATAAGAAGATTATACAGAATTTTACTTGCTTGACATCCCTCCTGGGAAGTGTATAATCCAGCAAACATAAGACACACGCGAAGACAAGTAATCATGCAACTGTCCAGAGAGTCGTCGGTCAATGCGAGACGATCAGCCAAGTGATGAAATCCCCTTTGCTTAGTTGTTCTCGCAGGAGTAGGACGAATTGTCAATTTGTCCTGCTGTAAGAGAACCGGGATGCGCCCGTTATCGTGCAAGCCGAAGATTGCGCCCTCACCCTGCCCTCTCCCGAGGGGAGAGGGGCGTGATGAAAGCAGGTGGCACCACGAGACGCCCCCTCGTCCTGCAAATGGACCGGGGCGTATTCTTTTTTCGCACACGGAGGTGCAACCATGCTCGATCTCAATCTCATTCGCGAACAGCCTGACCTCATCCGCACGGCGCTCAGGAACCGCCAGATGGATCCATCTCCTGTGGATGCCATCCTGAAGCTGGACGAAAAACGCCGCGCGCTCCTCAACGAAGTGGAGAAGCTCAAAGCTGAACGCAACGCGGTCTCCAAGGAAATCGGCAAAACACTTGCACCGCACGCAAGTGCAGGTGTGAAGGATGCCGCGGAACGCGAAGCAAAAATCGCGGCCATGCGCGAAGTGGGCGATAGAATCGCCGCGCTCGATAAAACGGTAACAGACGTCGAAGCTGAACTGGATTCGATAACGGCGACCATCCCCAACGTCCCGGATGAACGGACTCCCATCGGGGCAAGCGAAGACGAAAACGTAGTCATCAAGACGGTTGGCGAAGTCCCTCAATTCGATTTCGAACCGCGTCCTCACTGGGACCTTGGGCCTGCGCTCGGTATCATTGACTTTGAGCGCGGGACGAAGATCACCGGTTCGCGCTTCTACGTGTTGAGCGGCGCGGGCGCGCGACTGCAACGCGCCTTGATCGCGTTCATGCTCGACCTGCACATCCGCCAGGGTTACACGGAAAAATACCTGCCGTTCATGGTAAGAACCGCCACGGTGTTCGGCGCGGGCCAACTGCCGAAATTCGCGGATAATCTTTACAAAGACCATGAGGAAGATTTTTACTTCGTGCCGACCGCCGAAGTGCCGCTGACCGGCCTGCACATGGACGAGATCCTTGATGAAGCGCAACTGCCTCTGATGTACACGGGATACACGCCCTGTTTCCGCCGCGAAAAAATGAGCGCGGGACGCGACGTGCGCGGCATCAAACGCGGGCACCAATTCGATAAAGTTGAAATGTACATGTATGCCAGGCCGGAAGAGTCGGACGCCCTGCTCGAAAAGATGCGCGAAGACGCCGAGGCCACTTGCAGGGAATTGGGTTTCACTTACCGGGTGAAACAGCTTTGCACGGGCGATATCGGCTTTGGTTCGGCAATCACGTATGACCTCGAAGTCTGGGCGCCGGGATGCAACGAGTGGCTGGAAGTATCATCGGTTTCAAACGTGCGCGACTTTCAGGCGCGGCGGGCGAATATAAAGTACCGCCCCGCGGACGGCGGCAAGACAAAGTTCCTGCACACACTCAACGGTTCAGGGCTTGGCCTGCCCCGCACGTTGATCGCCGTAATGGAAACCTACCAGCAGGCCGATGGCTCGATCCGCGTGCCCGAAGTGTTGAAGCCCTGGATGGGCGGCATGGATGTGATACGACCATAGACCACAGACAGACCGTGGATAACAAAATGGCCCATCATACACCGTCCACGGTCTGAGAGGAAACATGCCTGGTTTTGAACTCTGGTTACAAGTAATGATCGACTCGCTGACCCTGTTCGTATTGCTTATGGGTCTCTTCGGATTGTTGATCCCGGTCTTCCCCGGCCTGACGGTCATGTGGCTGGCAACTTTGTTTTATGCCATCGTGCAGGCAGGCAACGACAAGATGGGCTGGATCGACTGGGTACTCTTCGCTTTGATCACCCTCTTGATGATCGGCGGCAACATCGTTGACAACATCATCATCGCCGGACACGCGCGCGAGAAACAAGTACCCTGGAGTTCCATCCTGCTGGCCTTCGCGGCGGGATTGATCGTCAGCATTTTCTTTACCCCTTTGATCGGCATGGTCGCATCTCCCGTCGGATTATTCCTTGCCGAGTTGTATCGCCTGCGGAGCCGGGACACGGCCTTTGCAAGCACCAAAGCCTGGATGACGGGCTGGGGCTGGTCATTTGCCGCACGGTTTGGGATCGGAACCGTGATGGTAGTTTTTTGGATGCTTTGGGCCTGGTTATAAACACTCTTTTGACTCGACTTTTGCACCTTAAAAACCAATACACCAGACAGTCCATTTTAACTTGAAAAGGCTCTCGATTCGCAGGACTGGGACAATACCTAACCTGCCCGCATTCTTTAGAAAAGCGGAACAACAACTGCTTGAGAATT
>JACRLC010000069.1 GCA_016235425.1 Chloroflexota bacterium | reverse complement strand
ATGTTGGATTTGCCCACCGAAATCAATTCCGCATAGCTCCCCGCTGTCACTATCACGGTACTTCCACTCGCTACTGTGCTTGCCGCCTTTTGGATCGTCCGCCACGGTTGGCCAAATGTCCCAGAATTGACATCTGAACCTTTTTTCTCATCCACAAAGTATGTATTGCTTGAATCTGGAGCGGGGCTTGCATCAGGAATATATGTTGGAGTGAAATTTACAGCAGGAGGATACGATCGATAAGGATAACAACCAGTTAAAACCATAGTCATGCAGAATAAAGTGCTCAACATAGCCTGCAGATTCACGCGAATTTGCCACTTGTTCATACGGATATCCCTGTGCAGATTTTTACCTCTACTACACAATGATTATACCGAAATCGTGACGCTTGCTGTATGAATATGAATAACATGTGTATGGTTTTCTCAAGTAACTTGACAATCTCTAAATGTGTCATGCTGAGCCCTTCGACAAGCTCAGGATAAACTCCGCGAAGCATCTCTACCACGGTGAAAGAGACCCTTCGGTCGCAGAGCCTGCCCTGAGCTTGTCGAAGGGAGCGCTCCCTCACCTGTGCCTGCCCTGTCCCGTCCAGGACGGGGCGGCAAGGTGCAGGCAGGGTGACACAGAACTGGACTTTGGGAAAGCCATAATAACATGCGGCTTTTTAAGACATCGTAGACATGGTAGGAGCAGGTCGTTTGAAGAGTGTCTGAACGATCTGTTTCCCAGAAGATTGTTTTCCTGCAGAAACGAATCGCGACAAAAAAAGCAAGTAATACGAAAAAGAGTCTCCTTCACGGAGACTCTTTTTCGCTCAAATTTGCGCTCTTTTATGGCAGACCGAACGTCCTAACCAAAAAGACAGCCATTTGGTCACGGGTTACGTTTTGATCGGGGCAGTAACTATCCGCAGCACAACCACTTGTGATACCCTCTGCGGCCAGTTGCTCGATCCAACTCGCTGCCCAGTAGGAAACCGGTACATCCGCGAAGACACCTATCCCAGCAGGAGGCATATATGCCGCACCGTGCTTGGCGCGTAGCAGGAAGATCGCCATCTGGGCGCGTGTCACAATGGCGTCGGGACAATAGTTTCCATTGCCACAGCCGCCAGTGATGCCTTCGCTCGCCAACTGCTCGATCCAGGCCGCCGCCCAATACGAATCGGGGACATCTCCAAACTTCACTCCGCTCGCAACGGGAGGCGTGTAGGCTGAACCGTGGATGCCGCGTAATATAAAGATCGCCATCTGGGCACGCGTCACAGCCGCATCGGGGCAATATAGCAACGGGGAGGCCTGACATCCACCCGTAATACCAGACTGGTAGAGACGTTCAATCCAATTGGCGGCCCAGTGGTCCGCCGGGACATCGGCAAAGATGGACGACTTGACCGATGTCGTCGTAAACTCAAAAGCGCCGATGTCATATCCATTTCCAACTGGGCGCATATTCATCTCAAAGTCATCGCTCACCAAACCAGACAGGTTTTCACCTCTGTCAATCAACGGAGACGAGGCCACCAGGTGAAAATCATAATTTGTGCGATTTACCAGCCCCAGGTTTTGCATCCAGACATCGTTTGAGAAAGCTCCTCCCCTCGGAGCCACGTTGTCTGATTTATAAATCGCATTGTTGTTTATCTTGATGCCTGATCCCCCCTCCACAAGAATATAAGGACTGTTTTGATTTCCATAATCTATAAATACGTTGTTAACCGCATAAGCGCCCGTGATGTTCTTAAAGTGTATTCCATAACTCCCAATGCCATTCACGTGCACAATAGTGTTGTTGACAACGTACATATTGGAAACTTCCTGTTGCCCATCCTTGCGAGCAAAATTCAGCGGCGAATAACCAGGATCATGCATGATCAAGACATTATTCCTGAAAACGATGTTCCTTACAGGAGGAGTAATGTTCTCCAGCATCAAAAGTTGGTTGCTTCCGGAGGTGCTGGTGTGATCACAAATGTTCTTTTCAAAAACAATGTTCTCCGCCGGTCCCCAGGTCTGAAAACAATCAACGTGCGGATCCGAGGTAATCTTGGAACGATCCACAATATCATGCACATAGTTGCCAACAAATTTATTGCCTGAACCAAAGAACCAGATTCCATCCTGTCCGGTATTCGAAATGTCGTTTTTCTCGAAGGTATTATTATCCCCGCTCACCCTGATCCCGAAGTCGCTGGATGGATTCGTTATGGTGAAACCACTGATCAGATTGTCATTGCCGCTGACATAGAACCCTTTCATCTCCACTTTGCCTTCGGCAAATGTTGGATTTGCCCACCGAAATCAATTCCGCATAGCTCCCCGCTGTCACTATCACGGTACTTCCACTCGCTACTGTGCTTGCCGCCTTTTGGATCGTCCGCCACGGTTGGCCAAATGTCCCAGAATTGACATCTGAACCTGATGGGCTTACATAGTAAGTTGGGGTGCTTTGAAACAACATAGCAGTCTGCAATGCAGGAGAGGCTGGAACCTTGGAGTTATTATCTGTTCCTGATTGATCCATGAATGCCGGTGCATTGACCGGCTGGCCTTCTGTATTACCTGGCTGAGTTGTGTAGGTGATTGGTGTTAATAGCTGGTCAACAGATAAAGCTTCCGCAGTCGTTACATTTGGTCCAAACAGACTGACCACTAACAGAAAAACGACATACACAGTAATTCTTACTTGCGCTTGCATTAAATACTCCTTTTTGTTTTTTGCGCCACATCTTACATTAACTATTGCCGTTCCGGCCTCAAACAAAGGTCCCCTTTGCAGAACTGTAAAAAATACTTTAGGGGCTTTTAATGTGGCTTCTTCTCTTTGCAAGCTTGTAAGCATCGAATACCGTCGTCATTTTTCAACTGGAGGTCTCGTCGTTCAATGATATGAAGATGTAAATCGAGACATAATGAAAAGCGCCGGAAGAGAATAATTCTCTTCCGGCGCTTTTCATCAAAAAGATGATCTTATCGGTGCATCACCAAACCCTACGGTAAGGCCTGTCCATAGATCCTGTGGAATTCGGCCATGAATTGTGCGGCGATATCTGCATTGTAGATCACGATCAGGTTTTCGTCGTTGCGCGTTTCGGCGCTGTTGGTGAAATTGTAGGACCCAAGCACCACGATTTCTTTATCAATAATCATCACCTTGTGATGCATCAAACCGGGGATTCCATCCTGGTGAACTTCGAGTCCGGCCTGGTTGAACGCGTCATATTCCGTGCCTGCATTGGACGCGACCTGGCTGGAATCCATCACCCCCATCACAGTGACTCCATCCTGCGCGCGCTCACGCACAGCGTCACCCAAGTCGTCGGACGTAAATGAATAGGCCATGAAGTAAATACTTTCCTGTGCGTTTGAGATTAATTCAACAAAACTGTCTGCCACTTTGTCATCGGGCGAGAAGTAGATATCAATCGGGGTGCCGTCTATCGTGACGCGCGGGTTTGGGGTCCCGGCCGCGATGTCGGGGCCGAACAAATCGTCGGTGAACATCTCTTCGAATTCCCTGGTGTAATCCTCGGCCACTTTCACCGAATGAATCCGCAGGAGGTTATTGTTATCTTCGTACGCACCGGAATCGGTGAAATTCATCGAACCCATCCAGACTTCGGATTCGTCAATCACCACGAATTTGTTGTGCATCAGACCCTCGCGGCGATCTCCAAGAACAGGAATGCCGGCATCTATCAAAATTTGCGGATCGGCGCGGTCGCGGTTATCGCTTTCCATCACAACACGGACGCGCACGCCGCGCTGGAATGCGTGCAATAACGCGTCGCGAATGCTGTTAAGACTCAGGCTGTAAATCGCGACATCAACTGTCAAGCGCGCCGCGTCAATTGCTTCGGCGAGGGGGCCGTCGGGACCACCCGTCTTTTGCGCGGCCAATGGGCTGGATGGATTCGTAAAGTACAGCTCGAACCACGACCCGCGCGCGCCATATCCCGCGGCGAGGGGAATGTCCGTTATAACGGAATCAGGCGCATCGGCCGCAGGGAGAGGCGATTGTGTGGAGGGAGAATCAGGCGCGGGCGTAGAGCCAACTCCGCAGGCGGATAATGTCAATACGGCGAGAATCAAAAAAAGAAAAAGTTGTTTCATGTCGTCTCCATAATCTATGTTTCTGCCGCAGTTGAACTGCGGCAGAACACGCGCCAATCTTAACATAACTTCGCCTGATATAATCACGCCCGCATGAGTGAAAATAACGCAAACCGACAAATCGCCCGCGCCGCGGGAACCGTGATGATCGCAATCGTGCTCGGGCAACTCGCCGGGTTGGCGCGCAGTATTCTCGTCGCGAGTTCTTTTCCGGCGGTGGAGCTGGATGCCTTTTCCGCCGCGAACCGCGTCTCGGAAACCCTTTTCAGCCTGATCGCGGCAGGCGCGCTTGGGTCGGCGTTCCTGCCTGCCTTTACCAGCCTGCTCGTAAAGAATGATCGAAAGTCGGCATGGAAACTTGCTTCAAGCTTGATCAATCTGGTGACGCTGGTGCTTTGCCTGGCCGCATTGCTTGCCGCGGTGTTCGCCCCGCAGATCGTCCGTTATTTGCTGGCGCCCGGCCTCTCACGTGACCCCAGCCTGTTCCAATTGACAGTCAACCTGCTCCGTATTCAATCCGTCTCCGCGATTTTGTTTGGCATAGGCGGGTTGGTTATCAGCATTCTGAACGCGCACCAGGTCTTCTTCATTCCACAAATCACGGCAGCGATGTATCAGCTCGGACAGATCTTCGGGGTGCTGGCGCTGGCGCGCTGGATGGGAATTTATGGCCTGGCCTGGGGTGTTGTGATCGGCGCCGCGTTGTTTCTCATCATTCAATTGCCGTCCCTGTTCAAACTCAAAGGGGAATTCACTCCTTCGTTGGGATGGACAAATCCTGACGTGCGAAAAGTGATCCAGTTGATGGGGCCGCGCGTGTTCGGGGCCGCAATCGTACAGTTGAATTTTTGGGTCAATACCAATTTGGGTTCACGCATGGCTGATGGAAGCCTGATCAGCCTGTCTTACGGGTTCATGCTGATGCTGATGGCGCAGGCCGCGATTGCTCAATCTGTGGCGATTGCTGCCATGCCAACCTTCTCCGCGCAACATGCGCTCGGCAAACAGGACGAGATGCGCTCCTCACTGGCATCTGCCCTGCGCGGCATGTTCCTTTTGGCGCTTCCCGCCAGTGTGGGATTGTTGATGCTGGCGCGACCGATTGTGTCCATGCTGTATGAGCGCGGGGAATTCAACGCAACGACCGCAGAAATGACAGCCTGGGCCTTGACATGGTACGCGGCAGGGCTCGTTGGTCACTCCATCATGGAAGTGCTGACGCGCGCATTTTACGCCCAACACGACACGAAGACTCCCGTCATCATCGGCACAGTTGCGATGGGATTAAATGTTGTTTTTAGCATTGCTTTCTCAAAAATCTTCGAGCAGATCGGCTGGTTCCCTCACGGCGGACTCGCGCTCGCGAATTCCCTCGCCACCGCACTCGAAGCGGCCGCGCTTTTTATCATGATGCGAAAACGGTTGAACGGGATCGAAGGAAAATTTCTCGCGCGCGGATTCGGCGCGTCCGCGCTGGCTGTCACCGCGATGGGACTCGGTTTATTCGCGTGGATTCAATTTACAAGCACGTGGGGAACCTGGCTGTCCACCCTGGGCGGAGTTGCAATCGGCGGAAGTTTGTACGCGTTGGCGATGTGGGTGCTGCGCGTGCCAGAACTATCGTTTGTTGTGAATGGAATCAAGAGGCGGGTCGGGCGCAATCAGGAACGCGGACTTTAGTCCGCACTCCGCAAACGAACAGCGGATTGAAATCCGCGCTCCGTTTGCTCACGGCCACATCAGCCACTGCACCGTTGCGATGATCAGGCCAAGCAGAATGCCTCCCGCCACTTCGAGCGGTGTGTGACCGATCACTTCGCGCAAATCCTCTTCGCTCCACAAATGTCCGTGCAATAATTCATCGAACAACACGTTGATCCGTTCCGCGTGCATGCCCGCCTGCCTGCGCACGCCCGCCGCGTCGTAGGTCACGATCATCGTAATGGCAACGCCCAACGCAAAAATCGGGTTATCAAATCCATAATACAAACCCGTGGCCAGCGTCGCTCCCACCATCAACGCGGAGTGCGAAGAGGGCATCCCGCCCGCGGCAAAGAACATCGCCCACAGCCACCTGCGCGAACGCAAATATTCCATCGGAATTTTTAGAATCTGTGCGAGCAGCCAGCCTGACAGCGCGGCAATCAAAACTTTATTTTGAAACAGAGCCATCAGATTCATTCGGACTCTTCCTCGAACGGAACGACGGACTCACCGGCCAGTTTCTCCACTTTGAGTTGCGCGGCTTCGAGCAAAGCGCCGCATCGCGTGACCAATGCCTGCCCCCGCTCAAACAGCTTCATCGCCTCTTCGAGAGGGTTCGTCTCCCCCTCCAACGCAGAGACAATTTGCTCCAGTTCAGCGAGAGCTTCTTCATAACTCAGTTCTTCGACAGGTTTTTCAACAACTTTTGATTTCGCCATAATAGCTCCGACACTGCGATTTACGATTTGCGATTTTGGATTTACGATTGACGTATCACTTCAAACTCGCCATCACCTACGCGGACATTCATCACGCCAGCCGCCTGCTTTACTTTGGACACAACACTGCCATCGTCCTTCCGCGTCACCACGGCATACCCGCGCTTCAGCACCGCCAGCGGACTCAGCGATTCCAGCCTGCGCGCTAATCCATTAACATGCGCAGAGTGTAATTCGTTGCGGTAAACCAGCGCGGAAAGGGCGCGGCGCGCCAATTCATCGAGATGCTGTCCTTCGGATTGTATACGCCGGGACGGGGAAACGTATTTCAGCCGCGTTGTCAAAGATGAGATCAAATCCTTTTGATCACCAAGCAGGTCAAAGGTCAGGGAAGTGAGGCGGGTACCCGCATCTTCGAGGAAACCTGCCAGGTCGTGGATCGTGATCTGGGTGGCAAGTTCAGCCGCGGCGGTGGGAGTCGGCGCGCGCAGATCTGCGGCAAAATCACAGAGGGTGAAATCCGTCTCGTGGCCGACGCCGCAAATAACCGGGGCCTGGGATTCAGCCACAGCACGGATAAGGCGCTCATCGTTGAACGCCCACAAATCTTCGATGGAACCGCCGCCGCGCGCCAGCAAAATGACATCGGGTTCCTGGCGGTTAATCTCTGCCAGCGCATTGACGAGCGCGGGCGGAGCATCCACGCCTTGCACAGGCGCAGGCGCAAGGATGACCCACACGAGCGGCAAACGGCGGCGCAGGGTGTTGAGCATGTCGCGCAGGGCCGCGCCCGTGGCAGAAGTGACAATGCCAATCTTTCGCGGCAACTCAGGGATGGCGCGTTTGCGTTCGGGGTCGAAAAGTCCCTCGGCCTCGAGCATGGCTTTGATACGCAGGAATTCCTGGTAAAGTGCGCCCTCGCCCCTGGGCTTGATCTGATCCGCGTAGAGCTGATATTGCCCGCCCTGGTCGTACACCCCGATGTGCCCATGCGCTTCAACAGCCATGCCATCCTGAAGCGCAAGCCGCAGACGAGCCGCGTCGCTCTTCCACATCACACAGCGGAGCGACGCGCCTTTATCCTTGAGCGTGAAATAAAGATGGCCTGAAGCCGGGCGGGAAAAATTTGAAAGCTCCCCTTCCACCCATACATCCTGCAATTCAAGATCGCCTTCCAATAGTTTGCGGACGCGAAGTGTAAGTTGGGTGACAGTCAAGTGAGCGGAGGAAAATAACGAGGGTTGCATTGCGGCGAGGATACACGGCTTGAGGAGGAATGTCAACGAGGGAAAAAACAGTATGGCATGAAAATGGGAGCGCGCAACTGCGCATGTTATAATTTTCCCCGCAACCATGGAATAACTGTTCCGAATCATTTGGAGGCAAACATGCTAACAAAATATATTCACGAGGCAATGAGACTTGCCAAGTACAAAATTCTGGAAGATGGCACATACTACGGGAATATTCCCGGCTTTCGCGGCGTTCTGGCAAATGCAGATTCTTTGGAAGAGTGCAGGGAAGAATTACAGGAAATTCTTGAGGAATGGATATTGCTAGGTGTGAGACTTGGGCATACCCTGCCAGCAGCAAACGGTATTCGTCTCATCACGGAGTCAGTCTAATGCCTCATTTTGGGCCTATTCGGAGGAAGGAGTTAATTCGTTTTTTAAAAGAACTCGGGTTTTCCGGCCCCTATTCTGGCGGCAAACATGAATTTATGGTTCGAGAATCGGACCGTCTTAGATTGACCATTCCCAATCCTCATCATGGTGAGATTGGAAAATCCTTGCTCGCCGAACTTCTACGAGAAGCAGAAATATCCCGGCAGGACTGGGAAAGGTTGAAATGAATCACATCTGGTCACCCTGGCGTATGGAATACATCGAAAACTACGAAAAAGAAGACGGCTGCATCTTTTGCAACGCTCAAGCCAAAGCAGACAGCGCGGAGAATCTCATTGCGCATCGCGGCAAACTGGCCTATGTCATCCTGAACCGCTACCCATATACCAGCGGACACGTCATGGTCGCGCCGTTCGACCACAAGCCGAATCTCGAGGAACTCGACCCAGCCACGCGCGCCGAAATGATGGAATTGACCTCGCTTTGCATGACCGTCCTGCGGAACGTGTACAACCCGCAGGCTTTCAACATGGGCGCGAACATCGGCAAAGCCGCGGGCGCGGGTGTGCTCGGACACGTCCACATTCACATTGTGCCGCGCTGGGCTGGTGACACGAATTTCATGTCCATAACGGGAGAAACACGCGTCCTGCCTGAAGCGCTGGAAGTTACATACCATCGCATCATGGAAGGTTTCCAAAACTGAAAATCAATACTTTTGGGGGAAACAAGAAAGGAAGGAAGCAATTATTCTTATCGGTATGTTGAGGTACCCATGTTGAAACCATTTCGCATCCCTGCGCTATTCATATTGCTGATCATCGGCGCGTGTTCGCCGCAAACT
Organism: Chloroflexota bacterium; assembly: GCA_016235425.1. Lineage (GTDB taxonomy): Bacteria > Chloroflexota > Anaerolineae > Anaerolineales > Villigracilaceae > JAKOVF01. Next base: position 64,728 of record JACRLC010000069.1, on the reverse strand, counting down.
GCATCCCCACCGCCTGACGCAACTGAGGCGGCAATCACAGAAATCCCACCCCAGACCACGCCGCTTACGCCCACACCCCAACCCAATGGAGATTACAAGTCACTCGGCCCAAACGTGGAAGACTTCCCGGAAGGATACAACCCTCTCACAGGTCAACCTGCAATTGATCCATCGTTACTCGATATTCCAGCCCTGCTGATCTCGATTTCACATTTCCCGGCCACGGCGCGCCCACAAGCGGGATTGTCGTTTGCGCCGTATGTTTTTGAGTTTTCCATCACCGAGGGCGCCACGCGTTTTCTGACCACTTTTTACGGTGAATATCCCGAGCCTGAAATTCCAGTCAAAGGCAATTGCGAAATCCGCACGGGCGCATTTACCCAAACCGGTTTGATCCTCGGCAATCAAATCTGGCTGGATGCAAATGGGGATGGCATCCAAAGCACAGGCGAGCGCGGAGTGGGCGGGATATGCGTCAACCTTTATGACGCGGCGGGCAATCCGCTTCAACAGACCACAACCGACTCAAACGGCTTTTATGGATTCAACGTCGTGGCCGGTCATTACATCGTCCAGGTGATCAAACCCGGCTGGCTGGATTTCACGGAATCAAACGTCGGGGATGAAAAGGCCGATAGCGACGCCGACCCGCTTTCAGGGCGGATGGAGGCGGACGTTTCGTCCTCGCTTCTTTTTCTGGACGCAGGCCTGGTCCCGTCATCTGAAGTGACTCCGCCGCCCGATCCGCTCGCCGTTATGCCGCTCGCGCAGGTGGGACCGGTGCGTTCGGGGCGTTTGTTGTACGGTCACGTCAGCGCGTTCTTCCAGGATTCGTGTTTGATCTACGCCTTTGCCTCCGCGGAAGTGCTCGAGCAGATCCCGCAATGTTCGTTCGTCACGCACGAAGTCCAGGGCGGCGGTTACATGCTTGGGCTGGAACGGATGCGCGCCATCGCCGAGGACAACGCCCGCAAGACACATTCCGATTTCAATTACGCCAGCAACCTGTACATGGATGAACCCCCCGCAGGCGGTGTGCCCGCCTCGCAGGTTGACGTGTATATTGCATATCTGAATCAATCGGGCTGGACGTACGATCCGTTGTACCAGGCCTGGCTGAGGTACGTGGACACATCCGAAGAGGAGCTTGCCGGTGTCCTGCACCCCGAAGTGGAACGGCTGACGGGGCGCCAACTGCATTTCGAGAATTTGATCGTGGTCTTTGCAGAACATGAAGTGGTGACACTCACCAACCTGAACATCCATCTCGAGCAGGGCAACCATGAACCTGCCATGCTTTTCCGCGACGGCAGGATGTATGAAATCAAATGGAGCACGAAATCCGGCGAATACGAAAAGAAGACCGGCCTGCGCCGCCCGATCCAGTTCCTGAATTTGGACGGCTCCCCCGCCGCGCTCAAGCCCGGCCATACGTGGGTATTGATCGTCACGCCATTTTCGCCGGTGACCGAAAAATCCCCCGGCGTGTGGGAGGTGAGATTCTATCCGCCGGAGGGTTCGAAGTAATAGACACAAAATAAAGCCAATGGTTCATTGCCATTGGCTTTATAATTGGATTGTACAATTTCACACAGGAGAAACCATGTCCAAGGAAAACGAAGCTGTCATTCTTTCCGCGGCACGCACGCCCAGCGGAAAATTTCAAGGTGCACTAAGCGGAATCCCAGGGCCAAAATTGGGGGCCGTCGCGGTAAAAGCCGCAATGGAGCGCGCCGGGATTGACCCGAACGATATCGAAGAAGTGATCATGGGCAACGTCGTCCAGGCCGGGGAGGGACAGGCCCCTGCGCGGCAGGCATCCATCTTTGGCGGAATCCCGGCAACCATCGGCGCAACGACGGTCAACAAGGTCTGCGGTTCGGGCTTGAAGGCGGCGATGATGTCCGCGCAGGCGGTGCGCGCCGGCGATGCGGACTTGTTCGTGGCGGGCGGGTTCGAGTCCATGAGCCGCGCGCCGTACCTGGTCAATGGCCGCATGGGCGAGCTGAAATTCGGAAACATGCAGCTGACCGACTCCCTGCTCAACGACGGTCTGTGGGACCCGTTTGAAAACTGGGGGATGGGCATGGCGGCTGAATTTATCGGTGACGAGTACGAGGTCACGCGCGAAGCGATGGACAAGTTTGCGCTGGAGAGTCACCAGAAGGCAGTCGCGGCCCAGGAAGCGGGAAAGTTCAAGGATGAAATTGCCCCGGTTGAAATCAAGGGACGCAAAGGCGAAGTGACCCTCTTCGACACGGACGAAGGCCCGCGCAAGGATACGTCGCTGGAAAGCCTGGCGAAACTGAAACCGGCGTTCAAGCCCGATGGAAAAGTGACGGCAGGCAACGCCTCGTCCATGAACGACGGCGCGGCGGCGGTGGTGATTGCATCGCACGCGTACGCGGAGAAAAAAGGACTCAAGCCGCTGGCAAGAATTGTGGGCTATGCCCAGGCCGCGGTGGAACCGAAGTATCTCTTCGCCGCGCCCGCGCAGGCCATGCCAAAACTGCTCAAGAAAATCGGCTGGACGTTGAAGGATGTTGACCTGATCGAGATCAACGAAGCCTTCGCGGCGCAAGTGCTGGCGGATGGATACGCGCTCGCAAACGATGGCTGGGACTGGAACAAGGTCAACGTCAACGGCGGCGCGATCGCGCTCGGGCATCCGCTGGGCGCAAGCGGCGCGCGCGTGCTGACGACTTTGATCTACGCGTTGAAAAACCGCGGGTTGAAGCGCGGCATCGCCTCGTTATGTCTCGGCGGCGGTGAAGCGGTGGCGATGGCGGTGGAGATCGAGTGAGTAATTCTTAATTGGTTATTTGTAGTTGGAGACTAGAGATTAGAGATTGGAGATTGGAGAATTGGGAAATATGGATCGCGCAGAACGAGACGAAAAGATCGAACTGTACGGCCGCGGCTTTGACATGCTCATGGCAACGCTCAAAGACATTCCACGCGAAATGTGGAAGTTTAAACCCGGGCCCAAGGAGTGGAGCGTGCATGAGATCCTCATTCACCTGGCGGACTCGGAATCGAACGCGGCTCTGCGCGCCCGCAAATTGATCGTCGAGCCGGGCGGCACGCTGATGGGATACGATCAGGATAAGTGGGCAATCGAGCTGGATTATCACGATCAAGATCCCGACGATGCACTGCAAGTCTTGAAGCTCGCGCGTCAAACCACTTACGCCCTGCTCAAGAAACAACCGGATGAAGTCTTTGCTCACACCGTCAAACATCCCGAATATGACGAGCCGTACACCTTCGAACAGTGGCTCAACATTTATTCCGCACACGTTCCGGGGCACATCGAGCAGATCAGGAATAATTATAAAATCTGGCGGGATAGGCAGGGATAGGTAAAAAGTAGACAAGTACACAGGTACACAAGGGACATGTCTGCGTGTTTACGTGTTTACGTGTCTACCTGTGTACTCCAACTGGAGACTAACATGGACATCAAACACATCTTCGTCATTGGCGCAGGGACAATGGGCAACGGCATCGCGCAGGTCGCGGCAACGAGCGGATACACCGTCTCCTGCATGGACGTCCTGCCTGCCGCGCTCGAAAAGGCAAAGGCCAACATCCAGAAATCCACCGCCAAACTGCTCGAAAAAGGGACAATCTCCGCCGAGCAAAAGGCTTCCACCGAAAAGATCCACTTCGTCACGGATATGAAAACGATTGGCGGGGCCGATCTGGTCATCGAAGCCGCGACGGAAAACCCCGAACTCAAATTCAAAATCTTCCGCGACATGGACGCAGGCGCAAATGCAAATGCGATCCTGGCAACCAACACCTCGTCCATTTCGATCACCAAAATCGCCGCGGTGACGAAGCACCCGGAGAAAGTCATCGGCATGCACTTCATGAATCCTGTGCCGCTGATGAAACTGGTCGAAGTCATCCGCGGGCTGGCTACCTCCGACGATACGTTGACAACCGCCGTCGAAGTCTGCAAGTGGATGGGCAAGGAACCGGTCGAGGCCAATGACTCGCCGGGATTCATCTCCAACCGCATCCTGTGCCCGATGATCAATGAAGCGATCTTCGCCCTGTCGGAAGGGATTGGCACACCCGAAGCCATTGACCAGGTGATGAAACTCGGAATGAACCATCCCATGGGTCCGCTCACGCTGGCGGACTTGATCGGGCTGGATGTGGTGCTGTTCGTAATGGAAGTCCTGCAAAGGGATTTGGGCGAGGATAAGTATCGTCCCGCCCCATTGCTGAGGAAGATGGTAGACGCGGGATATTTGGGAAGGAAGACGGGAAGAGGGTTTTATCAGTATTAGGCATAACCATAGACGACAGTCACCTGCGGGGTGGCTGTCGTCATTTATGATGAATAACTGACTTTTGATGATTGTATTTCACCTTTTTTTGTCTTATTATGATGTCAAAGGATTTTATGGTTTCCACGCGAAGGAGATGAACAATGTCACATAAAACTTTTGCTCAGGTTTCCGTTCTCATATTGATCCTGATGGCGTTCCTTGCAATTCCGGGCAATGCCCAGGCTGGAGGAGTCTGCGGCGGTACCTACGTTGTCGAACAGGGCGACACACTCGATACGATTGCGGCGATGTGCGGTACCACCGTTTCTGCGATTTATGCCGCCAACCCCGGAATCAGCGGATATCTGTATGCGGGCCAGGTTCTGACGCTTCCCGGCAGTTACTACAACAATTACAACTATTATCCCCCGGTCAGTTACACCGGTACTTACATCGTCCAGGCTGGCGACACATTCTCCGGCATTGCCAGTCGTTTTGGAGTCAGCATAAACAATCTGTGGGCCGCCAATCCGCAAATCTGGAATATCAACCTTTTGTATGTCGGGCAGGTGATCCATGTGCCCGCCTCATCATCGGTTGTCATTGTGCCAACTCCCACGGCGTCCCCGGTTCCGCTTTCCTATGGCACAGTCCCCCCAGGAACCCCGTATGGGGCAATCAAATTATCCAATAAGGCCAACGCCGAGGTCTATGTATCATTGCAGGGCACAACGAGGGACGGGATTGATGTCATTAACGAATACCCGGTGAGCGGGACAATGAATGTCAAAGTGCCAGCCGGCTGGTATATCTACGTTGCCTGGGTTGGCGGTCAGAAATTCGAGGGACAATTCAACCTGGGCGCAGATTCGAATCACTCCATTACGTTTTACATCAATAAAGTCGTCGTCGAATAGAAAACAGGGGCGCGTGCAGGGGCGCAGTAATACTGCGCCCCTGCCACCTCATTGACGCCCACCCCAAAAATCCATCCTGCAAAAAACGCCGGCAGACAAAATGGAATTTTGGGGTGGGGATGACTAACCCAAAAAGGCGGACACCATGGCGCGTGACACACATCCCAAATTCGATCCAAAAATACACCACCGAAAATCCATCCGCCTGCAGGGATATGATTACACACAGGCGGGCGCGTATTTCGTCACCATCGTCACGTATCAACGCGATTGTTTGTTTGGCAAGGTGGTAAATGGGGAGATGCGGTTGAATGATTTCGGCAAAATCGTTCACTGGGAATGGTTGGATCTGCCAAAACGATTTCGATACATTGATTTGGGCGCGTACATGGTCATGCCGAATCATTTTCATGGAATTTTGAATTTTCATGAAACCGCAGGGGCGACCCGCCATGGTTTAACCGACGCGCCCGTTAGTAATGTGCCTTTGCCAACATTGACCACCGATTGCGTTGACGGGTCGCCCCTACCACGTGGACCGAAACCCGCATCGTTGGGCGCAATCGTTTCCCAATTCAAATCGCGGGTAACAAAACAGTTATGGAAAATCCCATCATTGAATGGAACGCCAATCTGGCAACGCAATTACCATGAACATATCATCCGTAACGAACGTGAAATGGATAATATCTGGCGATACATCGAATCCAATCCCGCGCGCTGGGACGACGACGACGAGAACCCACACACGTAAGGGCGACCCGCCATGGTTTAACCAACGCGCTTATTGGCAATGTCCCTTTGCCAACCGTAACCACCGATGGCATTGATGGGTCGCCCCAACAATCGCGGGTAAAATACATCCCAATGACCAATAACCATCCACGAACCCTTCGACAGGCTCAAGGCAAGTTTTTCACCACGAATAAACGAATGCCCGCTCATATTCGTGAATTCGTGACCCCATTCGTGGACGGTACCCTTGAAAACAAAGGCGGCAACCATGCCCCATGACCAAGCCTCCCTCCAGGCACAAAACAAAATCGAACCACCACGTCTTTTCCCACGTCTGGATCGAAGGCATAATCCCCGATTTGTCTCTGATCAAATGACGTGAGCAGCCAGCGATGGAACTTCGGGTCCAACTCTTTTGTCTTTGAAAAATGCTGACCATACACCGCGATGACGCTCCCATGCTTGCCAAATTTGAATCCCTTTTCGTTCAGCAAAGCCTCGGCGGTATAGAACATGGCGTAGTATGCGCGACCTGCGGCAAAGTCGGCTTTGTCGTTGGTCAGCAGAATGTCAGCGGCTTCGATGGCGTCCGCCGCACGGTCGAACAACTGACGCGTGGTCTCCTTCATGCAGGAATCCCCTCCGCGCGGACATTCGCCAGCACGGGCAAATCACCTTTCTTCCACTGCTCTTCCGACATGATTGTGCGGCTAATGGTCACGTTGTATTCCAGTGACAGATCGCTCGCCAACTCCGCCGAACGGACTAACTCATCCCAACGGCTTTTGTAGGTATCCAGCACGATCATCACATCCAGGTCGGAATTCTTGTTGTAATCCCCGCGCGCGTAGGAGCCGAACAGGATCACCGCCTTCAAGCGCGGACCATACAACTCGACCAGCCCCTTTTTCAACTTCGCCATCAGGGATTTGACACGCTTTGTCATGGCTTCAATTATAAGCCCAACGCCTCTGCCCATAGTAAAATACACCCGATGACCTCCCATCTATTTTCATCCCACCTTCACATTCACCTCCCCCAAATTCGACGCCGGACTACAGATTTGCATCCCAACTTCCTATGTCGCATTTGGGGGAGGTTGGGTGGGGGTAAAGGCGGCAACCATGCCCCATGACAAGCCTATCTCGAAGCAGAAAAGAAAATCGAAGAAGCGCGGCTCGAAGACAACCATCCACGAATTCCGCCCACGAATAAACGAATGCGCGCCGACCTTATTCGTTTATTCGTGACCCCATTCGTGGACGGTCCCCTTGAAACCAAAGGCGGCCCCCCATGCCCCATGACCAAGCCTATCTTGAAGCAGAAAAGAAAATCGAAGAAGCGCGGCTCGAAGACAACCATCCACGAATTCCGCCCACGAATAAACGAATGCGCGCCGACCTTATTCGTTTATTCGTGACCCCATTCGTGGACGGTACCCTTGAAACCAAAGGCGGCAACCATGGCGCGTGACGAAGCCTATTACGAAGCAGAAAAGAAAATTGAAGAAGCGCGGCGCTCGGGTGCAACGGAACTTGATCTCAACAGCATGAAACTCACCGAGTTGCCAGAATCTATTGTTCAACTGACTCAATTACAAAAACTTGATCTTGGATGGGACACTCTTAAAGCATTGGGCAAGGATAGGGGTCAAAATAAAATCACTGAACTGCCAGAATTGTTAGGACAACTCAAGCAACTGCAATGGCTGAATCTTTCTGGCAATAGTCTGAGGACACTGCCGAAGTCGTTGGAGCAACTCACACAGTTGCAGTCTCTGAGTCTTCGGTACAATGGTCTGAGGACGGTGCCAGAGGTAATTGGGCAATTCGTGCAGTTGCAGTGGCTGGATCTCTCCATCAATCGACTAGCGGAATTGCCAGAGTGGCTTGGGAATTTAACACAGTTGTTGCATTTAGATCTCAAGATCAACGAACTGGAGGCGTTACCAGATTCGTTTGGCAGACTCAGACAATTACAAGGACTTGATCTCTCTGGCAACCCTCTATCTGTGTTACCAGAGTGGCTTGGCAATCTCACGCAATTAAAGTTGTTATATCTCGAAGGCAACCGACTTACGACGCTACCAGAATGGCTTGGTAATCTCACACAGTTACAGTGGCTCAAAGTTGATAGTAACCAACTGATTGATTTGCCTCCATCCCTAGCCCATCCTCCCTTGAAAGAATTTAAACTTGACAATAATCCTCTCAACCCCGAACTCGCCGAAGCAGAAAAACAAGGCATCGAAGCCGTCAAAACCTATCTGCACGCCAAAGACACAGGTGGCGAAATCACCCTCAACGAAGCCAAACTCATCCTCGTCGGCGAAGGCGAAGTGGGCAAGACCTGTTTGCTCAGCGCATTACGCGACGAGCCATTTATTGAAGGACTCCCTACTACTCACGGCATTGAAATCAAATCCTTCAAAGTCACCAACCCCGATACCCAAACCGAAATTACCCTCAACGGCTGGGACTTCGGCGGACAGCGCGTCTACCGCCCCACGCACCAGTTGTTCTTCAGCGCGCCCGCCGTCTATCTCGTCGTCTGGAAACCGCGCGAAGGTCCCCAGCAGGGCTTCGTCAAGGAATGGATCAAACTGGTCAAGCACCGCGAGCCAGACGCAAAGATTCTGGTCGTCGCCACGCACGGCGGTCCGCAGCAGCGCCAGCCCGATATTGACCGTCAAGAACTTTGGGATCTCTTCGGCAGGGAAACCGTCGCCGACTTCTTCTTTGTAGATAGCAAGCCCGACGCGCACGGCAACCGCAAAGGCATTGATGAACTCAAACTCGCCATCGCCCGCCTCGCCGCCGCATTGCCCGAAGTGGGACGCTCCGTGCCGAAAAGTTTTCAGGATGTGCGCGAAGCGTTGCAAGCCGAAGGCTTGCCCTACTTGCCGTTGGACGAAGTCCTCGCCATCTGCCGCGCTCACAAAATGGACGATGAGATCGCGCGCCTGTTCATCACCATTTCGCACCGCCTCGGTCATCTCACGCATTACCAGCATGACCCCGCCCTGCGCGACATCGTCATCTTAAGACCCGACTGGCTCGCGACCGCCATCAGTTATATCTTTGACGATGAAGTTACACGCGCCGCGCACGGCTTGGTGAGATTCTCGCGCCTCAATCATTTATGGGATGACTCAACCCGCACAGCGGATTCGCGTTACCCAGCGACTCTCCACCCGATCTTTCTGCGCCTGATGGAACGCTTCGATCTTTCCTACCGTGTGGCTGATTCCACATCCCGCGGCGAATCTGACCCTCAGAGTTTGATCGCCCAACTCGTCCCCGATAACCGCCCCGAGAATTTCACTACCGCATGGATTTCATCCCCATCCTCAGGCGACCTCCAACAAACCCAGATCTGCCGCATCGTGGATGACAAAGGCAACACCGCCACCGCCGAAGGCTTGTTCTATCAACTCATCGTCCGCCTGCACAAATATTCGCTCGGTCGCGCCGCCTACGCCGAGAGCGTCCACTGGCAGCGCGGTCTGGTTCTCGACGATGACTACAACGGGCGCGCCCTGCTCGAACACAAGGGCAACGACGTGCATATCACCGTCCGCGCGCCGTACCCCGAACGCTTCCTCGCCATGCTCACCGAGGAAGTCAGGTATTTGGTGGAAAGTTTCTGGGAAGGCTTACGATGTGAAGTAACTGTTCCTTGCTTGAATCCAGTTCCATGTCTCGGTTTGTTTGAAGTCAGCAAGTTGATGGAAAATCTCAAGCGCAATCGTCCCGAACAACCTTGCCCTGTCTGTAATGAGTGGCAATCCATTGAACGACTCTTGCACAACGCTCCCGCCGCGTCCAAACCCATTCCAGTTGAAATCCTTGAGAGACAACTTTCCTCCATCGAAAACAAACTTGATTCTGTGGATGTCAATGTTCGTCGTCTTCGCAGTCAAGCGGACAAAAACTTCGACGACCTCATTCATCTCCTCACCGACGAAGCCAAAGAAGGTCCGCGCCTGTTCAGTCTCTTCCCACTGGATCGAAGTAAATTCAATCCCAAAGAATGGATTCGAGAAAAGTTCCGCCTCGTGCTGTGGTGCGAACATTCCCGCCTTCCGCTCCCTGTGCTAAACAATGGCAATATGAAGAAAGGCGTCTACGATCTCGACCTTGACCGCGAGTGGTTCAAAAAAGCCAGCCCCTATCTCAAATTCTTGTCAGGCACATTGAGCATGGTTCTGCCCGTCGCCTCCTCTGCCGTCAAACTCGCCCTGGACAAACCCTCCTACGAAGCCATCGAAGAACAACTCAACTTCGGCAAAAGCATCATTGACGCGACCCTCGGTGAAGCGACCAAACTCGGCGAGTTCATGGGCGCGGCAGATTCAACGAATCTCGAACACGGCGTCGCCATCCGCTCTGATGGCGCGACCCTGCGCGAACTCCATTCACTACTCAAAAGTAAAGACCCCGGCTTCGGCGGCCTCGTCCGCGTGATGAACAAACGCCAGGAATTTCTCTGGGTGCATGAGCGGTTCGCGGGAGAGTACTAAATCGCCCCGCGAGTGCGTCGCACCACACCGACAGGAGAATCCCGCTAAACAGAATTCTGCCCTCGCTTGAACCAGTCCCATTTAGCAAGGTGCGACGCACCCTCTCGTCGTGGTACGCGGCCTCGCCCATACAGAAAGGAAACCTATGGTTTTACTTCTCGAACGTTTCCTACCCAAAGATGCCAGCCGCACGGATCGTGCTTCCGCCGCGCTGGTGGTATCCACATCTGGCGCGGTGATGCTGGGCACGCTCGTATTCATCCTGTTCTGGATCTTCACAGCCAGCCTGGAAGAACTTTCGACTGTGACGGCTGGTGTTGTCCTTGCTCTCGTTCTGTTTGGGATTATGCTGCTCGTCCGGCGAGGGAATGTCCGCTTGGGGTTGTGGCTGTTGACGTCCCTGCTGACAGTCCTCACGCTTGAAATCTCAAGGGAATACGGGGTCAGCACGCTTTCGTCCGCGGGTTTCGTGATTCCCATTGTGCTTGCCGCGTGCGGGGCGGGACTCTGGGCCGGGCTGTTCCTTGCGCTGATCGGCAGTGCGGGAATGTGGGTCATTGCATTCGCCAGCTCATCCGGTGCTCTGCAACCCTGGATCCCCTTCCAAGTTTCCAACCTGACTTTCGACGCGCCATTCCTGACCATCCTCTTTTTCCTGATCGCTTTCATCGTCGGCGTCTGGGGTCGGGAAATGGGAAAATACTAAACCACCTTGCGAGTGCGTCTCACCATACAGATTGGAGAACCTCGCTAAACGGAATCCCGCCCCCGCTTGAACCGATCCGTTTGACAAGGTGCAACACATCCTCTCGCGCGGCCGTCAGCAAATGTTGGCGGTCTTTTTCTTTTTGGGACTTGACAATTTCACAATATATTCTATACTTATAAAGTACTTTGTTTTATAAAGTACTTTTAAAGAAAGGATTTGTCCATGTCAGCCGAACTGTCAAAAATCCGCTTCGTGGCCGCCAACTATTCGAGATTACAAGGGTTGAGAGAAGTACCCGTGGGAATGCTGGTCGTCTTCGTCTCGATCTGGGCGATGTACAATCATGGCCCCACTGCCGACTTGACCGCCCCGTTTCTGGCTGCATTTGGAGCCGCCCTGCTCTATTGGTTGATAGGTCGTTACTACAATCGCGTTTTTGGACGCGTGAAGCAAACACGTCAACAGCTCAACAGGGAAATCATTGCATCTGTTGTATTCAGCCTGCTGGCTCTACTGGCATTCTGGCTGGATGCGGCCATGCAGATCCCTGTATGTGCGCTTGGATTAGTATTTGCCGCCGCCCTGTTCGAGAATTTCTGGAGAGCTACCGAATCCGTTCGGAGCAAGGCCGCCGCCCTCTTTCCCGAAAATCTCGCCGCGGCTATCGTGATCCTAATAATCAGCATCCTGCCCCTCTTCGGCATTTCCTGGTGGGAATTTTTCGGTCTGAAATCCCAGGTGGTGAGTGTTTTCATGGTCATTGGCGTTGTGATCATCCTCGCGGGGATTTGGGGACATTTGCGAATCTTGCGCGCCCTGCCCATGATGGAGGCAAAAACAAATGACCACCCCATTTGAAGAACTCGCCAACCTGGATAAATTGATCCACGAACCTGCCCGCCTCGCCATTCTCACGGCGCTATCTGCATGCGCAAGCGCTGACTTCATCTTTCTACGGCGCATTACGGGATTGAGTGATGGGAATCTATCCGCGCACCTGTCCAAACTGGAGGAGGCGGGACTGGTGCAAATCGAGAAACAATTCTTCGAAAAGAAACCAAACACCCAGATCCAGATTACACCCAAGGGACTTAACGCCATTCAACAGCATTGGGAGCAACTAGGCAAGATCAAGAGGAACACGGAGGACTGGAAGAAATCACAAGGAGAGGGCTAACTTTGGGGATTGAGGCAAACAGGTAAATTATACGTGCTGGTCATCATCACTCTGGCGATTGCGGCAGTCTGCGAAGTAGTTGAGGTTATCATCATGCTCGAGTTTTTCTCATAGCAATACATAACCAAAAGCCGCCAGTAAAAGCTGGCGGCTTTTGGTTTCAGCTATTTCCACTCATCCGCATCATCTTCCAGCGCCTTGATGATCTTCTCATAATGATCAGGAAGCTGGATTTCGTCCCTTTCAAAAACAATGTGATTGAATGCTTCTGCGATCTTGTATTCATCGTCAGGGGAGATGAGCTGGTCTGCGAGGGGAAAGATCATGCTCCGCGAGCGATCAAGGTGCTGGCGCAGCATGGAGGTGTATGAGCTGGTGGCCCAAACGACATCCGTACGGCCATTCATGTCACCGGCCTGCCAGGCCCGCGCGGCGTTGATAATTTCATCGCTCAGTTCATGGCTTTGTTTGATCTCGTTGAACATCATGGCGAGCGGACCATGATCAGCTTCGAGGCCGTTTTCTTCCAGCGACTTCAAGAGGGCTTCTTCTTTTTTGAAGTAACTTCCCTGGATGTATCCTTTTATAAAGTTGATGGCGTAGATGAAAAACCCTGGTTTGACCGGTTTGTTCTGCGCGGCGTAAGTGGCTCCAAGCCCAAAGGCGGCCAGGAAACGGTCAATCATCTCTTGGTCATTGCGAAGGATCTTTGTGGCTTTCATACAATTCCTCTCACACGGTAAGTTATTCACAATGTATCATAAAACAAACGCCAGATTCAATGGGAAATTTTCTAATGAGCATCGCACCGGAATCTTTCAATGAAGCGCCTATACGCAGAAAAATTACGAGATAACTCGCTTCCTGCGGTTAATCATTTTGATGTGCGTCACTTGTTCCGCGCAACCATGTGTTGCATCGAGATTGGCACTGCCACTTTCGTCGGCCCGCCTCTTTTGAATCGGAAGTCACATTTGTCAGCACCCTCGGCGAGTGTCATTGTGCGCGTCAATCCCCAACCCAATGCTTCGCTGTAGAGAATATCAACGGGGCAAAGGTAAGGAGCGAGTTCAGGCGCACCCTGTTTTGCAAGAAATTTGCAGGAGGCACATTCAAGATAATCCACACCGTAATCGAAATTCTTACCATCACCCTCGATAAAATCGTAGACATAATCATCGGGGTATTTTCGTTGATGGGATTCGATAGCGCGCTTTTGCAGGCGCTTCAAATAGAGGCGGGAAAAATTCATCCTTCCAAACATGCGCAACAGGACGGCAGGATACGCGCGCAGGAAAGCCCCACCGATCTCGTAAACCAACTCGCCGGTCTCTTCCGCTGTCTTGCCATGCGCCTTGTTGACGCGATACACTGCCAGCAACATCCCCGTAAAAACGATGAACTCAGTGAAGGGTTGTTTTCCTCCAATGAAAGGAAGTTGGGGAATCAGGTTTTCAAATTCACGGCGTGTTTCGGCAACCAGCGCATTGACATTCTCCCCGCCAAAGTATCTGGCCAGCACGTGATGGGAATATTTCACACACAGGTCAAACTCTTTCAGCAGGCGGGGTTTGCGGGAAATATAGTAGTTGGTTGGATTGGACATGGCAGTCAGTCACTTTCCCAAACGGTAGTGGAAAATGCCGGTTGATTTCGCCATGAACGGGATAAAACGCATCCAGCCGAAAGCGCCCAGGCGCGGTTCGGACGTGTCGAAGTAATACCAGTGATCGAGCAGGCACAGTCCCCAGGTTTCAATTTCCTGGGGATTTTTGGCATCCCAAAGGATACGAACCCCGGAGCGTTTCAGCACGGAACTGGTACGGTTGTGATGCCGCGAGAGGAAGGGGGATGCCGCATCGAAGACCAGTTCCCCGCCAGGGAAACGCGCCGCCATCGCCATCACGAGAGGTCTGACATCGGCGGTGCTGAAATAGGGGAACACACCCTCCGCCAGAAAGATAACAGGTTTGTTCTGACGCGCAACCTCATCAAGCCAGGAAAATTCGAGCATGGATTGCGCGATGGTTTTGGAACGCTCGCCATCTGGGAGAACTTTTCGGCGCAGTTCGATGACTTCGGGCAAATCCACACCAAGCCAATGTAACTGTCCATCGTCGAGACGGTCGAAGCGCGTGTCCAATCCACAGCCAAGATCCACCACCAGCCCGGCGGGATTTTTGGCGAGAAAGGCGCGGGCAAACGCATCGAACTGGCGGGCGCGCATTACCGTGACCAACTTGTCGGCGCCGCGCATGCCCATCAGGAACTCGGGATTGCCACCGAGCGCGTTGTACACTTCCACAGCACGCGGGTCGTGAAGGATGGCATCCGGGCGGATGGATTCGATGGCGCGGCACGCCAGCGGGACGAGCAGGGTTTCAGCAACGCCTTTCAATTTTCGAACGTCAATATCAGGCATGGCCGTGAGTCTTTCTACCAAACGCCGGGGAGCAGCCGCCTGGTTCTGGCAGTGTACGCTTTGAATTGCGCGCCAAAATGTTCAGCCAGCAATTTGTCCTCAACGCGGATGCGATAAATCACGGAGGGCAGTAGAACAAACAGGATGGCCGCCAATCCTGCCAGGCTGGAATACCCGACCGCGAGACCGAGTGCCATCAGCAAATATCCCGCATAGGCAGGATGACGGATAAAACGATACGGGCCGCTCTGCACCAATTGCTGGCCTTCCACCACCGAGACATGCCCCGAATAAAAGTTTCCGAGCACTCGACGCGCCCATACGAAAAGAACCGAGCCGAAAAATATGAGGAATAAACCAATAACTTGCATCCAAACGAGACGCGGCAAAACGGCGGCGAAAAAGAGATATTCAATTGGAGGCAGGTAAAACGCAGCGATCATGCCGACGACGATCAGCCAAAACGACCAATCGTTTCGTTCCTCTTTTAGCATTTCTCCGCCTGCCCGAGGCCCCCAAAATCGAATTCTGCGAACCCAGTAAACAATCACTATTCCGAAGAAATAAATGAGACCTGAAACGAGAAGGAACCAGCCAAGCAAATTGGATCGGAGAGTCGCCAGTCCAAGCAGGGCCAAAAGGATTGTCAGCCCCAGCGTGATCACAACCAGAAAGAAGATTGCCATACGGCTCATGTGTCCTCCACCTTTCATGGTATGCCGAATCAAAATTATTTCAAGAGGCGATTCGATGCGTCAAATCAAATGCTATAATCGTCCCAACTCGCCGCGGAGGGCACAGACATGGATCAAATCTATGATTATGTGATCATTGGTTCGGGCTTTGGGGGAAGCGCCTCGGCAATGAGACTCACCGAAAAGGGCTATTCCGTGCTTGTCCTTGAAAAAGGCAAACGCTACAACGACACAGACTTTGCCAAATCCAACTGGCAGTTCTGGAAATATCTCTGGCTTCCCGCTTTGCGCGCGTATGGCATCTTGCAGATCAGCATTCTCAAAGGCGTGATGGTTCTGCACGGCGCGGGCGTGGGTGGCGGAAGCCTCGGTTATGCAAACGTGCTTGAAGTGCCGACCGATGAAACCTTCGCGACGCCCGCGTGGAATCAAAACTTGAAATGGGGCGAGATCCTGCGTCCGCATTATGAGACGGCCAAGAGAATGCTCGGCGTGGCGCGCAATCCCAAATTATGGAAAGCCGATTTCATCTTGAGGGAAATGGCCCAGGAACGCGGTATGGCTCACACCTTCCGCACCACGGACGTTGGCGCATTTTTCGGCGAAGAGGGCGAAACCGTCCCTGACCCATACTTTGGCGGCGAAGGCCCCGACCGCGCGGGATGCCAGCATTGCGGCGCGTGCATGGTGGGATGCAGATACAATGCCAAGAATACACTTCCCAAAAATTATCTTTATTTTGCAGAGAAGAACGGGGCAAAGGTTGTTGCAGAAGCGGAAGTTGTGGATATCAGACCTCTCACCCCAACCCCTCTCCCGGAGGGCGAGGGACTTTACGAGATCACCTACCAGACGAGTACCCGCCTCTTTATCGGGACCCGGAAGAGGGTCCAGGCCAGACGCGTGATCTTGTCTGCGGGAGTGTTGGGCACAATGAAGCTGCTCCTGAATCTGCGCGACGTCAAAAGATCGTTGCCGAATCTTTCGCCGCGGCTCGGCGACATGGTGCGGACAAATTCCGAGGGCCTGCTCGGCGCGGTGGCAAGAAAGTCCAATATCAATTATTCGGAGGGTGTTTCGATCTCGTCCATTTACAACCACGATGAGATCACGCGCATCGAGCCTGTGCGCTATCCCGATGGATCGTCGCTGATGCGTTTCCTCGCCGCGCCGCTGATTGACAAGGATGTGCCGGTGCCGATGCGGATTTTGCGTTTCATCGGCTGGGTCGTCACGCATCCCATTGATTTTGCGAAGGCGCTGATCCTGCCCGGCTGGGCGCACAACGTGACCATCCTGCTCGTCATGCAGCACGCGGACAATCGAATGCGCCTGCGAAACGGACGAAGCCTTTTCACGCTTTTCAGGCAGGGCATGGTGGCAGAGAAGGAACCCGGCTACGAGATCAACGCGCAAGTGGAAGGCTCACACGGGTTGACGAAGGAATTTGCGAAGCGCACGAACGGCGTGGCGCTCGGTTCGGTCGGCGAGAATTTATTGGGCCTGCCAACGACCGCCCACATCCTCGGCGGTGCGCCGATTGGAAAGGATGCTTCGGACGGCGTGGTAAACGAAAACTTTGAAGTGCATCATTATCCCGGAATGTACATCATTGACGGTTCGGTCATGCCGGCGAATCCGGGTGTGAATCCGTCGCTTACAATTACGGCGCTGGCGGAGTACGCGATGAGCAAAATACAGCGAAAATCTTAAACACAAAGAGCACGAAGGGACACAAAGGAAAACCTTTGAGTACTTTATGTCCTTCGTGTTTGAAAAGGAATTTATGACCTTCCTCTCCTCCCGCGACTACGCTCTTGAGTTAGACAAGCAGGACAAACTCGCCTCCTATCGCGGGCAATTCGTCATTCCCGATCCCGACCTCGTCTACCTCGATGGCAATTCACTTGGCCGCCTGCCAAAGGCCGCGGTTGAACGCGCGAAACAAATCGTCGAAGAAGAATGGGGTGCGGACCTCATCCGCGGCTGGAACAAAGGCTGGTGGGAAGCGCCCGCACGCGTCGGCGACAAGATCGGCCAGCTCATCGGCGCCGCGCCGGGGCAGGTGTTGGTCAGCGACACAACCTCCGTCAACTTGTATAAACTCACGATGGCCGCGCTGGCTGCCAGTCCAGAAAAGAAGCGGATTGTCACAGATACGATGAACTTCCCCTCGGATTTGTACATCCTGCAAGGTTGTGTCCAAACGCTATCTCCCTCTCCTTTCGGGAGAGGGATTAGGGGTGAGGGATATGAAATCATCCGCATCGGCTCAAGAGATGGCGAGCTCACGCCCGATCTCGCCGCGCTTGAATCAGCCATCAACGAGGATACCGCCCTCGTCACACTCTCCCACGTTCTCTTCAAGAGCGGCTATCTCTACGATATGAGACGCATCACCGACATGGCGCATCGCAAAGGCGCGCTCGTGCTTTGGGATTTGAGCCATTCCGTCGGTGTGGTTCCCGTCGCGCTCGACGATTGCAATGCAGATTTTGCCATCGGCTGCACCTACAAATATCTCAACGGCGGCCCCGGCGCGCCCGCGTTTCTTTACGTCAACAAAGCGATTCAGGAAAAAGTCACTTCGCCCATTTGGGGTTGGTGGGGGCAGAACCAGCCTTTCGCCTTCAGCCTCGACTACATCCCCGCGCCCGGCGTCAACCGTTTCCTCGCAGGCACCCAGCCCATGCTTTCGTTGTTGACGATGGAAACCGCCCTCGACCCTATCCTCCAGGCAGGCATGACCGCCATCCGCACCAAATCCGTTGTAATGACGGAATACGCTTCATTCCTGACCGATAACCTGCTTGCGCCATTTGGCTTTTCTCTCGGCTCCCCGCGTGATCCCGCCAAACGCGGCTCCCACATCAGCATCCGCCACGAAGAAGGCTACCGCATCAATCGCGTATTGATCGAGGAGATGAACGTCATCCCCGATTTCCGCGAACCCGATAACATCCGTCTCGGCTTCGCACCGTTGTACACATCGTATGTTGAGATCTGGGAAGGCTTCGACCGCGTCCGCAAAGTAATGGAAGAGAAGCGATTCGAGAAGTATCCAAAGCAAAGGTTGACTGTTACATAAAGTGAGCATGTCATCCTGCCTGCCCTGTCCCGTCCGGTCCCGGACGGGACAGGGCAGGCACAGGTGAAGGAGCGTTCCGTGCAACTGAAGGGTCTCCCTCGTCGTAGTTGAGATCCTTCGGTCGCACCCCGAAAGAGCATCGGGGCAGGCCAAGCGCGCCCTCAGGATGACAGCAACCAAATTTATTCGTGAGGTGTTGCGATGAACGAAATACATGATGCGATCATTATCGGTGCGCGCGTGGCGGGGACAATAACCGCCACATTACTTGCCCGGCACGGGCATCGTGTCCTGCTCCTCGACCGCGCGCATTTTCCCAGCGATACACTCTCCACTCACTTTTTCCGCGCCCCGGCCTTGCGCGCGTTCCAACGCATGGGAGTGCTCGACGAGGTTCTGGCGGTCGCGCCGCACCTTGCCACCGACTACAACGTGGTGGACGGAATCATTTTCCCCGAACCTGTCACAGAGCCAGAGGATTTCCCCTTCTATCTGTGTGTCCGCCGAATCGCACTGGACGATATCCTCGTTCGCCGCGCGAGGAGCGTGCCCGGTGTTGATTTGCACGAGGGCGCAAAAGTAGACGGTCTCCTGCGGGAGGGTGAACAAATTGTCGGGGTGAAGTGGATCGAAAACGGGAGCAGTTACGAGGTCCGCGCGAGAAGCGTGATTGGGGCGGATGGAATTCATTCGTTCGTCGCGCGCGAAGTCGGGCCTCAGGTCGAACGCGAAGAGCCTGTCAACCGCGCCATGTATTATGCCTATTTTCGCGGTGTCGAACAGAAGGATGGGCCCGCCGCAGAATATCATTATCGAGGCAATCATCTGGCGTACGTCTTCCCCTGCGACGGCGGATTAACCCTGACGGCCATCTCGGTGCCAATCGATGAATTCGGAAACTTCAAGCGCGACCCGGAAGGTCAGTTGCTGAGGGAGCTGCAAGCCATGTCTGCTTTTGCGGACCGCCTGGCGAAGGCGGGGCGCGAAGGGCCGGTGCGCGGCACAGGAAGCATCCCCGGCTACATGCGAATTCCATTTGGAGGGGGCTGGGCGTTGGTGGGCGACGCGGCCATGGTCATGGATCCGTGGTCCGGGCAGGGAATTGATCAGGCCGGCACGCACGCAGTTTTCCTCGCAGATGAATTGCACGCGTTCCTGTCGGGAGAAAAATCCTGGGAGCAGTCCATGAGCCGCTATCACCAACTGCGCAACGAGTTCAGCGAAAGGACCTTCACCCGTACCTGCACCTTCGGCCGCGACCTTCGTCCGATGACGCGCAAGGCGCTCGAACGGCGGGGACTCGTCTAGCACTTTTGTTCTATTAATGATAAAATCGCTCTTCCAATAGGAGCGATTTTTTTATGTCAACAGAGTCCATTTTCGTTGAACAATTGAGCAAAACGTACAAGGTCCCCGAACGCGAAGGCGGATTTGGCGCGGCGGTGCGAAGTTTCTTCAAACGCAAATACAAAGACGTGAACGCGGTGCAAAAGGTCAGTTTTCGGATCGAGCCGGGAGAGATCGTCGGCTTTCTTGGGCCGAATGGCGCAGGCAAAACCACCACGCTCAAGATGCTCTCCGGCCTGCTCCATCCCACAGGCGGCAAAGCCAATGTCCTGGGCTTCACACCCTGGGAACTCAAACCAGATTACCTGCGCTCGATGACCCTCGTCATGGGACAGCGCAACCGCCTCTCGTGGGACATCCCCGCCGCGGATTCATTCCTGCTCAACCAGGCCATCTACCGCCTCCCCGACAATGAATATAAAAAGACCTACAAGGAACTAGACGAATTACTGGAACTCGAGCCGCTGATGAAAAAACCCGTCCGCAATCTCTCGCTCGGCGAACGAATGAAATGCGAGATCGCCGCGGGTCTGCTTCACCGCCCCAAAGTCCTCTTCCTCGATGAGCCCACCATCGGCCTCGATATTACCGGCCAGGCGCGCATCCGCGAATTCCTGCGCGAGTACAACCGCCGCACGGGCGCGACCATTCTGCTCACCAGTCACTACATGGCCGATGTCACTGCCTTGTGCGAACGCATCATCATCATCCATCACGGCAATCTCAAATATGACGGCGGCATCAACGACCTCTCGCGCAGGATTGCCCCGTTCAAATTAATTGGGATCAGACTGTCAGAAGCTGATTCTCACGATTTAAGCGGATATGGCTCCGAGGTCCAAAACGAAGAGGATGCGGAGAAGCGATACATCCGGGTCCGCGCGGACGAAGTCACCCGCGTCACCTCCCGGCTTCTGGCTGATCTGCCCATCCACGACATCACCATCGCCGATCCGCCCATCGAAGATGTGATCGAACGCGCGTTTAATGAGTAACCCACCTTACGCGCCCTCACCCTAGCCCTCTCCCGAAGGGAGAGGGGACTCCCTTCCCCCTTCGGGGGAAGGGTTGGGGATGAGGGAGAGACCTGCGTAACATCAGTGGGTAAATCTGGAGTGCAGGAGCTTGCTCCTGCAAGCGGCAAGCCGCTTGACTCCAAAGGGAATTAATTATGCTAAAAATCTTCAAACGCCTCTGGCAGGTCAACTGGGCGGAACAATGGCAATACCGCGCCAACCTGCTCATGTACCTTCTTTATTGGCTGGTCTCCCCCATCATCTACCTCGCCGTGTGGACAAGCATCGCCGCCAGCAAAGGGGATGTCAACGGATTGACGGCCAACGACTTCGTGACTTATTACATGACGCTCCTGATCGTTGACCAGATCACGAGCAACATCACGCTCCATATCTTTGCCTACAAGGTTCAGGACGGATCGCTTTCCAGTGAATTGATTCGCCCCATCCATCCGATGTTGACCAATACACTGGTCAATAATATCGCCTTCAAGGCATTGTCCATCATGGGACTCATCCCCATCTGGATCGTCCTGTTCTTCCTGTTCCAACCCAATTTCAGCAGTGTGACCTGGCAGGGCATCGCGCTTGCCATTCCTGCCATGATGCTCGGATTCATTATCGCCTTTTTGATTTCCGCATCCGTCACATCCGTGGCCTTCTGGACAACGCGCGTCTATTCGATCAGCGAGTTCTACTTTGCGCTCTTCCTCCTGTTTTCAGGGCAATTCGTCCCGCTCACGCTCATGCCACCGATTATCCAGAGTATTGCCCGTTACTTGCCATTTCAGTTTTCGTTGTATTACCCAATCCAATTGATCCTCGGAAAACTTTCACCGGGGCAAATCATTGAAGGCTATATCGTCGCGCTCATCTGGCTCCCGATCTCGTATTTCCTTTTCAACTGGGTGTGGCGCGAAGGCGTGAAGCGCTACTCTGCAGTGGGAGCGTAACGATGCATTACCTGAAATTGCTCCAAAACCTGCTCAAACTCAACATACAGATGTCGCTGGCTTATCGCGCCGATACGGTTGTCAATATCCTGCTCAACCTGATGTGGCTCGGCTGGGAACTGCTCGGCTTGAGCATCATCTTCAACAACACAGAGACCCTCGGCGGATGGGGCCCCGGCGAATTGATTGCCCTGCTGGGCGTCTTCCGCCTCGTCAACACATTGATGGCCGCGCTCATCTGGCCCAACACAGAAAAATTCAACCAGAGCATCCGCGACGGCTCGATGGATTACACCCTCCTGCAGCCGGTCAACAGCATGTTCCTCACCACATTCTCGCGCATCACCGTCTGGCGGATTTGGGACCTGGTGCTCGCGATCATTTTGATCGTGGTGGGCATCAACATGTCCGGCGATATAACCACCCCGCTCAGCACCCTGACCTTTATCCTGCTGGCCGTTTCGGGAGCGATCGTCATCTACAGCCTTTGGATCGTGCTGATCGCCCTGACATTCTGGTTCACCAAATTTGATAACAATGTCACCATCCTGCAAGCCCTCCTCGACGCAGGCCGTTACCCTGTGACAGTCTATCCGGTATGGTTGAGGATCATCGTCACCTTCATCATCCCCATCGCGGTGGCAACGACCATTCCACTCCAGGCCCTGCGCGGCGATCTGGAAATCAGTCGGGTGCTGATATTTATCGGAGTTGGCATCGTCAGTTTTTGGATTGCTTCAAATGTTTGGAAAGCGGGATTAAAAAGATACAGCGGCGCAAGCAGTTAATCACTTTGCTCGAACAGCAAGCTGTCCGAATCCAAAAAATTCAAAGAGCCAGCAGATTTTTCCACTGGCTCTCTTCTTTTTTTTCCTCTTTCTTCTTACTTCTTTCTTTGCTCCACATACGCTTTCACTGCTTCGCGCATGAACCCGGCGAGGCTGGGATGCATTTTATCGAAGTTGGCTTTGAAACGCGCATCGTCGTTGCAGCCATTCGCCAGGGCAAGCAGTTGGTCGAGGTTTGGTGTCCAGAAGTAGTCCATGTGCTTTCGCCAGCCCATCGACTTAAGGTTGTTCCAGCACTAGCCGGGGGTTGAATAATATCTGGACGGCGGAATTGCCAGGCCATGTTCGTGCGCGTACTTCGCCGCGGCGCGGCGATCGTCCAGGTGTAATTTTTCCAAAATATTGTGAATATGATTCTTAACCGTATTTATGGAGACAAACAGGCTTTCGGCAATCTCCTGATTTGTAGCGCCGGAACTAAGCGCTTGAAGAATTTCAACTTCCCGCCGCGTCAAGGCGTTGAAGTACCCATCCTTTGGCTTCGATCGCTCATTGCGGCCAAACGCCTCCAGGATACGACCGGTCATTTTCCGCGAAAGCGGCGCCTCTCCGTGCATCAAACCGCGCAGGGATGCTACCAGATTCACCGCCGAGATGTTTTTGAGAAGATAACCAACCGCCCCACTGCGAATGGCGTTGAACAATTCTTCGTCCGTTCCATGAATGGTCAGGAAGACAATCTTGGTATCAGGAAGTTCGGCCAGGATTTCCCGGGTGGCATCCACGCCGGTGCCTCCCGTTATGCCGTAATCCATGAGCACGAGATCGGGTTTGGTTTTTTTCGCCATTTCCACGGCATCGGCCACTGTGCCCGCCTCCGCAACAACCTCATAATCAGGCTGTTGCCGAAAGATGCTTACCAACCCCTCCCGCAAAACATGGTGATCGTCAACAATCATCAACCGGATTATATGAGACATTTTTACCTCACTGAATGAATTTCTTCCATTTTTACAATATCAGTTTCGGCATTCAGCATAGCGGCGCCTGATAGCGGTATATGGACGGTTACTTCTGTGCCGGAATTCGGAGCCGAATGTATCCTGACGGTGGCATTAATCTCAGCGGCAAGTTCATGCATGAAAGCAATCCCAAAGGAGCCGTATTTATCCATGTCAATCGGGTCAAAACCCGATCCGTCATCTTTAATTTTGATTATCAAATATGACGTCTCCCAAAGAAGCTCGATGGCTATCAGCTTTGCCCTGGCATGTTTCTCGATATTGTACAAAGCTTCGCGGCAGATATAGATGATTTGACGCTGACTGTGGGATGACAGGGAGCGCGGTTCCCCGCTTGAGTTGATGACGATCTTAAGATTTGTCCGCTTGCCCGCACTTTTTGCATGTGCCCGAATTTCCTCGATAAGATCAGGTTTACCGCTGGCATGCAAGGCAGTGAGCGTGCCGCGTACTTGATCATAAGCTGTGTTTGCAATATCCTTCATCTGTTTAAGATCATTGCGGATGGCTTTGATTCCCGCCAGCATATCCTGGCTGGTGAGCTGGTCGAGTTTAAGGCGTAAATAGGCGACGCTTTGACCAAGAGAATCATGCAATTCCCGGGCAATGCGCTGACGTTCGGCGAGTGTGGCCTCCACCATTTGACTGTGCGTGATCCGCAATCTTGCGGTCTCTATTGCCAGGGCCATCTCCGGGGCCAATGCGCCAAGAGTACGCATCTGATTGTTCGTCAATTGGTGATTTTCCGGCAGGTCAAAATGCAGTAATGCCACCAGCGCATTCCCATAAACAAGCGGCAACATGAAGCGTTGGACAGTCGGTTTGACATGCGCATCATCATGGACAGATGAACATTGGCGCAGGGTGCAATCGGAGAAATTCGCCAGCGCACATTCCTGACACAAATCGCGGATAAGCTCCGGCTTTACCGGGTTGGATATACGGCCATCCAGGCTCCATTCCGCTTTCAATTGAAATTGGCCTTTATCCGCATCATAGATATGCAGATAAGTACTCGTAACCGGTAGTACCTGACGCGGAAAATGTGCAATTCTTGTCGTCAGGTCTTCATACTCCGGGGCAGTTGTCACTTCATCGCTGAATGCCAGGTGCTGGTCCAAATCCCCTTTTGCCTGGTCCCGCTCGATCTCCGCCCGATCGACCAGAAAAAGCAATACCAGTCCCAGCAGTTGAACACCAACGCCATAGATTATGACTTCGATTATGAAATGGGAGTTTATAAGGGATTCCCTTGTAAAAAAATGTTCGGCCCCCTCGACCACGACAACACAAAACCCAAGAAGCAGGATGATCGCGAAATGACGACGCCCGGTTCTAATTTTTTTCTGAAGCAACCCCTTCTCGTTCATATGTGTTCAACCAGTAATAAAAAGAAATAAAGATCGGCCATGAAGATATTGCCCTCGGGTATGCTTCAATGATAGCCTGAATGATGAATTGTTTATAGTCCGTTTCGGTGTCCTTTACTTAAATCTCATAGTTTTTAGCATTGTACATTAATCGGACAATGTATGTCAAGTATTTTCTGTAATTCATAAGCGGAAGAAAAGGGGACAAAAGAGGCCCTGCTTTGCAGGGTGATTCGGTACTAGTTCAAGTTCCATATTCCGGGGAGTAAATTGGACAAAAATAGTCTTCTTTTTAGTCCCGCTGGATCACCTTGAACTATAGATTACGAACTTCCATTCCTGTATGCTGATACAGAGGAAATGCTCAATGAACGCCGCTTGCCGGAGATAGCGCGCCAACTTTCATGACAGAGTATCAACGTTTTATAGGAGATGAACATGAACCGCAATTTCTGGATTGCCAGCCTGATCGCTTTATCCATTCTCTTCGTTGCAGGATGCCAATCCACCGGCTCCAACACGCACAAGTTGACCATGACCGATTTCGCGTTTACTCCCGAGACACTCAATTTACAGGCGGGACAGGAGGTGCAATTGACATTGATCAACGAGGGAGCCGTGGAACACGAGATCCTGATTGGCCGGAACCTTCACATAGGCGAAGACGGGAAGCTGGAAGGATTCGAGGAGGATTTCTTCGACAAGGGCGCAGTGGAAGTACGGACCGACGGGGATGAGTTCCACGTGGGAAGCCCCGAGGAGATCGAGGAAGAGGGATGGCACGTTGAGGTGGAACCGGGCGGGAAAGTAACATTGACATTCACCGTCCCGGCAGGAAAGGAAGGCGAATGGGAGATAGGCTGTTTTGTCGCAGGGCATTATAAGGCCGGGATGACAGGAGCACTTGTCGTCAAGTGATGCAAACCGGCCTCATGAGTTGACAGTCGCATCCAAAAATGGCTAAAACCGCTTGACCGTTCAGGAGAAACCATCATGAGTATAAAAACCCTTGGTATTTTGTATCGAATGCTCGAGGCCGGTGAAAAAGGATATGCCGTTGCGGCGGCAAATGTGAACAACCAGGCCGTTAAAATCCTGTTCATGTCTTACGCCCAGCAACGCGCCAGGTTCAAAGCGAATATCCTTGCTGAAGCACAAAGATTGAACGTGCATTTTAAGCCGCGCAGTAGTTTTCGCGGAATGTTGCACCGAGGCCGTATTGACATATTTGCCGCGCTGACCATCGGCGCGGATAGCGTGGAAAGGGTCGTTTTGAAGGAAGTGCTGGTCGGTGAGAAGGCTGTTAAGAGGACCTATGAAAAAGTGTTGAGAAAGGAACTTCCACCCGAGACGCGGGAGATAATCGAGTATCAATTTGAAGAGATTAGTAAAGTTGTCGATCAGGTTACTTTGATGCGGGGAAAGAATGGGAAACAACTGATCGTCCGAATGTTTGATTCTGAAAAAGACGCCGGGAAGGCAGTCCAATTACTGAAGAAATCAGACATTCCTGCCGAGGCAATTGAGAATGTTGCCATCCAAAAGAACGTAGAGTTATACGAGGGCAGGGGCACAACAAAACTCGAAACCTTCCTTTCCGGGATGACAGGAGGGGCGCTTTGGGGAGCTCTGATTGGCGCTCTGGCCGGGATCGGCGCGGCGGAAACCAGCGCCCCAAGTCTTGAAGTGAGCGGGGCAATCCTGTTCCAACCCATTTGGGTCATCATCGCGCTTGCCGGTGTTATCGGCGGTTCCTTTGTGGGAGGCGGGATTGGCCTGTTTATCGGGTGGGGGATTTTGGATCAGGATGCCTATGTGTATGAGCAAAGCATCAAGCCGGGACGGATCATCGTCAAATTCCTGGTGAACGATGGCTGGGGTGCCCCGCTCCGGCACACATTAACCCAGGCTGCCATTGATGTAATAGCGCAAGCAAGCGAAGCGCCTGCCCAGGCTTAGAAACTGGCACCGGGACAGCCGCTTTAGCAGAGCGGGGAGAAGCGGCTGTCCCTTTTCCTGCAAACATTGAAGAGGGGAATATCAGATATTGGTAAAATACGAGGGTGGAAATATTATTCTCAGACAACCGGATATTCATCATCAACAAACCCGCCGGTCTCCCCGTCCTCCCCGATGGCTGGGACAAGGACGCGCCATTTCTCGTTAAGCAGCTTGAAGAACAACATGGGAAAACGTGGATTATCCATCGCCTGGATAAATTCACCAGCGGCGTAATGGTTTTTGCGCGGACAGCCGAAGCGCACCGCGCCTTGAACATCCAATTCGAGAAGCATGAGATCGAGAAGGTTTATCATGCCATTACAGTGGGAGTCCCCGCGTGGAATGACAAGACCACCAAGCGCCCCCTGCGCGTCAACGTGGGGCACAAGCACCGCACGATGGTGGACGATAAAAACGGAGTCCGCTCCGAGACGCGATTCAAAGTCCTTAAACGGTACCCGGCCAACGTCCTGCTTGAGGCGAGACCGATGACGGGGAGAACGCATCAGATCAGAGTCCATGCTTATGCGTTGGGATATCCTCTTTTGGGAGACGTCCTCTACAGCGCGCCGGAAACCCCGCCCGCAATCAGCGGGGAAACGAACATCATCGCGCGCCCCGCGTTGCACGCGTATTCACTGGCGTTCATCCATCCCGAAACCCAAAAACGGATGACCTTCACCGCGCCATATCCTGAAGATTTCAAAGCCGCATTGAAGCACCTTGAACAAAACGCAACGCGCAACACGTAAAACGCGCCGCACATTGCGAATCCCAATTAACCCAAAGTCCGTCAAGATTCTTGTGGTATCCTTCGGCAATCATGATCCCAAACCTGCCCAACCTCAAAATACTTCCCATCGAATCAGTGGTCTTGCACGAAGATCATGACATGCAAAGAACCGCCCCATTGGTCAATAAATTGCGAGCGCAGGGTATCCTGCGTAACCCGCCCGTCGTGATGCCCTTGCAGGACGGCTCAGGCCGCTACATGGTGCTGGACGGTGCGAACCGCGTCACGTCCCTGCAAGCGATGGAGTTTCCGCACATCGTGGCGCAGGTGGTAAAAGCGGACGACCCACACGCCATCCTGCACACGTGGAACCACGTGGTTTGGGGAATGAGCGCGCACACGCTGATGAGCGGCATCCGAAAAATCCCCGGCATAAAACTAAAAAAGATCCACACTGAAAGATCATTGCACCCGCCCACAGGAATGACTGCGCAAGTTCGCCTGCCGGATGGCACGATCCATCTCATCTTTCTCCCGCCGGGGTTGATCGCCGAAATACAAACTTTGCACGGCATCGTCAATTGCTATAAAGACCGCGCCTCCCTCGACCGCACCAGCCAAACGCTGATCGAATCCTTCAAGCACATCTATCATGATCTCAGCGCGCTCGTCATCTTTCCGCGCTTCGAGACCAAGACCGTTTTGAAACTGGCCGGGCGCGGCTCCGTGCTTCCCACCGGCATTACGCGCTTCACGGTTTCGCCGCGCGCCCTGCATCTGAATTACCCACTGCACGAACTTTCCAGCGGCAAGCCGGTGGAATACAAACAGGCATATTTACAACAATGGATCGAGGAACGCATGAAGCACAAAGGCATTCGTTATTACGCCGAAGCCACGTTTCTCTTTGACGAATGACCCTCACCCCTGCCCTCTCCCAAATGGGAGATGGAGAGAAGTGGAACATGGAATTCTTTCTACCCGAAGACAACCTCACCCGCGCCACCCCCGAAGAAACTCACATCACCACGCTCAAGGCCGAGCCGTATCCCGATGGCTATCGCCTGCGCGTCAACCTTGAGATCACGCCCTTCCAAAAACGCCCGCACATCGAAATCAACGTCACCGGCGCGGACGGCGAAGAGGTTACGTCCACCAGCATCGTCGAGCCGATGAGCTGGAAGCTTGAACTCACCATGCACATTCGCGGCGAGTTGAAAAATCCATACACCCTCACGGCAAACCTCTTTTATCCAGACGGCCCGGCCGATGAGCCGCGTCAAATTTCTTTTGATGTGAAACCGCCTCCCGCGGACCCCGAAACTGCTTCCGATTAATTGGCCTTGTCAATGCCCAAGCATCTTCCCATTTCCATTCGTCCTGAGCGGAGAACCGAGCATTCGCCGCGAAGTTCGCAGTCGAAGGGCGGCTTTCTCTCCATCATCCTAATATCATTTCTGCTCTTCGCCTGCGCGCCGAAATCCCCTCTTTCTTCGGGAGAGGGCCAGGGCAACAGCTCGGCATCCGAAGCGACCTCCACTCCCCTCCCCGCGGCCATCGAATTCAACAGCAATGCAGACTTGATCTTCCTCGCCATGGAAGAGAACGGTTATGCCCATCTCTTTGCCTACCACCCGCAGAACCTGCCATTCACACGGCTGACCTCCGGTGAATGGAACGACACATCCCCCGCCCTCAGCCCTGACCGAAAACAACTCGCCTTTGCATCCGACCGAAACGGTTACTGGGACTTGTATCTGCTGGATCTGCAAAGCGGCGGCATCACCCAAATTACAGATACGCCCGATTACGACTCGTCCCCCTCATGGTCGCCGGATGGACAGTGGCTGGTCTTTGAAACGTATTTCGACGACAACCTTGAAATCGCACTGGTCTCCGCCACTGGCCCGGATCAGGAAACCATTCGCCTCACCCAAAACGCCGCGTCCGATCACTCGCCCGCCTGGGCGCCGGATGGACGGCACGTTGCCTTCGTCTCCTCGCGCGGCGGCGATAGCGACATCTGGCTTGCCGACCTCGATCTCACGGGCGACGAGCGCTATCAAAACCTGAGCAATACCGCCGGGGCCGCGGAGGATCATCCCGTTTGGAACCAGGATGGTTCGCAATTGCTCTGGGCCTCGATCTCGCAGACCTTGGGATTCAGCGGCATTTACATCTGGCAGGCTGACGATCCCGAACGCGCCGCACGCTGGATCGGCGACGGAAACATCGGCACGTGGAACGAAGCCGGGGATCAGGTCATCGCAGTGACAGACGGCCCCAACCAGCAATTCCTCAGCGCCTACGATATCAAAGGCAATTTGCTCCTCGCCTCCATTCCCCTGCGCGGACGCGTGCGCGGGCTGCTTTGGGGACATGCCGAAATGTCGAACCCATTCCCCGATTCGTTTGCAGAAGCCGCGGCCTACACACCGCCAGCGGCCTGGGCCCCGATTGTCACACCTGTTGACGACGTTCCCGCGCAAAGATGGCACGTGGTGGACTTGTCTGATGTGCAGGCTCCGTATCCGCAAATGCACGATCTCACCGACGAAGCCTTTGAAGCCTTGCGCGACCGCCTGCTCGATGAAACCGGCTGGGATATACTCGCCAGCCTTGAAAATGCCTTTGTGCCTCTCACTACTTCGCTCGAACCCGGCTACGAGGAAGACTGGCTATACACCGGGCGCGCCTTTGCGATCAACTCGCTCATGGCAAACGCGGGCTGGATGGTTGCCGTGCGCGAAGACGTGGGCGCGCAGACCTACTGGCGTTTATACATCCGTTGCATGGTGCAGGATGGTTCGATGGGCGAACCGATCCACAACGCGCCGTGGGATTTGAACGCGCGCTACGATCTCGATCCGCTCACCTATGAGCAGGGCGGCAATTACTCGCCCGTGCCATCCGGCTACTGGGTGGACGTGACCGCGCTGGCGCAAGCCTATGGCTGGGAACGCCTGCCCGCCCTGCCCAACTGGCGTTCATATTATGCCGGGACGCGTTTCACGGAATTCGCGCTCACCAACGGACTCAGTTGGCATGCCGCCATGAGCGAACTCTACCCGGAGGAAGCGCTGATCACGCCCACGCGCGTCCTGCCGCCGACGCTGACGCCCACCCGCACTCCCGCGCCAACCGGCACAAGGGTCCCCACGCGCACGCCGCGCATCACATTCACGCCGAGCTTCACGCCCACGCCGATCCCACCCACCAGCACACCCACCCTCTCGCCCACCCCGCCGACGGTTATTCCATGAAATGTCTTGGCAAGGTGACAGTCACTTTGAAAGTGACTGTCACCTTTATTCTCCTCTCCTCCTGCACCGCGCTTGGCGGAGTCAACCCAACACCGGTGATCGCTGATTTGGCGGCCACCCAGGAGGAGGTCCAGTTTGAAGCGCCGCAGACTCCAACGCCCGAACCATTTCGTTTAACGCTTCCAACCCCAGGCGCGGAACCCGTTTCGGGATGGCGTCCTCCTTTGTATCCTGTGCCGTGGGCGATGTCTCCATACGACCATTTTTATTTTGCGCGCCCCATCGCGGCAAACCAGGTCAACTGGCCGCTGGCAGATTATCGCTACGGCGGAATCTTCTTCGCGCCGAACATCGTCCACACCGGCGTGGATATCCCCGCGCCCGACGGCACGCCGATCATGGCTGCGGGGCCTGGCACTGTCATTTGGACGGACTGGGGACTCTTCCGCGAAACCCCCGGCGACGTAACCGACCCATATGGGCTGGCGGTCGTCGTGCGCCATGATTTTGGATACAAGGATCAGCAGCTTTACACGGTCTACGCTCACATGAGCAGGATTACCGCCGTCGAGGGCGCGCACGTCCAAACGGGCGACCTGCTGGGTTTTGTCGGCGCGACGGGCGCGACCACCGGGCCGCACCTGCACTTTGAAGTCCGCTTTCCAACCAACTCATTTCACCACACGTACAATCCCGAATTATGGATCGCGCCGCCTCAAGGCTGGGGCGTTCTGGTGGGACGCGTGACGGACACCAAAGGCGTGGCCCTCCAACAACTTCAAATTGCGGTGAGGTCGGAGGAGAACGGCATCACGCGCATCGTCAAAACGTACGGCGGCGGCGCGATCAACCCCGACCCGTATTACAACGAAAACGTCGTCCTCGGCGACCTGCCCGCCGGGCTTTACAAATTGACGTTACATTACGTGGACGAAAAAAATCCGATCAAGGAAAAAGACCGGCAGACATGGGTGGAAATTTATCCCGGCCAGGTGACGTACTTCACGTTTACGGGCAACGACGGCTTCGACATTTC
Source organism: Chloroflexota bacterium (assembly GCA_016235425.1). Classification (GTDB taxonomy): domain Bacteria; phylum Chloroflexota; class Anaerolineae; order Anaerolineales; family Villigracilaceae; genus JAKOVF01. Next base: position 32,651 of record JACRLC010000069.1, on the reverse strand, counting down.
CCGCCCCCTCGCTCCCACCCTCGACTTTTTGCCTGTCCCCGTTTCGACGGTTACTCCCACGCCCTGATTTGAAACATGACACCTGACGCTCAATCTGGTGATCGCTCACATCTTTGCGCCTGTCATTTCCGCAAATTTTCAGCCGCGAATTACGCTAATTGGCGCGAATTTTTTAAACCAATCCGCGAAGATTCTCGAAATCCGCGGCAAAAGAATCCTGCCGAGTTATCTTGAATGACGCAAACAGACTGGTGGGTAATCACCAAACTCAACACCTTGACGCACCGAACATCTGTGCTATACTGCCTGCACCGCAACTTCTCACAAAAACAAATGGATGCTGCGGTGCCTGTACACAAACTTTGACACTTACACTTGTAATGGAGAAATAAATCATGGCTCGAAAATCATCCCGCGCTTCCGCCGCCGCTGAACAACAAGTTAATGAAAATGTGGACAACGCCAAACGCGCCGTGCTCGACAAGGCCGTTGGCGATATTCTTAAACGTTACGGAGATGGTTCGATCATGCGCCTGGGCGAGGCCCACGGGATGCAGACCGAAATCTTCCCCACCGGCTCTTTATCGTTGGACATTGCCCTCGGCGTGGGCGGCATCCCGCGCGGACGCATTAGCGAAATCTATGGCCCGGAATCTTCCGGTAAAACGACCATCTGCCAGCACATCGTGGCCGAAGCGCAGAAGATGGGCGGAACCGCCGCGTACATTGACATGGAGCACGCGCTCGATCCCGCCTACGCGGCGCGCTGTGGCGTGGACATTGACAACCTGCTCGTCTCACAGCCGGATACCGGCGAACAGGCGCTCGAAATCGCGGAGACTCTCGTCCGCTCAGGCGCGGTGGATGTGGTGGTCATTGACTCGGTGGCCGCGCTCGTGCCGCGCTCCGAAATCGAAGGCGACATGGGCGATCCCACCATGGGCGTGCAGGCGCGGTTGATGTCCCAGGCGCTTCGCAAATTGAGCGGCGCAATCAACCAGACCAAGACCGCCGTCATTTTCACCAACCAACTGCGCCAGAAGATCGGTGTCATGTTCGGCAACCCCGAAACCACTACCGGCGGACAGGCGCTCAAGTTCTATGCTTCGGTTCGCCTCGACGTGCGCCGTATCCAGTCCATTAAAGTGGGTGAGGAAGTGATCGGCAACCGGACGCGCGTGCGCGTGGTCAAGAACAAAGTCTCGCCGCCGTTCCGCACCGCCGAGTTCGACATCATGTTCAACGAAGGCATCTCAAAGGCTGGTGATCTGCTCGATTTGGCGACCAAACTCGAGGTCATCACGAAGCGTGGCGCGTTCTTCTCGTATGGCGACATCCGTATCGGTCAGGGGCGCGAGAATGCGAAGGAATATCTGCGAAACAATCCCGATCTGATGGCCGAGATCGAAGGCGTGGTGAGGCAGAAGGCGTTGAGCGGCGAAATCGTCATGCCGATTGACATGAGCGAAGGCGGCGGAGAAACCACGGCAGTCGCGGCGGAAGAGGAAGTATAAAATCGTAGGGGCGACCCTCGCGGTCGCCTTTTTTATTAGGGAAGCACAGATGAACGCGGATACACATGGATTTTTAAAAGTTGTATCTGCGTTCATCTTTATTTTTCTATGGTTGATTACAGCCTGTGCGCCGACATCCACGCCCACGCCCTTTCGCCCACCAACCAAATCCGGGCCGACTGCCATTCTCTCCACCACTACGCCCGTCCCGCAATTATTCACGTCCGCGCCTGCACTATCCCCCACTCCCACAACTCCCACAGCCATTCCTCCTTGCACCGATAACCTGACCTTCGTGAACGACGCCACCGTCCCCGACGGAACCATCGTCTCACCCGGCGCGAGCATTGACAAGCAATGGATCGTCAGCAACAGCGGCTCCTGCAACTGGGACTCGCGCTACCGTCTGAAATGGATTGGCGGCGACACGCTCGGCGCGGCGGCGGAACAGGCGTTGTTTCCCGCGCGGGCAGGGACGCAGGTCACTTTGAGGGTTATCTTCATCGCGCCGAATGAGATTGGAAACTACGAATCCGCGTGGCAGGCGTATGGCCCGGATGGGGTCGCTTTTGGGGATCCAGTGTTTGTGAAGATCGCGGTGGAATAATTTTCTAAAATATGAAAACCAACCAAGCCATCCCCTCCATTATCATCTCCCTCGAACGTTCGGCCCTTGACCGTTGGGGTCAAGGCGACCCATCCGGCTTCCTTGAAATTTCCGCTTCCGATGTTGTCTACTTCGATCCTTATCTCGAAAAACGGATAGACGGCCTGGAGGCGCTCACGCAATACTACGAAAAAATCCGCGGCCAAATCCACATTGACCGTTACGAACTGCTCAACCCGCTGGTGCAAGTCTGTGGCGACGCGGCTGTGTTGACGTTCAATTACGTTTCGTACACTGGAGAGTCACAAGACCGCTGGAATTGCACCGAAGTCTACCGGCGTGACGATGACCGCTGGCAGATCATCCAGACGCACTGGTCATATACTCAGCGCGTTTAATAAAGGTGACAGTCACTTTGGGATGACTCTGCTCGGAACAAGCGACAAAATAAGTGGCGTCACCTCAGGCAAAAATGAGGAAAACCAATGGACACCGCAACTGCAAGAAAAATCCTGACGCAAAAAGAACCGGAAACCCTCTACGATGCCGTCCAGCCTGTGCTCAAAGATGCCAAACTGCGCGGCGAACTTGTGGAGGGAAGTTTCGCCAAAAATGAGACCTACCGCTACAACTGTGTGCGCGTGCTTTTCCGCGCCATCGAGGCCCAGCCGGGGTTGTTCTATCCCTACTGGAATCGCTTTGCCGAAGGGATTGACAGTCCCAACGGCTTTCATCGCTCGGTGGGCGCACAGGCCATTGCCCATCTCGCGTCCGTGGATGCGGATTGCAGACTCGACCCAATCTTCGATCATTACCTGACGTTGCTCGACGATACAAAGGTAATGGTCAGTCACTACTTTCTGGAAACCATCGGCCTGATCTACCAAGCGCGGCCGGATTTTCAAAGCAAAATTATTGCCTGCCTGTTGAACATAGAAGAAACCAAACATCCGCTCAGCCGCAAAGACCTGCTCAAAGCAGACGTTATCAACGCCTTCGATCAACTCTTCGACACCCTGTCACCGAAAGACAAAAAGAGGGTCATCGCCTTCGCAAAAGATCAACTGGAATGCAGCAGTTCAAAAACGCGCAAGGCCGCCAAGGAATTTGGAAAGAAGCGCGAATAATGTCCAGCATCAACAACTACCGCCAGCAACTAAAAGAGTTGAAAAACTGGGCTCCTTTCCTGCGGAAGAATTCCGGCCTGCCGGGTCCGCGCGGGAATTTGGAATTGGCGCACGCGGTTGCCGAGGAGGCAAACAGGAAACAGATCGAAGAATTTCTGTCCATTCCATTTGAAGGAGCAAAGGAAAACACGCCCGAAGTATTTTTGGTCTTCTGCGGTGTGCTGGGCCTGGGCAAACTGATCGCCAACGGGGACCATGAGCAATTTGTCCGACTGCGCGGCTACGCCTCCGATCCGCGCTGGCGAATCCGTGAAGCGACCGCGACCGCGCTCCAGTTAGTGGGCGATCAAAGCATGGATTTGTTATTGAAAGAAATGAAAAAATGGAGCAACGGCAACTGGCTGGAAAAGCGCGCAGTCGCGGCTGCACTGGCTGAACCGCGTCTATTGAAAGAAGTCAAGGTTGCAAAACAAGCGCTGCAAATCCTGGATACAATCACAAAGAAGATGGAAGCAGCCGAATCCCCTGCAAACGAAGAATTCAAGATCTTGCGGCAGGGAATGGGTTACTGCTGGAGCGTCGCTGTCGCCGCCCTGCCTGAAACAGGCAAGCCGTTGATGGAAAAATGGCTGTCCAGCCGGAACAAGGATATCCGCTGGATCATGAAGGAAAACCTGAAAAAGAACCGGCTCATCAAAATGGACGCGGCCTGGGTCAAAGTGTGCAACGACAGGTTATCATAAATAGGACTTTCGCTTTCACGGAGTCCGAAGTCTCCCGACTTCGGCGCAAAATCAGGAGATTTTGCACTCCAGGCGAAAGCCCTGATAAAAATAAGTTTCTCTCTCAATTCGATTTTCCCCGGTTGGACAAAGCGCAGGCTCAAATGAACACTGAACAATTCGCAAACGAGATCAAAGCCTCCATTGAAGTGACCATTGACGCCCACACGCATCACGGCAAAACAGACGATGCAAAAATCCGTCTGTGGGATCGGTCAACACCATACGCGATTCATCCCATCTGGTGCGGAATGACCCTGCTTACGGAAACGTCCCTGGCGGAGGATGTTCGTTTAATAGGGTACAAAGCATTGTTATGGCACGACATATTGGAAGATACAGACTTTCCCCTCCCTGAGGAGGTCGAGCCGGAAGTGAAAACACTCGTGGAAGAAATGACCTTCCCGGATGGCTTCGAGCAGGAGAAAATATTTCTCTGGGAACGAAGCAGCATTGCAAAACTAATGAAACTCTACGATAAAGTGTCCAACCTGCTCGATGCGGCATGGATGCCCGATGAACAATGGAATGACCATGTTTCCCATGCCTTGCAGTTAACCGATTTCGTAGAAAAGACGTACGGCAATTTGAACATCGTGAAAATCTCAAGAGCAGTTGCTGTTCTTAAAAAGTAATTACTGGTGTTACACACCGTCCCGAAGGTTTGGGCAGAAAGCGAGCCTGAATTATTGAACCGGCTCTGTTCGATGAATTGAGAAAACTGGCGCGCCGAGGCTTCGAGCAATTTCAAAAAGAAATCCGATCCACCTGACAACGGTATAATCAGCGCATGAAACAGGGAACCTTCGAAAAAGAAATATTCATCCGAGCCAACGCGAAGACTGTCATCAACCTGATCGCGGATTACAGCCAGCATCAGAAAATCCACCCGCTCATTGTCAACGTGGAACGCGCAAAAGATGAGCCTGCCGGTGTGCGCCGTTACTTTATCACCGACCAACTGCAATGGGGGCCGTTCAAATTCAAGATCAAATACCGCGCCGATATTCTCGCCGTCACCGAAGATACCGTCCATACCGAAGCATATCAGTCGCCGAATACGACCGTCATCAACGTCACCAAAGTCACTCCTTGCGAGGGCGGCGTGATTCTGCATGAGACCATCACGCTCAAAGCGCCGGACATACTTTTCGATTACGCCTTCAAACAGGCTGACCAGGCTCACGGTGAAATGCTTCAAAGAATTAAAGCTTTTGCGGAGAGCCAGGATCATTGAGGCCTCATGCCCATCCTCGACGTTGAAATCGTCCTCAAACCCGGTGAAACGCTTGCCCCCGATCTCGCCGCACGCATTGCAGACGCGGCAGGCGAAGTCTTTGCATCGCGTCCGCTTGGGACATGGGTGAAACTGCGTGGAATAGACTCCGCTCATTACGCGGAAAACGGAAGCGGCCTCAGCGTGGATATCTTTCCTGTGTTCGTATCAGTTCTAAAGTCCAGGGTTGATGCGGATGGTTTGAGGGAGGAGGCAGACCGGTTGGCAGAATCCATCGCGGGAGTCTGCAATCGTCCGAAGGAGAACGTCCACATTCTTTATGAAGCGGAAGCGCGTGGGCGCGTGGCCTTTGGCGGAAAATTATTGGAGCCTTAACTTGCCGTTAATTGCCGGATTGGATTCTCTGATACAATGACGAAAAGAAGGCCCGCGCGGCCTTCTTCAATGTTGCAGTCCCGCCGAAATCAGCGGGGTAAAGGATTTGCTTTCAAATGACCTATAACTTCTGGCTGTTCTGGCGCATGGCTTATCGCTCTTTCTTTAAGTCACAGAACACCCCTGCACGGCTCACCCGCAAACGACTCATCTTCATCCTGCTGTTTTATTTCGTCTGGCCGATCGGTTCGCTCTTCATCTGGCTGGGAATTTTGCTGGATGAAGTTTTCTTCCCCGCTTATAAAAAACATCCCATGGAAAAGCCGCTTTTTATTCTCGGCAACTTCCGCAGCGGCTCGACCTTTTTGCACCGCCTGCTTTCGCGCGATACGGAAAACTTCACCAGTCTCACCACGTGGGACATTTATCTATCGCCGTCCATCACATCGAAAAAAATTGTACAGGCCATCGGGCGCGTGGATCACATCTTCGGCAGTCCGCTCAAACGCGCGGCCATGGCGTTTGACCGCCGCTCGCTCGGACAAGTCCGCATCCATCGCATCTCGTTCTTTCAGCCCGAGGAGGACGAGAATATTTTGATGCACATCTGGTCAACGTATTTCGTCTCGTTCCTCTTCCCGTTCATGGACGAGATGCCGCCGTATCAATTTTTCGATGAAGCACTCAAGCCCGAACAAAAGCGGCGCATCATGGCGTTTTACAAGTCCATGCTCCAGCGGCATTTGTATGCAACCGGCAAGCGGCATTTCGTTGCCAAGAACCCCGCCTTCAGCTCGAAGATCGAGACGCTCGTAGAGTTCTTTCCCAATGCGCGCATTATTTACCTTGTCCGCAACCCGCTGGATATGTTGCCATCCACTGCATCGTGGATCAATTATGCCCGCAGTGTGTTCACCGAACCGAAGGAGCAATATCTCTATCTCGATGAGATCGTAAAGATGACGCAGTTCTGGTATCAGCATCCGCTGAGTTACCTGGATGCGCATTCATCCCAAAACCACTTGATCATCAAATACGACGATCTGATCAGCGACCCGGAGCGCGTCATCCGTCACTTCTACAAGCGGTTCGGTTACGCCGAACAGCCGTGGCTGGATCAGATCGTGGCGCAAAGCGTGGATGAAACTCTCGCCTACCAAAGCGATCACATTTACTCTTACGAGGAAATGGGGTTCACACACCAGCAGATCATTTCGCTTTATCCCGACATCTTCGAGAGATTCAGATTCGACAAACGCGAATGGACAGAGCCGAGAGTGGATCAACCCGCACAAATCCCGGTTTCGGATTAATGATGGCAGGTTTATAAGCACAAAGAACACGAAGACTCTTTTTCGTGTTCTTTGTGCTTATTTTTGACTCGACCATTCTTCACGGGAAAGCCCAAAACCTCAGCCGCGAATTACGCGAATTGGTTTTTAAAAATCCGCGCGCATCCGCGAAATCTGCGCGAAAGACCATTGAAAATGTTTTACTTGGATGAAGCAGTTCTCTTCTTCGCGGGGCGTCTCTTTGGCTTGACTAGTTCTTCCTCTTCCTCGGTTTCGGCGCTTACCTCTACTACCCGTTGCGCCCGCGTCATCTTCTCAGGTTCCGGGATTTGGTACTCATCTTCCCAGCCCTCTGCAAACGCAAGATGTATCCTGCCATAACGCACGAGCAAAATGATCGCACCCGCGACCGCCATCAACAACGAAACAGCGGCAGAGTAGGTAATGATCGTGCCGGGAATGAGCGGTTGGTCGGGGCGAAAGAACTCGATGATCGCGCGGCCGATGCCTGCCAGCACCAGCCACCCGCCAAAGATCGTTCCGGGTTTCGCGCTCTCTTTATATTGCCGCGCGTACCAAAGCAAAAACAAAGCTGCCAGGAAGTTCCAGATCATCTCGTAGGCAAACGTCGGGTGGAAACGTGTTGATTCAACGGGATACAGGCCCAAGTCCGCGTAGGGAGCGATGCGGTGTTCGGCGTCAATCGGGATGCCCCACGGAAGTTGAGTCGGCTGGCCATAAAGCTCCTGGTTAATGAAATTAGCCGGGCGCGCAATCGCCTGCCCAATCAACGTCACCGGCGCGATGGCATCGAGGAAAAGCCAGGTGTCCATTTTCTTGCGGCGCAGGAAGATCAACAAAGTCACCGCGCCAAAGAGCAGGCCGCCAAAGAAATGCAGTCCGCCTTCGGAAATGTATAAAATTCGGATGGGGTCATCGAGGTAATAGCGGCTTCCGCCCAGGATCGAATTCATCACATACCACAAGCGTGCGCCGATAATGCCAATGGGCAAAACCCACACCAGCGCGTCCCAGATCGTCTCGCCGTTTTCGCCGCGGCGTTTGATCTCCTTTTCGGCAATCCACGCACCCACCACCGCGCCCAACATCACCAGCACCCCATACCAGCGAAGGGTAATCACAATGTTACCTAACAGCTTGAAGGAAAAAATGACAGGGTCTATCATGCAATACCTCACAAGTGAATTTGCATGATTATACGCCCGTTTTATTCGGACAATTTGTGTAAAATATATCGCACACTCAGTAAAAGAAAGAATGACGTTTGTCACATTTGAATGTGATTAATAACAGGTTGAATTGTGAAGGAAAACTCATACAATATCAGTAAATATTGACCAATAGACTCAATGTTAGTTTGGAACAACTCATGCTGAAAATCAACCGCCAGACCGATTACGCCGTTCGCATCATCCTATCACTCTCAAAGAGGCCGGGGGGAACACGCGTTCCAACATCCGAGATTCAGCGCGAAATGCTGATCCCACCGGCCCTGATCCAACGCATCGTGGCTGAACTCGCAAGCGGCGGTTTTATTCTCACGCAGGCCGGCCGCGATGGCGGCATTACCCTGGCGTATCCCCCCGCGCAGATCACCCTCCTGCAAGTAGTGGAACATTTCGAAGGCACCATTTTCCTCTCAGACTGTGTTGTCAAACCCGAAGACTGCCCCTTCAGCACGCGTTGCCCTGTGACACGCCGCTGGGCGCGCCTCAAAAATACAATTCGGGACGAACTCGACAGGACAACTTTTCAGGAGCTTGTGGACGACGCGCTCGCCATTGAATCAGAACTGATCCTGCCCGATCCCACCGCCCTGAAATCTGATTCCGGTATAAACAAAATTGATCTCCCTGTGGAATAGCAAGCATGAAAAACAACCTGCTACGCGGCTTCTATGGGCTTTTGATCATCCTCGTCGCTTCGGCGCTTGCTTTTAAGATTTTTCAGCCTATAAAAGTCCTGCCGCGCATTCGTCTCGCCCCCGCGTTCGACATGATCGACCAGGATTGGGCGCGTCTCACCAGCGAAGACCTGCGCGGCTACGTGGTGATTTACACCTTTGCATATACCAACTGCGTTGAGCCTTGCTACCACATCAATGAGACCATGAAGGAAATTCAGGCACGCCTGAGTGAGACCAAGCTTGGCAATGTGAAAACCGCCTTCGTCACCATCTCGTTCGATCCCCAGCACGATTCACCCACCGCCCTGCGGGCCTATGCGCGCAACATCGGCGCAGATACGCAACAATGGAAATTTGTCACCACCCCAAATGAAAGCCTGCTGAAAGCGATCATTGGCTCAGGCTTCCAAACGTACTATGAACAAAAGCCGGATGGCAGTTACGCGTTTGACCCGGCCTTCATCCTTGTCGACGGCTGGGGCGTCATCCGCGGCGAGTATCGCTACCAAACCGAAATCTCCACCGCTGACCGCATCCTGCGTCACCTTGGTGTGCTTTCGCAGGAAGTACAAAATGCCGCAGGGCCTACAAAACTGGCTTACGAAGCCGCGCACGTATTCCTTTGCTACGCTCCATAAATCAGGCAAAAATGAAAAACAAACTTTTCTATGTGACAGGCACACTCGTTTTTTTGGCAGGACTGTTCGGGGGATTCATGTGGTTCCGTCCGCACACATTTCATGGAACCGTCATTCAATCGCCGGAACTGGCATACGATTTCACGCTCAATGCGGCCGGCGGCAAATCCATATCCCTTAGCGACTATCAAGGAAAACTGGTGTTGCTCTACTTCGGCTACACCTTCTGCCCGGATATCTGTCCGGCCACGCTGGCAAATGTGGGACAGGCATTGCGTTCCCTGGGCAATAAAGCCGACAAAGTACAGTTGATCATGATCTCGGTGGACCCGGAACGTGACACGCCGGATAAACTGGCCGAATACGTGACCCATTTTCATCCATCCTTTATTGGCGTCACCGGCGAGCCGGAAAAACTGGCGGAAATCGCCGCGCTTTACGGCATCTTTTATCAGAAACACCCCGGCACCGAAGCCACCGGCTATCTGGTGGATCATACGGCAACCTTGATCGTGGTGGATCAAAAGGGCTACCTGAAATTGGTCCTTCCTTTTGGCGTGACAGTGGACGAGATTACGGAAGATTTGAAATACATGTTGAGATAACAAGCGGGTATTGCACACAATCCGTTTCCCTTTTATCGGTATCACACAGGCAGATTAACAGGCAAGACCAAATAATGATGGCTTAGCCGGTCACACAGTGACTGGTTTATCCATGATGCGCTTATCATTTTCAGACGGCTTTCTCTTTTTCGGCAGAAAATTTCTCATCGTATTGTGGCCGTCAAATTATTCAATTCAAGCGCATCACCCAAACGCCGCAAGGCTGATTTCAGGAGGTGCATCCGCACTAACAAAGAGGAGAACGCGCACGTGAATAACATCCTGCGCCTGCACGCAGGAGCCGTAAATGCGGCTGAGTCGTCGACTTGAAAGCAAAAACCCGATCTACACTGCAACCCGGTCGAACGACAATCCAGCTCGAAAAAATTAAACGAGGAGATAAAAAATGGCGAAAAAGAACAGTAATGACGAATTTCGCCCGCAAGGAACGGTCGCGATCCTGGTCATTTTTGTGATCACGCTCGTCGTTCTTTGGGGATCGATCTACCTGATCCTGTTAGGACGCGGAGGCACAGTATGAGCGCACAAGAAAAAATGCACGTTGATCGATACGAAAGAAATTGGATGGTTGCAAGCGCCATCCTCCTGGTGCTGTTTGCCACCGCAGTAAGTATTGCGGCCTTTGGCATGGGTATCCAGGTCCCTGCGCCCGAACAACGCGTCGACCCCAGAACGGTTGCATCAGATCCGAACAGCCCATGGTCAAATCCCGGAATTCGCGAAGTCGTAGCCGGTGAGAAGTACGATGTTTATATCCTTGCCAAGACCTGGCAATACCTGCCCGCCGAGATCAGCATACCTGCCGGAGCGAGCGTCACCTTCTATGTCACAAGCATGGATGTCCAGCACGGCTTTAAGATCCAGGATACCAATGTCAACTTCCAGGTTGTTCCCGGTCAGGTTTCAAAATTGACCGTCAAGTTTACAAAAGCCGGTACCTATAACTTCATCTGCACCGAGTACTGCGGCGCCGCGCATGCCGCCATGGCTGGCAAGATCGTTGTTAGCCCATAAGTGGCAGGAGATACCATGTCAACACAAGCATACGAAATCACCCCAAAAGACAAGAATTTTATCGGCTGGCATCTGGCTGTTGCGATCATCGCCCTGGCGATCGGCAGTCTCTTTGGCCCCTTGCAAGCCTTTGAACACGCTGGTTGGGATCTCTACAAATATCTGAATCCGCTTATCAAATCCTATTATCAGGGACTCACCCTTCATGGTGTTTTGAACGCCCTGGTGTGGACAACCTTCTTCATCACCGGCTTTCTCACCTTCACCGTAATTTATGGCTTCAAACGCCCACTCAAGTACCCCACCCTCAACCTCATCGGCTTCCTGCTCATGGTCGTGGGTTTGGTCCTCGCAGCGATCCCGATCCTTTTGAACGAAGCGACCGTGCTCTTCACGTTCTACCCGCCCATGAAAGCGAACTGGGCCTTCTACGTGGGACTCACGCTCGTTGTGGTAGGCAGTTGGGTGGAAGGATGGGGCTTCTTCTACACATACGCCGCATGGCGCAAGGAAAACCCCGGCGTCCGCACACCGTTCATTGCCTTCGGCAGTATCATCACAATGCTTCTCTGGCAGATCGCTACGATCGGCATCGCAGTGGACATGCTCACCATGCTCATCCCCTGGTCGCTTGGCCTGCTCCCCGGTGTGGACCCGCAACTCTCCCGCACCTATTTCTGGTTCACCGGGCACCCGCTGGTCTACTTCTGGCTTCTGCCCGCATACATTTCGTGGTACGCCATGCTTCCCAAGCAGGTCGGCGGCAAAATGTTCAGCGATTCACTTGCCCGCTTCGCCTTCTGGCTCTTCCTGATCCTCTCCGTGCCGCTGGGCTTCCATCACCAGTACGTTGACCCCGGCGTTCCCCCGGCCTGGAAGTTCATCCACGCGATGCTGACCTTCTCGGTCTTCTTCCCCTCCATGCTGACCGCGTTTACCGTCGTTGCCTCGCTCGAATATGGCGCTCGTCAAAACGGCGGCAAGGGCATGTTTGGCTGGATGCGCGCCTTGCCATGGAGCAATCCATCGGTGGCCGCACAATTGCTCGCCGGTCTGTTGTTCTTCTTCGGCGGCATCGGCGGTTTGGCAAACGCTTCCTACAACGTCAACCTTGTCCTCCACAACACGGCCTTTGTACCCGGCCACTTCCACTTGACCGTGGGTACAGGCGTCACGCTGACTTTCATCGGCATCTCCTACTGGCTCATCCCGTACCTCACCGGCAAGAAACTGTGGCAACCCAAATGGGCTGTCGCACAGGCCTGGCTGTGGTTCGTGGGCATGATCATCTTCTCCAACTCGATGCACATCCTCGGTCTGCTCGGCGCTCCCCGCCGCACACCCTTGAACCTGGCTCCCTATATCCCCGCTGAGTGGAATAGCCGCCTCTTCCAGGTTGGTATCGGCGGTGCCATCCTCTTCGTCAGCGGTGCCATCTATCTGACCGTTGTGGCCGCCACGTTCTGGAGCAAGCAACCCGCAACGGAAAAGGTCGAGGTGCCGGTGGCTGAAGCGCTGCAGGATCCCGCCCTCGGTCCCGCCTGGCTCGACCGCTGGACTCCCTGGGTTGTCGCCACGCTGGCCCTCATCGTTCTTGCTTACGGACCGATGCTGTTTGATCTGATCAAGAACATCGCCCTCACCTCGCCCGGCTTCCGCGTTTGGTAGACCGCGGCTTCCCAAAACCCTAAAGGTTTCTTTTGCCATCGGACAAGCACATAATGCAAGAAGCTTGCATAAACGATTTGTCCGGTTATCCAGAAAAAACCTTTAGGGCTTGCATTTGAACCAAACATATTGCGTATTGCGTTCCGAAATCGGGGAGCGCAATACGCAATTTTCTTGTATTGTTGATGCAGTTGTACTGCATCGTTTCAGGCAGATATGACGAACAATACTGTTAAACCAAAACACAACCTGATTGATGACTTGAACGCGCACAACCCCAGTGTGGACTGGCGCGCGCGCCTGAATAATCCCGTACGCCGCGTGTTGAATATCCTGGAGCGCATCTCGCTCCTCGCCGAAAAACCGGTCGACAGGATCGTCGGTGACGCGCGCTTCAACCCGTTGTATCACACAGGCACGATCACGATCTTCCTTTTATTCGTAATCCTGTTCACGGGTTTGTATCTCACCATGTTTTATCCCTTCGGCTTCACGCTTTCGTATGAAGCGGTCTCGAGGATCGAAGTGAACCTGATCGGGCGATTCATCCGCGCCCTGCATCGTTACGCCTCCGACGCCGCCGTCATCTTTGCGCTCCTGCACGGATGGCGCACCTTCTTCCAGGATCGCTTCCGCGGTCCGCGCTGGCTGGCATGGACAACGGGCGTCGGCATGGCCTTCGTCGTGTGGTTCATCGGCGTGACAGGTTACTGGCTCATCTGGGATAACCGCGCCCAAATTTTGAATCAAACCTTATTCAGTTTATTCGGTGATTTTCAAAAAGGCGAAGAGTTCATCGTCAAATTCATGGTGAGCGACGCGGCCAGTTCGGGGTGGGCTTTCATGTTCACTGTGATCCTTTTGCACGTTGGCTTGTCCGCGCTGGTCGGACTCTTTCTGTGGTGGCATCTCAAACGCATGAGCCGCGCCAAATGGCTCCCGCCGCGCTACTGGATGATCATCACCTTTGCACTTCTCGGCATTGCAGCCATTTTATTTCCCCTGGGCATGTTGCCTCCGGTCAACCCCACGCAATTGCCCGAGCAATCCTCCATTGATTTATTCTATCTATTTTACTTGCCTGCGGCACTGCGCGGCCCCACTGCGCTTTTCTGGAGCGGCGTACTTCTCGCGGTTGGTCTCGTCACACTTCTGCCATGGATTCTGCCGCGCAAAAAAATCGAACCCGTCAAAGTGGATTTGAGTCTCTGCGATGGTTGTACTCTCTGCGAACGCGATTGCCCATACACTGCCGTCAAAATGACCCCGCGCACCGATGGCGCGCGCGCAAAATGGGAAGCGACAATTGATCCAAAACTTTGCGTGGCTTGCGGCGTGTGCATTGGCAGTTGCCCCGAAAACGCGCTCACCTTCGGCGATATCCCGCTCGACCCGCTTTGGCAAACCACCCTCGCGCAAGTTTCTAAAAACAATAACGTCAGAGTCGTCTTCACCTGCGAACGCCACGCGCTTCACGGCGCGCGCGATCAATTCAACAGCGAAGACACATTCGTCGTTCCGCTTACCTGCATCGCCATGGCGAATCCGAGACTCACCGCGCAAGCCATCGAGAACGGTGCGAAAGTGGTGCAGTTCATCGGCTGTCCCGCGGAAGACTGCGCCAACCGCGAAGGCAACGTGTGGATGCAGGGACGTCTCAGCGGCGAGCGCTTCCCCAAACTCAAGCCCAACTTTGCACCATCAGTCCGTATGGATTGGCTCGACCCCACCGATTTCAAGCGCGCCTTCAAATCGCAGAACGAAGCCACGTCATATAAATTCACGCCAAACGCAAAACACCTGCGCTTCATCATTCCCCTGCTCATTCTATTGGCCGCCCTGTTTGCGGGACAACTCTGGCTGAGCGACCGTCCCCTTCAACCCTTCACTGCGGACTCAGCCATCGTCGCGATTCACATGACCCACCATAGCGGATTCCCGCTTAAGGACATTCCGCTTTCCCCAAACGGGACGATGCAAACCGCCCCCGAACCTGGTCTTGACCATCCGACACGCCTCACGCTGGAAGTTGATTCAAAGACCCTGATTGATGGAACCTACCCAATGACCGGCGAAGGGCTGGGGCGCGCCGCGTTGATCTTTGAGCAAGTACGCGTACCTGTCGGCGAACACCACCTCGTCGTTACAATGTACGATCGCGGCGATCCTTCCTTTGGTCAGGTAATCTTTGATGGAGAAGTCACTCTTACCGGGCGGCAGATTTTGAACCTCAGCTACAAGGACGCGCACATCAAGGGCAACCCCCTGGCTGGCGAACAACTGTATTACGAAACCACACAAGGCACAAACGCCGCCTGCCGCATTTGCCACTCGCTGGAACCAGGCGTCATCATCGTCGGCCCATCGTTTGACGGCATTGCCACGCGCGCCGCAACGCGCGTCCCTGGCATGACAGCGGAGGAATACATTCGCCAGTCCATCCTCGAACCAAACGCGTATGTCGTCGAAGGCTTCCCAAAGGGACAGATGGTTCAAAATCTCGGCGACATCCTCACCGATGAACAGATTGACGATCTGGTGGCATTCCTGCTCACGTTGAAATAATCAATCCCTGATTTGCAACAAAAAGAACGAGAGAGACATCATTCTTCTCTCGTTCTTGATTTTTATTTCGCATTGGACTCCAAAATCCCCCGATTTTGGACTGTATTGAAAGTCTGGAGACTTTCGACTCCAATTTTATTGATTCGGGTAGGCAGTTTCAGTGCCTTCGCCTCCACCGCCATCAACCATGCGCGTGCCGTACAACTCACCATTGACCGTGACCGTGTAAACCGCTGTGCCGGTTGCGGTTTCATTTGAACCGGCGAGTGTTTTCCACGTGATAGTCAGTTTGTTGCCTTCGAGGATGCCAACTCCCTCCTGAATGCCGCCGGTGACAATCCATTGCAGTTTGTACTCCCCGGGGTTTTCACCCTCTGTGATCGAAAGCCTTCCGCCGTATTCCTGATCCATCGGGTCAAAACCGTTGACGGCGTATTCTCCAACGATATCAGGGACGTTATCCGATGGTGCATCTGCGCCAACCTCCGCGGGCTTTCTCCCCGAACAGGCCGAGAGCAGCAGGGTGAACACAAAAACGAGCAAAAGAATCCTTTTCATTGTTCCTCTTTCAAAGTCAGTAGTGGTGCGTCGCACCGAACGGGTGGATTTTTCCATGAGCAGGATGAGACGCAATGTAACCAATTTGGGAATATTGGCAAAGTATAGCCAAATTTTAAGGGAACAAATAGTTTACAGATACACAATTCTATGTTACATTTGTCATAACTTATTTATGACATTAGACACATTATTCTTGTACGGAAATTCTTACAATAATACTCATCGTTGACCACTGTTATCAACTTTAGCGGAAGCCTGCCAGAGTGTTCGATCTTTTGTGAAACGGAATCAGGTTGAAATCCTGGAATGAGGCGTTTGTCATCCAACGGAATTCTGTTGAGGCCTGCATGAAGTTCTTGCATAACGGACAAGTTCATAGTGGCAAGTTTTCCACGTCATCAAAAGGAGCAGAATAATCTGCTCCTTTTTTTGTACTAATTCTCACAATTGGAGGAGGCTCGTATGGCTAAAGTTGTAGTGATTGGGGCGGGGTTCGCGGGACACACCGCAGCGCTGTATCTCGGTGACAGGATCGGGAGAAAACACGAGATCACCGTGATGAGCAATCGGGATGTGTTCAGTTACCTGCCATCCTGGGTTTGGCTGGGTGTGGGACACATGAAGCCCGAACAGACTGTGTTCAAGCTCAAACCCGTGTATGACCGCAAGAACGTGAAGTTCGTTCACGCCGCGTTGAAGGAGGTTCATCCCGACGAGGGCGAACAATACGTGATCGGCGAAACGGTGGGGAGCGGCGAAAAGGTGCGGCTTGATTATGATTATCTCGTCATCGCGACGGGGCCAAAATTGAACTTCGCGGGCACGCCGGGGCTGGGTCCTGAGGACGGGTTCACTCATTCGATCTGCTCGCTCCCTCACGCGATCAAGACGCGTGATGCTTATCTCGCGGCAGTTGACCGCATGAAGAAAGGCGAGAAGCTGAAGATCGTGATCGGCACAGGCCATCCGGGCGCGACGTGCCAGGGCGCGGCGTTTGAGTACATTGTCAACGCACACAAGGATTTGGTGAAGAAGGGCGTGCGCGATAACGCTGAATTGCTGTGGCTTTCCAATGAGCGCGCGCTGGGTGACTTTGGCGTAAAGGGCGTGCAGATCAAGCGTTACGGTCACGTGTTGAAGAGCGATGAATTCGTGCAGGCCGTTTTCAAGGATCACGGCATCAAGTGGCAGATCCAGACCGGCGTGACGAAAGTGGAGGATGGCAAAATCCATTGGGAGAACTACGAGGGCGAACAGGGCGTGACCGAGTTCGATTTTTCCATGCTCATCCCGCAGTTCAAGGGACAGCCAATCCAGTTCATCAATAAGGCCGGTGATGATATCACATCCAAGATGGTGAATCCCGCAGGCTTCGTGCTTGTGGATGCAAAATATGGCATGGCATATCCTGAACTCTCGCAAACACCCGAAGCCTGGCCTGCGACATATCAAAATCCAACCTATTCGAATATCTTCTCAGGCGGGATCGCATTTGCGCCTCCCGGCCCAATTTCCCAGCCGCACACCAACAAAAACGGATTGGCCATCGCGGCCGCTCCCCCTCGCACAGGCATGGTCAGCGGTGTGATCGGACGCGTAATCGCTCTCAACATCGTGGATTTGATCACCAAGGGCAAGATGACCCATAGCGAACGCATGTCCGAGATGATGGCGGCGTGTATCGCTTCGATGGGTGATTCGCTTTGGGATGGGAACGCGGTGGTGATCGTGATGCACCCGGTTGTGCCTGACCCAAAGAAATTCGAGAACGAATATGGCCGCGATCTTTTTACTTCGCATCTCGAAATGGGCGTGAGCGGCGCATGGATGAAGTTCATGCTCCACCACACGTTCATCTGGAAGTTCAAAGCCCTGCCCGGCTGGACGCTGATCCCTGAATAAATTCCAACATCTGGAGATGTTGGACTGCTAGAGGCAAACATGGAATTCACAAAGTCTGAAAAGTTTTGGATGAACTTCAAACTGTACCAATTATGGCGTTTTATTGTACTGAATATCAAAATATTGCTCGCCGTCGGTCATAGCAAACGCGCTTGAGACCGGCAGGCAGGGGAATTGTTTAGCTGGCTGGTTTGAAGGGAGTGGCAGGGAAGTCGGACGCGCCGATTGGCGCGTCCGACTTTTTTTATTTGGGCGGTGACGTGAAATAATTTACAAAGCAAGCCATATATGTTACATTAAATTATGGTTGATTTGTGACAAAGTACACATTACAACGAGGCCGCAAATCCTTACAATAGTAAACGATTACTATTAAGCTCAAGGTTAAAAGGTCATTTCTTCATGAAAGACCCAACCGCCCCTTTTCACCTCAATTCGGTGAATAAAATTGCCGAATTAAAACCATGGAGGATGATAAATGGATCCAATCACTCTTTCAAGATGGCAATTCGGTCTGACGACCGTCTACCACTTCCTTTTCGTCCCGTTGACGCTGGGATTGTCGTGGTTTGTGGCATTTTTGCAGACCCGCTATTACCAGACGCGGGACGAAACCTTCCGCAAAATGGCGAAGTTCTGGGGAAAGCTCTTCCTCATCAACTTCGCCATTGGTGTTGTAACGGGCATCGTGCAGGAATTCCAGTTTGGCATGAACTGGTCCGAGTACTCGCGCTACGTGGGCGACATCTTCGGCGCGCCCCTGGCCGTGGAAGCCCTGCTGGCCTTCTTCATGGAATCCACCTTCCTCGGCGTGTGGATCTTCGGTGAAGGGAAAGTCCCCGAAAAAGTCCACCTCGCAGCGATTTGGCTGGCCGCAATTGGCTCGAACCTTTCTGCATTATGGATCTTGCTCGCCAATGGCTGGATGCAACACCCGGTCGGCTATGTGATCAACGAGGTCACTGACCGCGCCGAACTGGTCAACTTCTTTGCATTGGTTGGCAATCCCAAAGGCTGGCTGTTCTTCTGGCACACCATTGCGGCGGGACTCACCACTGCCAGCTTCCTGATGCTTGGTGTGAGCGCCTATCATCTCGCCCGCAAACAAAACGTAGACTTGTTCAAGCGCTCGTTCCAAATGGCTGCCATCGTCGGCCTCATTGCAAGCACGCTGGTATTCTTCGGCGGTCACACCAACGGACAGTACATGTACGAGACCCAGCCAATGAAATTCTCGGCCATCGAAGCCCACTGGGAAACGTCACAGCCCGCCGCGTTTTCCATCCTCACTATCGGTGATTTGAGCGGGAAACAAGAAGTCTGGTCCATTCGGATGCCTGCCGTGTTGAGCTTCCTTGCCTGCAACAACTTCAATTGCGAAGTCCGCGGCGTGAACGATATCCAGGCCGAATATGAATCCACGTACGGGCCCGGCGATTACGTCCCGCTGATGGTCGTCACCTACTGGACGTTCCGCTTCATGATGGTCGTCGGCTTCCTGATGATGCTCATCTCCTTCCTCTTCCTGCTCGCAACACGCGGCAGATACGAAAATGCAAAGTGGATGAAGCGCGTGCCTCTGGTCATTGCCCTGCCGTACATCGCCAACATGAGCGGCTGGATCCTGACCGAAATGGGACGTCAGCCCTGGATCGTGCAGGGACTTCTCACCGTGGAGAAAGCCGTCTCGCCAAATCTCACTACCGTTGACCTGCTCATTTCGCTGATCGGCTATACGGTCGTGTATGGCTCGCTGGCTGTCGCGATGTTCTACTTGATGCGTAAATTCGCCGTCGCCGGTCCCGATGCCGCCATGCACGAATCGGTTGACGCGGCCCCTGCGTCCGTAGGCTCGCAAGATTAATCGCGGAGAAACAACATGTCTTACGAATTTCTTCAAACTCTTTGGTTCATCCTGATCGCCGTGCTGTGGATCGGCTTCCACTTCCTCGAAGGCTTTGACTTTGGTGTCGGAATGCTCCTGCCCTTCCTCGGCAAAAAAGACGAGGAACGGCGCGCCATCATCAACACCATCGGCTCGGTCTGGGATGGGAACGAAGTCTGGCTCCTGACAGCAGGCGGTGCGACCTTCGCAGCCTTCCCGCACTGGTACGCCACCATGTTCAGTGGCTTCTATCTCGCGCTGTTCCTCCTGCTGGTCGGCCTCATCATCCGCGGCGTTGCATTTGAATACCGCTCGAAGGATGCAAATCCCCGGTGGCGCAATCTCTTCGACTGGATGATCGCAGTCGGTTCCTTCCTCGCCGCGCTGCTTCTCGGCGCGGCCTTCGCCAACCTGGCGCGCGGCGTGCCGATCAACGCCGACATGATGTACACAGGCAACCTTTTCACCCTGCTGAATCCCTACGGCCTGCTCGGCGGACTCACCACCGTTGTCATCTTCCTCCTGCACGGCGCAAACTTCCTCGGTCTCAAACTCGAAGGTGAACTGCGCGAACGCGTCAATGGTTTCGCCAAAAGACTGTGGATTGCCGCCAGCCTACTTTACATCGCTCTCGGTGTCTTCACCTACGCGGCTGGCTTCTGGGCGCGCGGCATCGTCAACCCCGGCATCGTCCCGATCACCGCGGTCATCGTCCTGCTCCTCACAGGTTTCTTCCTCAATCGCAAGATGGAAGGCTGGGCTTTCATCATGACCGCCCTCAACATCGTGCTGACCCAGGTCACTTTCTTCAGCATGACCTTCCCCAACGTCATGATTTCCAGCACCAACCCTGCCTGGTCGCTCACCATCTATAACGCATCATCCTCGCAATACACGCTCACCGTCATGTCCATCGTTGCGCTCATCTTCGTCCCCATCGTCCTCGCCTATCAAGGCTGGACGTACTACATGTTCCGCAAACGCATCAGCACTGACAAAAAGAGCCTCGTGTACTAAATGTCATTGCGAGGGCGTACTTCCCGAAGCAATCCCCTTGTTTCGGAATGATAACCATAAGATGGAAGGTTGGCGGTGTATACTCTCCTCAACCTTCCAACTTTTTATTCGCGCCGCCATCCCACAGTCAATTACAAATTACCAATTACCCATCTTCCAACTTCCGACCTTTGACGCGACCTATGCACCGCCGACTCTTATCCCTCGCCCGCGACTCCCGCCTCCCCCTTTCCCTCACGGTTCTTTCTGGACTTTTAGCTGGGCTGCTGACCATTTGGCAGGCGTGGCTCCTCAGCAGTGTTGTCAATGCCGTCTTCCTGGAGGGACAATCCCTCGCGCAAGTGACTCGCCCCCTCTTCATCATCCTCATTGCCATCAGCGGACGCGCGCTCCTGACGTGGCTCAACGAAATCTTTGCCAACGCCGTCGCCGTCAAAATCAAAACGGACTTGCGCGAACGTCTCTTTGCACACATCCTCAAACTCGGCCCCGCCTACTCGCGCGGACAGCGCACCGGCGAACTGACCGCCGCCGCAGTCGAAGGCATCGAAGCCCTCGACGCGTATTTCAGCCAGTATCTGCCTCAATTGGTTATTACCACACTCGTTCCCGTTTCCATTCTCATTTTTGTCTTTCCCATCGACATCCTCTCCGGCATCGTCTTCCTCGTCACCGCGCCGCTGATCCCCTTCTTCATGATCATAATTGGCAAAGGCGCGGAGATTGTCACCAAGCGCCAGTACGAAACCCTGCGCCTCCTGAGCGCACACTTCCTCGACAGCCTGCAGGGACTCACCACCCTCAAACTCTTCGGCCAATCCAAAGCGCAGACTTGCACCATCGCCCAGATCAGCGACAAATTCCGTGACACCACCCTCGGCGTTCTGCGCGTCACCTTCCTCTCTGCGCTCGCGCTCGAACTGCTCGCCACCCTCAGCACTGCCATTATCGCCGTCGAGATCGGATTCCGTCTCCTCTACGCCAAAATGGATTTCCAACCCGCGCTCTTCCTGCTCGTGCTGGCCCCCGAGTTCTACATGCCATTACGCGCCCTCGGCGCACGTTTTCACGCAGGCATGTCTGGCACAACCGCGGCGAAGAGGATTTATGAAATTTTGGATACGTCAGTTTCCAGTGAACAGTTATCAGTGAGCAGTGAGCAGTCAGAGGGAGAAGTATCATCCATCAGGTTGGAAAACGTTTCATTCACCTATCCAGGTGAAACCATCCCCGCGCTTGAAAACGTCAACCTCACAATAAATAAGAGCCAACAAATCGCGCTGGTCGGAAAGACAGGTGCAGGCAAATCCACCCTCGTCAATCTTCTCCTCGGCTTCCTCCAACCCACCGAAGGCCAAATAATTACCAACCACCAATTACCAATCTCTAATCTCCAATCTCCAATCTCCAACCACCCAACACCCGGCACGCAGCACGCAATACGCCTCTCTATTGCCTGGGTTCCCCAACGCCCCCACCTCTTCCACGACACCATCGCCGCCAATATCCGCCTCGGCAAAGCAGATGCGACTCACGAAGAAATCGTCACCGCCGCGCAAGCCGCGCACCTGCACGAATTCATTGAATCCCTTCCACAAAAATACGAAACCATCGTCGGCGAAAGCGGCGCCCGTCTCTCCAGCGGACAAGCCCAACGACTCGCCCTCGCGCGCGCCTTCCTCAAAGACGCCCCCATTCTCATCCTCGACGAACCCACCTCCAGCCTCGACCCTGAAACCGAATCGCTCCTCGAAGGATCCACGCGCAAACTTATGCAAGGCCGCACCGTCATCACCATCGCCCATCGCCTCAACACCATCTTCCAATCCGACCAAATCATCGTCCTCGACTCAGGCCGCATCATCGAACAAGGCACGCACCATCAACTTCTTGCGAACAATGGCATATATGCGAGCATGGTGAGAACGTACGAGTTACAAGTTGAAAGTAAAAGGTTGAAAGTTCCTTCTGACTATCATCAACTTGCAATAAACAGTGCAGATCCAGAACCTTCAACCTTCAATCTGCAACCTTCAACCCATACTCAATCGAAAATCGTCAATCGAAAATCTAAAATCATCTTTCGCCTCCTCTCCTTCCTCGAAGGTAACTGGCCGCGCGTCGCCCTCTCCGTCCTCATCGGCTCGGCCACCATTGGCTCCAGCGTCGCGCTCATGGGCACCTCCGCCTGGCTCATCTCCACCGCCGCGCTTCATCCATCCGTCGCGGACCTTGGCGTCTCCGTTGTCGGCGTGCGTTTCTTCGGCATCACCCGCGGCATCTTCCGCTACCTCGAGCGCCTCGTCTCGCACGATGTCACCTTCCGATTGCTTTCCCGTCTGCGCGTCTGGTTCTACGAAAGACTAGAACCCCTCGCCCCCGCCCGCCTGATGGAATTCCACGCGGGTGACCTGCTCGCGCGCATCATCGGCGACGTGGAAACTTTGGAAAATTTCTACGTTCGAGTCGTCTCACCTCCTTTGACTGCCCTCCTCGTTGGCCTCTTCACTTCGATTTTCCTCGCTTCTTTCCACCCGATACTTGCTCCCGTTTTTCTGGCCTTTTTCTTGGCCCTTGGCCTGATCCTCCCCGCCCTCGCGCAATTCATCAGCCGCCACCCTGCCAAGCAGACCATCACCCTGCGCGCAGACTTGCACACCCGCCTCGTGGACGGCATCCAGGGCATGGCCGACCTGCTCGCCTACGGCCGTGCCGACGAGCGCCTGACTCAGATCTCATCCATCGGCCTTGACTACGGAAACGCACAACGCCGCATGGCGCGCGTGACAGGCTCCCACTCTGGTATCTCCACCCTGCTCACCAATCTTGGCCTGTGGACAATCCTGCTCCTTTGCATCCCGCAAGTGACTAGTGGCAACCTTGCTGGCCCCATGCTCGCCTCGTTAACTCTGCTTACCTTCGCATCCTTTGAAGCGGTCACCCCGCTCCCCCTCGCTGCCCAAATGTGGAACGCCTCCCGCGAAGCCGCGCGGAGGTTGTTTGAGGTCGTTGATATTGAGTCTGCGGTAACAGAGATTAGAGAATTAGAGATTCGCACTGAAACTGCTTCCCCCAGTCTCCAATTCTCCAATCTCTCTTTTACCTACCCCAACCAACCCACTCCCGCCCTCCAAAATGTGACCTTCGACCTTCGACCCGGGACTTCCATTGCCATCGTCGGCCCAAGCGGCGCGGGCAAATCAACCATCATCAATCTTTTGCTCCGCTTCTGGGACTACAGTTCAGGCGACATCGTTCTGGGCGCTGAGTCGCTCAAGATGTACGAGCAGGATGAGGTCCGCGCGCGAATCGGGCTTGTCTCCCAAAATACATACTTCTTCAACACATCCATCCGCGAGAACTTGCGCTTCGCCCGCCGCAAAGTCACACAGGAGGAAATCGAATCCGCCGCGCAGGCCGCGCAGATCCACGATTTTATTTTGAACCTGCCAAAAGGCTACGACACATTGATTGGCGAACAGGGACTGCGTCTCTCCGGCGGCGAACGTCAGCGGCTGGCGATTGCGCGCGTGCTCATCAAGGACGCGCCCATTTTGATTCTGGATGAACCCACCGCCAACCTCGACCCGCTCACCGAAAAACACGTGCTCGAAACATTGTTCAGTGTGATGAAACAAAAAACGTCCCTGCTCATCACACACCGCCTGGTTGGTCTGGAAAACGTGGACGAAATCATCGTGATGGATCATGGCCGTATCGTGGAACGCGGCACGCGGGATGAACTGGTCAACAAGGGCGGCCTGTTCCATCGCTTATTGGATTTGCAAAACCGTATATTGAATGATGAAAATTAAGAATCAATTGCTTGCATCGCTTCCATGTGCGTGCTATAATGCGGTCACTTCCCCTGAGTTATTGATAAATAAATGTGCAATCGCGGGTGAGATTTCACTCACGCAGATAACGTAACGAGAACCTTGACCGAACTCCCAATTTCACCAATATTATAAGGAAAATCGCCAGCCCGCCGCCAGGGGGAGCTGGTTAGTTTTGCTTTCCATCCTAAATTTCCCCAAGAGAATCCAACATGAAAATACTAGAACTCGAGAACGAACCGCTTTCAAAATTGCGCGGCATGGCGAAAAGCCTGAACATTCCAAACTACAACCGCATGAAGAAGGAAGCTCTCGCGATGATGATCCGCGAGGCTGAGGCACAAAAGGAAGGCATCGAACTACGCGGCGGCATTTTGGAGATCATGAGCGAAGGCATCGGTTTCCTGCGTGCAACCAATTACCGCATCAGCGACCAGGACGTGTACGTGTCGCAGGCGCAATTGAGACGGCACGAACTGCGCGCAGGCGATCTCGTCATTGGACAGGTGCGCCCGCCGCGCGAGAGCGAAAGGCATTATGGATTGCTCAAGGTCGAATCCATTAATGGGCAGGAACCCGACGAAGCCTTGCACAGGCCTGTTTTTGAAAGCCTGACTCCGATCTTCCCAGACAAGCGCTTTGATCTCGAAATAGAACATGATACGCTGGCTCCCCGCTTGATCAACCTGATCGCACCCATCGGCCGGGGCCAGCGCGGACTGATCGTTTCACCCCCCAAGGCGGGAAAAACTACAATTCTCAAGCAAATTGCGAACTCCATTTCAACAAAATATCCAGATACCCATCTTATTATTGCACTCATCGGCGAACGCCCTGAAGAAGTAACCGACATGGACCGCTCCGTGGATGCCGAAGTGGTGGCTTCCACCTTTGACGAACCCGTCACATCCCACGTCCGCACGGCGGAAATCGCCCTCGACCGTGCAAGGAGGCTCGTCGAGATCGGCCGTCATGTGGTAATCTTAATGGACTCGATCACCCGCCTGGCGCGTGCCTACAACCTCGTTGTCAACCCCTCCGGGCGTACGCTCTCCGGCGGTATGGACCCCTCGGCGCTTTACCCGCCCAAACGTTTTTTCGGTGCGGCTCGTAACGTGGAGGATGGTGGATCGCTCACCATCATCGCCACCTGCCTCGTGGACACCGGTTCCCGTCTCGATGACGTGGTCTACGAGGAATTCAAAGGCACCGGCAACATGGAGTTGATCCTCTCCCGCAAATTGCAGGAACGCCGCATCTTCCCCGCAGTGGATATCGAGCGCTCGTCCACCCGCCGCGAGGACCTGCTTCTCGGCCCCGATCTCCTGCAACGCGTCTGGCTCATGCGCCGCATGTTCATTCAGATGATCTCGCCCCCGCCCCAGGGCGCAGGCATGGACAACGCTGTCGCCACCGAAGCCATCATCACACGGTTGGATCGAGCAAAGAACAACCAGGAATTTCTTGAGAATTTGACACAGGATGCGTAACATCCCATGTCATTGCCCCGCCCGCTTTCGGCGGGGTTGCGAGGAGCGTTTGTTGCGACGAAGCAATCCCCGATAAAAAGAAGATTGCTTCGTCGGGACCCCGAAAAACTTCGGGGCAGGCAGGCACCCTCCTTGCAATGACAAACACCACTTATGAAAAATCTTCTGGAAAAAACCCGATCCTTCTTTTCCTCGCTTGTCTCAAGGTTTAAACGCAAACCGAAGAGCGGGCAGGCTGAGGCGCAGAACAGCGCCACGACTTCTGCTCCCCGCGCCAAAGGCAAAGTAGACCGGTTTACGATCGTCAGTTGGACTGTGACCGTATTGATCGTCGCATCATTGCTCGGCTCCACCGTGTGGTGGAAAAACGTCAGCGCATCCAACTCCGGCTTTATCCCACAGCCCACCTCTGCACCGGACGAGAATCCTCCCGAAGTGGGCCTGCCAGCTTCCGGGGCCGGTGAGAGCGGCGTTTTCGCGATCCCGCGCGAATTGCAATTGAAGACGAACATCCCCGAACGTCCGCGCTACGAAGCGACCATCTATCGCGTCTCACGCGGCGATGCCATGTTGTCAATCGCGGAAAAATTCTCGCTCAAATCCGAGACCCTGTTGTATGTCAACACGCAACTTGAAGATAATCCGCACAACCTGAAACCGGGCATGGAACTCACCGTCCCGCCGGTGGACGGCTTGTATTACGAATGGAAAGACGGTGATACTTTCGAAGCAGTGGCCGAGAAGTTTGAAGCAACCCCGGAAGACATCATGAACTTCCCCGGCAACGAGGTTGACTTAACCGATCCCAAAATGAAGCCCGGCACACTGGTGATGATTCCCGGCGGCTCACGCGAACTGCGCGATTGGACTCAAGACCTGCAAACTGCATCACGCAGTAACGATGGAAGCACCGGCACATCCGATTTCGGAAGCAACGCCTGCGGAGGCGGTCCCGTTGCCAGCGGCTTTGGCTGGCCTGCCGCATCGCACAACATCTCCGGCAACGGTTACGGCCCCGGCCACCTCGGCATTGACATTCAAGCGAACGAAGGCGACCCTGTTTATGCCGCCGGTTCGGGTGTGGTCACCATGGCGCAGGGCGGTTATAACTACGGTTACGGCAATGTGGTGCAAATTGATCATGGTAACGGCTACGTCACGGTCTATGCCCACTTGAGCCAGATCAATGTCGGTATGTGTACACCCGTTGGCCAGGGCACGCTCATCGGCCTGGCAGGCAACACGGGCAACTCATTCGGCGCGCACCTGCACTTTGAAGTCCGCGTGGGCGGTTCCAGCGTCAACCCATACGATATTGTTCAGTAAGAAGCAGACCCTCAGGGTTTTGAAGACCCTTAGGGTCTTTTGATTCCCATGAACGAAACATCCCTCAAAAAGAAATTATCCGACCTGCCCCTCGGCGGTCTTCGTTATTTCGATTCCATCGGTTCCACCAACGACGAGGCGCTCACCTGGGCAAAGGACGGCGCGCCCGATCTTTCCCTCGTCATTGCGGATGAACAGACGCAGGGCCGCGGCAGACTCGACCGGAAATGGTTCACCCCAAAGGGGACCGCCCTCGCCTTTAGCCTGATCCTGCGCCCCTCCGCCGCCCTGCGCCCGCATCTTTCCCGGACCGTGGGACTGGCCGCGTTATCCATCACAGATTCCCTGCAGACGTATAAACTCGACGCGCGCATCAAATGGCCGAACGACATTCTTCTGGATGGGCGAAAAATGGCAGGCATCCTCGTTGAAACGACGTGGTCCGGCGACATTCCGGATTCGGTTGTCATCGGCATGGGAGTCAACGTGATGAAGGCATCCGTCCCAGCTGAAGAATATTTGCAGTTTCCCGCCATAAGCCTGGAGGAAGTTCTTGGATACGCACCAGTACGCGAAGAGTTATTGCATGGCATTCTCTCCGCGTTGATTGCAAGATTGCCGGAGATGGGTTCGAATAATTTGATCAAGGCCTGGGATGAGAAACTGTCATTTCGCGGCGAGCAGGTTCGGGTCCGGGAAGGAGGCGGGCAAGTCGTCAGCGGTGAATTGATAGGGTTGGCATCGGATGGCAGTCTGCGCCTGCGGGACGAACATGGCAATTTCGTGATAGTCCGCTTTGGGGATGTCAGCCTGCGCCCGTCGGCGTGATACAATTTAAAAAAGTGTTCCCCAACCAAAGGATATGCCATGTTTGACAATCTCCGTGAAGAAGCCAACGCATCCCCCTTCTTTGAAGATGAAGCCAAGTTCCAGCCCGCCGCAGGGACGACCGCCGATCCCGCGATGCGTAAAACAAAATTCCTCGGTATGACGCCGATACAACGGTTCGTCATCGCCGTGATGATGATGATCGCTGTCTGCACGCTGGGGATGATGTGCCTTCTGATAACCGGGAAAATAGGGCTGTTTTAACAAGTTTGGAGGCCGGGAGAAATTTCGGGCCTTTTTTATTTACAACGCGAATTGCGTATAGATTCTTGTTTAATCTTCATCGGCTAAAAGTATCACAATAGTATGTGAAACGTCGTTGACAGGGGATTCCGCAATAGTGTACAAATAAACGAAATAGCCTGGGAGGTCGTAAATGCTGAAACGTTTGTTACCCTTCGTGCCTTTAATTTTTTTCATCGCTTGTGTTCCCTCATCTGGTGAGATTACGCCGCCCGAGATAACCGCAATGATCCAAACCCTCACCGCCACCATGTGGACACCCACGCCCATAACACCATCTGCCACACCGGAGCCAAATACTGGCAGGGTTGTTGAAATATTGAATAATGCCATGCTCGGTTCGAATCCACTGGCGGAAACCATTGAAGCCAAGTTCACGGTCATCGACGCGCAGGTGCTGATGGACGGGCCGACGAACCAGGCCGGGATTCTGAGCATTCACGTGGAATGTGAGTGGATTTACACGGACAGTTGCACCCCCGAGGAAACCTTCGTCACATTGATGCAGGCGCTCACTGCAAACGATAAGATCCTTGGAAAAATCCTGGAGCAAATTCCCGCGACGATCCACACCCTGCAATTGATAGCCTTCGATCACATGACCCAGTCAGGGATCGTGATCAGCAACTGGAACGATGTGCTGGATTATGCCACCGGAAAGATCAACGGAAATCAGTTAGGCTCGCGCATCATCCGGCTCTCGACCGCGCCGTGATCGTTGGCAATTCATAAACATCGGAGTCCGAAGCGTTGCCCTAAGCTTGTCGAAGGGCCCCCCCGACTTCGGCATTCTTTCCCCAACATTGGGAGATGTTGGAGTCCTTTGCAAAAAAACAGCCAGCGTTTCTGCTGGCTGTTTTTCTCTATATCAATTTTGGCTGTTCTTCCACAACTTCCGCTTCATTGCCATTGACGTCTGCACCGGCTTTCTTCAAATCTTCTACAGCGATACGGGCGACAGAGGCCACGTAATCGCCTTCCTGCGGCTTGATGAGATGCACGCCTTTCGTCGCGCGGCCCGATTGTTTGACATCTTTCACTTTCAGGCGCAGGGTCACGCCATTGGCCGTGATAATGGTGAGGTCATCCGCATTTTGAACAACACGCGCCGCGGCAATCTTGCCGATTTCCTTCAAAGCCTTCTGGTCAATGGTTGAGATACCGCCTGTTGCGCGTCCTTTGGGAGTATATTCTTTCAATGGCGTCTGCTTGCCGAGGCCACCCGTTGTGACAACAAGCAATGAGCCTTCTTTATCCACCACATCCATGCTCGTGACCGCATCGTCTTTCTTCAAGCGAATCCCCTGCACACCCGCGGCCTGCCTGCCCATCGCGCGGACTTTGTCTTCGCCGAAACGTAACGCCTGTCCGTTTTGGGTGACGATAATGATCTCGTCCTTGCCGGAGGTCACGCGCGCCCAGCCGAGTTGGTCACCTTCCTCCAGTGACATGGCAATCAAGCCCGACGGGCGGACCGAGGAGAATTCTTCCATACTCACGCGTTTGATCCTGCCGCGCGTTGTCATCAGCATACAGTAAGTGTTAATGGAGAAACTTCCAACCGCAATGGCAGCCGTCACACGTTCGTTCGCATCAAGCGAAAGCACATTGACGAGCGGAATGCCCTTGGCGGCGCGGTCGGCATCGGGGATTTGGTAGACCTTCTCGGAGTACACCTTGCCCTTATCCGAGAAGAACAGCATCGTATCGAGACTGCGAGCCGGGATGAGCGCTACAACTTCATCTTCTTCCTTGGTGGAGTGCCCCATCACGCCGCGTCCGCCGCGGCTCTGTGAACGGAATGCGGCCGCGGCCACGCGCTTGATATACCCGCGCTCGGTGAGGCTGATCAGCACGGCTTCATCCGCGACAAGGTCTTCGTCGTGAATATCCTCCTTGGCGTCGCTGGCGATGCGCGTGCGGCGGTCATCGCCGTATTTCTCGGCCAGTTCCTTCAAGTCGGATTGAATGAGCGCAAGAATTTTCTTTGGGCTTGCCAGCAAATCTTCGAGGTATTCAATCGTAGCGCGCACCTGCTTGTGTTCCTCTTCGATCTTCCAGCGCTCGAGGGCGGCCAGTCGGCGCAACTGCATGTCGAGGATGGCCTGCGCCTGCAATTCGCTCAACTTGAACCGTTGCATCAAGCTGGTCTTTGCCGCTTCTGCGTCTTCCGCTTCGCGGATCGTCTTGATGACCGCCTCAATGTTGTTTAACGCGATCAGCAACCCGTCAAGAATGTGGATGCGGGCGCGCGCTTTGGCAAGTTCAAAGCTCGAGCGGCGGACGATCACCGTCTGCCGGTGTTCGATGAATATCTGCAAGGCCTTCTTAAGCGGAAGCGTGCGCGGCTCGCCGTCCACCAGCGCCAGCATTTGCACCGCAAACGTGGACTGCAAGGCCGTATATTTATAGAGTTGGTTGAGTACCTTTTTGGGTTGCGCGCCGCGCTTGAGTTCGATCACGATACTCATGCCGCGCTGATCGGATTCATCGCGCAAGTCTGAGATCATGTCAATTTTATCGTCGCGCACGAGTTCGGCAATGCGTTCAATTAACGAAGATTTGTTGACCTGATACGGGATCTCGGTGATGATAATCTCGTGCTTGTTACCCTTCCCCTCCTCAATATGGGCCATACCGCGCACGACGAGACGTCCGCGCCCCGTGGCATACGCGGACTCGATCCCCTCGCGCCCGACGATGATTCCGCCAGTGGGGAAATCCGGCCCGGTAACGTGCTTCATCAAATCTTCGACGGGAATGTCATCCATTCGGTCGTAATTGTCAATCAGATAATTGATCGCATCCACGAGTTCGCGCAGGTTATGCGGCGGGATGTTCGTCGCCATACCGACGGCGATACCCGAAGCGCCGTTGAGAAGCAGGTTTGGCAGGCGCGCCGGGAGGACGAGCGGCTCTTCAAGCGAGTCGTCGAAGTTCGGGCCAAAATCAACCGTGTCCTTGTCAATATCGGCCAGCATCTCTTCGGCCATTTTGTGGAGGCGGGCTTCGGTATAACGCATGGCCGCGGGCGCATCGCCGTCCACCGATCCAAAGTTACCCTGTCCATCCACGAGCATATAACGCATGGAAAAATCCTGTGCCATGCGCGCCATGGACTCATACACCGCCGAGTCGCCGTGCGGGTGGTATTTACCAAGCACTTCACCCACGATGCGGGCGGACTTCTTGAATGCCGTATTGGAGCGGATGCCCATTTCGTTCATCGCATACAAAATGCGGCGATGGACAGGTTTGAGGCCGTCTCTGGAATCTGGCAGGGCGCGCGCCACGATCACGCTCATGGCATAGTCGAGGAATGCCGAACGCACCTGCTGGTCTATGTCAACTTGTTGGATGTTTCCTGCGAGAACGGTATCTTCGGTCATAATCATCCTATTTTGTCATACAAAGTAAGTTTTGCCACACAATTTGAGCTACCGCTTGTTGCATAAATAACTAAACTTTTTGATAAAAATCATGAGAAGACTTGGCAATTCCGATTTGGTTATTTATGCGGTACTCTGTAAAAATTCAGATCTGACAGGGAGTTTTAGCGCATAAAAAGACACGAAGGCCAAATTTTCCTGAAACTTCGTGTCTTTCTATTAAATGAAGTACACGTTTAGAATAAGGCAATTATACCACTGCTCTCCCTGGCCTAAAACGCGACGCGGCTGTCAAAATCTCACCTTATGCGAAGTTGCAGGGTGTTACGCCAAGACAGAAGCCTCGAAGGGAAAAAGCCAGAGGCCATTGCCAACTTTGAGGAAGGCATTGCACCAAGGAATGTTGCCGATTCTTAAGGGTGGAAACAAAAAACCCGCCTCTAAGCGGGTTTCCAATCACTGTGTGCCGAAGGTGGGACTTGAACCCACATGAGCGTAAGCTCACTACGCCCTGAACGTAGCGCGTCTGCCAATTCCGCCACTTCGGCTTGAGTGCCTGCCTATTTTATCCCAAATAAATAGAATGTCAACCTGAAAGCAACTGGTGATTACCCACATCTTTTACGCCCGCCAATTTCAGAGAAAAAAAGCAAAACCTCAGCCGCGGATTTCACGAATTTTCGCGAATTGGTTTTAAAAATCCGTGTGAATTAGCGAAATTCGCGGCAGAATGCTCTGGCTT
>JACRLC010000066.1 GCA_016235425.1 Chloroflexota bacterium | reverse complement strand
GAAAAGTTTCCTGCTTTCAAAGAAGCTATTTCAAAGTGTCTGGAAGAATCCTTGACAACTCACAAAGCCGATCTTGATTCTTTGCTAACCTTGCGCTTTCAGCTCTTTGAAAAAGCGCAATTTGTGACCGTGTGAGGTATAAAAACGCAAAACGCGAGATGTATCCGCCGCGTTTTGCGTTTTTTGTTTTACTGTAACTGCTCACTGAAAACTGATCACAGCCTTACGCTTCGTACTCTCCCGCATCCTCCTCAACAGCCATAACAGGTTCATCGGCAGGTCTTTTATCCAGGAATTGCAGGGAAAGCGCCACGACTTTGGTGTAGTATTTTGTCTCCCCTTTGTCTTCATACTTTTCGGTTTTCAAGCGTCCCTCCACAAAAACGAGACTGCCCTTCTTGAGATACTCCTGGCAGATTTCACCGAGCCGTCCCCACGCTTCGATATTGACCCATTCTGTATACTCCTTCATCTCGCCGTCCTTGCTTTTCCAGCGATTACTGACGGCGAGACTGAAGTGCGTCACCTGCCTCCCGGTGGGTGTGAACTTGCCTTCTGGGTCCTTGCCTAAACGACCGATTAGTTGAACGCGATTCAAAGCTGGCATAACATTTCCTCCCGATCATCAATGGAGTTGAATACGATAGTAATAGTGTAGGCTGAAAAAATGATTTGTCAAGCACCCTGTCAAAATTGTTAGGTGGCGCCAAAACAAAACGCGAGACTCTCTTGAGCCTCGCGTTTTGTTTCCTGACCAATGGTCACTGGTTTCTGTTCACCGACTTTTGAACACTTTTTTCCGACTACATCTCATATTCCGCCTGTTCATCCTCCACCGCCATCACGGGTTCATCGGCGGGTTTCCTATCGAGGAATTGCAGGGTCAGTGCAACGACTTTGGTGTAATACTTTGTCTCGCCTTTGTCTTCGTACCTGTCTGTTTTCAAACGCCCTTCGACGTAAACGAGACTGCCCTTCTTCAAATACTCCTGGCAGACTTCGCCAAGACGTCCCCAGGCTTCGATGTTGACCCACTCAGTATATTCTTTCATCTCGCCGCCGGTCTTCCAGCGCTGCGAAACGGCGATGCTGAAATGAGTCACTTTTTTACCGCTGGGGGTAAAACGTGACTCGGGGTCTTTGCCTAAGCGGCCGATCAGTTGGACGCGATTGAGCGTGGGCATGGTCATTTCCTCCCTTCTTCAAGACTTTTAGAGGCAAATGTACGTGTCATATCAGGTCTCCTTTTCTCTAAAAGAACGGGTGTATTTGGTTGTCTTGCTGTCTTACATTGGTTATCATGCCAGTGCGCCGGGGCAAACACTGGCATGGTCACCTTCCTGGCGTTATACTTTCCTACATGGATGTCTCTGGTTTCTCCGATTGCGCAACAGGTTCCGCTTTCTTGAGGACGGGCAGGCCGGTCTTCATTTCGACCACATTGTAGCCCGCGGGAACGGCATCGAGAGCGCCTTCCTTGATTTCCTTCGAGAAGAAGAACATTCTTCCTTTGGCGTGCAAATAGTAAGTTGTTCCTTTTGAGTTTGTAAATCCGTAAGCCATTTTTTCTCCTTTTTCTAAGTCGGTATAAACATTCTAGAACAAATTTTCAGGCGTGTCAAGCAGGAGTTGACCATGATGATCGTAAGTAGTCTAGACGAATTGCGTTCCGCCCGCCTCCTTCTCGACGGGACAGTTGGTCTCGTCCCAACGATGGGATACCTGCACGAGGGGCATCTCTCACTAATCCGCAGGGCCAAAGCCGAGTGCAAGAGCGTGGTCGTGAGCATCTTCGTCAACCCCACACAGTTCGGCCCAAACGAAGACCTCGCCAAATATCCCCGCGACCTCGAACGTGACCTGAAACTGATCGAGCCTCTCGGTGTGGATTTGGTGTGGAATCCCACAGCGGAGGTCATGTACCCAAACGGCTACCAGACCTGGGTCGAGGTGGAAGCGTTGACAAAGGGCCTCGAAGGCGCGATGAGGCCGAGTCATTTCAGGGGCGTGACCACTGTCGTGGCAAAGTTGTTCAATGCAGTTCAGCCGCACAAGGCGTACTTCGGCCAAAAGGACGCGCAACAAGCCGCCGTCATCCGCCGCATGACGCAGGACTTGAACTTCCCGCTCGAAGTGGTGGTCTGCCCCATCGTTCGCGAGGCCGATGGGCTGGCGATGTCGAGCCGCAACAAATATTTGGAGGGCGATGACCGCAAGGCCGCGCTGGTTCTATTCCAGGCCCTGAGCGCCGCGAAAGAAGCGTATGAGACGGGAGAGCGTGATGCAGAAACGCTAAGAAGAAAGATGAAAGAAGTGATTGCCGCCGAGCCGCGCGCCCAAATGCAATACGTCTCCTGCGCGGATTATGACTCGCTGGAAGAGCTGGAAACCGTGACAGGCAAAACCCTGTTTTCGATGGCTGTTTTGATTGGGAAGACGAGGTTGATTGATAATTTTGTGCTGGGGTGATCCAGACCTGACAACTGACTTTTGTGAACCACATCTCATCACACGCAGCCAAGAGCTGGTTACAGCTGACACTGATCTCAAGGACAAACAGGATTTTTCAAGGTTTTTCCGTGAAATCAGGTAAATCCGTGCACAAAAAGGGTTTCCAGGAAATGAAAACAAAAAGCGTAGGCTGGCGATATTGGCTCAATCTGTTCAGCGCAACGGCCATCTTTCTCTCCATCGCTTTGTTCGTACCGGTCACTTTCCTGAGTTATCGTCAGGCGCAGGCATATCTCCATCCTGCGCGAAGTATTGCATCGGGGGATTTTCTCAGGGCCAACAATATCAAATATCAGGATATTGAATTAACCGCTTCCGATGGCGTGACCTTATCCGCGTGGTACACACCTCCTCAAAACGGGACGGTGATTTTGCAGGCGCATGGATATGGCGCGGCGCGCTCGGAGGAGTTCCATGCAATGTTCGCCAGTCACGGATACGGCGTTCTGGCATGGGACTTCCGCGCACACGGCAAAAGCGGCGGCGATTTTTCCACGCTTGGCTACTATGAGCAGTTGGATGTGGAAGCCGCGCTGGATTATGCGCTGGCGCAACCCGGCGTGAAGCGCGTTGGCGCGTGGGGCGGGTCAATGGGCGGCGCGACGATCATCTTGGCCGCGGCCCATCGTCCCGAAATCGAAGCGTTGGTGATTGACAGCGCCTTTCCCACTTTGGAAGATGTATACAAGATAAATGTCCCCGTCCCCATTCTCCAGCCGATGATTCGGTCTTTCGCGGAATGGGAAACGGGTACGAGCATCGATAAAGTGCGGCCTGTGGATGAGATCGGGAAGATCAGCCCCAGACCGGTATTTATCATTGACGGCTGGGAAGGCGCCGCAGTAACCATGAACTCACCGTATCGTTTATACGAAGCCGCAGGCGATCCCAAAATATTGTGGACGGAGGAAGGTGTGCCGCACTTGAACATGTACGCGTATTACCGGGAAAAATACACGCGGCGGGTGATTGATTTCTTCGATGAATTTTTGGTGAGGTAAATACAGTTTTTTGGGGATTTTCTATTTCTCATTCCTTATCCAATATGACCATTATCCTCCGTTTTTGTGAAATGTGACACATTTTCTAGCCCCTTAAAAACTCTTATGATATACTTCGCCAAGCGTGCCAGATTTCACGCATCACTGAGGTGTCTATGTTGCTGGAGTATATTGCCATAGCTGTTATGATCGCGGTTGCAACGCTGATTGCGTTCATCGCGATTGGTTTGGGGGAATTGCTCGGGCCGAAGAAGAAGTCGGAAGCGAAATCCATGCCCTATGAATCGGGCATGAATCCCTACGGTGAAGGGACGCGGCGCATGCCCGTCCGTTTCTATCTCGTCGCGGTATTGTTCATCCTGTTCGACATCGAAGTTGTGTTCTTCCTGCCGTGGGCGATTGTGTTCCGCCAGCTCGGTATTTTCGGCTTGATTGAAATGATCATTTTCATTGTTATCTTATTGGTAGGTTACGTTTACGCGTGGAAGAAAGGAGCCCTCGAATGGGAGTAGAGCAGAAACTCGGCAACATGGGTGTGGTTACGACCAGCCTTGAAACAGCTGTGAACTGGGCGCGTACCAACGCCATGTGGCCGATGCTGTTTGGTTTGGCCTGTTGCGCCATTGAGATGATGGCCGCGCAGGCTTCGGATTACGACATGAGCCGCTTTGGTATGGAACTGATGCGCGCCAGCCCGCGCCAATCCGACTTGATGATTGTGGCTGGACGCGTTTCCAAGAAAATGGGGCCTGTGCTCCGCCGTCTGTACGACCAGATGCCCGAGCCGAAATGGGTCATTGCAATGGGTGACTGCGCCTCCTGCGGCGGCGTGTTCAACAACTATGCGATTTATCAGGGCGTGGACGAACTTGTCCCTGTGGATGTGTATGTGGCAGGCTGCCCGCCGCGCCCCGAGGCGCTGATCCACGGCGTGTTGACCGTGTACGAGAAGGTCAAGGCCGAGAAATTCAAGGATTTGGCGAAAGGTTAGATGTCATTGCGAGCGCACTTTTTTGCGAAGCAATCTCCCGTTTAATGGGTAAATCTCATCGCTGAGATTTTGCCGTTTAGTCGGGGATTGCTTCGTCGGGAAGAACACCCTCCTCGCAATGACAGGATGAACTTATGGATAAAAAACTCGAACCAGTCGTAAAAGCCTTGCAGGACAAGTTTGGCGCGGCGTTTGAAGAGTTCCGCGGTGAAGTGCATGCGTTCATCACGGTGGAACAAATCATTGAAGCGCTGACTCTCCTGCGCGACGAGCATGAATTCGAACTGTTGTCTGCGCTGACCGCGGTGGACTACTGGCCTCAGGAGTCGCCGCGTTTTCATGTGATTTACCAGCTCTCGTCTCTCGCGAAAAATGTCACGTTGCAGTTGAGAGTCCCGGTAAACGGCGGCCAGCCCAAGGTCCCGACCGCGACGCGGGTGTACGATGTTGCCAATTGGCGCGAGCGCGAAGTCTTCGATATGTTCGGCATCGAATTCGAAGGTCATCCCGACCCGCGCCGAATTTTGATGCCCGAAGGGACGGAAGGTTATCCGCTTCGCAAGGATTTCCCGCTGGGTTACGAAGAACCGCAATTCACCTTCAATTTTGAAGAGATTGATTTGCGGAAGCCATACGCAAAGGAATAAGCATGGCTCAGATTGAAGAAGTAAGCATCGAACAATACAAACACCTGGTTTCGGAACGCGCGTTGACTGGTGAGACCATGCTGCTCAACATGGGCCCGCAACATCCGTCCACGCATGGTGTGTTGCGCCTCCTGCTTGAACTCGACGGCGAAGTGATCGTGAACGCCATCCCCGATATTGGTTTCCTTCATACCGGTGTTGAAAAGAACATGGAAGCCAAGACCTATCAAAAAGCCGAAGTGATGTGCGACCGCCTCGATTATATGAACACCGTGGGCAATAATCTTTCATATTGCCTGGCCGTTGAAAAACTGGTGGATTTGGATGTGCCCGAACGCGCACAAGCCATCCGCGTGGTCCTCACTGAGTTGCAGCGCATCGCTTCGCACTTGGTCTGGGTCGGCACGTTTGGCCTCGACCTGGCGGCCATGTCCATGTTCCTGTACGCGTTCCGCGAACGCGAATTGATCCTGGATATTCTGGAATTATGTTCAGGCCAGCGCATGATGACGACCTACATTCGTCCGGGCGGTTTGTGGCGCGATGTGCCTGTGGAATTCGAAGCCGCGGTGCGTAACTTCATTAAGATATTCCCAAAACGGGTTGACGAATACGAAAATCTTTTGACGAAGAACCCGATCTTCCTGGACCGATTGCTGGGAATCGGAAAACTGACGAAGGAAACCGCCCTTTCGCATGGCGTGACGGGACCGTCTCTCCGCGCTTCAGGAGTTAACTGGGATCTGCGAAAAGCGCGCCCGTATTCAGGATATGAGCAATATGATTTCAACGTCCCTGTTCGGACGGAAGGCGACACCTACGCGCGTTATCTCGTCCGCATTCAGGAATTCCGCGAATCGTTGAAGATTGTGGAGCAAGCCTTGAATAAACTGCCGATGGGACCCGTTCGCTCGGACAACCGCAAGTTCGTCCCGCCGCCGCGCTCTGAAATCGGTGTGAGCATGGAATCGCTCATCCATCACTTCAAGCTGTGGACGGAGGGTTTCCCCGCGCCGAAGGCTTCCATTTATAGCGCGGTCGAATCGCCGCGCGGCGAGTTGGGTGTGTATCTCGAAGGCGACGGCGGCCCGAAACCGTATCGCGTTCATTGGCGCACGCCCTCATTTGATAATCTGTCCGTGATACCGAAAATCGTAAAGGGACATCTGGTGGCGGACCTGGTTGGTATTCTGGCTTCCATTGACATTGTCCTCGGAGATATTGACCGATAAATTTCTCCCTCACCCCAACTCCTCTCCCACTGGGAGAGGGGCAAGAGGTGAGGGTTAGACGTGAGGAATCATGCTTCTTGAGAAATATCCGAAGGAAGTAAAACAAATCCTGTCGAAGTATCCGCCTGAACACAAACGTTCGGCGGTGATGCCGCTCCTCTATCTTGCCCAGCGAGAGGAAGGCTACGTCAATAAGGCCGCGATGCAGGATATCGCGCAGTTGCTCGACGTCACCGAGACCGAAGTCGCTTCGATTGTCGGTTTCTACACGCTGTATCACGACGAGAAAGCGGGCAAGTATCGTATGCAAGTCTGCACCGATTTGCCCTGTGCGTTGCGCGGCGCGGATGAATTCCTCAACAACCTGTGCGCCAACCTCGGCGTCAAAGTCGGTGAGACCACGGAAGACGGCCTCGTGACCATCGAATCCGTGATGTGTCTCGCCGCCTGCGACAAGGCCCCGATGTTCCAAACACAAGGCCCCGATGGAATCAAATACCACGAGAACATGACCGTGGATAGGACGATGGAGTTGATTGAGGCATTGAAGAAGGTTAAAGAATAACGCTTAGGAAAAGTATATCTAGCGTATGCAGCAGAATAGCGAATTTGCATGATAAACGTTGAAAAGCAAGTCAACCAATTGCGCGACGGCGCCTTGGACGCATGGGATAACGCCGCTTATTTGATTAAAGGAAAACGCGTTTGGCTGGGTTTGTTTGCCCTTCATCTTGCGGTTGAAAAAGCGCTTAAAGCGCATGTGATCAAAGAAACCAAAGATATTCCGCCGTTTATCCATAACCTGCCGAAACTGGCAGAAGTTGCTAAGTTGGATATAAGTGAGAAGCAGAAAAACTTACTGGCAGATTTGAATCCTTATAATGTTCGCGGACGTTATCAAGAATCGATGGGCGCGCCTCCACCCATGTCCGAAGTGAAGGTTATGATGAAACAGGCAAAGGAGTTGTTTGAATGGTTGATAAAATCGTTATAGACGCCGTTCAAAACTATTTGCAGGCTGTTCGTAAAAAGGGAGTGCCGGTTAGTTACGGCGTTCTCTTTGGTTCGTATGCAAGAAACCAGCAGCATGAATGGAGCGATATTGATTTGCTTGTTGTCTCTCCGCGCTATGACCGAAAATGGACGCATAAAGATTGGGCAAAGCTATGGAGAGTTGCTGCCCATACTGATGTTCGTATCGAGCCAATCCCTGTTGGAGAGAAACAGTTTAAAGAAGACGATAGCAGTTTGATTATCGAGGTTGCCCGCCGTGAAGGGCAAATCATTCCTCTGGCAGAATAAGAGACTTATGGCACATATCCTATTTCGTCATCGAGACATTCCCGACATCAACAAACTGGATGTCTACAAAAAGAACGGCGGCTTCGCAGCCCTCAAAAATGCCGTGACCAAGATGAAGCCCGCCGAAGTGACCGACGTGGTCAAGAACTCTGGCTTGCGCGGGCGCGGCGGCGCGGGTTTCCCCACGGGTATGAAGTGGTCGTTCATGGACAGCAAGAGCTGGCCGCATTATGTTCTTGCCAACGCGGATGAGTCCGAGCCTGGCACATTCAAAGACCGCGAAATCATGGAGAATAATCCCTTCCAGTTCTTGGAGGGCGTTGCTCTGGCTTCGTACGCGGTCGGTGCGAACCTCGCCTATGTTTACTTGCGCGGTGAGTTCTGGCAGGTGGCGGCCTTTCTGGACGAAAAACTCGCGGAGATGGAAGATGCAGGGTATCTCGGCGAAAACCTCTTCGGCACAGATTACTCCCTGAAAATCCATACCCACCTCGGAGCGGGCGCGTACATCTGCGGCGAGGAGACTGCATTGATGGAATCGCTCGAAGGCAAGCGCGGACAGCCTCGCGTCCGTCCGCCGTTCCCACCCTCGGTTGGTTTGTATGGCAAGCCGACCGTAATCAACAATGTCGAAACGCTGACCAACGTCCCGCTTATCCTTGCCAACGGCGCGGATTGGTATAAATCCATGGGCACAGCCGACAGCGCGGGCGTGAAAATCTTCTCGCTTTCGGGCCGCGTCCGCAAGCCTGGCAACTACGAACTGCCTTTCGGCACAACTTTCCGCCAACTCATTTATGAAAATGGTGGAGGTGTTCAGGACGGACGTCCTGTCAAAGCGATCATGCCTGCGGGCGCATCATCCTCCCTGATTGTTGTGGACGATAAGACCCTCGACACGCCGATGGATTATGCCTTCGTCCGCACGCTCGGCGCGGACCTTGGGTCTGCTTCCGTTATCGTGATTGACGACACCGTCAGCATTGACTGGGTCATTAACAAGACCATCCACTTCTTCAAGCACGAATCCTGCGGCAAATGCACGCCCTGCCGCGAAGGCAATTACTGGATGAGACATCTCACCGAACGCATTCACTCTGGCAACGGCTACAGCACAGACGTTGATTTACTGTTGAATGTTGCCAAACAAATGCAGGGCAAATGCCTGTGCGCGCTCGGCGAATTTTCCACGATGGCCGTGGTGACGGGCATTGAAAGATTCCCGCAGGATTTCAAAAAGGCAGTAAAGGCGTAAAACCCCTCACCCCTTCCCCTCTCCCACTGGGAGAGGGGAAGGGGTGAGGGTACGGAGAACTATGTCAAAACAGGTAACACTTACCATAGATGGAAAACAAATCACCGTTCCAGATGGAACGCTGGTAGCCGACGCGGCAAAACTGGCGGGCATTGATATCCCCGTCTTCTGCCACCATCCCAAACTCGAACCTGTCGGCATGTGCCGCATGTGTCTCGTTGAAATTGGCCGCCCGATGTTCGACCGCGCAACGGGACAGATTGTGATGGAAAACGGCCAGCCCAAGATTCAGTTCATGCCCAAACTCGAAACGGCCTGCACCAATCCTGTTTCCGAAGGTATGGTTGTCCTCACGCAAACCGCGAAAGCGAAGGAAGGACAAAAAGGCACGGTTGAATTCCTGCTGACATCGCACCCGCTCGATTGCCCCATCTGCGACAAGGGCGGCGAATGTCCGCTTCAAAATTTGACGATGGAGCATGGTCCGGGAAAAAGCCGCTTCATCTACGACGAGAAACTGCACCTCGACAAACAGGTTCCTCTCGGCGAACTGATTTGGCTCGACCGCGAACGCTGTATCCAATGCGCGAGATGTATCCGCTTTCAGGATGAAATCGCGGGCGAGGCAGTCCTCGGTTTCGACGAGCGCGGACGCAACACACAAATCGTTTCATTATCTGACCCTGGATTTGATTCCGTTTTTTCGGGCAACACCACTGACATCTGTCCCGTTGGCGCGCTGACCACCGCGGACTTCCGTTTCGGCGCGCGTCCGTGGGAACTCAAGGCGCAGGCCTCGATTTGCACGCAATGCCCCGTGGGTTGCAATACCACTCTTAATACACGCCGCGAAGCCAAGGCGGGCGGTGACATTGTCATCAAGCGCGTCATGCCGCGGCAGAACGAGGAAGTCAACGAAATCTGGCTGTGTGACAAGGGCCGCTTTGCTCATCATTATGTTGGAAGCAAGAAGCGATTGGCCAGGCCGCAAATCCGCAAGGATGAAAAACTGGCGCGCGCTTCATGGGATGCCGCGACCAAACTTGCCGCGGAAAATTTCTCTGCCTCGAAAAAAGATTTCGTCATCCTCGCCTCTGGCCGACTCGCAAACGAGGATTTGTTCAACCTCAAGTCGCTGGCTGACCACGCGGGCGGCAGGGCAATTTTGTACTCCGACATGGGCGGCGGCGATTTGACCGCGCTCGTGGGCGTTGGCGCTGGCACGAACCTCGGCAAGCTGGGCGAAGGGGATGCCATCCTCGTGGTGGCCTCCGATCTATATGAAGAAGCGCCCATCTGGTATCTGCGCGTCAAACAGGCCGCAGACCGCGGCGCGGCGCTCATCGTGGCGAACCCGCGCGAAACCAAACTCGATAAATTTGCGAAATTCTCCATCCGCTATTCCTATGGCGATGAAGTCAAGGCTGTGAATGATTTTGGCAAGAAGAGCAAGATTTCCGATGAATTCGCCAAGGCAAAGAATGCGATTGTGTTTTTCGGCAGTGAAGGACTCGGCCTGAACGGCACATCCGCAGTTGCTTCGGCTTGCGCGGACTTGCTGAAGGAGACAGGTCACATTGGCCGGGCCAGCAACGGCCTGATTGGCGTCTGGCAGCGCGCGAACGACCAGGGTGCCTGGGAAGTTGGTCTCCAGCCCGAAGAGGATTTGGCGAAGGCACTCAAGGGCAAGGCCGTTTACATCGTTGGCACCGACCCTGTGGGCGATGACCCCAAACTGGCGAAGGCGCTCGAAGGTGCGGAATTCGTGGCGGTGCAGGACATTCTCGAAACCGCAACGACTGAAATTGCGGATGTCGTTTTGCCCGCGCAGGCTTTCTCGGAACGCGAAGGCACATTTACATCTGGCGAGCGCCGCGTGCAGAGATTCTACGCCGCGGTTCCCCCGACGGGCGACTCAAAGCCTGATTTTGTAATTACTTCCATGATTGCGAAGCAGATGAATATTGTTCTTGAAGGCACGTCTGTTTCAGTGGTATTCGACATTCTGGCGAATTCAATCGAAGCGTTTACCGATTTGAGTTATGCAAAACTCGCCGAAGTCAGGCCGCAGTGGCCGATTGTCGGGCGCGGCGACGTGTATTACGGCGGTACGACTTACGAAAACAAACACGGCTTGGGCGTACAACTCGTCCCGGCCGCGCAGGTTGGGGGAACGGTACGCATTCCAAAGGTCAAGAAGGAAGCGGTTCTTCGTCCAAAAGAAAAAGAACTTTTGGCGGTGCCTGTCAATAAGTTGTACGACCGCGGCGTGACGGTGAGTCCCGCAGAATTGCTCGATGAACGGGTTGGTGAAGCGACCGTTTCGCTGCATCCCGAAGCCGCCGAACGTTTGGGCGTGGAAGCGGGCGCGCGTGTGAAAATCAGTTTTGACGGTGTGAGCGGCGAGGCCGTGGTGAAGATTGACGATACGATTTCGGCGGGCGTTGCGCTTGTGCCGCGCAGTATGGGCATTGCCATCAAAGAACCTGTGGCCGCAAAGGTGAAGTGATATGGATTGGACATTCTGGCTTGAATGGGTACTCAAAGGCTTTGTGCTTTGCCTCGTGTTATTGACGGGCTTTGCATACCTGACCTATTACGAACGACGCGCGCTGGCGCGCATGCAAAACCGCATTGGCCCGAATCGCGCGGGACCTCAGGGTTTGCTCCAGCCAATCGCAGACGCGGTCAAGTTGTTCTTTAAAGAGGAACTCACACCTGCACGGGCATACAAGATCGTATTTTTCCTTGCGCCGATTGTAACGGTGGTGCCTTCCCTGATTATCGCGGCGGTCATTCCGTGGGGAACGTCGTTCCAGTTATTTGGGCGGACGATCACCCTGTATGTGGCCGACATAAATGTCGGCGTACTGTATCTTATGTCCATTGCTTCGATTGCGGTGTACGGCATTGTGCTGGCGGGCTGGTCGTCGAATAACAAGTACGCCATGCTTGGCGGGATGCGCTCCTCGGCGCAAATGATCTCGTACGAACTTGCCCTCGGGCTTTCGTTCGTGACCGCGATCCTGCTGGCGAATTCCATGCGCATGATTGACATCGTGAACGCCCAGAGTTCGTGGTGGTTTGTCGTCATTCAACCTGTGGGCGCATTGATTTTTTGGATTGCGACTCTCGCGGAAGTGAACCGCGCTCCGTTCGATATGCCCGAGGCCGAGCAGGAATTGACCGCAGGTTATCACGCCGAATATTCGGGCATGAAGTTCGCCCTGTTCTTCATGGCCGAGTACCAGAAG
The DNA here is from genome assembly GCA_016235425.1 of Chloroflexota bacterium. Lineage (GTDB taxonomy): Bacteria > Chloroflexota > Anaerolineae > Anaerolineales > Villigracilaceae > JAKOVF01. The sequence continues at coordinate 1,237 of JACRLC010000066.1, read as the reverse complement.
ATGATCGTGATCTGCGCCATCCTGGCGACGTTGTTCTTCGGCGGGTATCTTGGCCCGTTTGTTGACAAGTTCTGGTTCCTTGGCCCGGTTTACATGTTTGCCAAGGTTTTTATTTTGCTCTTCTTTATGATCTGGGTGCGTGCGACCTGGCCGCGCATTCGTTACGACCGCCTGATGTCCTTTGGCTGGAAGGTGCTCGTGCCGCTCGCCCTGGCAGTGGTTTTCATCACCGCGACGGGAATCTTACTGGCGCAGGAATTGAATAATCAACTCTATTTCTGGGCGATTCCCTTTGTTTCGATTGTTGCGGCAGGAATAGCGGTAATGATGATTTATCGTGAATTGAGGAGAAAAGCGTATGAGCGTGCTTGAACCCGTTGTCGAACTTGTGCGTGGTCTTGGGCAGACATTTAGGTACCTCTTTGACCGCCCTGTGACGTATCAATATCCTGAACAGAAGCGTGAAGTTCGGCCGCGTTTCCGCGGCCGCCACGTGTTGAAGCGTTATGACAACGGCCTCGAGAAGTGCATCGGCTGTTCGCTGTGCGCGGCGGCCTGTCCCGCGGATGCGATTTTCGTGGAAGCCTCCGAGAATACGGATGAAAAACGCTTCTCGCCCGGCGAGCGGTATGCCTCCACCTACGAAATTAACATGCTCCGCTGTATTTATTGCGGATTCTGCGAAGATGCCTGTCCGACCGAGGCGATTGTGCTCGGCGATAACTACGAACTCTCGTTCACTGACCGACGCAGCGCGATTTATCCCAAAGAGATGCTGCTCGAACCCGTCCCTACCGTGGATATGACCACGCCCCGCAAAGTGGAAACGGGCGTCTACAAGCGGTCGGTGCCTGAGATGAAAGACCCCACCGATTAGGTAAAAAGGTAAGCAGGTGGAGTTTCCATGAAATCGCAACGTGATCTACTCAAGTGGTTTGCCATCTCATTCTTTTTGGCTATGCTTCTAGGATTCGCCCTAGTCTTACCATCAGTCTCAGCGCAGGAAGAAAATACACCTACACCTACAGAAACATCTACAGCATCAACTCCAGTCCCAACAGAAATACCTTCGGAAGAGATTCCAATCCCAACATTCACACCTACTCCTATGGCAGAACCAGAGGAGTCTGCGCCGCCATTTAGCGTCCAGGGTGCAGAGCAATCTGTTCCTTCGAGCACAGACTGGTCTGCACCGCTCAATATCTCTGTGACGGATTCTGACTCCAGAAAACCGAGT
>JACRLC010000065.1 GCA_016235425.1 Chloroflexota bacterium | reverse complement strand
TCAATTCTCAAGCAGTTGTTGTTCCGCTTTTCTAAAGAATGCGGGCAGGTTAGGTATTGTCCCAGTCCTGCGAATTGAGAGCCTTTTCAAGTTAAAATGGACTGTCTGGTGTATTGGTTTTTAAGGTGCAAAAGTCGAGTAATGAATACAGTAAATGAAATGATGCACACAACTCAAATCAACGGCCTGACGGTACAGACAGGTGACATCATCTGCACGATGAACGGCAAGCCCGATATTTTACCGGGTGAGTTTTGGCGTCTCGTCGGCAGGCTTGTCCCCGGTGATGTGGACCACGTAGCGGTCTATCTGGGCCCGGACGGACGCTGTGCCGAAGCGGGTTCGCGCGGCGTAATCACTTTTGATGTGCCCCATCGAGTTTGGGACACCGAGCGAATGGCGCGTCAACGCGGACTTTTGTTTGATACCTTTTACGGAGCAGCGTCCCCGCTGACCGGTCTCGAACTGGTCGAAGAAGATGAAGACCGTATGCGGCTCACTATTGCTCAATATTGCCTGTCACAGGTAGGCAAGCCCTACAACCTGAACTTCCTTAACGCAGAGACCCAGGACGCGTTTTATTGCAGTCAACTGGTCTACAAAGCCTATCAGCAGGTGGGCATCAATCTGAATACTGGTCTCGCGATGGAACAGTTGCCCGGCACGAACGCGATCATTTACCCGCAGGAGATTTGGAGCGGGTCGGCGCATAAGACAGCGTTTCGAGAACAGGCGCATGCCGGTAGTACAATAGCCACACTGACCACATAAATCATCAACAATCAAGCCGCCGCCATGACCAAGACTCCCACATCAACCTACACATCGCTACAGGGAAAACCTGGTCTGCGTTGGGCGCTGATCAGCTTGTGGATCATTATCGTTGCATACACGGTCATTGTCTTTGCGCAGGCCATTCCACTTTTCTTCGCGGCCATTCCGGGCGGAGAAGACGGCATCCCCCTTTCCAATCTCAACTACATACTCCTGTCACTATTCGATCTTGGCGTTGACCTGCTCATGTTGCTGGGGTTTTCGCTGATCGCCTTCAGCCTGTTCTTCCGCCGTTCCGACAACTGGTTCGCAATCTTCACGTCGTTGTTCATGATTACCTTTGCCGCAAGGATTTCCAACGTGATCAACGCAGCCGCGCTTCAGCCAGGCTTCGAATCCCGGGCAGGTCTCTTGCTTGCTCTTGGCGATATTGGGATCGTCTTGTTCAACCTCCTGTTCCCGACGGGTAAGTTCGCGCCGCGCTGGTTCAAATTCCTGATACCTGTGCTCGCGGTTACCATGCTGGGAATTTACCTCTTTCCAAATGCGCCTTTTCACTGGCAGAAAATGGGACAGGGAAACTACCTGATCTTCACCATCGCCTGGTATTTGACAGGAATGGCCAGCTTCATCTATCGTTACCACCGCGAGGCGGGCATTCTTCAAAAACAGCAGATGCGCTCAGTAACGATTGGCCTGCTTGGGCCATTCTTCTGGTATTTGCTGTTCAACTTGAGCCAGATTCTTTTTAGCGGCCTCTTCAGCACATCTGTGTTCGCGAACACCATCTTCCTTCTTCTTGCGCGCGTATCCAGCATTTTCCTGTTCCTGATGCTGCCGCTGTTTATTGCGATTTCCATCTCGCGCACCAGGCTCTTCGATATTGACCTGCTCATCCATCGCTCCCTGGTTTACGGCGGATTGACCACCGGCCTCGGCCTGACCTTTGCCATCCTTCTCGGGCTGATCTCGCTTGCCTTTCGCACCATCCACCCGGGCGAACAGTCCATGCTCGCGGTGACCGTTTCTGCCGTGACCGCCGGAGCGCTCTTCCAGCCAGCGCGCAAGCGCCTGCAACATTTCGTGGACCGCACGATCTACCGCATCAAAATAGATTACGATAAAACGCTTTATGAATCGCCCGCAGATAGTGACAGGGGACGTTCCGAGATTACCCTGCCCTCTTATCGCAAGATGCGTTTGATCGGGCGCGGCGGCATGGCCGATGTATACCGCGCAGAAAATCCTGACACCGGTCAGGCAGTCGCGGTCAAAGTGTTGTCAGCATCCCTTTCGAGCGACGAGAATTTTCGCCGGCGCTTCACCCGCGAAGCCGAGACCGTTTCCGGGCTGGCACATCCCAACATCGTCCGCATTTTCAATTATGGTGAAGAGAACGGGACTTACTTCATCGCGATGGAACTTCTGACCGGCCCCGACTTACGGAATCTCCTCAAAGCTGAAGGACGCATCGGACTCGACGAAAGCCTGCTCATGCTTCGAGAGATTGCCAGCGCCCTTGATTACGCCCATCAACGCGGACTGGTTCATCGCGATATCAAGCCGTCCAACATCATGCTCGATTCCACCACTCTTCCACCGCGCGTCGTTTTGACCGATTTCGGCATTGCCAAGATCGCCGATGCGCAGACGCGCATCACTGCCAGCGGTATGCTCGGAACCTTTGATTACATTGCCCCTGAACAAATTCAATCTGCTGGCGAAGTGGATGGCCGCGCGGACATCTATGCTCTGGGCGTCATGTCCTACCAGATGATGACCGGGCGCCTGCCCTTCGAACACTCCAACACCGGCGCATTATTGCTTGCCCATCTCAATGCTCCTCCACCGGATGCCCGCGAGATCATTTCCGATCTGCCACGGAGCACTGCCCATGCCATCCAGCAATCCATGGCCAAAAACCCCGCAGAACGTTTCTCGACCGCAACGGAATTTGTCCTTGCGCTCGAGGGAGCGTGAAAACAGTGATCAGTTTTCAGTAATCAGTGACCCGTCTCGATAAGAGGCGGGTTTTGATTTGGGGAGGGTGTATAATCTTCCCAGGAGATAACTTATGGATATGTTCGTCTTTACTGGCATCATCTGGAAGGAAGAAAAGGAATACAGTGCACTTTGTCCTGAACTGGACGCGACATCCCAGGGAAAAACGCCTGCCGAAGCGCGCCAGAATCTGTTCGAGGCCGCCGCGCTCCATCTTGAAGGCTCTTTCGAGGACGGCCTGCCCTACCTGCGGCCTGTCCCAACCGAGGAAGACCCGCGTAATTCACTTCCAGCCAGTACTTTAGAAATTTTCAAATTCAAGGTAGACGCAGCCATCAAAGCCCATGCCTGAGCTGCCCGTATTGAAGCCTCGTCAAGTTATCGCCGTATTGGAGAAAGCAGGCTTTCGTCAGGTTCGACAAAAAGGAAGTCATATCCAATTTAAACGGGGAAACTTGCTCGTCACTGTGCCGAATCATCCTGGGGAATTGAATCCGCAAGTGCTGAGTTCCATTTGCGGCAGGCACAGATGAGCATGGAAAAATTAGAAAATTTATTGAAATAAAAGAATAGGAACAATCGTGAACTTCGAACAATTCAATCTGGATTCCCGCCTGATGGTTGGAATCACCAAAGCTGGCTACGAAACCGCCACGCCAATCCAGGAAGCGGCCATCCCCGCCGCGTTGCGCGGACGAGACATTATCGGCACCGCGCAGACCGGCACAGGCAAGACTGCCGCGTTCGTCCTCCCCATCTTACACAAACTGCTCAACGGGCCGCGGCACGTCGCACGCGCGCTCATCGTCACGCCGACGCGCGAACTGGCCGAGCAGATCAACGACGTCATCCGCGAACTGTCAGCGGGGACAAAGATCAAGAGCGCAACCATCTACGGGGGAGTCGGAGCGGGGCCGCAGATCAAGGCTTTGAGAGACGGCGCGGAAATCCTCGTCGCCTGCCCTGGCCGCCTGCTCGACCTCATCCAACAAGGCCATGCAAAAATGGCAAAAATCGAAATCCTTGTGCTCGACGAAGCCGACCGCATGTTCGACATGGGCTTCCTGCCCGACGTGCGGCGCATCGTCAAAGCCGTGCCCGTGCAGCGTCAGACCATGATGTTCTCGGCCACCTTCCCCGCCGACGTGGAACTGCTCGCGGCGCAGGCGCTCAAGCAGCCGCAAAAGATCGCGATGGGCATCTCCCGCCCCGCGTATACGGTGACGCACGCGTTGTATCCCGTGCCGCCGCATTTGAAGTCTGGGCTGTTGATCGAACTGCTCAAGCACACCGACACCGATTCGGTACTGATCTTCACGCGCACAAAATATCGCGCCCAAAAAGTTGCTTCGCAGATTCACCGTGCGGGCTTCAATGTCACCAGCCTGCACGGAGACCGCTCGCAGGGCCAGCGGCAATCCGCGCTCAAGGGCTTCAAGGACGGCACGCATCCCATCATGGTCGCCACCGACATCGCGGCGCGCGGCCTCGACGTGGAGAGCATCTCGCACGTCATCAACTACGACATGCCCGACACTGCTGACGCCTACATCCATCGCATCGGGCGCACAGGCCGCGCGCAGCGCACAGGCGACGCGTTCACCCTGGTCACGCCGGAAGATAACGACATGATTCGGATTCTCGAACGGATCATGGGACAACCGCTCAAACGTGAGACACTCGAAGGATTCGACTACTCGCCTCCCGCGCCGCCGAGGTCTGCTCCCGGTACCCGAGGCAGGGGCGCCCCGCGAGAGGATTCCCGCCGCCCCCCGCGCCCCGCACCCACGCCGTCACATTATGGGAAGAATCGGCTGGCGCCGAGGAGGAGAAAGTAATCAGTTTTCAGTAATCAGTAAAACAATTGGTGGTTGAGTCTATCGAAACCGAACCCGTCTCGATGAGAGGCGGGGCGGGTGATTTGACAAATGCTATAACTCGACTTTTGCACCTTAAAAACCAATACACCAGACAGTCCATTTTAACTTGAAAAGGCTCTCAATTCGCAGGACTGGGACAATACCTAACCTGCCCGCATTCTTTAGAAAAGCGGAACAACAACTGCTTGAGAATT